>NZ_CALWUM010000021.1 GCF_944384765.1 uncultured Agathobaculum sp. | reverse complement strand
GTGATTATGCTTTTTTTCTGGAAAAGCTGGCGATTATAAAGTGATGTTTGCGGTTACTAGAAAGTGTCGCTCGACAACCAGGGTGCAGAACCTAAAGAAGTTAGGCATCCCATCGTGGCAGGCTTACCAGTGGGGGAATACCCGCCTGGGCTACTGGAGAGTGGCCGGAAGTGCAATCCTTAACCGCTCTGTTACAAACGAAAAGCTCGCACTGGCCGGATATTACGACTTTCCGGCACAGTACGAGCAAATTCGCAAACTGCACTTATGCGATTGAACCGCCGTGTACCGAACGGTACGCACGGTGGTGTGAGAGGACGGCTACTCAATTAATGGGTGGCCTCCTACTCGATCAATCCGATGACAGCGCGTGGGATAGACGGAAAATATCCGTAATAAAAGGTAAAGAAGGACAGAGAAAGGGGGCGGCGGCATGGACGACAGGATACTGGCGCTGCTTTCCGCGGGCGACGCGGAGGGCATCACGCTGCTCCAGCAGCAGTACGACAGCATGGTGCGCTACATCGTGCGCGGCATCCTGCACGACGCACGGGATGCCGAGGAATGTATCAGCGATGTATACCTGCGCGTGTGGGAACGGTTTGCGGGCTTCGACCCGGCACGGGGCACGCTCGCCGCGTGGCTGACCGCGGTGGCGCGCAACGCGGCGGTCGATCGTCTGCGGCAGCGGCGCCCGCCCGACCAGCGCTGGGAGGAAACGGACGGCGCCGCGCCCTCGCCCGAGGACGAGGTGCTGCGCCGCGAGCGCGCCGAACAGCTGAGACAGGCGGTGGACACCCTGTCCGCGTCCGACCGGGTGCTGTTTTACCGCAAGTATTACTATCTGCAATCCACCGCACAGATCGCGGCGGAACTGGGGCTGACCGAGCGGGCGGTCGAGGGACGGCTGTATCGTCTGCGCCGCCGCCTGCGCAAGGCGTTGGGAGGTGACGCGCTATGACCGGACCGGAACAGGATCGTTTTGACGAGCAGATCGCGCGCGGACTGTCCGGCATTGTGCCCGGCACGGGCGCAGTGGAGCAGGTCAACCCATGGCGCACGCCCATCCGCCGGATCGCGTGGGGCATGGCGCTGACCAGCATCACGCTCAACTTCCTGTGGCTGCAATACCTGCTGCCCGTGTTCGGCACGGTGCTGCAATATCTGGGCTTGCGCACGCTGCGGCGCAGCGGACCGGCGTTCCGGCTGGCGTGGGTGCTGTCCTGCGCGGATATGGCGTGGACCGCGCTGTGGCTTGTGCTGGCCGCCACCCCGTGGCAGTTCACGGGTCTGCCGGCCTATGCGCTCGGCTTGGCGGTGATGGCGGTGCAGATTGTCCGGTTGCTTGCGTTGCGCGCGGGGCTGCGGGAGGTGTGCCGCCGCGCAGAGGTCGAGCCGCAGGGCGACCCGCTGCGCAGCGCGGTGATCTGGCAGGTGCTGATCGCCGTGCTGGCGCTCTCGCCGCTCGCGCAGAGCTGGCTTGCGGTCGTACCGATGCTCATTGCGTTTATGCTGATCACCCGCTCTCTGCTGCGCGTGGGCAGTTCGCTGGGCGGCGCGGGCTACTGCCTGACCGATGCGCCCGTGCGCGTGAGCAGCGCGCGGCTGGGCTGGGGCTATGTGCTGGGCTGCTTTGCGCTTGTGCTACTGGCAAGCACGGTGGTCAACCATCCGCGGCTGGACGCCGCGCCCCTGCCCGCGCCGGGCGAAACCGCCATCCGGCAGCAGCTTGCCGGCCTCGGCATGCCGGAAGAGGTGCTCGCGGACTTGTCGGATGAACACGTCCGCGCGCTCGAAGGGGCGCGGCGCGTGGACGTGCAGGAGGAAACCATGGAGTTCCGCCCGTGGTGGGCGAATACAACCGCGGCGGAAACGCCGCCTGGCACGCAGCGGATGCGCGCTGCAATCTTCTATATCGAGCTGCCGGACAGCCGCATGGCGGTGCTCAACTATTTTGACTGGCAGATGGACAGCGCTTACTGGAACGATGCGATCTCACTGGGCTGGCAGCAGTACAGCGCCAGCGTGACGGACCTGACCGGCGGCGCGCTGCTGTTTGACATGGACGGGCAGACCCGCACCGCGCCGCTGCCGAAGCTGGAAGCCGGTGAGGTGACCACCACCAGCTGGCTGTTCGGCGAGCAGGACGAACTGCGTATCACAGGCACGGTCAGCTATCCCTTTGGGGCGGAAAACCAGCGCGGTTATGTGCTGTTTATCCTGCAGCTGCCGGATATCAGCGCAGCCGGGCAGGTCAATGGCAACACCATGCTGGATTATTACCACCGCACCTGGCCTGTCGCCCTGCCCTACAATAGGCTGAGCGGCGCACACAGCAGCTTCTGGGGGCTGTACAGCGCCTTCGGCCCGGATGGCGGGCGGGATACGGACGGTTTGTGACGATTTTGTGATTTTCCTTGTGTCAGGCTGGAAAAAGTGCTATACTGATTAAAGTCTGTTTGAATCTTTCACTTGCAAGGAGAATCGGAACATGAGTAAAATGGTTCAGCGCATTGTCGCGCTGGTTGTGATGGTGGCAGTCTCTGTGGGCGGCACGCTCTGGGGCATCAACAGCACGACCATCCACTATAAGAACGTGCAGAGCGACGCGCCGGTCGTCATGACGGTTAACGGCGACGAGGTGCGCGCGGATGAATATGCAGCCATGCTGTATAACTACATGCTGTACTACGAGCAGATGTATGCCCAGTTCGGCATGACCGACATCTGGAGCGACGAGGAAACCGGCGGCGCGATGATGCAGATGGTGCAGGACGCGGCGTATAATCAGGTGGTTTCCACCCACGTTGTGCTGCAGCACTTTGACGAGGCCGGTCTGCAGATCAGCTACAACGAGCAGAAGGAACTGCAGCAGCAGCTGGAAAGCACGATCGAGTCGGTCGGCGGCGAAGAGACCTATACGCAGGTGCTGGCGGGCATGGGCTTTACGCCGGATACTTACTCCAACATGATGTACAGCAGCGCGTGCTACCGTGCGCTGGATGAATACTACTACGGCGAAAACGGCGTCAACCTGCCGACGGACGAGGAGCTGATCGCCGAGTTTGAGGAGACCTATCCGGACGCGATTGCAGCTGAGCATATCCTGATCTCGCTGACCGACCCGACCACGGGCGAAACCCGCACCGAGGAAGAGGCCAAGGCCATGGCGCAGGAGGTGCTCGACCGCCTGAATGCGGGCGAGAACTTTGAGGACGTGATGAACGAGGTCAGCGAGGACCCGGGCCTCGCAAGCTACCCGAACGGCTATGTGTTCGTCGAAGGCCAGATGCTCGAGCCCTTCTATGAGGCGGCGATCGAGCTGCAGGAAGGCGAGGTTTCCGGCTTGGTCGAGACCACCGCGGGCTTCCACATCATCAAGCGTATCCCGCTGGACTATGAAGCCCAGCTCGAGTACTACCGCGACGAGCTGACCTCCACCATGGGCGCCACCATGGACACGCTGCTGCAGCAGTGGATGAGCGAGGCGGACGTGCAGACGACCGAAGTCTATGACGAGATCACCTACCAGAACGTGCGCGATTACCTGCCCGCTGAGGTGCAGGAGGTCCTGAATGAGCAGGACGCGATCGAGCAGGCGGCGCAGGCGGTCGAGGATGAGGCTGGCACGGACAGTAGCACGGATGCGTCGGAGGACGCAGCGGCGGATACTGCCGATACGGCAGATGACACCGCAGGCACGACCGAAACCGCGGATACCGCGGATGCGGCTGCTGAGACCGCGCAGTAATGCCATATTTGACACAGAAAAAAGGACGATCCAACGCGGATCGTCCTTTTTTGCACCCTCATGGCTCGGCCGCGAGCCAGGCGAGCGGCGTGCGGCCGAACAGGCTGTTGTGGAACAGGGCGAGCGCCTCCCAGGTGGCGCGGTCGGTCTCGCCGGTCTGCGGCAGCAGGAACACCGCCTGCGCGCGCCGCACGCCCGCGGTGGTGTCCGCATCATAGGTGCCGGTCAGCGGAACCGGGATGGTGTCCGGGAAGTGTGGCAGCGCCGCGCCCAGCAGCAGCTGGAGCGCGAACACGGAGGCGCCCTTGTCCCCGGGACGGAGCGCGGCGTCCGCGCCCGCGGGGAAAAAGGACACGGCCTGCGGCGTCTCATCTCCCGTGCGCAGGACAAGGTAGGCGCGGTAGACCGCGTCCCAGGTGTCGAAATCCGCTGTGCCGGTCACGGGCAGGCTGTTCTGCCGCTGGAAATCGCGCACGGCGGCGGCGGTCTCCGCGCCGAAAATGCCGTCCGGCACGAGCGGCTGGATGTGGCCCTGGCTGCGCTGGATGCGGCGCAAAAAGGTTTGCAGATCGAAAATGTGGTTTTGTAGCTGCTGGTCGGTATACATATTATATGGCAGCCCCCTCTCCGACCGCGTAGCCCGGATACTGCCCCTCGCTGGTCTGCGCAGACGCGAGCACGTCGCGCGCGAGCTGGGCCATGCCCTCCCAGGTCAGCGGGCCGATCGCGCCGGTCGCGGGCAGGCCGAGCAGCGACTGGATGACCGAGACCGCGCCCAGCGTCGCGCTGCCGAAAATGCCGTCCACCGCCACGGTGGGCACCTGCGGGTTGCCGCGCGCAATCACGTTGATCAGCTGCTGGGCCTCGCGCACGGCCTCGCCGCGCATGCCCTCGACCAGGAAAATATCCGGGAAGCCGACCGCCTCGGCCAGCCACTCCTGTGTGGGCCGTACCGCAAGCACGGACTGATAGGTGGAGACCAGCTCGTTCCAGGTGGCGCGGTCGACCACGCCGGTTTCGGGCAGGCCGAGCAGGCGCTGATAGGCCGCGACCGCCTCGCGCGTCTGCGGGCCGAAGATGCCGTCGATCTGCGTGGGCTGCCAGCGGGGCAGCTGGTCGTAGTATTCGCCCACGATGGCAAGAAAGTATTGCAGAAGCTGCACGCCCGGGCCGGACGCACCCTCGCGCAGCTCTTCCGGGAACTGGCGGGACACGTCCTCGAGCAGCAGGCCCTCGCTGTCCAGCTCGGAGAGGCGCTTGACGTTGTTGTAGATGAACGCGATGCGGTACCAGGTCGCGCGGCCGACAATGCCGTCCGCGGTCAGGTTGAACTGCTGCTGGAAGGCGCGCACCGCGCGCTCGGTGTCCGCGTCAAAAATGCCGTCCACGGGGTAGATCTTGGGGATGTTCGGGAAATTGGCCGAGATGCGGTTGAGGCGGTTCTGGATGATGCGCACCTCCTCGGACACGTCGCCCAGGCGCAAGGTCTCGCCCGGCCACGAGCCGCCGAGGTTGGGTGCGATCGGCGCGTTGCGGACAAAGTTTACGTCGTCGCCGTAAAAATAGCGCACGATCTCCTCCGCGCTCATGCCCTGCTCGGCGAGCGGGACCGTGCCCCACTGGCTGAGCCCGCCCGGGCATACGGTGGTCGTGCCGTTGCAGTATTGGGCAAACAGCGGCTCGATGGCCGCGCCGCGGGTCAGATAGTCGTTGAACATATCGTCAACAATGTCCGAGATGTTCTCGAAAATATCCCGCCCGGGCACAAAGGACTGGTCATAGCGGGTGGAATTGGTGATGTCAAAGTCATAGCCCTGCGCGCGATACCACTCGGTGAACACGCGGTTGAGCACATAGGAGACCTGCGCATAGATGTTTGCACGGATGGCCTGCTCGGGCCAGGTGGGGTAGATTTCGGACGAGGCCACGTTTTTGATGTAGTCCGCAAAGGGCACGGTGAGATTTTGCGCGTTGGCCGAGGGCACGCCCAGGTGCACGGTGATGGTCTCCGGGATGACGACAGGGGATGCAGGCACGGGTTCATTCCTCCTCTCCGGGCGCGGTTTGATAGAGCGCCTGCGGTGCACCGGTGGCGGTCAGGTCGGTTTGTGCGGCGGGCTGGTTTTCCTCCAGTGGGGTGAGCGCCACGGGCAGCACGGCCGGGATGCCGGGAAACATGGTCACGTGCAGGGCGGCGAGCGGGGTGTAGCCCGGATACGCGGCCTCGACCGTATAGACCGTGTAGGGCGGGCCGCTGTCTGGGGAAAGCGAGGCCGCAAGCGGCGGGGTGGAAAGGGTCAGCGGCGGCGTCATGCCGCCCGCGTCCGTGCGCACCGCGTAGAGCAGGGTGCGCGCGCCCGCGCCGTCCGCCGCGGTGGATACGGTGACCGACGCGCCCTCGAGCGGGAGCGCGCCCAGCGCGGTCGTGACGACCACGCGCAGCACGGCTGTGCTGCCTTCGGCAGAATCGGGCATGGGGCAAAACCTCCTTGTCAAAACAGCGTGGGATGGATTATAATGGCCTTAGAATTTGCGAAAGGCAGGGAACCGCTATGCAGGACAGCAAAACCATGCTCGCCATGTGCGAGGAGCAGGAAGAAAAATTCCAGTTTGACCATTTTTCGCGGGCGGACGCGCTCGCACTTGGCCTGAAACTGAACGAAAACGCGGGCAAGCAGCCCATCCCGGTCGCGATCGAGATCACGGTCAATGGCCTGACCGTGTTCCGTTACTTTCCGGACGGCGCGATGCCGGACAGCGAGCTGTGGCTGCAGCGCAAGCGCCGCACGGTCGATCTGATGCATATGTCCTCGCTGCGTTTTCTCGCCTGGCTCGAGGAAAACGGCGAGACCATGGAGGACCGCAAGCTTCCGGCGCATGATTATGCTGCGGGCGGCGGCGGGTTCCCGATCCGCCTGCGCGGCACGGGCGTGATCGGCTCGATCTGTGTGTCGGGCATGCCCGACCACCGGGATGACCACCAGCTGATTATCAACACGCTGGCGGAACTGTTTGCGTAAAACCGGATACTGGCAATAAACGGCGGCTTCGGCCGCCGTTTATTTTGCCCTTAGACCAGCCGCACCTTGTACTGTTTGAACCACCGGTCGATCTGGATGATATAGGCGAAAATCTGCGGGGTGCGCATGAGCTGGCCGTACCACGGCTCGGTCAGGCTTTCCGGCTGTTCCATGAGCGCCTCGACCGCCGCGTGGTTGAACAGGCGGGACGCGACGGAATCCGGGTCCGCGAAGATGCGCCGCACATAGTCCGCACACAGCTTGGTGTATACCGGGTGGAAGGTTTTAGGGTAGGGGCTCTTTTTGCGCCACACAATGTCCTCGGGCAGCTCGTGCTCGAACGCCTTGCGCACAATGCCTTTCTCGCGTCCGTCCAGCGCCTTGAACGCCCAGGGCATATTGTAGGCGTATTCCACAATGCGGTGGTCGCAAAACGGCACGCGCACCTCAAGCCCGGAATACATACTCATGCGGTCCTTGCGGTCGAGCAAGGTTGCCATAAACCAGTCCAGGTTGAGCACGAACATCTCACGCATGCGCGCGTCCTTTTTGCTGTCCGAGGGCAGCTTTTGCGCACGGCGGCAGGTGTCGAGATAGTGCGCGCGCACAAATTCCGCGCCGTGCTGCACCACGCCCGGCGCAAGCAGGCTGAGCCGCAGATCGACCGACCGCGACCAGGGGAAGGTGTCCTCGAACAGGATCTCCTCGCGGTGATACCAGGGATAGCCGCCGAACAGCTCGTCGGCGCATTCGCCGGACAGGCACACGGTCGCACCCTTTTTGACCTCTGCGCAGAACAGCAGCAGCGAGGAGTCCACATCCGCCATGCCGGGCAGATCGCGCGCGTCGGTGGCGGGCAGCAGGGCGGCGCACAGGGCGTCCGGCTCGATGACGATATTGCGGTGGTCGGTGTGCAGGGCGTCGACCATGAGCTGAATATACTCATTGTCGCTATTAGGCTGAAAATTACTTTTTGTAAAATATTTATCGTTGTCCCGGTAATCGACCGACCAGGTGCGCAGCGTTTCGCCGCGCGCGGCGTAGTCTCTGGCCGCGAGCATGGACAGGATGGACGAGTCCAGGCCGCCGGACAGGAAGCAGGAGAGCGGCACGTCGCTCACCAGCTGGCGCTGCGCCGCGTCGCAGATCAGCTCATGGGTGCGCGCGATGGTAGTAGGAAGGTCGTCTTCGTGCTCGTGGGCCTCGAGCTGCCAGTAGGCCCGGTCGGTATAGCGCTCTGGGGTCAGCTCGGCCCAGTGGCCGGGCAGAAGGGACTGGATTTGCCGGAATACGCCCGCGGCCGGCGGCCGCGCCGGGCCGAGCAGCAGCACGGCGCGCAGGCCGTCTTCGTCCACTTCGGGCTCGACCGCGGGATGGCACAGCACGGTGCCGATCGTCGAGCCGAACACCAGCCCGCCGTGCGTGCGCGCGAAAAACAGCGGCTTGACGCCCAGCCGATCGCGGCAGAGCACCAGCCGCCGCTCGGCCTTCTGCCAGATCGCAAACGCAAAAATGCCGTTGAGCCGGGCAAAGGCGCCGGTATCCCACTCGAGGAAGGCGTGCAGCAGCACCTCGGTATCCGAGTGGCCGGTGAACTGATGGCCGCGTGCGCGCAGGTCGCGGCGGAGTTCCTCGGTATTATATAACTCTCCGTTATATATAAGGATAGTATTACCATCCGGCGCATACATGGGCTGTCCGCCGCCGTCCGGGTCGATCACGATCAGGCGGCGGTGGACGAGCAGCGCCGCGCTGTCGCAGTATTCGCCCGCCGCATCCGGCCCGCGCGGGGTGAGCGTGCGCTGCATGCGCCGGGCGGTCGACCGGAAGGTCCGGGCGTCGCGTTCATAATCGACGAACCCGCCGATTCCACACATAGGCGTTTCCTCCTTTAGCTGGTTGCCTTTCCTGTTTTTATGCGCGGCAGGGCGGAAATATGCGTCCGATTGCGCAAAAAGTGATTACAAAATGGAAAAGACTGCGCGTTTTTCACATAGCGTATCAGCACGGCAGCGTGATGAAAAAAGCACAAAAAAAGCACGCGGAAATTCTCTCGCAAAAGTCTGTTAAATCCTTGACATATTCCCGGCAGACGGTATAATAGAAATAGACATGCTCCAAAGTAGGGTGTCCGCATGGGCGCGGCGCTTTGGGTCCAAATGTGGCCGGCGTCGTGTTTTTCTGTACACCTGAGAATAATTTTTGGGAGGTATATGGCATGGATTTTAGGCTTACAAAAGAAGAAGCACTGTTCCAGAAGATGTGCCGTGAGTTCGCGCTCAACGAAGTAGAGCCGCTCGCAGCGGAGATCGACGAGCAGGAGCGCTATCCGGAAGAGACCGTCCAGAAGCTGATGAAGTACGGCCTGATGGGCATTCAGTTCCCGAAGGAAGTCGGCGGTTCCGGCGGCAACTACATCTGCTATTCGATCGCGATCGAAGAGATGAGCCGCGTTTGCGCGACCACCGGCGGCATTATGTCCGCGCATGGCACGCTGGGCGCTTGGCCGATCTACGCGTTCGGCACCGAGGAGCAGAAGGAAAAGTGGCTCCGCCCGCTCATCGAGCCCCATGAGGGCGCGAAGATCGGCGCATTCGGTCTGACCGAGCCTAACGCGGGCACTGACTCCGCTGCACAGCAGACCATGGCTGTCAAGCAGGAGGACGGCTCCTATATCCTCAACGGCACCAAGGTGTTCATCACCGGCGGCGGCCGCGCGGACACTTACGTTATTTTTGCCATGACCGATAAGTCCAAGGGCAACAAGGGCATTTCCGCCTTCATCGTTGACAAGAACGATCCGGGCTTCTCCATTGGCAAGATCGAGCACAAGATGGGCATCCGCGGCTCTCAGACCGCTGAGCTGATCTTTGAGGACGTTCATCTGCCGGCAGACCGTCTGCTGGGCAAGGAGAACGGCGGCTTCAAGATCGCTATGATGACCCTGGACGGCGGCCGTATCGGCATCGCTTCCCAGGCACTCGGCATTGCACAGGGCGCGCTGGACAAGGCGATCCAGTACATGAAGGAGCGCGTGCAGTTCGGCAAGACGCTGGACAAGTTCCAGGGCCTGCAGTGGATGGTAGCCGATATGTACACCAAGATCGACGCTGCCCGTCTGCTGGTTCGCCGCGCGGCGTTCAACCACGATGTCGGCCTGCCGTTCACCAAGGAAGCTGCAATGGCCAAGCTGTACGCTTCCGAGACCGCTATGGACGTCACCACCAAGTGCGTGCAGATCTACGGCGGCTACGGTTACATCCGTGAGTACCCGATGGAGCGCATGATGCGCGACGCCAAGATCACCGAGATCTACGAGGGCACTTCTCAGGTTCAGAGAATGGTCATCGCCGGTCAGGTACTGCGCTAAGGATAAGGAGGAAAACTGAACTATGAAGGCAATTGTTTGTGTAAAGCAGGTTCCGGATACCTCCGGTAAGGTCGCAGTCAATCCCGACGGCACCCTGAACCGTGCATCCATGGAAACCATCACCAACCCGGATGACCTCAACGCGGTTGAGGCTGCTCTGCAGCTCAAGGACGCAACCGGCTGCAAGGTTGTTGTTATCACCATGGGCCCTGCTCCGGCAGAAGGCATGCTCCGCGAGCTGCTCGCCCGCGGCGCGGACGAGGCTGTTCTGGTTTCCGCTCGTGAGTTCGGCGGTTCGGACACCTTCGCTACCTCCCAGATTCTCGCGGCGGCTGTTAAGAAGGTCGGCCTTGAGGATGACGATATCGTATTCTGCGGCCGTCAGGCAATCGACGGCGACACCGCGCAGGTTGGCTCCCAGATCGCTGAGAAGCTGGGCATCCCGCAGATCTCCTACGCGGCTGACATCAAGAAGGAAGGCAACACCGTCACCGTTAAGCGTATGCTCGAGGACGGCTATATGACCATCCAGTGCAAGACTCCCTGCCTGCTGACCTGCATCAAGGAGCTCAACGCACCCCGTTACATGTCCCTCGGCGGCATCATGGACTGCTACTCCAAGCCGGTTGAGGTTTATGACTACAACACCCTGAAGGATGATCCGCTGATCGATCCCACCACCATCGGCCTGAAGGGTTCTCCCACCAATATCTTCAAGAGCTTTACGCCCCCGCAGAAGGGCAAGGGCCGCATGCTCGAAGGCGCGGACAAGAACACCTGCGCTGAGCTGGCTGCCGAGCTGCTCAAGAAGCACATCATCTGATCGAAAGGAGAAAACTGAACAATGGCTGATTTCAATAACACCAACCTCGCCGATTTCAGCGGCGTATGGGTATTTTGTGAGCAGCGTCAGGGCAAGCTGCAGCCGACCGTGCTGGAGCTGATCAGCGAGGCGCGCAAGCTGGCGGACGACATGGGCACCGAGGTCTGCGGCCTGCTGCTGGGCGGCAAGGGCGTAGGCGACGCGATGGCCAAGGAGCTGGGCGCTTACGGCGCGGACAAGGTCCTGGTTGCTGAGGACGACCTGCTCGAGACTTACACCACCGACGCTTACGCGAAGGTGATCTGCGATACGGTTATCGCCAAGAAGCCGGAGATCCTGCTGATCGCGGCGACCAACATCGGCCGCGACCTGGGCCCGCGCTGCGCAGCCCGTCTGCACACCGGCCTGACCGCGGACTGCACGCACCTCGACGTTGACGTTGAGAAGTACGCTGCATTCCTCAAGGAAGCATCCACCCTGCCGGAGGCGCAGATCGACGCGCTCGACCGCGCAGACCGCAACCTGAAGATGACCCGTCCGGCATTCGGCGGCCACCTGATGGCGACCATCATCTGCCCGCGTTTCCGTCCGCAGATGGCGACCGTCCGTCCGGGCGTTCTGAAGAAGGGCGAATACAATGAGGCAAAGGCAAACGCTGTCCAGATCGAGAAGCTCGACATCGCGCTGACCGCGGACGACATCGAGACCAAGGTGCTCGAGGTTGTCAAGGAGGCGAAGGAGCTGGTCGACCTGACCGGCGCTGACGTTGTCGTTTCCGTCGGCCGCGGCATCTCCAAGGATGTTGAGACCGGCATCAAGCTGGCGGAAGAGCTGGCAGCTGAGTTCGGCGGCGTTGTCGGCGGCAGCCGTGCAGCGATCGACTCCGGCTGGCTGACCGCTGACCATCAGGTAGGCCAGACCGGCAAGACCGTACATCCGAAGCTGTATGTTGCACTGGGCATCTCCGGTGCGATCCAGCATAAGGCTGGCATGCAGGATTCCGAGTGCATCGTAGCGGTCAACAAGTCCGATTCTGCGCCGATCTTCGACGTAGCGGACTACGGCATCTGCGGCGACCTGTTCAAGGTTGTTCCGATGATGATCGACGCGATCCGCGCTGCCAAGGCTTCCAAGTAAGTTTTTGACCGCGAAATACCGGCGCATCTTCGCGCCCGGTTACTCCAAAAACAAAAAGAGCCTGTCCGATTTTGGACAGGCTCTTTCTTACACCCCGGAGTCATTGGGGGAAAAGCAAAAGGGGGCGCGGCCGTATGGCCGCGTCCCCTTTTCACGAAAGGATTGGCTTATTCGTTGGTTTCATTCGCCACAGCGGGCTGCGCTGCATCATCCGCCGGATGCAGGACGAGCTTGCCGTCCGCCTCGTCCAGCGTGACGTGCTGGCCGGCCTTGATCTTGCCCTCGAGGGATTCCTCGGCGACAAGGTCCTCGACCTCATTCGTGACCGCGCGGCGCAACGGACGCGCGCCGTAGACCGGGTCAAAACCAGCCTTGGCCAGGTGCTTCTTGGCAGCCTCGGTCCAGTCCATGGTGATTTCCATGTCCTGCATACGGGCCGCAACCTGACGCAGCATGTTGTCGGCGATCTGTGCGATCTCGTCTTCGTTCAGACGGTTGAACACGATGATGTCGTCAATACGGTTGAGGAATTCCGGACGAACCGCGTTCTTCAGTTCGCTCATAACCTCTTCCTTGATCTGCTCAAAGGTGCGCTCTGCCTCGCTGGCCTCGTTATCGGCCGCAAAGCCAAGCGACTTGCGGCTGTTGCCGGTGATCTTCTGCGCGCCGATGTTGGACGTCATGATGATGATGGTGTTCTTGAAGTCCACATGGCGGCCCTGGCCGTCGGTCAGCACGCCGTCCTCCAGGATTTGCAGCAGGATGTTGAACACATCCGGGTGCGCCTTTTCGATCTCGTCGAACAGCACGACCGAATACGGATGGCGGCGTACCTTTTCGGAAAGCTGGCCGCCCTCATCATAGCCGACATAGCCCGGAGGCGAACCGATCATGCGGGAAACCGCGTGCTTTTCCATGTATTCCGACATATCAATGCGGATCATGGCGTTTTCGTCACCGAACATGGCCTCTGCCAGCGCCTTGGACAGCTCGGTCTTGCCTACGCCGGTCGGGCCAAGGAACAGGAACGAACCGATCGGGCGCTTGGGGTCGCGCAGGCCGACACGGCCGCGGCGGATCGCCTTGGCGACCGCGGTAACCGCTTCATCCTGGCCGATGACACGCTTATGCAGCGTATCCTCGAGGTGCAGCAGGCGCTGGCCCTCGTCCTCGGTCAGCTGGGAAACCGGCACGCCGGTCCAGCCCGAGATCACAGCCGCGATGTCGTCCGGCGTCACTGCGCCGTGCGCCTTGCTCTGCTGGTCGGACCATTCCTTCTTGCGGGCTTCGAGCGCATCGCGCTTTGCCTTCTCTTCGTCGCGCAGCTTGGCGGCGTTCTCGTAGTCCTGACCCTTGACAGCCTCTTCCTTCTTCGCAGCGATGGCGGCGATTTCATCCTCCATCTGCTTGAGGTCGGGCGGGGTGGTCAGTGTGGACAGGCGCACGCGAGAGCACGCTTCATCGATAACGTCGATTGCCTTATCCGGCAGGAAACGGCCGGTGACATAGCGCACGGACATCTTGACTGCCGCTTCGATCGCGTCGTCCGGGATCTTGATGCGGTGATGCGCTTCATAGCGGTCGCGCAGGCCCTTCAGGATCTGCACAGCGTCCTCAGGCGACGGCTCGTCGACCTGCACCGGCTGGAAACGACGTTCGAGCGCCGCGTCCTTTTCGATGTTCTTGCGGTATTCGTCAAGCGTGGTAGCACCGATGACCTGCACTTCGCCGCGGGACAGGGCGGGCTTCAAGATGTTGGCCGCGTCGGCCGCACCTTCGGCAGCGCCCGCGCCCATCAGCATGTGCATCTCATCGATGAACAGGATAGTATCCTTGTTCTGGGTCAGCTCTTCGATGACCTTCTTAATGCGCTCTTCGAACTCGCCGCGGTACTTGGTGCCCGCGATCATGCCGGTCAAATCGAGCGCGACCACGCGCTTGCCCTTCAGGTTTTCCGGCACGTCGCCGGCCACGATCTTCTGCGCCAGACCTTCGACGATGGCGGTCTTGCCGACGCCGGGGTCGCCGATCAGCGCCGGGTTGTTCTTGGTGCGGCGGGACAGAATCTGGATGACACGCTGGATTTCCTTCGAGCGGCCGATGACAGGGTCGAGCTTGCCTTCCTTGGCAGCGGCGGTCAGGTCGCGGCCAAACTGGCTGAGTGCATCGCCCGCGGCGCCTGCGCCGCCTGCCGCGCCGTTCTCGGTGCCGCTCTGCTGGCCGCCGAGGGCTTCGTTAAGCTTCTCGACCAGCATCTGCGGGGTGACCTTGAGGTTGGCCAGCGCGGTCAGCGCGACGTTCTGGCCCTCGTTGAGGATGCCGAGCAGCAGATGTTCGGTGCCGACATAGCCGGAACCCATCTGCGCGGCGGCGCGGATAGACAGCTCGATGATGCGCTTGGTGCGCGGGGTCATGCCCTGCGGGGCGGAAGCATCGGGTGTGCCGCGGCCGGACAGATCTTCGATCTGCTTGACCAGTGCGTCGTCGGTTACGCCGGCAGCAGCCAGCGCTTTGGCGGCCGGACCGCCGCCCTCACGCAGTAAGCCGAGCAGCAGGTGTTCCGAGCCGATATAGCTGTGTCCGAACGAGCCTGCGGCTTCCTGGGCCTTTGCCAGCGCCTGCTGGGCGCGCTCGGTAAAACGGTTCTGATAAAACATAAGTCAACACTCCTTTCAGAGGTTACAATGCAAGTAAAAATATATGGTGATCACCGGGGCGCGGGAGACGCGCCCGCCGGTGTTGTGGTTTATGCTGCAAAGCGGATGCTCTGCGCTGCTTCACGCAGCATGGCAGCGCGCTTGCGGTCGCGCTCCTGCGGCGCGCCGGTCAGCATGGCCGGACGGATGTTCTGCTCAAGCTCATACAGCTTGCGCGGGGTGATGCCGGACAGCATACCCATCTGCAGGCCGACCAGCACATCCGAGATGCACTGCACGGCTTCTGCGGTTTCGATCATCCAGGCCGAACGCAGCGTGCCTGCCGCGCGGTAAACGCGGTCGCGCAGGCCGTCCTCGTTCTGGGTGCGCAGCTGCTCACGCGCTTTCTTCTCGGCGTCGATGATGGTGGTTGCGGTTTCGACCAGCCGGTCAGTCAACTCGGCCGCCGAAGCGCCCAGCGTGACCTGGTTAGAGATCTGGTAGAACCCGCCGACCGCCTTGGAGCCTTCGCCATAGGCGCCGCGCACCGCGCAGCCACGGCTGCCTGCATAGCCGACCATGCGGCTCATCTCGCCGGTTGCGGTCAGCAGCGGCAGGTGCAGCATGATCGAGGCGCGCAGGCCGGTGCCGACGTTGGTCGGACACGCGGTCAGGTAGCCCAGCCGCTCGTCATAGGCAAAGGGCAGGGTGGCTTCGATCAGCGCCGCAATGCGGTCTGCGGTTTGCAGGCACTCCTTGGGGCACAGACCGGCGCCGATCACCTGCAGACGCAGGTGGTCTTCCTCGCCGATCATGATGGACACGCCGCCGTCGCGGGAGACGATCAGCCAGCCGCCGTTCTGGGCGAGTTCGGGCGAGATCAGGTGCTCCTCGACCAGCTGGGATGCCTCGGTCGAGCGGGGGATGATCTGTTTCTTTTCAAACTCCGGCCCGATGGTCGGGTTGTTTTGCAGGGCGGAAAACACCTTGTCAGCGATCTCAGTGTGCTGCGCCTCGGTCAGGCGGAAGGGATACCCCTTCAGATTGCGGGCCAGGCGCACGCGGCTAGACACCGCTAAATCGGTGAAGCCGCCTTCAATCGTAAACATGCTCATTTCTGTTCGCCCTCCATTCTGCGGATCTCATCGCGCAGGCGCGCTGCCTGCTCGTATTCTTCGTTTTCCACTGCGGTCTTAAGCTGTGCCTTCAGATCTTCGATCGGATCGGTCTTCGGCTGTTCAGGCGCCGCCGGCGCGGTGCCGATGTGGCGCGTGGCGCCGTGGATCTTCTGCACATAGGGGTTTAAGATATCCGCAAAGGTGTTGTAGCAGTCCGGGCAGCCAACGCGGCCGGTGCGCCGCAGTTCGCTCTCGGTCATGCCGCAGGTCGGGCACTTGCGTTCGGTGCCCAGCATGGTGGCTGCCGGTGCGCCCAGCATATCGTTCCACAGGCTGCCAAAGCCGCCGCCCAGGAAGGAGTGGAACGGATCGCTCCAGAAGTGGTTCATGGACTGGAAGGCGTTTTCAAACGCGCCGCCCAGGTTTTCCTTCTGTGCGCACTCGGGGCACAGGTGCATCTCGCGGGTAACACCGTTTATGGTTTCCTTATAATACATCGTCGCTTCATTCTTGCCGCATTTCTCGCATTTCATAAGTCAAAACTCCTTTCGAGAATCTCTATATAAAAGATGGATTGTGATAACAAAATCATGCTCCCGCGTGGGGAGGCGCGGCGGGCGTTACGTGGTTGCAATGCCCATCACCGCGCATCGGAAGATCGCGGCGCGCAAGCGGTCGCGGTGTTCCTTGGCCACTTCGGCCAGTGCGCCGTCCGAACAGGCGGACAGGAGCAGCTGCCCCTCGCGCTGGCTGAGCAGGTCGGCCGAAACCAGTGTGCGCGTCAGCCGCGCTGCATCGTTCTGGCTCAAGCGGCCGCCGATGCCGCGTGCGGCCTCGAGTAGCGTGCGCTGCTTGTCATCCATCAGACGGATGATGCGGATGTAACCGCCGCCGCCGCGCTGGCTTTCGACCAGATAGCCGTGTTCCGGGGTGAACCGGGTCTCGATCACATAGTTGATCTGGCTGGGTACACACGAAAACCGGTCGGCCAGGCTTTTGCGCTGCACCTCGGCAACGCCGCCGTTATCCGACAACATCTCGCCGATGAAATCGGCTATGAGATCGGACATTTTCATTGTGTTTCCCTCCTTCGGGGGGAGATCTCTTTTCTGATCTTCCCTGACCTTTGTCTATATTATATAAGATTGCCTGTCTGTTTGCAAGAGAAAAACCTGACCATTTCTGACCAATAGAATTTATCTGCGCACAAAAATCCGGTGTTTTCTCTTGAAATCTAATTAAATCTCTTTTTTTCAAAGTTTTTTGAAAAATGATTAATTTTGGTTGACCTGATAAAAGTTACCGGGCGCTAACCTCTGCTTTTTGTTGCTTTTTTCGTTTCTTGTGATACAATAATTGTGTAAAATACTTATGGAGGTGCAATACCAATGGCATATGTTATCAGTGGCGCATGCATCAGCTGCGGTTCCTGCGCGGGCGAGTGCCCGGTAGGCGCGATTGCTGAGGGCGACGGCAAGTACGAGATCAACGCGGACGCTTGCATCGATTGCGGTACCTGCGCAGGCTCCTGCCCGGTAGGCGCGATTTCGCAGGGCTAATTCGGTTAGCTTTCTCACAGCGAAAAACCAGGACTCATTCCGTTCGGAATGGGTCCTGTTTTTTTGCTTTTTCGCACCGTAAGAAAAGCAAAAAACAGGAAATGCATCAGAACTGTTGTTAAAAATGCGTAAAGATATTACGCTATTTTCGTGCTAAATTACAAAAGTTTGTGCCGAACGGCGGGGAATTCCAGAGGATTTGAACATTGCAAATTTGTGAAAACGAGGAGTATAATATGTCGTAAAAAAAATTCAGCAAAGCGCGCCGGCGGACAGGCAGTGCCAAGGGCGTGTGAGAAAGGGGAAAGTAAATATGGATACCATGCAGATTCTGTCGGTTGTCGTGTTCCTGCTGGTTATTATCGCGATCATCTCGGAGAAAATCCACCGAACGGTTGCGGCCGTTGCAGGCGGCGTCCTTTTGGTCATCCTGCGCGTGCTGACGGTGGACCAGGCGGTCAGCTACATAGACTTCAGCACGATCGGCGTGCTGATCGGCATGATGCTGTTTGTCGCGGTAGTGCGTAATTCCGGTTTGTTTGAATATGTGGCGATCAAGGCGGCCAAGATCGCCAAGGGCAATCCGTGGCGCATCATGCTGCTGTTCACCATCCTGACCGCGGCGCTCTCCGCGTTCCTGGATAACGTGACCACCGTGCTGCTGGTCGGCCCGATGGCAATTGCAATCACCGGCATCCTGGGTATTGATCCGGTGCCCTTCCTGCTGGCGCAGATTCTGGCCTCCAACATCGGCGGCACCGCAACCCTGATCGGTGACCCCCCGAATATCATGATCGGTTCGCAGGCGGGCCTGAGCTTTATGGACTTCGTTGCCAACACCGGCGTTGCAGTGGTATTCATCATGGCGGCGCTGTGCCTGTGCTTCTACTTTATGTTTGGCAGAAAGCTGCTGGTTGCGCCGGAAAAGATGGCGGCTGTCATGCAGCTGGATGAAAACAAATCTATCAAGGACCATGCGCTGCTGGTCAAGAGCGTTGTGATGATCGTTCTGGTCGTTATCGGTTTTGTTTTTCACAGCTCGATCGGCCTGGACTCTTGCGTCATCGCCCTTGCGAGTGCTACAATAATGATGTTGATAGGCAAGCAGGAGATTGAAGAAGTTATCCTGGGCGTGGAGTGGTCGACCATTCTGTTCTTCACCGGCCTGTTCGTTGTGGTCGGCGGTATGCAGCAGACGGGCATCATCACGCTGTTGGGCAATGCGCTGGTCAACGTAACCGGCGGCAATGCAATGCTGCTCATGCTGCTCATCCTGTGGGGCTCGGCACTGTTCTCCTCGGTACTGGACAACATCCCGTTTGTTGCGACCATGATCCCGCTGATCCTTGCCATGCAGGCGGACGGCATGGATGTCACCGCGCTGTGGTGGGCGCTGTCGCTGGGCGCTTGCCTGGGCGGCAACGGCACGCTGATCGGTGCATCGGCAAACGTCGTCCTGTCCGGTATTTCGGCAAAGCACGGCCATCCGATCACCTTTGCACGGTATACCAAGGTTGGTTTCCCGATGATGCTGATGTCGGTCGCGATCTCCACGGTCTACCTGCTTATCCGCTTCCATTGATGTTCGTAGGGCGAGAAAGAAGGAATTGATATGATTACAAGCAGTTTTTCCGGCGATCTGATTAACGTCGCACTGCGTCAGATGGGTGCGACCTCGATCAAAGAGGTGCGCAACGGCATTCTGTATATTGCGAAGTTCGAGCTTTCGAGCGAACTGCGCGTCACCTATGTATTTGATGTGACCAAGCGGAACCGGTATTTCCTCCAGCGCGTGGAGCCGTACCCGATCTCGCACGGCGATTTCGACGGCCCGCAGCAGGTGGTGGACTTTATCCGCAAGGATATCCAGAAGTTCCGCAATGCGATGAACTCGCACAACTTCCCCAAGTTCCTGGATACGGCAAACGAGATGGTGCTGCTCATGCACGCAGTCGAGCTGCTGTTCCTCGAGCGCAACGTATCGGCGGAAGATTTGGACGGCCTGCGCGAGCGCCTGACGGCCGGCATCGATAAGGTGCGCGAGATCCACGAGCGCGCGCCCAAGGTGGAAAAGAAATAAATAACAAAACGCATACAGAGCGGTGCGGACGTGTCCCTTCGGGGCTCGCGTCCGCGCCGCTTATTTTTTTGCTGCCGTGCATAGGATAAAACAGGAAGGTGTGCACAAAACAATCGTGCGGAATTTATGGAATGTGCTGATTTGTGTCAATGATTTGTTTAATTTTACCTAATCGGACTGGACAAATGCGAAAAAAGTTGTAAAATACTACCGTATTATTCTTTTAATGAGAGAAGGTAATCACCATGTCCTATGATTTCCTGCTGACGATTGCCATTATCATGCTGTCCACCAAGGTGTTCGGCCTGACGTCCGAGCGCGTACATATGCCGCAGGTCGTGGGCGCGCTGGTGGCCGGCGTGCTGGTCGGGCCGAGCGTGCTGGGCTGGGTCGGCGAGAGCGATTTTCTCGTCAAGGCGGCGGAGATCGGCGTCATCATCCTGATGTTCAACGCCGGTCTGGATACCGATATGGAGGAACTCAAAAAGACCGGGTTTGCCTCGTTTATCATTGCGGTGATCGGCGTGATCGTGCCGCTGATAGGCGGCCTGGGCTGCTATCTGCTGTTTGCAAATGACCCGAGCGACCCGTTCAATATGCTGCGTGCGGCATTCGTCGGCGTAGTGCTGACCGCAACCTCGGTTTCGATCACGGTCGAAACCCTGCGCGAGCTGGGCAAGCTGAAAAGCCGGGTGGGCACGGCGATTCTGGGCGCGGCGGTCATCGACGACATTCTGGGCATTGTGGTACTGACCATTCTGACTGCGTTCACCGACCCGACCGTGCAGCCGCTGCTGGTGTTCGGCCGCATCGTGCTGTTCTTCGTGTTCGTACTTGTGATCGGTCTGATTATGAATAAGGTGTTTGGCAAGATGGAACAGCTGTGGAACCACCACCGCCGCATTGCCATCTACGCACTGGTATTTGCCTTTTTGATGAGTTATGTGGCCGAACGCTTTTTTGGCATTGCGGATATCACGGGCGCGTATTTCGCGGGCATTGTGATCTGCAACCTGTCCGCCACGCGCGATTATGTGGCCAGCAAGACCAACGTGCTGGGCTATATGCTGTTCTCTCCGCTGTTTTTCGCCTCCATCGGCATCAAGACCGATCTGGAAGGCTTGACCGGCACGCTAGTGCTGTTTGCGGTCACGTTAACCGTGATCGCCATTCTGAGCAAAATCATTGGCTGCGGCCTGGGCGCGCGGCTCATGGGCTTCCGGGCATATGATTCGCTGTCCATCGGCCTGGGCATGGTTTCCCGTGGCGAGGTGGCACTGATCGTGGCGCAGAAAGGCGAGCAGGCGGGTCTGATCGACTCCAGCCTGTTCCCGGCGATCGTGCTGGTGGTCATCGTGACCACGCTCGTCACACCCATCCTGCTCAAGTTCGGCATGCGGCGGCAGACGCCGGACAACACCGAGTTTTCCGCGCAGGAGGCAGCGCAGATGCCGAAAAACAGTCTGCACTGAGGGGTTATTCCGTGCACACGGTGCAAAAAACGCCAGCCAGCGCTTTACAAACCGCAGGGGAGATGGTATAATACCATTTGTACCCGCGCCCGTAGCTCAGCTGGATAGAGCGTTGGACTCCGACTCCAAAGGCCGTGCGTTCGAATCGCATCGGGCGTACCAGTTAAAGCCGCTTGTTCGCAAGAACAGGCGGTTTTTTGTAACTTTTGTAGGAGCTGTGGAAAGGGGACGAAATTTGGCGTCCATTTGGACGCTGATTTTTGTGGGGAATGCCCCGCTGACCACCAGTGCCTGTTTCAGGCTGTTCGCAAGCGCACTCTGCTGTTTTTGTCCATACAGATGCGAGCAGCGCACGGTCACGGCCACGGAAAACGCGCGGGGCGCGCACAGCAGCACGAGCTTGGGCTGAGAGAACACGCCCACCGCCGCAGCGGCCTCCGCGTCCAGTCCGCTGACCATGATCAGATCGACCGAGGAGAGCAGCACAAGCAGCAGCCCCCCGACCGAGGCAGGCAAGGCGGCCGAACAGCCGGCGCACGTCGCGGTCAGCCTGTACCATAGGCGATCAACGGGTCACCTGCCTGCACGCCAAGCGTCACCGTGTAATAGAGCACAACCCCGTCGAATGCTGCGCGGTATTCCTGTAACAGCCGTCCCGCGGCATCCGTTAAATACCCGAGGCACTGACCGGTGCGCACCGGCGCGCCTTCCGCTACCTGCGGATACCAGAACCCCTGCCGCGGCACTTGCTCGTAGACTGCGTGCCGGATCTCGGTCTGTCCGACGCGCATGATGGCATGATCGATCATGCACAGATGGGTCATCAGACGGTACAGATCGTCCAGCGTCGCTTCCACTTCGCCTTCTGGCCACACCGCACAGCAGCCGCGCTCAAGCAGCGAACGGCCCAACTCTTTTTCCAGAGAATGAATCACCTTGGAGGATTTCAACGGTCTGGATCTGCGGCCCAGTCAGTTGGGTTCTGCCGATATCATCGGAGATGCCTATGAGTACATGATTGCCATGTTTGCCTCTGATGCTGGAAAGAAGGGAGGCGAGTTCTTCACGCCAAGCCAGGTCTCTGAGCTGGTGGCCTCTCTGGTGCAGCCCAAGGAGAATGACCGGATCTACGATCCCACCTGCGGCAGCGGTGGCTTGCTATTGAAGGCATACAAGAAAGTGCCTAGCGGCAAGGTGGCCGTCTACGGCCAGGAGCTTAATGCGCAGACCTGGGCTCTCTGCACCATGAATATGTTTCTGCACGGTGTGGATGACGCCCGGATCTGGCAGGGGGATACCCTCTCCAATCCTCAGAATGTCGAGGATGATAAATTGATGAAGTTCCAGGTTGTGGTGGCAAATCCGCCGTTCAGTCTGGACAAGTGGGACAGCGGATTCCTGTCGGAAGCCGAAGCGGACAGCAAGGGCAAGAAAAAATGTCCGCTGAATTGGATCCCTACCACCGTTTCGATTGGGGTGTGCCTCCTACTTCCAAAGGTGATTACGCCTTTGTACTGCATATGCTGGCCAGTCTGGATGCAGAGAACGGCCGCATGGCAGTGGTG
Source organism: uncultured Agathobaculum sp. (assembly GCF_944384765.1). Classification (GTDB taxonomy): domain Bacteria; phylum Bacillota; class Clostridia; order Oscillospirales; family Butyricicoccaceae; genus Agathobaculum. The sequence continues at coordinate 16,307 of NZ_CALWUM010000021.1, read as the reverse complement.
CTTCCCCACGGCGTTTTATTCCGCGGGGCCAGCGAGGGTAAAATTCGCCGTCAGCTGGTAGAGATGAACTTGCTGGATGCGGTCATTGGCCTCCCTGCCAACCTGTTTTACTCCATGGCACCGGAATCCCGGCCTGTATCCTGGTATTCAAGAAGAACCGCACCTGCCGGGATGTGCTGTTCATCGACGCCTCTGGGGACGGGAACCTTGAAAAGGGTAAGAACCAGAACATTCTGCGGGACAGCGATATTGAACGCATTGTCAATGCCTATCAGGCGCGGCAGAACGAGGATAAGTATAGCTATGTGGCCTCCTTCGATGAGATCAAAGAGAACGACTTCAACCTGAATATCCCCCGGTATGTGGATACCTTTGAGGAAGAAGAACTGGTGGATATTGATGAGGTACAGCGGAACATCTCTAATATTGAGGCAGAACTTGCTGAAGTGCAGGCACAGATGAAGAAGTATTTGGAGGAGCTGAGATTATGAGTGGTGAACTGGTGAATACTGGGAAAATCCTGATTTATCAAAACGAAAAGGGCGACACCAAGATTGATGTTTATTTTGAGGAAGATACGATCTGGATGACTCAAAAAGCAATGTGTGAGCTTTACCAGGTAGCCAAGTCTTCCGTCAGTGAGCACATCAGTAACATTTTCAAAGATGGAGAATTGGAACCCGAAGCAACTGTTCGGAAATTCCGAACAGTTCAAACTGAGGGTACCCGGCAGGTGACCAGAGAGCGCGACTACTACAATCTCGACATGATTCTGGCCGTCGGCTATCGAGTGCGGAGCAATGTGGGCATACACTTCCGCCGGTGGGCCAGTAACGTTCTGACCGAGTACATGAAGAAGGGGTTTGCCCTCAATGATGAGCGGCTGCGCAATCCCCGTGAATTCGGTGCCGACTACTTTGATGAATTGCTGGAGCGTATCCGGGATATCCGGGCTAGTGAGAAACGGGTGTATCAGAAAGTCAAGGAGATTTTTGCCCTCTCGGTGGACTACGACAGCAAAAGCCAGATTGCCCAGAACTTCTTCAAGTCGGTGCAGAACAAGCTGGAATATGCCGCCACGGGCCACACTGCGCCGGAGCTCATTGCCAAGCGGGCCGACGCTTCCAAGGACAACATGGGACTCACCTCGTTCAATGGGGCCAAGGTGCGCCGGGGCGATGTGACGGTGGCGAAGAACTACATGACCCACGAGGAAATCAGCACGCTGAATCTCATTGTGAATATGTATCTGGACTATGCTGAGTTGCAGGCCAAGGGACACCACCCCATGCACATGGCGGACTGGGAGACCAAGTTGGGCGATTTCCTACGCTTTAACGGCCGGGAGGTTTTGGAGAATTTCGGCACAGTAAGGCGGGAAGTAGCAGAAAAGCTGGCGCTGGAGCAATATGAGCAGTACGACGCCCACCGTCGGGCATTGGAAGCGGCGGACGATGTGGACGAGCTGACCGCAGATGTAAAGCGGTTGAAGCGGTAATGGGGGATTCTATGAAACCAGAAATCAAACAGCGAATCGAGCAAATCCACTGGGGTGAGGTGCCGGAAGGATATGTCAAAACCCCGCAGGGGGTTGTTCCTGCCGATTGGAAACGGTACACCTTTGGAGATATTTATGCTGAAAGAAAAGAGCCTGGGAATGATGATCTGCCCCTTTTAATGGTATCCATCCACTCCGGGGTGTCAGATGGTGAAGTGGATGAGGCAGAACTGCCCAAAAGGGTAAAACGGATTAAGGACAAGTCCCAGTACAAGAATGATCATTGCTCCGGGGGTTTTCTATTCCGTTGTGGGTGGCTTATACCCAAGGCTGGCTACCTATTACTTCTTACTATCCAGCCATTTGCAGATGAGGTGGCAAACAACACCTGCCATAGTGAATTACCCCGACTGAAGCCAGGCAACCTGCTATCAGTCGGGGTTTCCAAGAAGAAGTCCTGAGAAGTCGCCGGTTTGTTTCGGATAGAAGAAAGCGAATGAATATAAGCACCCCCACGGTGTGACGTGGGGGTGCTGCTGTACGTAGATGATTTCTTTATGACATGGTGAGTGATCAAATCGCCACATGATACGCAGGCTTAGTGTGCCGCCGGCGGCAGACAACACGAAACCGCTTGGCTGCAAGAGAACGGCGGCGCAGTTTACCCGGTGCCCGCAGCTCCAGCCAGCAGTCGCTGTCCGGAACAGGGTACGGCGCCTCATCCGGCACGGCAGTAGCCGTCACCAGATCGACATGATAACTGTCGCCGAAGTCGTCCACAAAGACCTTGGCATAGCAGAGCGTCTCGTTCGGCGGCAGTGGACTCGAATGCGTCATCGCGATCGTTCCGATCGAAGGAAGCGCCAGATGATATTCGCTGATGCCGACAGTTTCATAAGTGAAAGAGCGCTGCCTGCGGTCGGGCAGCCGGGGCTGGATCTTTTCGATCTTACCAGCGGTCAAGCGTACCAACAGCGCCAGCACATGGCTGCGAGTGATACATAACGCATAGCGATCCTCGCGGCGGTCGGTGGGGATCAGATGCGCTTCGATCTCGCGCTGAATGGTCTCATAGCTCTTGCCCTGCAACACGCCGTTGTTCGCCAAATCGGCCCATTCGTTGAACGCACGGTCCTGCAGGTCAAACTGGGCGGCGAGCTGGAGTTTTTGCTCGGTGGTCGGGTACAGGCGACGAGTGATCGTGTGATATTCCGGGTGCAGTAATGTAGTCATAATTATCCTCCTTTGTTTAGATGAGTGAAATATTACATCAAAACAAAAAATACCGTGCAGGGCTTGTTGCCTACACGGTACGGAGGGGGTCGAAAAATAAACGTGAAACACGCCCCGAAAAAACGGTATCCATCTTGCCAAGAAGCATAAAAAAGGGTATACTGATTTCACGGTGCGGAGAATTCCGTTGTGTAGGTGCCACTATCACCTGCGCAGGCGTGTGGGGGTTGCAGCCCCCATACGCTGCCGTATTTTTTATTTTCTATATTATAGCATGCGAACAAATGTTTGTAAACCATTTTCCGCAATTAATTTTGTAAACAATTTGTGGCTTTTTCGCAGAAAGGAGCAAGCTTTTCGTCGATCAATCGGCAAAAGATATATACCCAGACCCGAGGACGGATCAATCCCCTTTTGATCAGGAAGAATACAAGCGGTAATGCCCGGGCGCAAGAGAAAACGCCCGGGCATTGTTTTTATGAAAAAATTGATTAAATCAACGCGCGCAACGATATGACATTATAAATTGCCTGTAGCACTGCCAAAACAGTCTAAATTCTAAAGTTTTTTGCTGCGTAAACAGTAATCAATAGCTACCATCCTACCATCTATTTACTACTTTTGATTGAGCCTTGCAGATTACCACTTTCTGCGGACAGCAGGGCCAAATTTCCCGGACAGGCCGGGCCATATTAAGCGGACAGCATTGAGGACCGGTAGAGCAGAGGACACTCTGCCCTGCCGGCCGGCATTTCGGTATTATCGAAAGCCATGCCTTCTCAATCAATATTGTCCGGTTAATATGTCCTTGCTTGTCCGCCGATTATGTCTCTAGTCGTCCGCCGATTATGGCACAGGTGTCCGTTTAGCCCGACAATCTGCAAGCCTTGATACGAAAAACTGCAACAACTTACTAATAAGGCCACCCCGGTGATTTCTTTTCCGGAGTGGCCTTAAATTTTCCTACATTGCGTGTCTACTCCACAGTAATGCTTCTCCTTTCGGTACATCCTGCGAATTTACGTCTTACGCTTCAATCAGCTCCCCGCTTGTATTGACAATCAACACCAGGTCCTGATAGCCTTCAGCTTTAACTGTAATTGTTGTGTTTCCTGTCTCGCTGAATCCGCTGTCAGACAGCTCGAGATATTTTTCGGTTCCGTCTTTTTCAATTTTATACTGATTGTCTCCCAAACTATATCCTGCTGCTTTGGTATATTCCACTGCACCGACCTGAACCGAGTTTACTGCGGACAGATAGGCTCGAGCAGGTTCCTCAGAAGCTCCCGTCCTATCGAAATACAATTTATGGCCGCCCCATATTAGAAAACTATTATACTCCCAAGTATATGCAGGGACGTCTTGCCCCTTGCTTTCATCGGAAGCCGTGCTGCCCGCAGCGAGTTGACCATTTTGATCAACCGTAAACTTCAGGTCTGTGTAGCCTTCAACGGAGATGACTACCTCCGTATTTCCTGTTGTGCTGAAGCAATCCTCGGAAAAGTCCAGATAAGTGGGAATGCCATACGGATCATCACTGATCTTGTATCCCATTCCGCCCAAAAACATAAATACTTTTGAGCATTCCTCGCCGTTGACCGTTACAGTGCCCTTCCCGTCAACCAGCGCAGTGAGATATGCTTCGCAGTCGCCCTCAAAAGACACCCGATAATATGTATCAAATAAATCACTGTTTTTTTCAACTTTGCTCAATGCCGGCGGCGTCTGTTTTTCTTCCGGTTCCGGATCCTGTGCATCCGATTCGTCCGTGATGATTGCTCCGGTTTTGCCGTTAACCTTCACCGTCAGGGTTTCATAGCCGGCAGCTGACAAGATAACTGTATTTTCTCCGTCTCCATATGCGCTGCTGTGAAGTGTAAGCTCATCGCCGCCATATGCACCCGTGTTCCACTCAAATTTGCCGGCTGATACGGAGAAAGGCCAATCTGTATTTTGGGTATACGGCTCGCCATTAACCGTCACGGAAATGCCATTTTTCCAATCAGAAGGCGCCGAATCAAACACCAACACAAAATTTTCGTCTGCCTTATAACCGCTCCCTGGCTGCGGCGCAGCCTTCTGCTGCCCCTGTACAGTGAATGCCGGCGTTGTGAGCTGATTGTAATACGATGCTTCCAGCGTGACTGTATAGCTGCCATTTTCATTCAGCAGCGTGCCGTTTGTGTCAACAATCGTCAATACACTACCGCTTACCTCATAGTATTCTGTGTTGGACTGCACACCCTGTTTGCTTACCAAACTCGTGCTGCCGCTCGGCTTATGCAGTGTAACCTTGGTCAGGTGCTCGAGAAAATCGCCTTCGGAGTTGTTAACTGTGATGACAACATTGCTACCGCGTTCATAAGCGGTCTGGTTAGTCGAAAGGGTGAGATTCTGCTCAAGATCCTTCTGATACAGAATACTCAGGCGGTTGGCCTTATACCCCTCGACATACAGTGTTACGGCATTGCGCTCGCCAAGAGTCAATGCGCTGCTGTCAATTGTCAGCCGGTTACCGTCAACTTGATAGAGCTCATTCGAGAGATCCTGTGAGTTGCCGTTGATGTTGATACGCTCAAGTGCAGAAAAATATGCTGGGTCATCTGACACAAGTATCGCGTCATTGTCTTCTGTTACAGCGCTGATCGGAGTTCCATCCTCATTTGTGAGCTGCAGGGTAGGCGGTGTCAGGCCCGCCCATTCCCCATTATACTGGATGTCGCCGAGCAGATTATCCTCCAGCACAGCCTTGATCGCATACGGCGTCCCGCTCTGATCCTGTTTTGCAGTCTCGGTATATTCTGCGAAGGTCAGATAATCCCCCACGTTCCGCGCATTGCTGACTGCGGTAATATAGTCATTCCAGTCATAGTCATTCCCGTCTTCGGTCCATACAGAATCCCAGCCGGCCATTTCGTATTCCCATCGATCGTTGATGCCCTGCGCAGCTTCATTTTCAACGCCGAGCGCTGTAAGAACCTTGGCGTTGATAAGCAGATCTGCGTCAAATTTCAGATTTGCGGATATCGAGCCGCCGCCGCTGCTGCTTCCGTCGCCGGACACACTGCCGCCGGTTGCGCGCGAGATCGCATCCACTCCTGTCAGAACATTCTTTTGCGGCAAATCCTCACCGCCGGTTACCGAGAAGGTGATAGACATATCCTTAAAGCCATTCGAATGCACTGTCAATGTATAGCTGCCGTTATACGGAATATTGTTGCGGCCATTTTCCGCAGCAACATCATTGTAAAGCGTCAGCTGATCGCCGATCTGATACCAGTCTGTTATCATTTCCAGCGATACCGTCTCGCCGTCCGGACGCTTAAGTTCTGCAGCATAGGTTGGATTTGTGATGCCAAACGTCATGTCTTCGATCTGGAAACGGATATTCTGTCCGGACTGGATGGTGCCCGAGCCGCTTAGCTTAAGCGAAGGCGCCTTTTCATTGACCACATGGATTGGCACAAGGGCCGTATCATGTCCATCCGAACGGATACGAATATAATAGCGGCCATTGGAACGGAAATTATCCTGACCAAGCGGCACGGTAATTTCGCCAACTTGGCCTTCCCCATGCGACAGGCCTGCCTGCTTTTCATAAGTCAGGCTGTCATTGATGGTTGTCTTGTTGCTGTCATAGGATACAAGCTGAACGGTTTGTGCCTGATTATCCGGGATCGCGTCAAACCACGCTTTTTCCGCATCGGTATTGTAGTTGAACATGACAACCACTTCACCCTGGACTTCTCCCCATCCGGATCCTTCTCTCAGCTCTGCATCAGGCGAATAAAATGCGGGCACATCCGACACGTCATCATGCGACAGGCTGAACGTGGTTTTTGCAGGCTCCACACGCAGGTTGCCGTCGTCGTCATAGTTGGTCAGGTAATAGTCCCAATACGCCAGCGGGCCATGCGCAATCATATAAGCCGGAGCTGTATCCTGCACCAGCTGCGGCGTGGTCGGAGTCGTATTCTCACTGAGCGTAACGGTCTGGTTTTGATCATCTTTGGTCACAGTCAGTTTTGCCGGATTGAGTGAAGAAACCTCCCATTTGACAATCGATCCATCATCCGTTACCGGGGTGAATGCGTGTGTCACATCCGTGCCGTCAACCGTCAAAGTACAGTTTGCAAGGCTGTTGCCAGCCGTAAACTGAACCGCCACATACTGGCTCCAGCCCAGGTCCACCAGTTCAGTCTGCTCAGGGTTGACCAACTGAATTTCCTCCGGCACTGTGCCTTCCCCACCGTCAGGGGAGTTGCCGCTGCCTTCGTCAGACGAGCCACCCGAAGAGCCGCCATTGCCGCCGGAGCCGGAAGAAGAGCCGCTGCTGCTGCCGGAGCCCGAAGAGGAACCGCCCGAAGAGCCGCTGCTGCTGCCGGAACCGGAAGAAGAGCCGCTATTGGCGATTACGCCGGTGCTGCTGCTGTTGATTGTCGCCGTTTTGCCGCCCTCAACCGTAACGCCGGCTGCTGTGACACCATGTGTGTCTGCCGCAGCTGTTACGCGAGTGCCAGACGTTGTGATTGCAATATCATCCGCGTTAGCATGCACGTCATTTACATTGCCGTCACCACGCACGGAAACACCGCTAGCATTTACCGTGATGGTCGAAACGGTGGCATTATCTGCAACCGTAATAATTGCATTTGTTGCCTCCGCTGCAATAGTCAGCGTCTCGATTTCGCCGCTTTGTACATTCACAGACGATTCAGCCATAACCGTTACATTGCTGGCATCACCGTCGATAACTGCATCCGTCCGTGTCTCAAGCACCGGTATTTCGTTATCAGACAATACAAAGCGAGTGGCACCACTGGGGTTGGCCAGCACGACGCCTTCATTTACAACGCACTGATTCATGTGAATGGACTGTATGCCGCCGCCCCGAACGATTATCCGACCGTGTACGGTAACCGAATTGAGCGTGGCATCTCCTGTACCGATGCCATCCGCCAGCACAAGGTCACCATTCACCGTCATATTTTCCAGCGTTGCTCCCGGTGCTCGGACAATAACATTTCCCTCCGTATCCTGCGATACCGTTCCGGTTTGAGATACGTAAGATTGAGCAATATTATCCATTACCTGTGCAAATTCTGCTCGCGTGATATTGTCCTTGGGGTTTAACTGGTTGCCAGCACCATGCACATATCCGTTCTCAATCATCGCCGCCATACTGCCATATGCCCACGAAGAAACCTCTGCTCTGTCAGCATATGAGTTAAGCGCAGAGACATCCCCATCTTCCAACAGAAAAGCACGTGCCAGGACAGCGAAAGCTTGCTCACGTGTAATCGGGTCGGTCGGATTCAGGCGATGATTCGACCCCTGAAAAGTCCCCATCTGTACAGCTTTTGCCATGTCCTCGTAGTACCATGTATCCGGAGATACATCTGTATAATCTGCAAGTGAGGCAGAGTTGATCGCCCCAAAGGCGCGGTTTACAATCGCCGCCATTTCGGCCCTTGTCAGCATACCGGAAGCGTTGATTCGTCCATCCGTACCGTTCAGAAGTCCGTTATTCACTGCATTTGTCAATGCCTGTGTGGACCAATCTGACGGGAAATCCGAAAAGTCCGATACACTCAGAGCATATGCGTTGGTTGGCAACAATAAAGTTGCTGCCAGTGCTATGGCAATAGCACTTTTCTTTTTCATTACAACCATACCTTTCTGCAAAAAGACACCAACGAGAAATGAAACAAGGTTGGCGCTTTCGCTGTAGAGAGTTATTTGATAAATTGTTACGAAGGCAGATAAACTGTAGAGTATGAAGAGGTAGGTGCGGTGAGCAGTTTGCAACCGCGCTTCATTATAAGTCAGCGGACACCCATTCAAGCACCAATGAGCAGTACATAGAGCCTATAAACTTAAGTCTTCTATGTCCCGTCAGATCTCTCAGGAGAAAGCCTTCAAGATGCTTGCTCGAATGAGCTTTATTGTTTCAAATTTTGCTCCCGTGCCTACATCTGGATAGCCAGCCAGCTACCTTCGTTTTCGACCGCTTATCCGACGGTCTGCTTTGTTGCACCCTTTTTATGGTGACATGCCACTGTTTTGTTTCAAATTTAACCCTCCTAAAAATGCATTTGGTTAGTTTATGCTAACTCGTATTCAAACATACACTTTTATTTCAAAAAAAGGGGGGATATCCACTAATTTCCTCTTTTCGCATTAGTTAGCTATGACTAACCGCGATTTATAGCATAGCACTCTGCGATTGACTTGTCAACCAATATTAAATCTTTTGCTGCTGAAAGTATTTATACCAGACACCTGTCCGTCACACATCCGTGAACAAGAACATGGATGTCTTTGCGACTACTCCGATTTCACTGCACCAGTGCTTGTGGCCAAGCCGCTGCTTCCGCGTTCCTGTATCGCTGTTGCCTATCTCTGTCGATGTGCCTCGTGCTTTAATTTTCCATTTCGCTCATTAGAATTTCCTCCTGCGTACTTTAGTTAATTCATTATACAATTAAAGAAACAAGTTTATAGACTAAAGTGCTGTTTGTTCAGTTGGTATTATTAAAGAAAATCCTCGGTTGTGTGAACGCAGTTTATTCAACGCCTAAAAGGGCAGCGGCCGTGTCTCGCCGCTGTGCCGGTCGGCAGCGTGAAACCCATGCGCCGCGGACAAGCGATGAATATGCGCGCTCCTGACGGCCACAGCGTGCAGATCAAAAGGGCCGGCAGGCGGGGACATTATCCCGCCTGCCGGCCCTTTCATATCAAAGATATCTGTCGCGAAAACAGATCTCAGTTGTGCCATTTCCAGTCGCGGATCTCGGGCATGTCGATGCCGTACTCCGTGATATACTGCTTGTGCTCAACCAGCTTGTCGCTCATCTTCTGATACAGGTAAGCGCCGCGGTTGCCCAGCTGCGGCAGGCGCAGCAGCGCGTCCTGCACCAGGTGGAAGCGGTCGATGTCGTTCTGCACGCGCATGTCGAACGGCGTGGTGATCGTGCCTTCCTCCTTGTAGCCGCGCACATGCAGGTGGCGGTTGTGGCGGCGGTAGGTCAGCTCATGCACCAGAGTCGGATAGCCGTGGAACGCGAAGATGATCGGCTTGTCCTTGGTGAACAGCATGTCGTATTCCGCGTCGGTCAGGCCATGCGGGTGCTCGTTGGCCGGCTGCAGCTTCATCAGGTCGACCACGTTGATCACGCGCACCTTGACCTCGGGCAGCTCCTCGCGCAGGATGGATACCGCTGCGAGGGTCTCGAGCGTCGGGGTCTCGCCGCAGCACGCCATGACGACGTCCGGCTCGCAGCCCTGGTCGTTGGATGCCCAATCCCAGATGCCGATGCCCTGAGTGCAGTGCTTGACCGCCTGTTCCATGGTCAGCCACTGCGGGCGCGGATGCTTGCTCGCCACGATAACGTTGACATAGTTGCGGCTCTTGATGCAGTGGTCAAAGCAGCTAAGCAGGCAGTTGGCATCCGGCGGCAGGTACAGGCGCACGACGTCCGCCTTCTTGTTGGCAATGTGGTCGAGGAAGCCGGGGTCCTGATGGGTGAAGCCGTTGTGGTCCTGCTGCCATACGTTGGAGGCCAGGATCAGGTTGAGCGATGCGATCTTCTGGCGCCAGGGCAGCTGGTTGCACACCTTGAGCCACTTGGCGTGCTGCGCGGCCATCGAGTCGATGATGCGGATGAACGCCTCATAGCTGGCAAAGAAGCCGTGGCGGCCGGTGAGCAGATAGCCTTCCAGCCAGCCCTCGCACATATGCTCGGAGAGCATGCTGTCCATCACGCGGCCATCGGTTGCCAGGAACTCGTCCGAGTCGAGCTTTTCCGCGTTCCAGTCGCGGTTAGTGACTTCAAAAATGTGGGACAGGCGGTTGGACATGGTCTCGTCCGGGCCGAAGGCACGGAAATTGCGGCTGTCCGCGTTGAGCTTGAACACATCGCGTACATACGCGCCCAGCTCGATCATATCCTGGCCCTCGACCGCGCCGGGCGCCGGTACGTTGAGCGCGTAGTCGCGGAAGTCCGGCAGGCGCAGGTCGCGCAGCAGCAGGCCGCCGTTGGCGTGCGGGTTGGCGCCGATGCGGTGGTTGCCCTTGGGCGCGAGTTCGCGCAACTCGGGGATCAGGCGGCCGTTCTCATCGAACAGCTCCTCCGGATGGTAGCTGTGCAGCCAGTCGTTCAGGATCTGCAGGTGCTCGGGCTTATCCATCATGATCGGCACCTGATGTGCGCGGAAGCTGCCCTCGATCTGCTGGCCGTCCACCACCTTGGGGCCAGTCCAGCCCTTGGGGGTGCGCAGCACGATCATCGGCCAGATCGGACGGGTGGCGTCGCCGGTCTCGCGCGCGTGCTTCTGGATGGCGAGGATCTCCTCGATGACCTGGTCGAGCGTCTCGGCCATCTTGCGGTGCATGGTCATCGGGTCGTCGCCCTCAACAAAGTACGGCTTCCAGCCGCAGCCCTCAAAATACTTCTGCAGCTCCTCGTGCGAGATGCGGGAGAAGATGGTCGGGTTAGAGATCTTGTAGCCGTTCAGGTGCAGGATGGGCAGTACCGCGCCGTCCGTGATCGGGTTGAGGAACTTGTTGGACTGCCAGGAGGTCGCCAGCGGGCCGGTCTCCGCCTCGCCGTCGCCGACCGTTACAGCCGCAATCAGGTCCGGGTTGTCGAATACCGCGCCGAACGCGTGCGCGATCGAATAGCCGAGCTCACCGCCTTCGTTGATCGAACCCGGGGTTTCGGGCGCAACGTGGCTGGCAATGCCGCCCGGGAACGAGAACTGCTTGAACAGGCGCTTCATGCCCTCGGTGTCCTCGCTAACGTTGGGGTAGACCTCGCTGTAAGTGCCCTCCAGATAGGTGTTGGCAACAAAGAAGTTGCCGCCGTGGCCCGGGCCGGACAGCAGGATCATATCCAGATCATAGCGCTTGATGGCGCGGTTGAGGTGTACATAAACAAAGTTCTGGCCGGGTACGGTGCCCCAGTGGCCGACGATCTTTTTCTTGACCTGATCCATGGTCAGGGGCTCCCGCAGCAGCGGGTTGTCCAGCAGATAAAGCTGTCCGGCAGCCAGATAGTTCGCGGCACGCCAGTAGGCGTCCATTTTACGCAGCAACTCGTCTGTCAATGCGCCTTTTTCTTCGCATACAGCACAGGTGTTCTGTTCCATGTGTTGAAAACTCCTTTCCTTGCAGCAAAGCCTGTTTGCTCATGGTTTTATTTTATAACACATTGGCTGCACTGGCTATCATTTTATGGTTAAAAAATTAACAATGATTTGTTAGAAAAAAAGCTGATTTTTGGTTATCGTGAATAATTTAACAATTCTGCTATTTGGGATTTCTCTTACTATTTTGACCGTAAATTAAGGGAAAATACACGGCTTTAACGGATTTTTTACACATAAAACTGGAAAGACGAGCGGGCTGGATGGACCCAAAGACGGCATTCATGAACAGGAAAAGTAAGGAAACGGCCGACAGCAAAAAGCCGGGGTGCTTCCCCCTTGGGAAACACCCCGGCGGCGCCTTACTGGTAGTGGCGCAGGGTTTCACGGTAGCAGCTGACAATGTCATGCAGCATATCCATCTGGGTGAAATCGCTCTGATAGGCGATGTTGATCTCGCGCACCATGCTCAGGTTTTCAACCGGCAGCACGGCGATCTTTTTCTTTTTCAGCTCATCCAGGCACACGCTCTTGGGCAGGATGGACACGCCCAAATCGCGGCGGATCAGATCCTTGATGGTAGCGATGTTGTCCAGCTCGAGGATGACGTTGAACTCGCTCAGGCTCAGGTTGTTGCTCTCCAGGTGGGCGGTGAACAGGTTGCGCGTGCCCGAGTTGGGCAGTCGCAGGATCATGCGCTCCTTTTTCAGTTCGTCCAGCGTGACCATGCCGCGCTTGGCAAAGGGATGACTCACCGACACCGCGAGCACCAGATAATCCGTATCCATCAGCAGGTAACGGATGGCAGGGTCCGCGATCCGCCCCTCGACAATGGCCAAATCTATTTCATAGGACTTCAGTTTATTATAAAGATTTTTTATGGTGCCTGTGACCATTTTAATCATCACATGGTCGTTCTGCGCGCAGTAATGGGCCAGCGCCTCGGCAATGGGATTGCTTTCCGCAGTGTGGGTGACGCCGATGGTCAGATGGGACAGGCGCTGCTTGCGGTCGCGCAGGTCCTGCTGCAGATTGCGGTATAAACCCAGCATTTTGCGCGCACATTGGATGACTTCCTCGCCCTCGCGCGTCAAAATAACCTTGCCACCGCGCCGGTCGAAGATGGTGACGCCCAGTTCCTCCTCGAGCGCCTTGATGTGGTGGCTGACCGCAGGCTGGGTGATCGACAGCTTGCGGGACGCTGCCATAAAGCTGCCGCATTCATAAACCTGCAAAAGTGAGTAGAGCTTGGGATCGAGCATAGCAGCCTCCTATAATAAAACGTTATATACAGGTGGTAAAAATCTAATTTTACATGATGGGGCTTTGCTTCTATACTGGTACTATACACAAACCGCTGGGGAAAAGCAAGAGGAGATGAGGATATGTACAGGGAACAGGAAATGTACGGTATCTACGGCACGCTGCCTATGCAGGCGGCGCTGCAGCTTTACCTGCCGCATGTGGAACCCGCCGGTCAGACGGCGCACCGTGCCTGTCCCGGCAGCCGACGGCGCCGTCCGGGCCGTCCCAAACCGCGGCGCGGCATGAAACAGGGAGGAGGGAGCATATGACGTTGACCGCTTATCTCAACAGCCAGTTTTCCCTCTGGCAGAACCTGGACTTCTTTTTTCGCATTCTGGCCGCCTGCCTGTGCGGCGCGTGCATTGGTATCGAGCGCAGCCGCCGCCTCAAGGAGGCGGGCATCCGCACGCATATGATCGTGTGCTGCGCGGCGGCCCTGCTGATGATCGTATCCAAATACGGCTTTGCCGACCTGACTGACGCGGCCGGTATAGTGTTCAACGGCACGCGCGGCGCGGACCCCGCGCGCGTGGCCGCGCAGGTGGTCAGCGGCATCAGCTTTTTGGGCGCGGGCGTGATTTTCAAGCACGGCAACACGATCAAGGGCCTGACCACGGCCGCAGGCATCTGGGCGACCGCGGGCATCGGACTGGCGATCGGGTCGGGCATGCTGGTCGTGGGCTTTTTTGCCACCGCGGTGGTGGCGGTGCTGCAAATCGTCATGCACCGGGTCGGTACGGGGGCGGAAAATGGACAGACCAGCCGGCTGCAGTTCACGGTTGCGGAGGGCTGCGGTTTTCCAGCGCAGTTCACCGATTTTATCAACCGGCACCATATCCATGTGCTGCAAAGCACGGCCGAGCGCGGGGAGGACGGCGGCATCTGTTATGATATCGTTCTGCGCGCGCCGCAGGACGTGACCTTGCGCGGTATGCAGTGCCTGCTCGCCGCGGAGGAGGTGTGCAGCGTCACCTGCCAGACCGGTGCATGACAAGGGGCAGGAAGTGCGGAAAACCGGAGGGGACAGGGGCTTCCCTCCGGTCCTGCAATGACCCGGTACGACAGGAAGCGCAAAAAATCGACAAATAATTAAAAATTTCGATTGACAAAAAGCGGGTATTGCACTATACTATTTACGTAAAAGAATATGGATTGTTCGAAAAGATTCCGAACGAAACGGCAAAGCAGCCGAAAGACTGTGACGCAAAGCTAAAGGGCCTAACCCCGCAAGGGCACGGCAGCCAGTTACCGAAACAGGATCTATTTTTCTGCCCAAAATTAGAAAACAACCAAAAAAATGAGCGCAGGAAGGCGAAAAACAGCCGTCTTTCCGGCACTCAAACGATAATAGCAAAGCAGTCGAAAGGCTGTGACGCAAAGCTAGAGGGCCTAACCCCGTAAGGGTATGGCAGCCAGTTGCCGAAAGGAGATGCCGTTATGAGAAGAACGGTTCGTTTTGCTAGCCTTTTTATGGCAATTGTAATGATGTTTTCTCTTGCAGTGCCGGGCGCACTGGCCGCGGGCACGGCGATTGACACCACAACAGCGTCGGACGGTTACTTTACCGTCAACTACAGCGCGCAGGAGAACGTGAAGATGAAGGTCGGTGTGACGCACGGCGCACAGACGGCTTACTATACCTATCAGCCCGGCGATGCGGCAGCTTATGCCTTCACAGAGGGCGACGGCGACTATACCATCACCCTGTACCGCAATACGACCGGTACAAAGTATAAGAAGGTTGAGAGCACCTCGGTCAAGGTTGCGCTCACCGATGAGATGGCGCCGTATCTGGTCAGCACGGATGAGATCACCTTTGCAGCGGATGACGCAGTAGGCCGCACGGCGGTTGCGCTTTGCGCGGGCCTGACGAAGGATACGGACAAGATTGTGGCGATCCACAATTACATCGCAGGACGGTTTACTTATGATAAGGCCTTCGGCGCGCAGGTCGCAGCGGGCCAGATCAAGAATTATGTGCCGGATACCAACAAGACCCTTGCGTCGGGCACGGGCGTTTGCTATGATTTCTCCGCACTGTTTGCAGCGATGTGCCGCAGCCAGGGCGTGCCCTGCGTGATCGTGCGCGGCTATGTGAACGGCAGCTACCATGCCTGGAATATGGTTTATGCGGAAGGCGCTTGGCAGCTGGTGGATATGACGCGCGAAGTGTCCAACCGCAACGCGGCCGCAACGACATTGGCCGCCTGTGTGACGGCGTCCGACGGATATACAGTGGCAGCCTGATTTAAAAAATCAGAAAACCAACTAAAATTCGACAAAATAGCCAAAAAACGGACAATTAAATAACGAATTGAGCAAAAAGGATGATTTCCCTTGTGGAAATCATCCTTTTAATATGGTAAAAATTATCTATTGTACATAAATACATAATAAAAATTTTGATATTTTCCTTCTGGATTTTCGCATACCATTGGTATAAAATAGAATAAAATAGCTCTATCTATATTCACAAAATTTACGATATTATTGCATTATTATTGTGAATATTAGACAAAAAGACAAGGCGGGCGAAACTGTATCGCGGCGGGAAACCGCCCGAGACAGCCCGGCCGGGTTCCGGACCCTAGCTGTTTTTTCGCCGGCCAAGCCGCAGTGGTCAGGAGTCACAGGAGGGAGCATATGAAACACTCGGCAGTATACAAGAAGGGAAAAAGAATTACAGGCGCTGTACTGACAGCCGTGATGCTGGTGACGGTTTTTCCGTTTTCCGCAGTGGCATACGCGGTGGAGGACGACGGCCCGGTCACGATCAAATGGGAACCGGGGGCGACTGAAAATGGAAGCAGTGCCACGGTCAATCTGTACGCGGAGCTGACCGGAGAACAAACCTCAGCAGAAGTGCAGATCATGCTCAGCGCCGAGGAAAAAGCGGCGCTGGATGCGGATGCGCTGGATACAGAAATTTTTGAGCTGAAGGAAGCGCAGACTGAAGAAGTGCCGGATGTACCGGATGTAGAGCAGCCGTCTGACGGCGATAGCGACGAGGGTGATGACAACATCATTAACACTGGTGAGGGCAGCACCCCTGGCACCGGTGAGGGCAGCACCCCTGGCACTGGTGAGGGCAGCACCCCTGGCACCGGTGAGGGCAGCACCCCTG
>NZ_CALWUM010000020.1 GCF_944384765.1 uncultured Agathobaculum sp. | reverse complement strand
CTTCGGCTATGTCCTTCCCACTACCGGGCGGACTCGGGTCTTTCACCCGTTAGAAACGTGCGCCGCCGGGCGCACCACGAAAAAGAGGGCGCCACAGCGCCCTCTTTATGTTTTTTACAGCACCTTGGACAAAAAGTCCTTGAGGCGCGGGTTTTGGGGGTTGGAGAAAAATTCATGCGGCTCGTTCTGCTCGACGATGTTGCCGCCGTCCATGAACAGCACGCGGGTGCCGACCTCGCGCGCAAAGCCCATCTCGTGTGTGACCACGACCATGGTCATACCCTCGTCCGCGAGCTCCTTCATGATTTCCAGCACTTCACCGACCATCTCCGGGTCGAGTGCAGAAGTCGGCTCGTCAAACAGCATCACATCCGGGTTCATCGCCAGGGCGCGCGCGATTGCAATGCGCTGCTGCTGGCCGCCCGAAAGCTGAATCGGGTAGCTGTCCGCCTTATCCGGCAGGCCGACGCGCGCCAAAAGCTCCATCGCGCGCTTGTCCGCCTCTTCGTCGGTCATGACTTTGAGCTTGACCGGCGCGAGCTTGATGTTCTCGCGCACCGTCAGGTGCGGGAACAGGTTAAACTGCTGGAACACCATGCCCATGCGGCGGCGGACCAGATTGATATCCGTCTGCTTGGAGGTGATGTTCTGCCCTTCAAAGATGATGTCGCCGCCCGTCGGCTCCTCGAGCAGGTTGAGGCAGCGCAGGAAGGTGGATTTGCCCGAGCCGGACGGCCCGATGATTACAACCTTCTCGCCTTTGTCGATATGTTCGTTGATGCCGCTCAGCACCACATGGTCGCCGAAGGCCTTCTGCAGATTTTTAACGTCGATCACTTGCGCGCAGCCTCCTTTCGAAAATGCCGAGCAGCTTGGTCAGGATAATGACGATCACCAGATAAATCACCGCAAGACTGATATACGGGACATACGGCGTATAGGTATTGGCAACGATGTTCTGGGCCTGCTTGGTCACGTCGCGCAGCGCGATGACCGACACCAACGAGGTATCCTTGAGCAGGGTGATCATCTCGTTGCCGAGCGCAGGCAGGATGTTCTTGATCGCCTGCGGGATGATGATGTACCACATGGTCTGGCGGTAATTCAGGCCGAGCGAGCGGCCCGCCTCCATCTGGCCCGCGCTGATCGACATCAGGCCGCTGCGCGCGATCTCGGCAACATACGCGCCCGAGTTGATGCCCAGCGTGACAATGCCGCAGATCAGGCGGCCGGTATCGTCTTTCGGCACCATGATGACAAAGCAGCTGATCAGCAGCTGCACCATCATCGGCGTGCCGCGGATTACCGTCAGGTAAACCTTGCAGACCGCGTTGAGCAGCCCCAGAACCGGATTGTGCTTGCCAACGCGCTGGGAGTCATGCGCCGTGCGGACAACTGCAATCAGCATACCGATGATCACGCCGAGGATCAGCGCGCCAAGCGTTACGATAAATGTGATTTTCAGACCGTCTGCATACCAGGTCCAGCGGTCCTGATAGATAAAGGTCTGGTAGAGCTGGAACAGCAGGGTCTGCAGGCTTTCCGGCAGGGAAAGAACCCAGCCCGGCACTGTCGCCAACCAAGTTTCCATTGTGAGAATACTCACCGCTTATCCCCTTTCTGTATAACGGAAGAAAAGGGGCGGCACGCGCCGTCCCTTTTCTGTTGCATCCCTTTGCTTACGCAGCTGCATCCTCACTGCTGCCCTCGGCCGGGATATACTTCTCGATGATGGAGTCGATCGTGCCGTCCGCCTTGAGCTCCTGGATCGCGGTATTGACCTGGTCATACAGCTCGGTGTTATCCTTGGCGATCGCCGCGGCATACTCTTCGTTTGCATACGCCGTCTCGAGGATCTTCAGGCCCTGGTTGGCAGCCACATAGTTCTTGGCCGGCTCATTGTCGATGACAACGCAGTCAATCTGGCCGTTCAGCAGCGCCGCCACAGCGAGCGGGCCGTTGTCAAACTGCTTGACGTATTCCTGGCCGTATTGCTCGGTGCAGTACAGGTCGCCGGTGGTGCCGGTCTGCACGCCGATGTTCTTGCCCTCCAGGTCATCCGGGGACGCAATGTCCGAGTCTTCCGGAACGATGATGACCTGTACGCCGGTTGCATAGGAATCGGTGAAGTTGACGCTCTCCGCGCGCTCCGGGTCAACCGTCATGCCAGCAAGCACAATATCGATCGTATCGGACTGCAGCGCCAGGATCAGCGAGTCAAACGCCATATCGGTGATCTCGAGCTCCATCCCGAGCTTGTCGGCGATAGCCGCCGCAATATCCGCATCAATGCCGGCAACCTCGTTGTTCTCGTCTACATACTCGTACGGCGGGAAGGTCGCGTTGGTACCCATACGCAGCACGCCGCCCTCGGTGTTCTCCGCGGTTTCGCTCTGCTCAGTGGTGTCGGATGCCGTGTCATCGGCAGACTGGGTATTGCCGCCGCCGCAGCCGGTCAGCAGCATCGAGCCCGCCAGCACCATGCTCAGCATGGCAATAGAAAGCTTCTTCATAATGATTTCTCTCCTCCCAAAATTGCGGCTTTACAGCCGTCTTTCAAGCATGTTTATTATTATACAGGCCCATGTTTGAAAATGCAAGTGTATTCTGACCGAAAAAGTGTAAAATTTGCCCGTCCGTTTGGATATTCCGCCGGAAACTGTGTCCGCCGCCGCCCGTCCGGCATAGCCTGACAGCGACATCATCCCACAGGAGGTAATCTGCCATGAGCCATACATATCCCATCACCATGCAGCAGGATGCCGCGCCCGCCGGCCCGATTGATGCGATCGTGCGCGGCGCCGTGCTCTCGCTGGCCGACTGCCTGCGCGCCCCGCGCGTGCGCACCGCCACGGTCGAGACGGATGCACAGGGGCTTCCCATTCTTGCCGCCCCCTTCCCCGCCGCGCCCTGCGCCGGCCGCGCGCCGGACGGCGCGCAGCTTGCCGTGCATGGACGGTACGGCAGCTGGTATGTTGTGCGTTATGATACAACCGAGGGCTATGTTTCCGGGGACGGCATTGTGCTGAATTACTAAAACGCCATCCTATTTCCCGCCATTTGTGTCCGAAATTGCCGCAACATGACAAAATAACTTGTTTCCCGGCCGTTTTTGTCCTTGCGTTTGACAGGCATTGACAGTATAATAGAAGTGTTCGATGCGACAAACGCAAGGAGGTACGAAATTCAGTGTATCAGATTCTGAAAAAACAGACGCTGAACGCAAACACCAAGCTGATGGTGATCGACGCGCCGCACGTGGCACGGAAGGCCGAGCCCGGCCAGTTCATCATCCTGCGTGTCAGCGAGGAGGGCGAGCGCATCCCGCTCACCATCGCGGACTATGACCGCGAGAAGGGAACGATCACGATCATCTTCCAGGAAGTCGGCGCGACCACCATGGCGCTGGGCGAGCTCGCTGAGGGCGACTGCCTGCACGACTTTGTCGGCCCGCTCGGCAAGGCCAGCGAGCTGGAGGGCCTGAAAAAGGTCGCAGTCGTCGGCGGCGGCCTGGGCTGCGCGATTGCCTATCCGCAGGCCAAGAAGCTGCATGAGATGGGCTGCGAAGTCGATCTGATCGCCGGTTTCCGCAACAAGGATATTGTTATTCTGGAGGACGAGATGAAGGCGGCCTCCACCAACCTTTATATCATGACCGACGACGGCTCCAACGGCCACAAAGGCTTTGTCACCGACAAGCTGAAAGAGCTCATCGAGGCAGGCCACCAGTATGACGCAGTCATCGCCATCGGCCCGATGATCATGATGAAGTTTGTCTCCGAGGTAACCCGTCCCTACGGCATCAAGACCATCGTCTCCATGAACACCATCATGGTGGACGGCACGGGCATGTGCGGCGGCTGCCGCCTGACCGTCGGCGGCGAGACCAAGTTCGCCTGTGTTGACGGCCCGGACTTTGACGGCCATCTGGTCGATTTCGACAGCGCCATGCGCCGCGGCGCCATGTACAAGGCGCAGGAGAAGCAGGCAGTGGAGCGCCGCGAGGACCACTGCAACCTGTTCAAGATGGAGGTCAAGTAACGATGCCGAATATGAATCCGAAAAAAATGCCCATGCCTGAGCAGGACCCCAACGTCCGCAACAAGAACTTTGACGAGGTAACGCTCGGCTACACGCCGGAGATGGCCATGGAAGAGGCCACCCGGTGCCTCAACTGCAAAAACAAGCCCTGCATCTCGGGCTGCCCGGTACAGGTCAAGATCCCGGAGTTCATCGCGCTCGTGGCCGAGGGCAAGTTCCTCGAGGCTGCCGCGAAGATCAAGGAAACCTCCGCGCTGCCGGCTGTCTGCGGCCGTGTGTGCCCGCAGGAGACCCAGTGCGAGATGAAGTGCGTGCGCGGCATCAAGGGCGAGCCGGTCGCGATCGGCCGTCTGGAGCGTTTTGTCGCAGACTATGCGCGTGAGCACAGCGAGGAGAAAACCGTAAAGCCCGCTTCCAACGGCCACAAGTGCGCAATCGTGGGCGCAGGCCCTGCCGGCCTGACCTGCGCGGGCGACCTGGCCCGCATGGGTTACGAGGTTACGGTTTTCGAGGCGCTGCACACCGCGGGCGGCGTACTGATGTACGGCATCCCGGAGTTCCGTCTGCCCAAGGCGATCGTGCAGAAGGAAATCGATACGCTCAAGGATCTCGGCGTTGAATTTGTGCTGAACTTTGTCGTCGGCCGTTCGGAGACCATCGACGAGCTGTTCGAGGATGGCTACGAGGCGATCTTTGTCGGCTCGGGCGCCGGCCTGCCGACCTTTATGGGCGTGCCGGGCGAGAACGCCAACGGCGTTTACTCGGCCAACGAGTATCTGACCCGCATCAACCTGATGAAGGCCTATAAGGAAGGCGCGGATACCCCGATCTTCCATGCGCACAAGGTTGCGGTCGTCGGCGGCGGCAACGTTGCGATGGACGCGGCGCGCTGCGCCAAGCGCATGGGCGCGGAAGAGGTTTACATCGTCTACCGCCGCTCGGAGAAGGAGCTGCCTGCCCGTCTCGAGGAGATCCACCACGCCAAGGAAGAGGGCATTGTGTTCAAGTTCCTGACTGCACCGCTCGAGGTGCTGTCGGACGAAAACTACAATGTCACCGGCCTCAAGTGCCAGCAGATGGAGCTGGGCGAGCCGGATGAGTCCGGCCGCCGCCGTCCGGTACCCGTACCGGGCAGCGAGTTCACCATCGATCTGGACTGCGTGATTGCGGCGATCGGCACCACGCCCAACCCGCTGATCCGCCACACCACCCCGGGTCTGGACACCAACCGCAAGGGCTGCATCATCGCGGACGATGAGCACGGCATCACGTCCAAGGACGGCGTGTTCGCCGGCGGCGACGCGGTCACCGGTGCGGCAACCGTTATCCTCGCCATGGGCGCGGGCAAGCGCGCTGCCGCGGCGATGGATGAATACATCAAGAACAAGCAGTAAGCGATCTGCTTGCGATACAGCAAAAGGACCTGCCACACGGCAGGTCCTTTTTGTTATGCTGTTTTATCCGTTGGTGTCCAGCGCTCCGGTGACCGTGACCGATGCCTGCATCTCCGCCGCAGGTATCTCAGCGGTCAGCGTCTGGGAGTCGATGCGCCCGTTCCGCACGGTCTGTGTCAGCGTGCTCTGCGCGGGAAGTTCCCACGCTTCCCCGCCGGTGCGCGACAGCGCCCACATCTGCCCCTGGTAAATCTGGGACAGGCCGTCCAGTGTAAAGGTCCAGCTGCTCCCGGACTGCGCGATCTCCTCCACCAGCGCGAGCGGCACCGGGCCATAGCCGTACAGCATCGCCATGCGCACCGCTTCGCTCTGCTCCGCCGACTCCATCCGGTATGCCTGCGTGTACGGCGCAACCGACGGCGACTCCATGGTCAGCGTGCCCTCGGAAACCGCCGTGCCGTCCGCCCGGCTGACCGTGGTGTAATCCTCGGTGCGCACAGTCAGCGCATAGCCGTCCGTTCCGGACACTTCGGCGGTCATTCCGCCGCGCACAGAAAACGCATCCAACTCCGCCATGCCCGCGGCAGCCGCACGGTAGTCCGCATACCGGTCAAACAGCTGCTGATACGGTGCGGCCGCCTGCGCGTCCACTGCCCCCTCCTGCACCAGCTGATCGAGCAGCGTGCCTTCCCCGCCCTTGGGCGTGACGGACAGCGCTGTATAGCTCGCTTCCGCTACATCGCCGCGCAGGAAATCCGCGGTGTCGATCACCGCCGGGTCATATACACCGCAGGCCTGCGCTTGCGGCACTGCATCCGCATAGGTAAAATCACCTGCCGCCTCGGTGTAGCCGAGCGCGCGCAGCAGGAACGCGGCATACATCTGCGCAGAGCAACTTTCGGTCGGCCCGAAAGTCGTGGCGGAAGTGCCGTTTGTCAGGCCGTTGTCGTACAGATACTGCACATAGGGCTGTTCCCAGCCCGCAAGATCGGTATAGGGCGCGGTGTATGCAAGCGCCTGCGCCTGTTCCTCCGCACCCAGCAGGCGCACCAGCATGGCCGCCGCCTCCGCGCGGGTGGGCGCGCGGTCCAGCTCATAGCCCTGCTCTGTACCGCGGAACAGGCCCATGTCGTGCAGCCGCTCCGCGCTGTCCGTTCCATCCGCCGCAAAGGCGGACGCCGTCAAAACGCCGGCCAGCACCGCGCCGGTGCAGGCCAGCCGAAGCCATTTCTTCATAAGGGGATCGCTCCTTTGATTCTGTCAGTTTACTGCCCTTATCATACCACATTCCCGCGTGTTTTCCAACTGGAATCGGGCATACTACGGAAAATAGCAAAGGAGTGATTACATGGGAAATATGCAGAAATGCGGTGTGATCGGCGTGGGCTTTGTCGGCGCGACCTGTGCCTATACGCTGGCGGTATCCGGCCTGTTTTCCGAA
The DNA here is from genome assembly GCF_944384765.1 of uncultured Agathobaculum sp. Classification (GTDB taxonomy): domain Bacteria; phylum Bacillota; class Clostridia; order Oscillospirales; family Butyricicoccaceae; genus Agathobaculum. The sequence continues at coordinate 32,341 of NZ_CALWUM010000020.1, read as the reverse complement.
ATGGTGCTGGTGGACATGAATGAAGCCAAGGCGCAGAGCGAGGCCGCGGACATCAATCACGGTGTGTCGTTTGCCAAGCCCTGTCTGGTGCGCGCAGGCGGCTACGCCGACCTCACCGGCTGCGGCCTGATCATCATTGCCGCGGGTGCCAACCAGAAGCCGGGTGAAACCCGTATCGAACTGCTCGGACGCAACCAGGCCATTCTGTCCTCGGTCGTCGGGCAGGTGATGCAGTCCGAACACGAGGCGGTGCTGCTCATTGTCTCCAATCCGGTGGATGTGCTCACCTGCATGGCACACCGGCTGTCCGGCCTGCCCGCAGGACGGGTGATCGGTTCGGGCACCGTGCTGGACACCGCGCGGCTCAAATACCTGCTCGGCCAGCGTCTGGGCGTGGACGGGCGCAATGTGCACGCCTTCATCATCGGTGAACACGGCGACAGCGAGCTCGCAGTCTGGTCGAGCGCCAATATCTCAGGCGTGGATCTGGACGACTTCTGCCGCATCACCGGGGTGGAAAATCCTAAGGCTGTGCTGCACGCGATTTATGAAAGCGTGCGCGATGCCGCCTATCCGATCATCGCCGGCAAGGGTGCCACCTATTACGGCATCGGCATGGCCGTGCGGCGCATCGCTGAGGCCATTGTGCGTGATGAACACTCCGTATTGCCTGTCTCCTCCCTGATTTCCGGGCATTACGGCGTGGACGGCATCTGTCTGGGGGTACCGTCCATCGTCGGGCGGAACGGTGTGCAAGCTGTGCTGGACATCCCACTCGCGCCAGATGAGCTGGCGCGCCTGCAGGCCTCGGCCGCCAAAATGCGTGAGCTGATCGACGAGATCGGCGTTTAAGGCCGCTGCCCCGCTGTTTTTTCGCGCAAAAAAGCCGCCCCGCAGGGCGGCTTTTGATTTGCCATTCGGCTGATATGGGTGCCTGCTTCAGGCCGCAGTCCCCGCGCTTTCAACCAGATCGGTATAACCGCTCAGATCGTCCGGAATATCGACCGAAACATTGTCGCCGGTCGCGTTGACCGTGCAGTCCATGGTCATATCCATCGTCATCGCGACACCTTCCACAGTCATGGTGATCTGCATGGTGATCTTCATCGAGCGGATGCTGTTATTCGAGAGCGTTACGCTCGAGCTGACATCGCCCATCTGGATCGCGACGCCGGTGGCGTCTGCGTCCATGCCCATCTCAGCCAGCACGGTGTCCACCAGGCTGGTCATTGCCGCGCCCGAATAGGCGACAGTCGTCGTGTTGCCGGAAGTGCTGATCGAATCGATCATGCAAATCGGCTCGCTGCTCTGCATCTCATCCAGCCCGCTGATCTGGCCCATCGCGTCCTCGAACGACATGGGCATTTTGACCTTCTGGTCGCCAAGATCCATATAGTATACGCCATCCGTATAATAGTAGGCCACATCCTGGCTGATGGTGTTCTCCGCACCGGCCTCGACCAGCGCCTCATCCACGGTCATCTCCATCTTGCCGGTCATGGAAATCTGGGACTGATCCATATGCGTAAGATTCATATCCACCTTCATATCCATCGGCATGGAAAGCTCCATCACCTGTTCACCCGCCATCGAAACGGTCGCGTTCACGTCCGCGGAGAGATCCATTTTGGTCTCCTGATTCATCTGCGCGGTCGCATCGACATAAGCGTCATAGCTGTCGAAGAAATCCAGCGTGTCCGCCGCTGCCGCTGCGTCCACTGCACCGTCCGCTACCAGCTTTTCGAGCAGCTTGGTGTCCGCATCATCCTTGACCGGGGTGTTCAGCGCGGTCAGGCTCATCGCTGCAACATGGTCGCGCAGGAAGTTTGCGGTATCGCAGTTTGCCATGTCCACCAGACCGACCGAAGTGCCGAAGTCGATTGCATCTGCATACGCGAAGTCCCCGTCCGCCGCATCGCTGTAACCCAGCGCGCGCAGCAGGAAGGTGGTGTACATCTGCGCGGAGCAGGTGCTTGCCGGGCTGAAGGTCGTATCCGAGGTGCCATTTGTCAGATTGTTATCATACAAATACTGCACATAGGGCTTTTCCCACCCTGCCAAATCTGTATAGGGCGCAGTGTACTCGAGCGCCTGCGCCTCTTCCTCTGCACCAAGCAGCCGCACCAGCATGGTCGCCGCCTCGGCGCGCGTGGGCGCGCGGTCGAGCGCATAACCGTTGCCCGTCCCTTGAAACAGACCGAGATCGCTCAGGCGGTCGGCGCAGGTTTCATAGCTTGCTGCGCCCGCGCTCATCGCCAGACTGGATACTGCCAGCACGCCCGCCAGCAGCATTCTCAGTTTTCTTTTCATTCGCAATTCCTCCTTTTGTCGGGCAGCTGACACTGCCTGCGTTATTTTTATTTTATCATGCAAAATAGGCAAAGTAAACAAATTTCAAGGCGTATCTTCCCGGTTTTTTCTTAACATTTTCTTAATATTCTGTTGATTTCTGTATTTCGGACAAGCCAAACAGCATCCTCTATGACAAAGGCGCCGCATACGCGGCGCCTTTCCTCAATACAGATTTTTCTTTTTGAGCATGAACCAGGCAAAGAAGCAGGCAGCAGCTGAGATCAGCAGCGGAATCCACCAGAAGATCGAACCCGGAATGTTGTTGCCGTCGATATTCATGCCGTAAAAACCGAAAATGATGTTGGGGATCGTCATGATGATAGTCAGCACAGTGAGCACCTTCATGATGATGTTCAGATTGTTGGAAACGACCGATGCGTAGGCATCCATCGTGCCGGACAAAATGCTCGAGTAGATGCCGGCCATCTCGATGGCCTGCCGGATCTCGATCAGCGCGTCCTCCAAGATGTCCCGGTCATCCTCGTACAGTTTGAGCACACGGCCACGCAGCACCTTTTCCATGGTCACCTCGTTACCCTTGAGGGACGCGGAAAAGTAGACCAGCGATTTACTCAGCCCGAGCAGCTGGATGAGCTCTTCGTTCTGCAGCGAATCGTATAAGCGCTTCTCGATGCGTGTGAAGTCGCGCTCGATCATACGCAGGTTTTTGAGGAAGCGTCCCGCCACGCGCAGCAGGATCTGGAACACAAAGCGCGTGCGCAACGCCGTGTGTACGCCCTTGACCGCACCCTCTGCGATCGAGCGCAGGATGATGCTGTCCTCCAAACACACCGTGATGACCGCATTCTGCGCCACCACGATACCCATTGGCAGGGTGGAGAACATCTGTCCTCCATCCTCGACCGAACTTTTCTCCACCATCGGAATGTCCACGATCATCAGCAGCTGATCGTCCTCGGTGTCGACACGCGAGCTTTCCTCCGGGTCGAGCGCCGCGCGGACAAATTCTTCTTCCACATGCGCCGCCCGGGAGATGGCCTCCAGCTCGTCCGAGCTGGGGTGCACCATATTGATCCAGCAGCCTTCGGTAAAGCCGCCGATCTCGGTCACCCGGCCATCCACTGTCTTATAAAATTCTACCATATCTTACCGCCTTTCAGCGGCGGCAGCAAACCCGTGCGCCACCGCGGATTTTATTCTGTCTTCGACTTCCAGGGTCGGGACTCACGGTGATCACACTCCTTTTACGAGAATTTTACAAGGCCATTTCAGACCAAAACAGCCCTTTTCAGGGCTGTTTTTGTAACATTATGTTGAGAACTCAGATTAGCGATGATCCTTGTCGAAAATGCGCATCAGCACGTCGAATGCCGCGTCGTCCGAGCCGACATCGCTCGACTGGCTGCTCTTTGCCGCGGGCTTATCCTCCGCCGCTGCCGTGGATGCCTCGGTGAACAGGCCGCTGCTGGACGACTCGCTCTTCTTGGTGTTGCCGCCGTCCATATCCATCTTGGCAGAGTTCGGGATGCTGTCAAAGCCGGTCGCAATGACGACAACGCGGATCTCATCGTCCATGGTGTCGTCGATGAACGCACCGAAGATGATGTGTGCATCCGGATGTGCCGCCTGCTGCACCATGGTAGCTGCGGTCTCAACTTCGTCCAGACCGATATCGTCCGAACCGATGACCGAAACGATGACGCCGTGCGCCATGTCGATCGAGGTCTCGAGCAGCGGGCTGGAAATCGCCATGCGCGCTGCCTCGGCCGCCTTGTCCTTGCCGGCGGCGCGGCCCGTGCCGATATGTGCAAAGCCTGCATCCTTCATCACCGAGGTGACGTCCGCGAAGTCCAGGTTGATGAAGCCCGGCACGGTGATCAGCTCGGAGATATTGGCAACCGCCTGACGGAGCACGCCGTCCGCGATCTCGAATGCGTTCTTGAAGGTGATCTTCTGCTCGGATACGTACTTGAGGCGCTCGTTCGGGATGATGACGAGCGAGTCAACATTCTTGTTGAGCTCCTCGATGCCGCCCAGCGCCTGCTCCAGACGCTTTTTGCCCTCGAAGGCGAACGGACGGGTGACAACGCCGACCGTCAGGATACCCATCTCGCGGGCGATCTGCGCCACGACCGGTGCTGCGCCCGTGCCGGTGCCGCCGCCCATGCCGGCGGTGATGAACACCATATTGGTGTTCTGCAGCGCCGCTGCGATCTGATCCTTGCTCTCCTCTGCCGCCTTGCGGCCGATCTCCGGGTTTGCGCCCGCACCCTGGCCCTTGGTCAGCTTTTCACCGATCTGGATCTTGGTGCCGGCCTGCGAGAAGTTCAGCGCCTGCATATCCGTGTTGATTGAAATAAACTCAACGCCCTGCACGCCGCTTTCGACCATGCGGTTGACCGCATTGCCGCCGCCGCCGCCGACGCCGATTACCTTGATATTAACTACATTATCCAAGCCCTGTTCAAACTCAAAACCCATTGTTGCCATCCTCCGTTTTATGGTAAAGAATCGTTTCAGATTATCTTTTACGTTTCCTTGTGCGGGCAGGCATCATTTTGTGGTGAGCCGCCCCCATTGTTTTAATTTTACCTCGAATTACTCTGTTTTGCAACAGAAAATAGTGAATTCCTCAAAAAAACTTGAGATTAACTGTACCTTTTTCGCCGGGAGACCGCATTTAGCTGTTTCCGCCTGCCGTTCATTCCATATTCCGGCGCCCTTTTCCATTCTTTTTTGTCTATTTCGCCGTATCGCCCTGTTCTCAGGCACTATTCGACGGTTTCATCCCCCGTTTCATCCGTCCACTCGCCGGTTTCATCCGTATATTCGTCATACGATCCATCGTCGTACGATTCGGATGACTCGTCCGTGTTTTGTTCTTCTGTTTCGGTATCCTCATCGGTCTCCCCGTCTTCCGCGCCGGATGTTTTTTCCTCATCCTTGCCCGCGTCATCCAGATTGACCGGAATACTGCTTTCCGTCTGTGTTCCGGCCGCCGAGGCCGCAACATTCTCCGCCGTGTCCGGCACATAATGCAGCCGGTTCTGGTTATCCCAGTACAGCCGCCCGATGTCCGAGGGCGACAGCCGCTCCTCGATCACCGTGCTTGCAAACCGCAGGCGATAGGCCAGATCATCCAGCGTGCCGACGCGGATATCAAACCGCTCTTGATAGCCGATGCGCACATCGGTCAGATCCTGCAGGTTGATAAAGTCCAACGCATCGAGCATACCGCCTGCATCCAGCGTCTGCAATACTTCGAGCAATGCATCGACATACGCATCCTTGCCGGTTTCCAAAATCTGTCCGGGCTGATAGCCCGACAGATCGACACCGGTCACGGTTGCCAGCCCGCCGTCCGCTGCATTCTGCTCGAGCACCTTGCCGTACCGACTCAGATACAGATAGCTGCCTTCGCTCTGCACAGCCGCCACCGCCGTACACTCGGTGACCGTGACCACCAGTGTGTCCGGCAGATGCCGTCTGATCTGCACGCTCTCCAGATAGGGCAGCCGCTCCATCAGCGCATTCGATGTTTTGACCTTGTTCCACAGATAGAGGTTGTCGCCCTCCCGAACATCCAGATTGGAGACGATCTCCTCAGCGCTGTATCGCATCGCGCCCTCGACCGAAATCGTGTGCACCCGGAAAAAGACCGTCAGCGCGAGCAGCGCCGCGGCGAGCAGCACGCCAATAAAGACCAAACGCCCGACTGCGTGAAAAAAACGCTGCAGCCGGTTGGAACGCCGCCGCTCCTGCTCGGGCGTTTTCTGTTTTCGCTTCCTGCGTTTCATACAAACGCCCCTTTTGGTTACTTATTATGATGCTCGATCGCCCACATGATCTCGCGGTAGATTTTTTCGCTTGCATCATGTGCGGCGAGTTTGGTCGCGTCCTGCCCCATCTGATGCAGGCGCGCCGGGTCGGAGAGCAGATCCTGTATCTCGTCATACAGCCGCTCGGGGGATGCGTCCTTCTCGAGCAGCACCCGGCAGCCGCCGGCCGCCTCGAGCGCGCGCGCGTTTTTCTCCTGATGGTTTTCCGCCACAAACGGCGAGGGCACGAGCAGCGCCGGCCGGCCGAGCATACACAGTTCGCCCAGCGTGGCCGCGCCCGCGCGGCACACAACCAGATCGGCCGCCGCCATGCGGTCGGCCATATCATAAATATATTCGGTCACCTGAATATTGGGGTGCGCGCCAAAATCCGCGCCCTGCTTTTTTGCCAGCTCGGGCAGCCAGTCGCGTGCGGCCGCACCGGTCGCGTGAATATGGTAATAGGGCACATTGTTTTTGCACTCGAGCGCAAGTGCGCCCGCCATGTGTTCGTTCATATATTTTGCGCCCATCGAGCCCCAGAACGAGACGACCAGCTGGTCGCTGTCCGAAAGGCCGAATTTGGCGCGTGCTTTTTCTCGGTCCGCGGCAAGGATCTCGCCGCGCACGGGCGCGCCGGTCAGGATGATCTTGTCTCCCCCGCCGAGCAGGTCTTTTGCCTGCTCAAAGCAGACCAGCACGCGGTCTGCCTTTTTGGCCAGCATCTGCGTCACCTTGCCGGGCAGCGCATTGACCTCGAGCAGCACAGTGGGAATGCCCATCTGCTGCGCTGCGCGCACAACCGCAAATGACGCATAACCGCCACAGCCGATCACGCAGTCCGGCCGCGCTTTTTTGAGCAGCTTTTTTGCCTTGCCCACCGCGGAAACCGCGAGCTTCGCGGCCTTGATATTGTGCACCAGCCCGCTGGGACTCATCGACCGCGACAGGCCGATGATCTCAATCGTATCGAGCGGATACCCCTCACGCGGAACCAGTTTGTTCTCGATGCCGCGCGCCGAGCCCGCAAAACGGACCACCGTGTCCGGGTGCTTTTGCTCAAAATACCGGGCGATCGCCAGACCGGGCGTCACATGCCCGCCGGTGCCGCCGCCGGTGATGTACAGTCTCATTCGTGTTCCCCCTGACGCCCGTCGCACGGGCAGTTGTGTTGCCCGGCCGTCCGGGCTGCGGTTTATTCCTCTTGCTGCTTGGCCTGTGCCCGCATATAGCGTGATACGTTGAGCAGTATCCCCATCTCGCCCAGCTGCAGCAGCAGCGCGGTGCCGCCGTAGCTGAAAAACGGCAGCGACGCACCCGTGACCGGGATGATGCCGGTGACGACGAACAGGTTCATCAGCGTCTGGATCGCGAGCTTGATCGTGATGCCCGCAGCGAGCAGGAAGCCGAACTTATCCGGCGCCGCCTTTGCCACACTAAAGCCGCGGTAGATCAGGAAGGCGAACAGCAGGATGACCAGCAGCGCGCCGATCAGACCCATCTCCTCGCACCAGACCGCAAAGATAAAGTCGTTCTGCGGCTCGGGCAGGTAAAGCTGCTTTTGCACGCTGTTGCCCAGTCCTTTGCCGAGCAGGCCGCCCGAACCGATCGCAATCTGGCCCATCGCGCCCTGCCAGCCGTCGCCGGTCAGGTTGGAAAACGGGTCGAGCCAGACCGAAAAGCGCTCGCGCACGTGTTCAAAGGCAAAATAGAATACCGTGACCGCTGCAACGCCCGCAATGCCGATCGGACCGAAATACCACAGCCGCATACCGCCCGCGACAAGAATCAGCACGCCCGTGCCGCAGATAATCAGCATGGCCGAGGTGTGCGGCTCGAGGAACAACAGCACACAGTAGGCCACCAGCAGGAATCCATAGGGTTTGATCAGCCCCTTGAATGAGCGCACGCTTTTGCTGTCCCGCGCGACCCAGTAGGCAAAGCAGATGATGACCGCGATCTTGGCCAGCTCGGACGGCTGGAAGCCGAACAGCCAGCGGCGGGCATTGTTGTGCACCGTACCGACGCCCGGGATCGCCACAAGCACGAGCAGGATGATCGAGACCCACATGATCAGCGAGCTGAACCGCGCGTAAATGTGATAGTTGATCTTGGAAATAAAGATCATCGCCACAACGCCCCCTGCTGCAAATCCGCCCTGCTGAACGATAAAGTGCGTTGCGCTGCCCTGATAGAACATCGCATTGGTATAGCTGGCGGAAAACAGCGCGATCAGGCCGATCACCAGCAGCAGCAGGACGGAGAACAGCACGCCCGGGTCCCATGCGTGGGCGCGCACCCGCGCGCGTTTGCGCACGCGCGCCCGCGGCGACGGAGGCGGGATCTGCTCGCGCGGAATGACCGCGCCCGTCCGCGGCAGCGGCCGCGCGGCCGGACGGCGCGTCGGCGCGCCACGCCGCGCGGGGCGTGTCTGTCTGGTTGTCGAAGCCATGGGGATTACCTCCATCCGGTTATATGGGGATCAAAGCACCGGGGCCAGCGCGACAAAATATGCCAGCAGGCACAGCAGAATGGTCACGCCCGAGAAGATCAGCACGATCTTCTTCTCGCCCCAGCCGCACATCTCAAAGTGATGGTGGATCGGGGCCATTTTGAACAGGCGCTTGCCACCCGAAACCTTGAAGTAGGTCACCTGCAGGATGACCGAAAGCGTTTCAATGATATAAATCAGACCGACCAGCAGCAGGATGAGCGGCATATCGCACGCAAAAGCGAGGCCCGCCACCGCGCCGCCGAGGAAGAGCGAACCCGTGTCGCCCATGAACACCTTGGCCGGGTTAAAGTTGTAAATCAGGAATGCTGCAAGGCCGCCTGCCAGCGCGGCTGCGAACAGCATCACGCCCGCGTCCCCGCGCGCCAAGCCGACAAACACAAAGAATACCGCAACCGGTAGCGTCACGCCGGCCGCCAGACCGTCGATGCCGTCGGTCAGGTTAACTGCGTTATCCGCGCCGACAATGACAAACGCTGCAAAAATGATGTACAGCGGCCAGGGCAGCGGGATCGCAATATTGGTGAACGGGATCCAGATATCCGGCAGGCCGTCCGACTCGAGGAACAGCACCAGAATGAATACCGCCGCGACCAGGATCTGAAGCACCAGCTTCTGCTTGGGGCTGAGGCCGGCGTTTTCCTTTTTCTTGATTTTGGCGTAATCATCCACCAGACCGACCGCGCCATAGGCCGCAGCAAGGCCGAGCACCGCGACCGACCGGGTCACAAAATGCCCGAGCAGCAGGTTGCCCGCGAGCACCGCGGCGGCAATGCCGATGATGAACATAAAACCGCCCATCGTCGGGATGTTCTGCTTGTTCATGTGCCATTTCGGCCCGATCTCCAGGATCTTCTGGCCGAATTTCATCTTGCGCAGATAGCGGATCACCGACGGGCCGATCGCCGCCGTGATCACGAATGCGACCGCGCACACGATGAGCGCAGTCCGGATATTGATCGGTGTCATTCTTCCACGTCCTCCCCTAAGAACAGTCGAAGCGCCTGTTCCATCCGCATACCGCGGCTTCCTTTGAACAGCAGCGCGTCGCCTTTTTTCGCATCCTGCCGCAGCGCCGCGACCAGCGCGGCCTGATCGGTGAATGCCCAGGCCCTATCCATGCCTTTTTCCTTTGCGCCTGCGACCATCGCATCCGCATCCGGCCCAAAGGCGTAGAGCGCATCTGCGTACTGCGCCGCGGCGCGTCCTGCGCGGCGGTGGCCCTCCTCGGCATAGTCGCCCAGCTCGAGCATCGAGCCGAGCACCGCAATGCGGCGCCCCGCGGGCGCCATCGTGCCGAGCACCGCGAGCGTGGCCTCCATCGCGTCCGGACTGGCGTTGTAGCAGTCCGCATAGATGTGGTAGCCATCCTGCTCATAGATATTCTGCCGCATACCGCTCGCCTGATAGCTGGCAAGGCCGGCGGCGATCTGCGCCGGCGTCTCGCCGAGCAGCAGGCCGACCGCCGCGGCCGCCAATGCGTTGAGTACATTGTGCGCGCCCGGAATGCTCAGTTTTGCTGTGAATCTCCCGCCCACGGGCAGCTCGCGCGCGGGCAGGTTGTTATTTACTATATCAAATGTGCCGTCGTCATGCAAGCATGCCGTCAGGTCGCACGCGCGGTTTTCCAGCCCGTAGGTGACCACGCGGCAGCCAAGCTGCCCGCGTTTGTCCCACAAAAGCGGCTCATCGCCGCAGAACACGGCGCAGCCGTCCGGCTGCAGGCCCTCGAGAATCTCGAGCTTGGCCTTGCAGATGCCTTCGCGCGAGCCGAGAAACTCGATGTGCGAAGTGCCTATGTTGGTGATGACCGCAATATCCGGCCGGGCCGCCGCCGTCATGCGGGAAATCTCGCCGAAGTGGTTCATGCCCATCTCAGCGACCATGACCTCGGTGCCCCGCGTCATGCGCAGCAGGGTCAGCGGCAGGCCGATCTCGTTATTGAGGTTGCCCTCAGTCTTTTGCGCGCGGAACCCCTGCGACACCACCGCATACAGCAGCTCCTTGGTCGTGGTCTTGCCGACCGAGCCGGTCACGCCGACCACCTTGCCGCCGCACAGCGCGCGGTAGCCGCCCGCCAGGTCGAGCAGCGCCTGCGATGTGTTTTCCACATAAAGCGCCGGCACCGGGTATTCCTCATTTTGCCGGTGGGACATGACCGCCGCCGCGCCGTTTTCAACCGCCTTGGCGATGAAGTCGTGCGCGTCAAACCGCTCGCCCTTGATGGGTATAAACAGCGCCTTTTCCGGGATCTGGCGCGAGTCGGTCGAAACCGCGGTCAGTTCCGCCTCCCCTTTCGCCTCTCCCTTTGTCCATGCCGCAGCCTGTGCCAGCGTAAAGCGTTCCATTTTGGTCAGTCCCCCGTTGTGTTTTCTTTTTTACACCCGCGCGGTGCGCGGTTTTGCGTCCCTTGCGGGCTTATTTCGCCTTTTTGAAGTAATCCGCCACGATCTCACGCTCATCCATGTGGTGCTTGACGTGGTTGACCTCCTGATAGGTCTCATGCCCCTTGCCCATCAGCACGATGATATCGTCCTTTTTCGCATGAGCCAGCGCCCAGTGGATGGCCTCGGGCCGGTCGACGATCACCTGCATGGGCGTTTTGGAGTCCTTCATGCCTTCGAGGATGTCGTCGATGATGGCCTGCGGGTCCTCGGTGCGCGGGTTGTCGCTCGTGACGATGCAGAAATCCGCAAGATCGGCTGCGATTTTGCCCATCTTGGGCCGCTTGGTGCGGTCACGGTCGCCGCCGCAGCCAAACAGCGCGACGACTCTGCCCTTGGCAAAGCCGCGCACCGCGCGCAGCACGTTTTCCACGCCGTCCGGCGAGTGGGCGTAGTCGATCAGCACGGTGTAATCCGTATCGGTCGGCACGACCTCCACGCGGCCCTTGACGCCGGTCGCGGTTGCCAGCGATCTTGCGGCGTCCGCCAGCGGCAGGCCGAGCTGCAGCACGATGCCCAGCGCGGTCAGTGCGTTTTCAACCGAGAAATGCCCCGGGATCGGCAGCTTGACGCGCGCGAGTTCATCGCGCGTTGTGGCGACAAACGACACGCCGTCCGCGTGCAGCGCGATATTCTTTGCGGTCAGGTCGGCCGCGTCCTTATCGCAGGAGAAGGTCATGCACGGGCACTTGGCGTCCGCGAGCATCGCCTTCGCCGCCGGATCGTCCAGATTGATTACGCCCTTGTCGCTGATCGTGAACAGGATCGCCTTGGCCTGACGGTATGCCTCCATGGTCTTGTGGAAATCCAGGTGATCCTGCGTCAGGTTGGTGAACGCACCCACTGCAAAGCGGATGCCGTGCACGCGGTCGAGCACGAGCGAGTGCGAGGACACCTCCATGATCACATGGGTGCAGCCCGCGTCGCGCATACGCGCAAACAACGCATGCAGCTCGTAGGATTCCGGGGTGGTGCGCTCGGTCTCGATCACCTCGTCGCCGATCAGGTTCTGATTGGTGCCGATCAGGCCGACCTTGTGGCCCGCGTCCTCCAGTATGTGCTTGACCAGGTAGGTGGTCGTGGTCTTGCCGTTGGTGCCGGTCACGCCGAGCATCACCATGCTGTCCGCCGGGTGACCGAAGCGGTTGGCCGCAATCTCGGCGAGCGCACGGCGCGAATTTTCCACCACGACAGCCGGAATACCCGCAGGCGCCTGCTCGCACACGATGGCCGCCGCGCCCTGCGCGAGCGCCTTGTCGATATACTTATGTCCGTCGGTCGCGTAGCCGCGGATGGCGACGAACAGGTCGCCCGGCTGCACGGCGCGCGAATCGTATCTCACTTCATGGATTTCAAGATCCTCCGCCGCCGTACGGCTCACCACGGCGACATCTTTCAGCAGTTCCTGTAATTTCATCCTGTTTTCCTCATCCTCCCTATCGGTCGTTGACGTTCGTGGTATCCGAGAATTCCACCGTCACCACAGCGCCTATGCTCACCTTGGTGCCCGCTGCGGGACTCTGGCGGCTGGCTGTCGTGCTGCCTGTTACCTGCGAGCTGGCAACGCCCGTCTGCTTGAGGTACAGGCCATACTGTTCCAGTGTAGCGCGGCATTCGTCCGGTGTCAAGCCGGTCAGATCGGGCACCTCAACCGCCTCGGTCGGCTTGCTGCCGCCCATATAAAGGATGACCTTACCGCTTGCCGGGATGCGCACGCCGCTCGACGGCACCTGGTCGGTGACCGTGTCGCCGTCGCCCACGACGGTGTAATCAAAGCCCGCCTCGGCCAGCGCCGTAGCAGCATCGCTCTCGGTCATGCCGGTCACGCCGGGGACAGTGATCTCGCGGCGGTCGTTCTCTTCGTCCGAATAGGAGGCGGATACGCCGATATATGGCAGCACTTCCTCCATGATACGGCCGACGACCGGTGCGGCGATTGCGCCGCCGCCGTGCGGCGAGGATTCCGGAATGTCGTTGATCGCAACCAGGACTGCGATCTGCGGATCGTCCATCGGCGCGACGCCGATGAAGGACGCAGTGTAGCGCGCTTCGGTATCGCCCTCTTCGGACAGAATCTCCGAGGTTGCTGTTTTACCGCCGATGCGGTAGCCGGAAACATAGGCGTTTTTGCCCGTGCCGCTCGATACAACCGCTTCCATGGCCTCGCGCATATAGGCCGAGGTCTCCTCCGAGATGACCTGGCGGACAACCGTGGTCTCGGTGGTCGATTTGACCGAACCATCCGAATTCAGCACCTGCTTGACAACATACGGCTGCTTGAGCTTGCCGTCGTCCACGATCGCGCAGACCATGTTCAGCTCCTGCAGCGGGGTGACAGTAAAGCGCTGGCCGAACGATGCGGTCGCCAGTGCAACCTCGTTCCACTCGCTCGATACATCCGGGTCGTGGAAAATGCCCTTGGCCTCGTTCGGCAGATCGATGCCGCTCTGCGTCAGCATGCCGAACGCCTTGGTGTATTCGTAGAACCGGTCCTTGCCGATCTTCTCCGCGATCTGCATCATTGCCACGTTGCACGAGTTCATCAGCGCTTCGGTGAGCGTCTGCGTGCCGTGGCCGCTCGTGTTCGAGCAGCGGATCGGCTGCGACCAGTCGCCGACCATCAGCGAACCGCCGCAGTAATAGGTGTCGTCCTCATGCGCCAGGCCGAGGTCATAGGCGGTTGCAACCGTCATCAGCTTATAGGTCGAGCCCGGCTCGTATGGCTCGGAAACAACCGGGTTGTTCCAGGTTTTATACAGGATGTTGACGCGCGCTTTACCCAGCGCGTCGATCAGCTCATCGTTGTTCTGGATGCTCTCAGGCAGATTGTCGAGGCCGCCCTGCTCATACCAGGCGTCCGGAATGGTCACGTTGACGCCGGCTTCCTCGAGCAGCTTTGCCACGTCTTCCTTCAGTTCGTTGATATAGCGCTCGCTGGTCAGCTCATACGCGTTGTTCGGGTCAAAGTCCGGCACGTTGGCCATGGCGAGGATCTCGCCGGTCTTGACATTCATGATGATGCCGGTCACGCCGTCGCGCGCATTCGGGTTGTCTGCCAGCGCGGTCTCCAGGTGTTTTTCCAGAATGTTCTGGATGTCGCTGTCAATGGTCAGCACGAGCGAATTGCCGTCCTGCGCAGGGATCTCGGTCGAGGCCTCAGGCTCAACGTCGATGTTTTTCGCGTTCTGCACGCGCACCACGCGGCCCGCGGTGCCGGAGAGTTCGTCGTTATACTCCGCCTCAATGCCGTAAACGCCGTTGTTATCGTTATCCACATAGCCAAGTACAGCGGACAGGAAGGCACCCTGCTGGTAATAGCGCTTGGTGTCGGTCTCCGAATAAACGCCCGTGCAGCCGGCCGCTTCCAGCGCGGCGTACAGCTGCTTGGCAACGTCCTTATCCACCTTCTGCGCGATGATCTCATAGCCCGAGTCCGTATTCTGGATCTTACCGAGCACGGTATCGTAATCCAGGTCAAGCGTGTCGGACAAAATGGTTGCCAGCGTCTGCTGCTGGCTCTCCGCGCTGATGCCCTTGTTCACTTTGCTCTCGCTGACGACCGCACTCGGCGTCACGCAGATGCGCTCCACACTTGCGGACTCGGCCAGCACCTGCATATTGGCGTCGTAGATCGTGCCGCGGTTGGGGGTGATAAAGCTGTCCCGCGTCTGCAGCTCGGCTGCCTGCTGGACGTAAAAGCTGTTGTTGATCACCTGCATATAAAACAGCCGAATTCCTACCAGGCCGAAGCCCAGCACGATAAACAACGCCGCCAGACCACCGACACGCCGGATCATCCGATTATTTGGTCCTTTTGCTGTCATAAACCAGTTTTCCTCCCCGGGGTAATTGGGTCAAAAAAAGCGCAAGGAGTCAGAAGCATATACTACCTCTCACTCCCCTGTACGCATCCTATTCATTTGCTCAGTTGATATATTCCACGATCGCGGAAAAACTGCGCGCCAGACCGCTGAAAAGCGCATCCAGTGAAACGCCGCTCTCCGCCACCGTAACGGTATCCGGGTTGGTGAGCGAAACATATTCGATCTGCGAATTGTCCATCTTTACCATACCCAGCGTATTCGTTGCGTATTCCTCCACCTCGGTCATATCCAGGCTGTTCACCCGCTTGGTGGTGAGGGACACATTTTCCGCCGTCAGTTCATTGAGCATATCATTCTGCTCGCTCACCTGCGCGGTCAGTTCGGTCAGCTGCATCTGGCAGAACAGGATATACGCGGCCGTTACCGCCAGAATGGCGATGCACGCCACCAGGCCTGGACGCGTGCGGGCCTTTTTGCGGCGGCGCGGCGTGGGTGCCGTGCGCAGCTGACGCTGCTGCTGCGGCTGTATCTGCTGCGCCTGCTGCACCGGGAAACGTTCCTCATACTTTCGATATGCTACGCTGTCCCTGCTCGCAGTCATCATTGCATTTCCTTTCTCCACTGCATGTTCATATCTTTTCGCACACGCGCAGCTTTGCGCTGCGCGCCCGCGGGTTCTCTGCTATCTCTTTCTCGTCCGGCAGGATGGGTTTGCGCGGCGTCAGCCGCACCTTGGGCTTTTTCCCGCAAACACATACCGGGAATTCCTTCGGGCAGGTGCAGCCCTGCGCTGCCTGCTGGAAGGCGCTTTTCACAATGCGGTCCTCCAGGCTGTGGAAGGTGATTACCGCCAGCCGTCCGCCCGGGTTCAGGCAGTCGATCGCTTTTTCCATCGCCTCGCGCACCGCGCCGAGCTCATCGTTGACCGCAATGCGGATCGCCTGAAAGCTACGCTTGGCCGGGTGCTGCTTCTCGCGCCTTGCCTTGGCAGGCATGGCGTGTTTGATCACATCGACCAGCTGAAGCGTGGTCTCGATCGGTTGTTTTTCCCGCTCGCGCTCGATCGCCGCGGCGATCAGCGGCGCGTAGCGTTCCTCGCCGTATTCAAACAGGATGCGGCGGATCTCCTCGCGGCTCCAGGTGTTGACCACATCATAGGCGGTCAGCTTTTGTGCGCGGTCCATGCGCATATCGAGCGGCGCGTCCTGCATATAGGAGAAACCACGCTCGGCATGGTCAAGCTGCGGTGAGGACACGCCCAGGTCAAACAAAATACCGTCCGCACCCGGCAGGCCGAGACTTTCCAGCACCTTGTCGATGTCGCGGAAATCGCTCTTGACCGTGGTCACGCGCTGCCAGACGTCTTTCAGCCGGATTTTTGCATTCTCCAGCGCCTCGTCGTCCCGATCAATACAGATCAAACGGCCACTGTCATGCAAACGCTCCGCAATGCGGAGCGAATGACCGGCGCCGCCGGTCGTTGCGTCCACATAGACACCGTCCGGCTTGATCTCGAGCGCCGCAAGGCAGGGTTCGAGCAAAATGGATACATGATGAAATTCCATGTCTGCCTCCTGCCCTTATCGTTAAAAATCAATGTCCTCCACGTCGGCGGCAACGCTCTCCGCGTCGATCGCCTCGTTGTAGGCACGCCATTTTTCACTGTTCCATATTTCAGCATGGTCGAGCTGGCCGATCACGACAACATCCTTCTGCAGACCAGCGAACTCACGTAGGCCCGCCGGAATCAGGATGCGTCCCTGCGCATCGAGCTGCGCGTCAAACGCGTTGGCGAAGTAGTACCGCTTGACGCGGCGCGCCTTTTCGCCGTTGCCCAGTGTGCGGATCTTATCCTCCAGCAGTTCCCATTCCTTTTCAGGATAGACGGCCAGACAGCCGTCCAAGCCCTTGGTGACGGTGAAGTGCTCGCCAAGCGCATCGCGCAGCTTGGCAGGCATAGCCAGACGCCCCTTGGCGTCGATGGAATGCTTGTATTCGCCCTTCACCGGATTCACACCACACTTTCACTTTGGTGGAATTCGTGACACTTTGCCCCACTTCTCACCACCTTGCTCTTATTATACCGAGAAGGGGCAAAGATTGCAAGGTCTAATTTGTATTATTTTTCGAAAAATGTGCGGCAAATCTTTGTGATTTCAATACTTTTTCGAATTTTATCGAACGCTTGTTCGTTTTTCTGACAGAGGCTGTTTGACCCCTTCCGGTGGGGAGAAAACCCATGATACCTCCCGTCCGGCGGGCGGCAAATCCCAAACATATCCGCGGCGCGCGCGGATATATGGCAGAGCGGTGGGGCAAAGTGGGATCAGCCACTGTCAGCGGACATTCTCCCCGGAATGAAAAAACAGCTGCCGTGGGGCAGCTGTATTCCATATCTCCGATTTACTTGGCGATGCTCTTAAATCGCTGGCGGGCCTTGCGCACTTCCTCGAGCGAAAGCGCGACAGCCTCCTCGGTACGCTTGAGGGTATCCTCGCAGTACTCGTTTGCCACGCGGCGCAGCTCGCGCGCCTGGATCTCCGCGTTGCCCTGCACTTCCTTT
Organism: uncultured Agathobaculum sp.; assembly: GCF_944384765.1. Lineage (GTDB taxonomy): Bacteria > Bacillota > Clostridia > Oscillospirales > Butyricicoccaceae > Agathobaculum. The sequence goes on along the minus strand of NZ_CALWUM010000020.1, from coordinate 14,867 downwards.
GCCTTGCGGCGGGCAGCGACAACAATCTCGGTTTCGGACACCATCTGGCGGGCATCCTCCTCCGCCTGGCGGCGGATCGCCTCCGCCTCGCGCTTGCCCGAAGCCAGCATCTCGCTGCGCTTGGCAACGATATCCTGCGCTGCCTGCAAATCGTTCGGCAGGGTCGCGCGCAGCTCGTCGAGCAGATCGAGCATATGGTCACGCTCGATAATGCACTTTTCGCTTGCAAGCGGGATGCCTTTTGCATCCTGCACCATATCATACATGCTGTTAATCAGTTCATCCAAAGTCGCCATCGTTTAGCCATCCTTTCCTGTGCGGCGCACAATATCCTGGATAATCCCGTCGGGAACAAAACCGGCGACACTGCCGCCGTGTACCGCAATATCCTTTACTACGGAGGAAGAGAGGTACATGTATTCCGCGCTTGTCATCAGAAACACCGTATCCAGCTCAGGATTGAGCTTACGGTTGGCAAGCGCCATTTGAAACTCATACTCAAAATCCGATACTGCGCGCAGTCCTTTGACCACTGCACAGGCGCCCTGCTGTTTTGCATAGTCTGCCAGCAGCCCGCCGAACGAGGTAATCTCGATATTCGGCAAGCCCTCTGTCGTGCGGCGCAGGAAATCCATGCGCTCCCTGACGGAAAACATCGGCTGTTTGTTCTGGTTGTGCATCACCGCAACGATCAGCCGGTCGAACATGACCGACGCACGGCGGATAATATCCAGATGGCCCAGGGTGACCGGGTCAAAGCTGCCCGGATAGATCGCAGTTTTCATTTCGTTCATCCGTTCCGCCGTTCTGCCGGCGCAGAACGGTAATCATAGTTGCGCCGTAGCGGCGCTCGCGGACAACCTCAAATCCATGCGCGAACCGATCCCCTACTGCACTTTCGCATATTATTATACCATCTGTAGACAAAATGTCAAACGTTTCTATCTGTAATAGTGCATTTTCCAGAATTGTGCCGCCGTATGGCGGATCGAGGAAAATCAGGTCGAACCGCCGCGCGCCTGCCTGCGGCACAAAACGCGCCGCCTCCGTGCAGTGCAGCCGGGCGCGCTCCGATACCCGGGCGGTCTGCACATTTTTGCACACGATGTTGTATGCGGCCTTATTATGCTCCACAAAATCACAGGCCTGCGCCCCGCGGGACAACGCCTCGATGCCGAGCTGTCCCGTGCCCGCAAACAGGTCGAGCACACGCGCGCCGCGCACATGGTCCTGGATCAGATTGAACACATTTTCTTTGACGCGGTCGGTTGTCGGCCGGGTGTTCATGCCGGGCACGGGCTGCAGTTTGCAGCCCCTCGCCGTGCCGGATACCACGCGCATAGGTCAGTCCTCCTTGTGAAAATAGTCGTACACCGCCTGCGCTGTGTTGCGCGGCACCACGCGGGCAAGCTCCTGCTCGCTGGCGTGTTTAATGCTGTCGATGCTGCCGAAGTGGCGGAGCAGATCGGCACGGCGCTTGTCGCCCACGCCGGGGATTTTGTCAAGCGTCGACCCGCGCACTTTTTTGCCGCCCAGCTTGCGGTTGTATTCGATCGCAAACCGGTGCACTTCCTCCTGGATGCGGCCGATCAGTGCAAACAGCGCGGGTGTGGCCGAAATGCCGAACTCGCGGCCATCCGGCGCAACCAGCGCGCGCGTGCGGTGATGGTCGTCCTTGACCATGCCGAAACAGGGCGTGGACAGGCCAAACGAGTCGAGCACTTCCCTGCACACGCGCACATGGCCCAGGCCGCCATCGATCAGGAAGGCGTTCGGCAAGGGCGAAAACTTCTCGTCCCCATCCACATAGCGCTGCACGCGGCGGGTGAGCATCTCGCGCATGGAAGCATAGTCGTCCTGCCCGTTTGCCGCACAGGCGATCTTAAACTTGCGGTATTCGCTCTTTTTGGGCTGTCCCTCGATAAACACAACCATCGAGCCGACCGTATCCTGTCCGGCGAAGTTGGAGATGTCGTATGCCTCGAGCCGCAACGGCAAAGCGGGCATACCGGTCACATTTTGCAGCAGCTCGAGCGACTTGTGCCGCCGCTCGGACTGCTTTTCGCGCCGCTCGATTTCCTCGCGCGCGTTTTTTTCCGCAAGGCGGGTCAGCACACGGCGCTCGCCGCGCTGCGGCACAGCCAGCTCGACCTTGCGCTCGGCGATCGAGCCCAGGTACTCCGCGACCGCGTCCTGCTCCTCCAGCTCATGCGACAGCAGCACGGTTTTGGGCACCGCACCGCGCTGCGCGTAATACTGCTTGACAAACGAGGAAAGCACCTCGGCCGGGTCGCTTTCGAGCACATGGAACAGACTGTATTCCTTGTCCTGCAAGGCGCCGCCCGCATAGTGCAGCACGCACACGCAGGCGCGCGTCTGCCCCTGTACGAACGCTACCACGTCGAGATCCGCAAACGCGCCCGCCACCACATGCTGCCGCGTGCCCAGCCGCTGCACGGCGCGCAGGCGGTCGCGCAGCAGGGCTGCGCGCTCAAACTGCAATTCTTCGGCGGCCTCGTTCATCTTTTCGGTCAGTTCCTTTTCCAGCTTTTTCGCATCGCCCTCGAACAGGGAGATCGCCTGATCGATCAGCGCATGGTACTCTGCCGGGCTGACCTTGCCCGTGCACGGCGCACAGCACCGCCCGAGGTGCTGGTTCAGGCAGGGACGGTCCTTGCCGATATCGCGCGGAAACACACGCGCGCAGGTTTTGAGGTGCAGCGCCTCGCTGATCGTGTCGATCGCGCGGCGCGCGGCCACGCGGCCCGGGTACGGGCCAAAGTAGCGCGCCCCGTCGTGCCCCGGCTTGGAGACAATGGAGAACGCCGGGTAGGGCGCATCCGTGTTCAGCCGGATATAGGGATAGCCCTTGTCGTCCTTGAGCAGGATGTTGTATTTGGGCTTGTATTTTTTGATCATCGAGTTCTCGAGCACGAGCGCTTCGAACTCGGTTTCGGTCACAATGATATCGAAATCATCGATATGGCTGACCAGCTGGCGCGTTTTGGGGCTCAGGCGTTCAGGCGCCTGAAAATAGTTGGAAACGCGGTTGCGCAGCAGCTTGGCCTTGCCGACGTAGATCACCTTGCCGGTCTTGTCCTTGTGCAGGTATACGCCCGGCTGCATGGGCAGACGGCGCACGCGCTCTTTCAGCTGTTCTCTTGTCGTGGCAGACCGCCTCCTTTTTGCGTATGTGATAAATAAAAGCGCCGATTTCTTCAAATCGGCGCTTTCCCTTCAGGATGCGATAAAAATCAGTCGGTGAAATTGGACGTGATCAGCTCAACCAGAGCGGAAACAGCCTCTTCCTCGTCCGGGCCGTCTGCGATCAGGTTGATGGTCGTGCCCTTGGTGATGCCAAGGGAAAGGATGCCGAGCAGGCTCTTCGCGTTGACACGGCGCTCTTCCTTCTCCACGAGGATCGTGGACTTAAACTCGTTGGCCTTCTGAATGAAAAAAGTTGCCGGGCGGGCATATAAGCCTACCTGGTTCGTAACCTGTACCTCTTTCGAATACATAATTTGCATCGCTCCTATTTCTTCAAATCCGATAAATTATATATATAGTCTAACGCCTTTCACGGATTTCGTCAAGGCTATTTTGCCCTCGCGCTGTTTGTGTTTTTCATGAAATTTTTCCTGCAAAATCCAAAACAATCAGGCATTTTGCCCTGATTCCCCGTGCGCTGCTGACAGCAGCCGCGCGCTTTCAGCGCAGTTCGGCAATGGTGACGCCCTGCTCGCCTTCGCCGTAAACACCGCTGCGCACGCTCTTGACGCGCTTGTTGGCACGCAGATGCTTTTGCACCGCTTCGCGCAGCACGCCCGTACCTTTTCCGTGGATGACCGTGACCGACGGCAGACCCGCCATGATCGCGCGGGACAGGAAGTTGTCCACCTCAAACAGCGCCTCCTCGGCGCTCATGCCGCGCACGTCGACCTCGCTTTCTGCCGAACGGATGTTGAGCTCCCGCCGGGGCGCGTCACGCCGCGGCTGCACATGCTGCTTCTTCGCCGGCTTGGTCTCCTCGACAATGCGCAGCTCGTTTTCCTTGACCGTCATCTTCATCGGACCGGCCTGCACCTGCACATTGCCGTTTTTATCCGCAGGCGCGAGCACATCCGCCAGCACACCGCCCACGTTGAGCAACCGCACGCGGTCGCCCTTTTTGACCGGCCGCACTTCGTCCGCCTCAACCACGCGCTTGCGGATGCCGCTGTGCTGCTCGTTCTCGGTCTGCGTGATCACTCCGCGCAGCGCCGCCTTGGCAGCAGCAAGGTTCTGGTCTGCGTTTTTCTTCTGTGCCTTTTTCTTCAGGTCCTCGAGCTCGTCGAACACGGTCTCGGCGGTCATGCGCGCGTCCTTCAGGATGCGGTCCGCCTGGCTGCGCGCGCCCTCGAGCAGTTTGTCCGCGCGCGCCTCGGCCGCGTCGCGCTCGGCGCGCATCTTATCCCGCTCGGACTGGGCGGCCGAACGCATCTTCTGCGCCTCATCCTTCATCTGCTCGATGCGGCGGCGCTCGCGCTCGAGCTCGGCGAGCACGTCCTCAAACCGTGCGTCCTCGGTCGAAACCTGCTCCTTGGCACGCTCAATGATGGTGGGCTGCAGCCCCAGCCGCGCCGCGATCGCAAATGCGTTGGACTTGCCCGGAATGCCGGTCAGCAGGCGGTAGGTCGGCTGAAGCGACTGCACGTCAAATTCACACGAGGCGTTCTCTACCCCGTCGGTGGTGAGCGCAAAGGTTTTGAGCTCGGCATAGTGCGTGGTCGCGGCCACGCACGCGCCCATCTGGCGCGCATAGCCGATCACCGCAACCGCGAGCGCCGCGCCCTCGACCGGGTCGGTGCCCGCACCGAGCTCGTCGAACAGCACCAGGTCGCCCTGCCCGCAGCAGTCCATGATAGACACGATGGTCTTCATGTGCGCGGAAAAGGTGGAAAGCGACTGCTCGATCGACTGCTCGTCGCCGATGTCCGCATAGACGTGCGCAAACAGGCTGATTTCGGACTGCTCGTTTGCCGGGATGTGCAGGCCGGAAGCCGCCATCAGGCTGAGCAGACCGAGCGTTTTGAGCGACACGGTCTTGCCGCCCGTGTTCGGGCCGGTGATGACCAGCGTGTCGTAGTCCGTGCCGATCGCAATGTCGATCGGCACGGCCTTGTCCTTGTCGAGCAGCGGGTGCCGCGCGCGCAGCAGGCGGCATCGGCTTGCGCCTTCGGCCAGCACCGGCGGGGCGGCGTTCATCTCAAAGGACAGCTTGGCCCGCGCAAAGATAAAGTCGAGCGTGACCAGCGCGTCATAGTCCTGCGCGATCGCGCTCTGGTGCAGCGCAACTTCGTTTGACAGTTCAGCCAGAATGCGCTCGATCTCAGCCTCCTCGCGGCCCTCCAGCACCTTGATCTGGTTGTTGATCTCGACAACCTGCTGCGGCTCGACGAACACAGTCGCGCCGGTGGACGAGGTATCGTGCACAAGGCCGGGGATGTCGCCGCGGTGCTCGGCCTTGACCGGCACAACATAGCGCCCGTTTCGCTGCGTGACAATGGTCTCCTGCAAATATTTGGCCCGCTCGCCCGAAATCAGGCGGTTTAAGGTCTCGCGCACCTTGCCCGAAATGCGCCGCAGCTCGCGGCGAATGGAAAGCAGCTCGGGGGAGGCGCCGTCCGCGACCTCCTCCTCGGAAAGGATTGCGGTTGTGATGGCCTCCTCGAGCGCGCGGTTGCCGGTCAGCAGACCGAACACAGGCGTGAGCGTGGTTTTTTCCTCGTGCTCTGCGTCATACACCAGCGCGCGGCGCGCGGTTTGCAGCAGGCTCGCCACGTCGAGCAGCTCGCGCGGGTTAAGCGTACCCCCGCGCCCGGCACGCGCCAGAATCGCGCCCACCGCGCGGATGCCGCCGAAGCCCGGACTGCCCTGCCGGATCATTAGATTTTTCGCATCGGTTGTCTGGTTCATCCAGACCTGCGCCTGCTCGCGGTCGTCCAGCGGCCGCAGGGCGTGGCATTTCTCCTTCGCCGCCTCGGACGCGGCCTGCGCCGCAAGGCGGTCGAGAATTTCGTAATATTCCAGTGTTTTTAAGGATTTTTCCCCTAATCTGTTCATAGTTCACTCCTGCATCACACAAAAGTTATTCAGGGCGCGGCTGGTTTGCCGCCACGGCCGGTCGCCGGCAGCAGCACCGAATGGTAAAATTTCAGGCTGTCGAACCCACGCCCCAGGTGGTACTGCACATAGTCCTCCGCCATGCGGCAGAACTGCTCGCGCGCCGGGCCGCTCAGCGCAAACGCATACACCCGCCCCACCTCGCCCGTCAGCACATACACGAGCGCGCGCAGCGTGGAATCCGCAAGCTGCGTATATCCGCCGACGCGCCGGGCGCATTTTTCGTCCGCCGCCGTGCCCGCGCGCACAGAAAAATAGACAGGCGGCTGTTCGATCGCGTTCCCGCACACCCCGCAGTCCGACAGGTCGGGCGCATAACCGCTTTCCGCCATCACACGCCACTCAAACGCCGCTTTGACAAGCGAAGGGTCGCGCTTACCGCCCTCAAGCGCGTAAAGCGCGTGCAGCAGCAGGCGGCAGATGGCCGGGCTGTCCTCCTCCGGGGTGGTCAGCGCGGCCGCGACCTCGGCCAGATAGCACGCGAGCGCGTACCGCTCGATATCCCCGGCAAGCGAAAAGAACGAGTGAACCAGATCTGCATCGCGCAGCGTGTAGCGCCCGCCCCGCTCGCTCAGGATAAACGCGGCATAACAAAACTGCCGCGCGGCAGGGTTTTGCTTTTTGCCCCGCCGCGCGTTTTTGCATAAAATTTCAATCTTGCGGCCGTCCTCGGTCAGCGCGGTCAGATAGCGGTCAAAGTCGCCGAAATCCACCTCGCGCAGGCCGAGCGCGCGCAGCTTGACCTCGGCCATTTACGATTCCTCGTAGCCGAAGTTGCGCATCTGGTACTGGTTGTTACGCCAGCCCTCCTTGACCTTGACCCACAGCTCAAGGAACACCTTGGCGTCCAGCATACGCTCGATGTCCGCGCGGGCCTGCCGCCCGATTTCCTTGAGCATCGCGCCCTGTTTGCCGATGATGATGCCCTTGTGGCTGTTTTTCTCACAGTAGATCACCGCGTTGATCTCGATCAGGCCGTCCTCGCGCTCGTACCAGCGCTCGATGCCCACGGCCACGCCGTGCGGCACCTCGCGGTCCAAAAGGCGCAGCATCTTCTCGCGGATGATCTCCGCGACGAGCTGGCGCTCGGGCTGGTCGGATACCATGTCCTCAGGGAACAGCTGCGGGCCTTCGATAGCAAACTTGTCCACCTCGGCGAGAAATTCGCCCAGCCCCTCGCCCGTGCGCGCGGAAAGCGGGATGATCGCGTCAAAGTCATGCGCCGCGGCGTAGGTTGCAATGACCGCAAGCAGCTCTTCTTTTTTGACCGTGTCGATCTTGTTGATGACCAGGATCGCAGGCATACGGTGCTGTTTGATCTGGTCGATCAGGCTCTGCTCGGCCGGGCCGATGTTCGCGATCGGCTCAACCACAAGCGCGGCCACGTCCACCTCGGAGACTGTATCGGTCACAACCTTGCACATATAGTCGCCCAGACGCGAACGCGGTTTGTGCAGGCCGGGCGTGTCCAAAAAAACATACTGGGTGTCCCCACGGGTCAGCACGCCCGTGATGCGCGTGCGCGTGGTCTGGGGTTTGTTCGACACAATGGCAACCTTCTGCCCGACCAGCTTGTTGGTCATGGTGGATTTGCCCACATTCGGCCGCCCCACCACCGAGACAACCGCTGTTTTGGTGATTTTACTCATATTGCTCTCCCATATATCCTGATCCGCCTGCGGGCAGGCGGGAAATCTCAGGCAATACCGCATCATTTGGCAGGGAGCGATTTGCGAGCATATTTTGCGTCCCGGATGCGGCGCGTTTTCGCGGCAATACTTGATGTATTGCAAGGAAACGCGGGCAAAATCCGGGGACAAAATTTCCGCAAAGCGCCTCAGACAACATGGTGCGGGGTTGCCTTCATTGTATTCTTCCATAATGAAACACAAACCAGAGTGCAGCCGGCACGGTTGCGAGCAGCACCACGGCAGCCCAAAGGTGCGCGAGCAGCCAGCCGAGCGCGGCCGGCAGCACGCCCCCAAACAGGAAAATGCACACGCCCACCGCGGCACATGCGGCCGCGCACACGACAACGCCCGCCGCCGCAATGTCCTTTGCGTTGCGGACAAAACCGTCGTATCCGCTGGCCTGGCGGTCGCACAGGCGCTCGATCGCCGTGTTCATCAGCTCGGCGCTCATGGTCAGGCCGAAGCACAGACACAGCAGCGCGGCCTCGCCAGCGTCCGCGCCGCCCATCAGCGCAAAAACCGTGACGTAAAACGCCGCCGTCATGTGCACGCGGAAATTGCGCTCGCCCTGGATGCACAGCGCCAGCCCGCGGAACGCATGCTGGAAGCTCTCGCTCAGTTTCCGGATGTTTTTCTTCATGGCTCGTTCTCTCTTGTCAGGCCGAGGAAGGCAAGGTTGTCCTCTTCCTTCATGCGCATCAGGCGGGTGTCCTCATCATTGCGCTCATGGTCGTAGCCCAGCAGGTGCAGCACGGAATGCGTGGTCAGATAGCCGCACTCGCGCGCGGGCGAATGGCCGAAAGCGGCCGCCTGCTCGCAGGCGCGGGTGTAGCACAGGATCATATCCCCGAGCATGACGCAGCCGGTGTCCGGCTCGCGCTCAAGCTCCTCCTGCGGCGCGCCGTTTACAAACTCATACATCGGGAAGGACAGCACGTCGGTCACCGCGTCCTTATCCCGGTATTCCGCGTTCATCTGCCGGATGGTGTCCGCGTCCACGACGGTCACGTCGATCGACGCGTCAAACGGCACGCGCTCGCTTTCGAGCACGCGCAATGCACAGGTGCGGATCAGTTCACTGACCCCCTGCTCGTCCTCCACGGCGGTGTCGAAGCCGATATTGATCTGATGGTTCATCGCTTGTCCCCTTTGCGGCGGAAAGCCGGATGCTTGTTGTCCGGCGCTTTCCCTTTGCCGCCCTTTTTGCTCTCGTAATCCGCATACGCCTTGACGATGCGCTGCACCAGCTCGTGGCGCACAACGTCCTTTTCCGTCAAATAGCACTGGGCGATGCCCTCGACGCCGTCCAGCACGCGCAGCGCTTCCTTCAGGCCCGAGGCCTTGCCGTCCGGCAGGTCGATCTGGGTGATGTCGCCCGTGATGACCGCCTGTGAGCCAAAGCCCAGGCGGGTCAGGAACATCTTCATCTGCTCGGGCGTGGTGTTCTGCGCCTCGTCGAGGATGATAAAGCTGTCGTCCAGCGTGCGGCCGCGCATATAAGCCAGCGGCGCCACCTCGATCGAGCCGCGCTCCTGATATTTGGTAAAATTCTCCGCGCCGAGCATATCAAACAGGCCGTCATACAGCGGGCGCAGGTAAGGGTCGACCTTGCTCTGCAGATCGCCGGGCAGAAAGCCCAGCTTTTCGCCTGCCTCGACCGCGGGACGGGTCAGGATAATGCGTGAGACCCGCTTGTCCCGGAACGCTGCGACCGCCGCGGCAACTGCAAGATAGGTTTTGCCCGTGCCTGCCGGTCCGACACCCATGACGATGGTGTTTTTGCGAATGGCCTCCATATAGCGTTTCTGGCCGAGCGTCTTGGCCTTGACCGGCTTGCCCTTGGCCGTGATACACAGCACATCGCGGCTCATGGTATGCACCTCGGCCTCGCGGCCGTCGCGTGCGAGGCCGATGACATACTGCACGGTCTGCGTGCTGATCGCCTCGCCGCGCGCCGCCATCGCTGTCAGCGCGCCGATGGTGCGCGCAGCGACGTCCGCTTCCGCCCCCTCGCCGGAGATCTTCAGTTCGTTTCCCCGGCTGACGACCGACACGCCAAGCTCGCGCTCGATCAGCTTGATATTCTCATCAAATGCACCGAATACCGCCATAAGCAGTTCGGGCTGTTCCACCTGCATTGTCTTTTCTATTGGGTTGCACCTTGCTTTCGTATTGATGTCGTCCGAAACGTTAGTTTCGGACGAGGGACACACCGCGGCTGCGCCGCGGATATGTCCAATACCGGAAAAGTTCCACCGGAAACTTTTTCCGGTCTCTGTATAAAAACCGTGATGCATGCTCTCGGTTTTTATGAACCTTGCGGCGCGCCGCAAGGTTCTGTTTGTATGCGCGCTGCAGCGCGGGGAATCCGTGCGCCGCCCCGCCTAAGTCTGCGGCGCGGTCTCGCCCTCCGTTCCTTCGGTTTCGGGCTGCGGGATCTCGCTGTCGTCGGCCGCCTCGACGCCGATCTGCTCGAGCGCGTGCACGCGCATGCGCAGCACAGCCGCGCCGTTTTCCGCGGTCAGCGTTTCTTCGTGGCGCTCGACCGTGCCGTCGATCGCCGCGGCGATGTCCCCCAGCGCGCGAGAGATCATCTCGACGCGCATCTCGTCCACGGTCTGTTCCGCGGGCGCGCGCTCATAAAACACATAGGTCTGCACGACGAGCGACACCGGGAACACCACGCTATCCGACAGGTGCAGCGTCCTGGTCTCCATTATTTTATCACAGGTGCCCCCGGTAATGCCACTCCCAATATATAAATTTAACCGTTTATTTCCGACTACCAGCGCATACTGCCGCCGCACCTTGCCGGTATAGGTCTTGCGGTCGGTCACCAGCGCGCGGGCGGACTGCACCTCGTGCAGGGTATAGGCCTCGACCGTACCCTGCGCGTGCGTTAGGCGGTAGCTGCCCTCCTCCCGGGTGGGCGGCACCAGGCCGCTGATCAGCGTGTCGCCCGTCTGCACCGCGTCCCCCGCCTGCACAAGCGCCTGCCCGTCCAGCGCGTGCACGCTTTCCACCACCCCGTCACGCGCGGCGACCACTTTGGTCACCGCCTCCTGATCGAGCAAGGGCTCCGCCGGCTCTGCGCCGCTTGCGAGCACGGTGATGCTGTTGCCGCGGATGTTGAGGGCGAAAAAGGTCATATTGGGCTGCAACTGCAGGATCTTCCACCGGATACGGTGCGTGTCAATCGAGGAGATAGGCGCACCGATGCGCACGCCCATCTCCTCGAGCTGCGCGAGAATCTCGCCCTCGGACAGAGCGGGCGACACCTGCGTCTCGATCGCCCAGACCCGGGTGCACAGCACCCACCAGGTGAGCGCCAACAGCAGGGCCCCGCCCCAAAGCGCCTTGCGCGGCCGCAGGCGTGCGGCGAGAAACGGTGCACCGCGCCGCCGCACAATGTGCACCCGGCAGCCGGTGCGCCCCATATAGCGCCGCAGCGCACGGAAATCCTCGAGCGATAGGGTTGCGTACATCTCGTTCCACGCGGTGCGCTTCATGCGCCGCAGGGTCAGGCTATGATACGCGCACAGGTTGAGAAACCGCGGCAGGCTTGCGCCCGTGATGCGCACGCGCACCTGCCCGCGTGCCAGCCGCCATAGCCGTCCGATCATCCGCCTGCCCGCCTCCTGTCTGTCATCCGCCGGTGGTGTATTCCACCGAAACGATCGTGCCCGTCACCGCCAGCTCGTCGAGCGAGAGCGCAGTCAGCGCAAGGCCGTCGCCGGTGATGCGCACCTCGCAGCCGCTGCACTTGACGCGCAGCACGCCGTCGTCATACTCCTGAATGCCGCGATGGTTTTCCACCACCACACGGCTGTTGCCGATGATCTCCACACGCGGCCGGTCGCTGCACAGTTCCTCAAGCAGCGCCGCGCCAAAGCCCTCGTGCGCCATGCGTCCCCTCCTCCGTTCGGGCTATTGTATGCACGGGCGGCATCAAACTTGCCTGCCTCTCATATCCTGAACCGTCGAGGTGAGACCATGAAGCTGTTTTTATCGCTTGCGCTGCTTGCAGCGTTTTTGCTCTGCCCGGCAGCGTGCGCCGACGGCGTGCGCGACGGGCTGTCGCTCGCGGCGCAGACTGCGCTGCCCGCGCTGTTCCCGTTTTTCCTCACCGGCGCGCTGCTCGTGCGCACGGGGTTCGCCGATGTGCTCGGACGACTGGCCGCACGGCCGCTCGCGCGGCTGTACGGTCTGCCGCCGGCCGCTGCGCCCGCGGTCGTGCTCGGGCTGACCGGCGGCTATCCGGTCGGCGCGGCGACCGCTGCCGGTCTGCTGCAGCAGGGCGCGCTTTCCCCACGAGAGGCCGCGCGCGTCAATTCCTTCTGCAACTGCGCCAGCCCTGGTTTCTGCATCAGCCTGGTCGGGCTGGGCGTGTTCGGCAGCACACGCACGGGCGCAGTGCTCTATGGCGTGCATATTTGCGCCGCGCTGCTGGCCGGACTGCTGACCGCGCGCGAGGACAATCTGTCCTCCCCTGCCCCGGCCGCGCCGCCCGCGCCACCGCGCGAGGGCTTTGCCGCCGCTTTCTGTGCGGCCGTGCGCGAGGCCGCGTCGACCGCGCTGACCGTGACCGCATTTCTCGCTGTATTTTCCATCCTGCTGCGGCTGCTCACGCCGGTGCTGGCGCGCCTGCCGTACGGCACAGCGCTCACCGGCCTGATCGAACTGACGCGCGGACTGGACAGCCTGCCGCTCGTGCCGCTGCCGCGGCGCGCGCTGCTGACGCTCGCCTCCTTTTTGCTGGGCTTCGGCGGGCTGGCCGTGCATTTCCAGGTGCGTGCGCTCGCCGCGCCGCAGAACCTGCCGATGGACGGCTTTGTGTGCGCCAAACTGCTGCACGGCGCCATTGCCGCCCTGATCACCGCGCTGCTCGTGCGCTTTTCCCCGGAGGCGCTTGCGGTGTTCGCACCGGCAGGCGGCAGCCTGCCCCTGCTGCGCCCGCTCCCCCTTGCGCTGCTTGTGCTGGCGATCCTGTTTACAATTTGGGGTGGAAAAAAGACGAAAAATAAGGTATAATGGGTCACAGAATATCGCGGGCGCCTGTGTCTTGCCGCAGGGCAGGCCCGTTTTGACAGGAGTGACCAACCGCATGAGGCTGAAAAAGCTGCTGCGAAAGGATATTGAGCCGCGCTGCACCTACTGTGCGCACGGCGCCCCGCTGGCGGATGGCGAACGCATTGCCTGCCGCCGCCGCGGCGTGGTGGACGGCACGAGCCACTGCCGATCCTTCCGATACGACCCCCTGCGCCGCATCCCGCCCAAGCCGGCTGCGCTGCGCGGCCACTTTACCGACGCCGACTTTTCTCTGGGGGATGACGATGAAACATAATCATAAGATAATACATAGTTTGGCCCTCAGCCGGCTTGCCGCGCTACTGCTGTGCTTTGCGCTGCTCTTTGCCGCCTCGCCGCTGCCGCAGGCGCTTGCCGCCCCGGCAGACGAGGAGGACACCGCGGCGTCCGATTCCTACGACACGGGCGAATCTTCCGGTGAAGAGGACACGGCGGACGAGGACGGCAGCTCGGATGAGGGGGACAGCACCTCCGGCGAGGACGGAGAGACGGCCACCAAAACTTCCGGCGCGACCAATCTGGACAACGTCACCGCTGCGGCCTCGGATGCGCCCGCGACCAACGCCGAGGCTGCCCTGCTCATCAGCCCGGACACCGGCCTTGTGCTGTATGAGAAAAATGCGGACGAGCGCCGCTATCCTGCTTCCACCACCAAGATCATGACCGCGCTGCTCGTGCTCGAAAACGTGGATGATCTGAGCGCCACGGTCACCGCACAGGCGTCCGACTTTGAAACCCTCGAGGCGGACAGCTCGTCCGCCGGCATCAAGGAAGGCGAAACCGTCACCATCGAAAACCTGCTCTACGGCCTGATGCTGCCCTCGGGCAATGAATGTGCCTACATGCTTGCGCGCTATGTCAGCGGCGACTACCAGAGCTTTGTCGATCTGATGAACCAGCGTGCTGCCGAGCTTGGCTGCACGGGCACGCATTTTGTCAACCCCTGCGGCCTGCATGACGATGACCACTACACCACGGCGCGCGACCTGTATAAAATCGCCTATCAGGCAATGCAGGACGAGACCTTTGCGGATATTGTTTCGACCGTGCAGTGGAGAATGCCCGCGACCAGCCAGCAGGAGGAACGCATCATTACGACCACCAACAAGCTGATCCTCAGCTCGTATGCGGAATACGCCTATAATTACTGCTTGGGCATCAAGACGGGCAGCACCTCGCAGGCGGGCAACTGCTTTGTCGGCTATGCGGAGTACGGCGGCGCCAAGCTGTATTCAGTCGTGATGGGCTGCGACGACCGCTCGCAGCAGTATCCCGAAATCCCCGCGAGCTTCACGGACACCAAGAGCCTGTTCCAGTGGGGCTTCAGCGCGTTCACGTCGCGCACGCTCGCCAAGCAGGGTGACGCGGTCGGTTATGTGCATGTCAACCTGTCCACGGACACCGACCAGCTTGTGCTGACCGTAAAAAACGATGTGGTTGCATTGCTGCCCAAGGATCTGGAAGTGGATCAGCTCGAGCAGACCACCACTACCCCTGAGGAGATCGACGCCCCCATCAAAGCGGGCGACGTGATCAGCAGCATCACCTACTCCTATAACGGCATCAACTACGGCACGGCGGAACTTGTCGCGCTGACCGATGTGGAAATGAGCCGCGTGCTCTATATATCGGACAGGCTGTCGCACTTTTTCCAAACGGCCGTGTTCCGGGTGATCCTGATCCTGCTCGCGGTCTTTGTAGTGCTGTATATCCTGTTCAATCTGGTATTCGGCGGGATGCGCCGCCGCAACCAGCGCAAGCAGATGCGCAACCGCTATCGCAACACCAACTATCAGCGCCGCCGGCGCAGATAACCAGACCTGCAAACAAAAGCCGCCCTCACGGGCGGCTTCAGCCTGTCGAAAAAGGTCACCAAACGGTGGCCTTTTTCTCGTAAAGGGGAAGGAAATGCGGTATAATGGAGTA
>NZ_CALWUM010000019.1 GCF_944384765.1 uncultured Agathobaculum sp. | reverse complement strand
CCGGAGAGGGGAACGGCTAACTCCACCTGACGCTTGCGCTTTCAGATGGAGCTTGCGCCGTTGCATTTTGAGTCAAACAATTGCAAAAAATCAGCCGTCCGGCGTTTTGCCGGGCGGCTGATTTGGTTTTTATCGCGGTATGCTGTTTTCCGTATGCTCAGCCGAGCTGCACGCGCGTGAGCAGCGAATCGGTCACCGAAAGCTGTACGCTCTGCGTGGTATAGCCGGTGCAGGCGACCTGCGCCACATAGTTGCCGCGCCTGAGGCTGAAGGATGCCGTGCCGGTCGTGCCCGTGGTGACACTTTTGCCGCCGATAGTGACGACTGCGCCCGAAAGCGGCGCGCCGTACTGATTGGTCACGACCACCTGCACGCTCTCCAGGATTTCACCGGTCAGGTTGACCGTCCGCGCCGCGGTGACGCGCACGCTCTGGCTGACATCTGCGGTGAAGCGGTCGTGCTGTGCGGTGACCTCATAGCTTCCGCGCTTAACATACACGGTCGCCTGGCCGTTGGAGTCGGTGTAGACGGTCTGTTCTGCCGAGCCTTCCTCCTCGTCCTCCGGCGTGATCGTGACCCGGGCGTCCCCGATCGGCAGGCCGAGGTCGTCGGTCACGTTAACGCGCAGCGCATAGGTGGTCACATAGTTGATGCGCAGGACCGGATTGCGCCCGGTCGACATCGCAAAGGTGAAATCCGCATAGTTCGCGCCGTTTTCAGCGAAAGAGGCGATCGCGGATTTGTTGATCGTCACCTGGTTGCCGCTGATACGGTACTGCCAGTCCTCTTCCAGCGTCTTGCCGCCCGCACGGATGCTCTCAAGTTCGGCGCCGTCCGCCGTGTTGAGCGTAACGGTGACATCCGCATAACCACCCGCACTGGGGTTGGCGTCAAAATCGACCGACTCGGGCAACACTTCGTTGACCGGGGAAGTATCGGTCACGGTCAGCGCGCAGGTGAGCGACGAACCCTGATTGGGCGTGAAGGTGATTGTATACGAGCCGCGGCTGCGATCATCGAGCGACTCGCGCAGCAGGGTCACAACGCCGGTGGCGGAATTGTAGTTATAATCCACGCCGCGCTCGAGCACCGTGCTGCCGATCTTGACCGACTCCAGCCGGGTGCCGGCCGGCAGCGACAGGGTGACGGTCAGGTCGGTATAGTTGACCGAATCTTCGTATTTGTCAAAAGTGAGCTGGGATGGGCTGATCGCGCCCTTTGAGGTATCCTGCACCGCAATGCCGATGGCTGCGGTCTCCCCGTCTGCAAACAGCAGCTCTGCTGTGTAGCTGCCCTTGTCGAGCGTTGTCAGAAAGGTCTTGTAAAGGCGAATGCCGTTGCGATCGCTGAGCAGGTTATAATCCGTGCCCTGCCGCAGCGTTTGTCCAGCGACCGTGACGCGGGCCAGATCGTTCTTGTCCGCGTTGAAGGTGAAGTCATAATAGTGCGCCAGTTCGTCCCGGTCGCCGATATCGAATGACAGCACGGACGGGGTCACCGAAATGCTGTTGGACGAGGCGGTTTCCTCCCCTGCGATCACCGCAGTCACGCCGCTTGCCAGCTCGACCGTGGACGGGCGCATGGTCAGCTCGCAGCCCGAAGCGTTGAGTTTTGCCGTCTGCACTGAACCACCGCCCGAAACACTGGTCGCAGCGTAGGCTGTCAGCGTGCTGATCGAGGTGCTGCCCGTGGTCAGGATGGTGCTCTCGCCTTGCGTGGTCACATTCCACACTGCCGCATCCAGCGTCAGCGAGATATTATCGCCCGCCATCGTCAGGTCAGAGAAACCGCCCGCGGTAGCGGACAGGCTGCGCTCGGTCAGCGCCGCGTCGGTCTGCACTTCGGTAGAGCCGATGCTGGTGTTGCCGGTCACGGTCACCTGCGGGTCGGTGTTCCGCGGGTCGGAAACCACCAGACTGAGCGCGGAAACGCCGTCCATGGTGACGTCGCCGCTGCTGACGATGATTTCGCCCTCTACCGTGACGTTATTCAGCGCGACCGCACCGGAGCCGACGCCCTCGGTGATGTACAGGTTGCCCTCTACCGTTGCATCCGACAGAGTGCAGGGCGCGGAGATGGTCACGTTTTCCCGGTCGGATGCGAGATCCGCGCTGGTATAGGACGTACCGGAGGTTTGCAGCGACGAGCCGAGGAAATAGTACAGGATCTTGGCGATCTCGCCGCGCTTGATCTCACCCTGGGGAAGGAAGGTGCCGTCGGTATAGCCGTCAATATAGCCGCGCTCGACCGCTTCGGCTACATAGGCGCGGCTGTACTCGCTGATCGAACCCTGGTCGGAAAACGCACCAAGCGCGGACAGATCGGCGTCCGGCGTATACTTGTGCAGGCGGCCGAGGATGGTGGCGGCCTGCTCGCGGGTCAGTGTGCTCTCAGGGGCGATGCGGTCGCTGCTGACACCGTTGATGTAACCGTATTCCACGGCGATCTGCACGGTCTCATAATACGAATCCGACGGGCTGACGTCGCTGTAATTGATCGAGGCCTTTTCGGTAAAGCCAAATGCGCGGTTGATATAGCGCATGAATTCCCAGCGCATGATGGGGGTGTCCGGCGTATATTCGCCGGTCGAGCTGGAGGGGTTGATGATGCCAAGCTCGTGCATCTCGGTCAGGTAGGGCGCGGCCCAATGACCGGTTATGTCGGAAACCGCAAGAGCCGACGGCACCGTGCTCACCAGCACAGCGGCCGCCGCCACGGCGGACAGCAATCTTTTCACAAGCAATCACCTCGTTGATTTTGATAATCCTATTCTACCATTGATTGGGGCATTTGTGTACTGTTATTTTGCGGTTTACCGCCGCACAGCGACGTAAGGACAACGGAAAAGCGGCGCAGCCTGCCGCTGCGCCGCCCTGTTGCCGAAAAGGATGGCCCCGGCGGCCTTATGCGCTTGCCGGCAGCACAGTCAGCAGCTTGGCAAACTCGCTGCGCGTGAGCGTATTGTTCGGCCGCAGCGTGCCATCGGGATAGCCGCTAATCAGCCCGTTCTGCATACACAGCACGACCGCTGCACGCTGTTCCGCGGGAATGCTGTCCGCATCCGTATAGGCGGCGAGCATCTGTCCGACCGTCTGCTCATCCGGCAGCTGACTGCCCTGCCGCACCAGCGCATTCGCAAACAGCTGCATCGCATCCGCGCGGGAGATCGCTGCCGTGGGCTGGAAATCGTCCGCCAGACCGTCCAGCAGGCCGGCGGCGTAAGCGGCGCTTACCTCGGGAGTATACCAGGCGTCCTCCGGCAGGCCCGCCATCGGCGTATCGGCTGCGGGCAGCTGCTGGCTGCGTACGACCGTGGCGCAGGCCTCAGCCGCGGTGATCGGTGCATCCGGCCGGAACAGGCCGCCTGCGCCCTCCATCAGCCCGGCATCCGCGACTGCCTGAATGTAAGAAGCCGCCCAGTGCGTGATGCTCACATCCGAGAAGCCCGCAACGGTGGATGCGGGCCGGACATACGGCGTTTGCAGCGCCTGATAGAAGGCGCCGTCCTGATCGACCACATCGCGCAGCTGGTCAAAGGTCAGCAGATAGCTCTCCGTGTAGGCGCGGCGCGTTTCGCTTTCATATTCGTTGTAGTGCCAAGTAACGCCATCTGTGCTCACGCGCGGATAGCTGTAAAGATAGATCGGATAGGTGTCCGGCAGCAGGTCCTTCACCGTGTTCATATAGCCGCTCTGAAACAGATCGGTTATCCCATACTGCTGGCCGGTGTGCAGGTCAAACGCAAGGCTGCCGTTCCACACTGCGGCACCCACGCCCTTGCCGCTGACGCAATTGGCCCATACGACCAGCACCGAACCCTCGATGGAGGCGCCGTAGCCGCCCTCCAGAGCCTCATATTCCGCGCTGACCGATGGCCCTTCCAGGAAGAACGTGCGGATTGCATCATTGATCGACTTCTGCACCGACTCGTCCGACAGGCCGGTGATTTCCGAGAAGTCCACATCCCAGCCGTGCGAGCTGCCATCCTCCAGGAAGCCCATGAATTTTTCATAATGCACGGTGTTCGCCGTGATGCCGTTGCCCAGGTTAAACGAGGTCGGCTGCTCGAACAGGACCCGCCCTGTGGCAAGGTTGATATAGCGCAGTTTGCCGTCCTGCGTCACGCGCACCACATTTTCGCTCAGCAGGGTCGGATTTTCCGCGTTTTCCAGGCTGGCAAAATAGCCGCCGTTGCGTTTGAAGAAAATCAGCGTGCCGGACTCGGTTCCGTGCCAGGACAGACCGTAGTGCAGCTCATTGAAGCCGCCCGCATAACTGCTCGTGCGGTAAGCGATATTGCCGTTTGCGTCCACCGCAGCGGCCGAGCCATCCTCACTTCGGGCGGCGTACAGGCCCTCTCCCATGTAGGAGAGGTAATAATACGTCGGCTCAGTCAGCCATCGGCCGGTCGTATCCATCAAGCCCCAGCGGTTAACCTGCTGCACCATCGCCACGCCGTCGTGGAATTCAGAGATGGTGGTGTAGATAAAATCGGTCAGGTATTCGTTACGGGAGAGCGAATACAGCGCCTCGCGCGTTCCGTTGGACAGCACGATCGTATCTTCGCCGAAAATGGTCATGTAGGACGGCGTAATGCCGCTGCCAAGCGAATACAGGGTATTGCCCGTGGTATCGATCGCATAAAAGCTGCCGTCCGTGTCCTGGACAAGCGCCCGGCCGCCCGAAAACGAACCTGCATTGGAAAACTGGCCGTCAAAGGCAGGCTCGCCGCTCTCGGTCACATAGGAATACAGATCCGAGGCCGGGCTTTTGCATAGCAGCAGGCCATCCTCAAAAAAGCCCACGGCGCCCGCATAGGAGCCTACCTGCTCGCCTGCAAGCGTGTAGTACACGCTGTGATCCTTATACCGGTAGGCGACCATATTGTCGGAAAAGTCCACAGAAACCGGAGAGTCCGTGTAGGGAATCACCAGATGTCCGCTGCGGTCGATCACCGCGGTTTGCCACTTGTCGTTCTCCACCGCAGCCAGGCCGCAGTCGGCAAACTCTCCCGCCTGCGTGTAGGAAAACGGCAGTATGGTCATACCGGAGTCATCCAAATAGCCGTAGCGGGTCTCGCCGTCAATGCCGGTCTGCTCAACCGGGAAAATCGGCGAGGAGGCCGCTGACGCGCATACAAATACGGAAAGCGCCACTGTCAGGGCGCAGATCAGTTTTTTCATAGGCATTCCATCCTTGGAGATATTTACGATTAAATTATATCCTTTCCGATTCCCGCTCACAATAGCCCTGGAAAAAGTGTAACATTCGTGACACAGGCAGAGAAATGTTACAGTTTTATTGCACCATCCCAGACCGCCACAGGCGGAAAAAAACGGCCTGACGGCCGTTTTTTTCCATCAATTGAGCACGATCGCAGGCGTTGCGCTCTTGGCGATCGAAACTTTTTCCACATAGGGCACATGTGCATAGACGTTCGCCGTCGTGGCGATGTCCGCATGGCCGAGCCACTCCTGAATCTGTTTGAGCGAAAAGCCCTGCTGCAGCAGCAGTGTGGCGACCGAGTGGCGCAGATCGTGGAACCGGATGCGCGGCAATGCCGCCCGGCGGCACACGCGCTCGAACTCGCGCGAGATATAGTCCGGCCGCAGAGGCGAGCCGTCCTCATGGCAGCAGACATAGTCGGTTTTGTGATAGTTTTTGCCGTATTTCTTGCGGTTTTCATTTTGCCGGCGCCGCAGGTCGCTGAGATAGCGTTTGAGCGAATCCGAGAGCGGCAGGGTGCGGTAGCTGGATTTGGTTTTGACACTGTCCGCATAGATCACGCGGCCGCCGGATTGCACCGCTGTATGGTTGATGACCATGGTGCGGGCGCGCAGATCGACCGAGCTCCACCGCAGGCCTGCGCATTCGCTACGGCGCAGGCCGTAGGTCGCGGCGAGCACAAAGGCGGCCTCAGCCGGTGAGTGCAGCGCTGCCGTCAGGAATACATTGATCTGCGTTCGGTCGTATACCTGCCCGCGGTATTTATACCGCTTAGGCAGCATCACATTGTCCGAGGGATTGAGCGGGATGATCTGCAGGGCAACCGCGTACTTCAGACATTTGTGCATGATGGAATAAAACTTGACGATCGAGGTCGGCGAAAGGCCCTGTGAAAACTTCAAGTTGACAAAATCCTGGAAGTCGATTGGCCGGGCGGTGGCAAGCGTCGTGCCTCGCGCGCCGAAGAATGGCCGGATATGCTTTTCAAATGCATAACGGTAACCATCCATAGTGTTTTCACGAACCTGGGTTTTCATCTGATCCAGCCACTGGTCCATAAAGTCGACAAACAGGGTGTTCGCCTCCTCTGAGTAACGCAGCCGCATCAAATCCTCCGGTCGCAGCATGAAGTGTATGTATCCATCTTCTTCATAAATGTGCGGTGTTTTCATTACAAGGCCTCCTTTGTGTATCATGATAGCATTCATTTTATCATACATTTTTGGTCGGAGTTAGAAAATTGTCATATTTTGCAGAAAAACTTTTGGGGATGGTGAGATACCTTCTTTAAGTTACAGAGAATTCAGAATTCAAAAAGTAATGTGAACTATTTTGTTTGGAAACATTTGTATTTTATGTCGAAAACAGGGTATTCCTGCACAAATCCGAAAAAGTATTTTCACACGGCAGGACGGCGGCAAACGAAAACTGTCTCCAGTGCACTGGCTGGACAGTGATACGGGTGTAAAAATTTCAGCAGTATTTTTGTGCAAAAAAACAGCGAACAAACGATCCTGCCGGTTTACCGAACAAAAAAACTCCGCTCTCCCACGTGGGGAGAACGGAGCATACGTTTTGTTTTTGCACTGGTTACGGTTATTCGACCGACAGCACATCCGCGCCATGCGCGGTGTCGCCGGTGTGCAGCAGCTGGAAGGAGGTATATTCGTCCGAGTTGGTCACAACGACCGGCGTGACCGTGCGGTAGCCCGCGTCAAGGATCGCCTGCGCGTCAAAGCTGCCGATCAGGTCGCCCTTTTTGAGCGTATCGCCCTCCTTGACATGGATGGTGAACGGCGCGCCGCCCAGCTGCACGGTGTCAATGCCCAGATGGATGAGCAGCTCACACCCCTCCGGAGTGGTCAGACCGATGGCATGCCTGGTGCCGAACACGGTTGCAACCGTGCAGTCTGCCGGGGCGTATACCTCACTGCCGGTAGGCTCGACCGCAAAACCGTCGCCCACCATCTTTTCCGAGAATACACCGTCCCCGATCTCTTCAAGCGGGATGACCCGGCCGTCCAGCGGGCTGGCGATCACAACTGCACCTGCGGACGATGCTGCGGCATTTTCACTCGGCCCGGGAACGGCAGCCGCCGACTCTGCCTTGTCGCTCGCAGGCGAGGCCAGATAAGCCTCCAGATCGGATTTGATGTTGGATACGCGCGGACCATAGACCACCTGCACGCCCTGGCCCTTGCAGATTACACCCGAGGCGCCGGTCTGGCGGAGCAGCTCCTGGTCCACCTTGGCTGCGTCATGCACCGTGCAGCGCAGGCGGGTGATGCAGCAGTCCACATCCGAGATGTTCGCCTTGCCGCCTAGGCCGAGCATGATCTGGCGGGACAGCTCGTTATCCCCGCCGGCCGCAGCAGCCTCGCCTGCGGCGGCGTTTTTGGCGTTGACGTCCTGCCGAGTATACAGCTTGATCTCGCTGTCGTCACGGCCCGGGGTCTTGTAGTCGAACTTCTTGATCATCAGCGAGAACACCAGATAGTACACGATGAAATACACCACGCCCACGACCGGAATCCACAGCCAGCTGGTTTTGGCGTTGCCCTGCATGATGCCGAACAGCGTCAGGTCGATCAGGCCGCCCGAGAAGGTCAGGCCCACGCCGACATTCAGGATATGCATGAGCATATAGGAAGCACCCGCAAACACGCAGTGCACCACATACATCGCCGGCGCGACAAACAGGAAGGTGAACTCCAGCGGCTCGGTGATGCCGGTCAGCATGGAGGTCAGCGCGGCGGACAGCAGCAGGCCGCCGACCGCCTTGCGGTTTTCCGGCTTGGCGCAGCGGTACAGCGCGAGCGCCGCACCCGGCAGGCCGAAGATCATCAGCGGGAACTTGCCGGCCATAAAGCGGGTCGCCTCGACCGAGAAGTGCGCGATGCCCGGGGTTGCCAGCTCGGCAAAGAAGATGTTCTGCGCGCCCTCAACCAGTGCGCCGCCGACCATGGCCGTGCCGCCCAGCGCGGTCTGCCAGAACGGGATATAGAACACATGGTGCAGGCCGAATGGGATGAGCGCGCGCTCGATGAAGCCGTACAGCCAGGTGCCGGCATAGCCCGAGGCGAGCACGAACGCGCCCAGCGCGTTGATGCCGGTCTGGATCACCGGCCAGATGAAGTACATCGCAATGCCGACCAGCAGATAGACCGCCGCGGAGATGATCGGCACAAAGCGCGTGCCGCTGAAAAAGCTGAGCACCTGCGGCAGCTGGATTTTGTAAAAGCGGTTGTGCAGCGCGGCCACGCCCAGACCGACGATGATGCCGCCGAACACGCCCATTTGCAGCGAATTGATGCCGAGCACGCTCGCGGTCGCGCCGGACAGGTCGGGCGCGCCGAAGTCGTTGATCATTGCACCGATGGTCGCGTGCATGACAAAGAACGCGATGACCGCGGAGAGGGCGGAGACCTCCTTCTCCTGCTTTGCCATGCCGATCGCCACGCCGATTGCAAAGATCAGCGGCAGGTTGTCGAACACAACCGAGCCCGCATCGTTGAGCACCTGCAAGATCGCATAGATGATCGTGCCCGGGCCCATGATCCCCATCAGGCCGTAGGCCTCGAGCATGGTTTCGTTGGTAAACGAGCCGCCGATGCCGAGAAACAGGCCGGCGACCGGCAGAATGGCGATCGGCAGCATAAACGAGCGGCCGACGCGTTGCAATACGCCGAAAATCTTATCTTTCATCTGGTTTCCTCCTCTTTTTCAGTCACGCCCATGGTCTGGGCCAGCCGGTGCAGATGGATGGTGAGAAAAGTCATCTCCTCGGGCGGAAGACCGATGCCAAACGCCTGCCTGAGATCATCCCGGATGCGTTCTGCGCAGCGATAGTCATGCCCGAAGCGGCGCACAATCATAGACTGGAATACCGCGTCCTCCTCGTGGGTGTACTTGTTCTGGGTGATGCGCTGGCCCAGGAATTTCAGGTGGGTGATAAACCGGCCGTAATCGAGCGAGTGCTCGTCCAGCTTGACCCCGTAGTAATCCTGCACCGTGGCGGTAATACGGCGGATGAGCTCGGTGATGCGCACCATGTCGGACATTTTACCGTCGATCTCTGCGTTGACGATGTGCAGCGCAATGAAGCCCGCCTCATCCTGCGACAAGCGGTAGCCCAGCCGCTGTTCGATGATGTCCAGCGCGCGGCATCCCACGGCAAATTCACCGGGATAGAAGTTGGTGATCTCCCACAGCAGCTGGTTGGGATAATCTACACCTGTGCGCAGCCGCTCGACCGCAAAGCAGATATGGTCGGTAAGCGTGATATAAATGTTTTCGCTCAGCCGGCGGCCGATAGCCTGTTGCGCTGCTTCTATAATTTCCGTACTCACATCCAGAAATTCAGGCGGCACATCGGCCAGCAGCTCCATCAGCCGGGTGGATTTCTCTGGATCGCGCAGGTCGTAGATTTTTTCGATCTTATTCGGCGGCACCAGGTCGCCAGGCTTCTTTTTGAAGCCAATACCCAGACCGCGCAGGATGACCTCTCGGCCATCCGCATCTGTGACACAGACAAAGTTGTTGCCGATCACGCGGCTGATGCGACAGGGCTGCTGCATATCCGCCGGGGTCATAGCAGCTCCTGCAGCAGAATCAGCATCTGTGCCGCCGCCTCGGCCTCGTCCGGCCCCTCCGCGGTCACAGCGATCGTGCTGCCGTGGCGCACGCCCAGCCCCATCAGGCTCATGAGCCGGGTGGCATCGGCCGTTTTCCCTGCGTGCGTGATTGTAATCTTGCTTTGGAATTTCTTCGCAGCCGTGACGATCTGCCCCGCCGGGCGCGCGTGGATCCCGATCGGGTCCGCGATCTGGTAACTGAAAGATTTCATGATGATCTCCCCTTTTCTTCGGCTTGCACAGGAATAAAAAAAAAGACCAAACGACCGAATGCGATATATCGATTCGGTGGTTTGGTCTTGCCTGCCATACCAGTCACAAGCCTGTTTCAACTTTTACAGTGTAAGGATACTATCCGATGCCTGATTTGTCAATCATTTTATACCATTACACAGGAAAACCGTTGATTTGCACAGGTTTTTGTGCGATTTTTTATTCATTATGCAGGTGGCAGCGCCGCTTCCGCTTTCGCGCCTGCACGCCCTGCCGGACTTATGCCGCGCGGTGCATCTATCCGCGGTTTCCCATAATAAAGCGCGGCGCAAGCGGTCATTCCTTGCCCCTTGTCACCCGCGCCCCGGTGACGGTGGCGCGCGGCGCGCCGGTCAGCGGGCGGCCGGTGTAGGGCGTGTTGACAGCCTTGGAGCGGTAGTGCTCATAAACCACGCGACTGTCCCAGTCAAGCAGCGTGAGGCGGGCGTAGTTGCCCACGGCGATCGCGCGCCCGGTCAGGCCATAGATATCGGCCGGGGTTTTGCTCATTTTTTCAATAAGCTGCATGGGGGTCAGCCGTCCGGTGCGCACCAGATAGGTGTTG
Source organism: uncultured Agathobaculum sp. (assembly GCF_944384765.1). Classification (GTDB taxonomy): domain Bacteria; phylum Bacillota; class Clostridia; order Oscillospirales; family Butyricicoccaceae; genus Agathobaculum. The sequence goes on along the minus strand of NZ_CALWUM010000019.1, from coordinate 29,178 downwards.
CACACGGAAAACGCAGTTTCCAGGCCCGTGATGCCGCTCGGCGCTTTTGCAAACTCGCGCGCCTTTTCCGCGGCGGTATGCGGCGCGTGGTCGGTGGCGATCATGTCGATCGTGCCGTCCGCGAGCGCCTCGATCAGCGCCTGGCGGTCATTTTCGCCGCGCAGCGGCGGGTTCATGCGCGCATAGGTGCCGTGGGTGAGCACGTCGTCCTCGGTGAGGCTGAGGTGGTGCGGGGTGACCTCGGCGTAAATCTTCGCGCCGAGCGCCTTGCCCGCGCGGATGAGCGTGACCGACTGCGCCGAACTGACGTGCTGGAACAGCACGCGCGCGCCGGTGTCCAGCGCAAGCGCGATGTCGCGCGCGATCATCGCGGTTTCCGCGCTCGCCCGCGCGCCCGGCACGCCGAAATGCGCGGCCGCGGCCGAGCCGAAGTTCACCCCGGGCGAGGGCACGAGCGAAGGATCCTCCTCGTGGAAGGAGAGCAGGATGCCGAGCTTTGCCGCCTGCTCCATCGCCGCGCGGCACAGCCCAGCGCTCGTCAGGTTGATGCCGTCGTCGGTCAGGCAGGGCGCGCCCGCGGCTTTGAGCGCCGCGAAGTCGGTCAGCTCCTGGCCCTTCAGACCGCGGGTCACCGCCCCGGCCTGCAAAACCTCGACCGGGCAGCCCGCAGCCTTACCGGTCACATAGCGGATGATTTCGGGCGTGTCGCAGGTGGGCAGGGTGTTTGCCATGCAGATCACGGTCGCATAGCCGCCCGCCGCGGCCGCTGCCGCGCCGGTCAGCACGTCCTCTTTTTCGGTCTGGCCCGGGTCGCGGAAGTGGACATGGCCGTCGACAAACCCGGGCGACACGGTCAGGCCTGTGGCATCCAACGTTTCGCAGCCCGTGGGCGCGTCCAGCGCAGGGCCGAGCGCGCAGATGCGGCCGTCGTCCTCGATCAGGATGTCCAACGCCGCGTCGGTGTTGGTGTAAGGGTCGAGTATACGTCCGTTGCGGATCAAAAGCATGGTGTTTTCTCCTTTCCTCTTCCTTATTATTATACTTCTGTCGACTCGAGCAGCATCTCGATGTGCGTGATGCCGTCCTCCAGGTATTCCTCGGAAACCTGCCGGAAGCCCACGCCCTCATACAGGCGGCGCGCATAGAGCTGCGCCCCGATGCGGATGTCCTGCGCGCCGAACACCTCGCGCGCCATGCGGATACCCTCATGCAGCAGGCTGGTTGCCAAGCCGCAGCGCCGCTTGCGGCTGACCACGCGGCCGATCGACGCCTCGGCATATGACACCCCGGCGGGCACCACCCGCAGATAGGCCTGGATGCCGTCCTCGTCCCGGTAATACAGGTGCAGGCAGGCAGGGTCTTTGCCGTCCAGCTCGGGATAGGGGCACTGCTGTTCCACCACGAACACATCCACCCGCAGGCGCAGGATGTCGTACAGCTCGCGCGGGGTCAGCTCGTCAAATCGTTTTGCGGTCAGTTCCATGTAAAAATTCCTTTCGTTTTTGATCGGTTTTCTCCCTTGTATTGTAACATCAAAACGGCGGCGCAGGCAATCCCTGCGCCGCCGTTTGGGGCGTTTCACATCTGGTGGTCAAAAGTGACGACCGGATTATACCGATAGTCAATTTTTTGCAATTTAGTACGAATTGCCATCATCAGGCTGCGCTTGGCGTCGTTATCATAGCTGAACGGCACAACCACGTCGAAGATCAGGTTGATCTGCCGCGCGCCGTCTACCACGCGGAAGTCGTGCATGGACAGGTTTTCGTCGATGTCGTTCAACACGCCCTCCACCTGCTCGCGCAGCGCGGTGACGTGCTCGTCGTTGACATCGATCGGGTCCATGTGGATGACCAGATACACGCCCGTGCGCTGCCAGACGCGCTTTTCCGCCTCGTCGATCACCTCATGCACGGCCACAAAGTCCGAGTCGCTCGGCACCTCGGCGTGTAGCGAGGCCAACCAGCGCCCCGCGCCGTAGTTGTGCACGATCAGGTCGTGCACGCCCACGATATAGTCGGACTCCATCACGATCTTTTCCACGTTACGCGCGATTTCAGGGTCTGCGGCCTCGCCCAGCAGCGGCGCGACCGTGTCGCGCGCAATGCCAAAGCCTGCCCACACGATGAACGCTGCAACCAACACACCGACATAGCCATCCACCGGCAGAGTGGTGAACCGGCCTGCCACCATGCCCAGGATAACCACGGCGGTTGTGATCACGTCGTTGCGGCTGTCCTGCCCCGCGGCCATAAGCACGGGCGAGTCGATGCGGCGGCCAACCTGCACGTTAAACGCGCCCATCCACAGCTTCACCAGCATGGACACCGCCAGGATCACCACCAGCACGACCGAAAACGTCACCGGTTCAGGGTGGATGATGCGGTCGATCGAGGTCTTGAAAAACTCAAAGCCCACCAGCACGATGATGAACGCGACCACCAGACCCGCGATATACTCGGTGCGGCCGTAGCCGAACGGGTGCTTGGCGTCCGGCGCCTTGCCAGCTACCTTAAAGCCCACAATCGAGATCAGGCAGGACAGGCCGTCAGACAGGTTGTTGAACGCGTCCGCGACGATCGAGATCGACCCGGTCAGCAGACCGATGATCACCTTGAGCACAAACAGGAACACATTGCACGCAATGCCGACCGCGCCCGAGAGCACGCCGTACTGCTCTCGCACACGCATATCGTGTACATTATCCGCATCGCGGATAAACAGGCGAATGAGCGCCTTTGTCATAACAATCCCCTCGAATACAAAATGTTATAAATAGCAATAATGATTACAATTTGGAATGCCATGATTGCCGGTATCCCCAGCATGAAGCTGCGATGCAGCGTCTTGTGGCGAATAAGCAGCATGGCCGCATAGACCCCCGGCCCGCCGCCGACCAGCGCCCAGAAAAACAGCGTGCGCTCGGGCACACGCTTCCAGCCGCGCGGTGCGGCAAGCTTATCATAAATGCACACAACTGCGCCGATCACGCTGACCGCGAGCAGGTAATACAGCACGTATCGAACCACGCGCACACCTCCCCGGCAAATGTGCTTCCTATTCTATCATATGCCGGCGCATAATGCAAAGATTCCGCCCCAAAAATAGCCTTTGCTAACGCATTTTGCACCCCGGCGGCGCCCCCCGCCCAGCGCAAAGCCGCCTGCTTTTCGCAGGCGGCTTTGTGTTTTTCGGTTCAGCACATCTTGTGCCCGTTTGCGTTCATACGGAATTTGAGTCCGAGCACCTCGGCCGCCCGCTTGCACATCAGCATACGCTGCAGGAAAATCTCAAAGTAGTCCAGAATCGAGCAGATCTCCTCATCCAGCTCGATATCCAGCTGGACGGTCTTTTTCTCGGTCAGCACGGTCAGCTCGGCGGTTACCGCAGCGTAATTGACGCGGTCGTGCTTGTCAAAGCTCGCCTTGACCCGGTTGCGCACGCGGTTGCGGCGCACGTCGCTCTTGTCCGCCAGGATGAGCGCGGCCGAGACTGGATCGACTGCGGTGCCTGTCTTTTCGTCGTGCTGGCCGATGGCGGAAACCACGCACGCGACCTCCTCGGGCGGCATACCCAGCCCGCGCAGGATCTGGAAGGCGAGCAGCGCGCCGCTGTGCGCGTGGTCGGTACGGTTGACGCAGTTGCCGATGTCGTGCATATAGCCTGCAATGCGCGCCAGCTCGCACACGCGCTTGCTGTGGCCGAGCGACTTGAGCAGGTCGCCCGCGGCTTTGGCGACCTTGCAGGCATGCTTTTTGGAGTGCTCGGTATAACCCAGCACGCCCAGCATATTGTTGCCGCGCTCCATCAGCGCGGTCACTTCGGGGTTGTCCTTGATGTCTTTATAGGTGATAACCTGGTATTCCATGAAAAGTATTGCACGCTCCTGTTTACAGTCTGTGTATCGCATCCATTGCGAGCGGCGAGCGCTCGCATTCGTCGGCCGTCAGCACCAGCTGCCAGCACAGCGGGCTGCCCTGCATGTGCGCCGCCGCATAGCTCAGGCCGTTGGTGCGCTCGTCCAGATAGGGCCGGTCGATCTGTCCCGGATCGCCCAGCAGGATGATCTTGGTTCCCTTGCCCGCGCGGGTGATGATGCCCTTGACCTGCGCCGGGGTCATGTTCTGCGCCTCGTCGATGATCAGATAGGTCTGCGCGATCGACCGGCCGCGGATGAAATTCATCGCCTCGGCTTGGATGATGCCGCGCGCGAAGATCTCGCGGATCTTGTCCTGCAGGGCGGCCTCGTCGCGGTAGCGCTCAGCGTCGTTCGAATCGATCAGCTGCTCGAGGTTGTCCATCACCGGCCGCAGCAGCGGGGAGATCTTCTCCTGCTCGTCGCCGGGCAGAAAACCGATATCCGTGTCAAACTGTGCGTTCGGACGGCAGATCAGGATGCGGCGGTATTCGCCCCGCCCCTCGCACAGCAGCTTTTCCAACCCGACTGCAAGCGAATAAAAGGTCTTGGCCGTGCCCGCCATGCCGCGCACGATGACAAGCGGCGCGGTTTCCGCGGGCTGCATGAGCGCCTCCTGCAAAAAGTACTGCCCCGCCGAGCGCGGCTTGACCCCGTAGGGCGTGGCCTTGATCGACTCGAGCGCTACCACCTTGTCCCCGCACACCCGGCCGAGCTGGGTTTTGCGGTTCGACTGGTCCGCGTGCAGCACGACAAACTGGTTGGGCGTGAGCGTGGGATGGGTGACGTTGCCCGCTTCGTCGGTCTGATACAGCTCGCTGCACGGCACGCCGCGCTTGCGGAAATCCTTAAACCGCGCCTCGGGCGCATAGCACTCGATGCGGCCGGTGTAGCCCGTGCCGCTCGCGGGCACCTGTTCGGTCGTGAAGTCCTCGGCCGCAAGGCCGAGCATCTGCGCCTTGAGCCGCAGCAGGATGTCCTTGGTCACCAGCACGATCTGCCCGCCCTGCTCGTGCAGCCCCTTGCACACGCGCAGGATACGGTTGTCCTGCTCGCTGTCTGACAGGCTGTCCGGCAGCGTGACCGCCACGCAGTTGCTCTCCACGCGCAGCGTGCCCCCGCTTTCGAGCGGCACGCCCGCCAGCAGGTCGCCGCGGCCGCGGTGCCACTCGAGTGCGCGAATAGCCGCGCGGGCGTTCGCGCCGCGCTCACCCTCGGCCTTTTTCAGGCCGTCCAGCTCCTCGAGCACGGCAAGCGGCAGCACCAGGTCGTTATCTTCAAAGCAGTCCAGCGCATAGGGCGCCTGAATCAGCACATTGGTATCCAGCACATAGGTTTTCCGCATGTTCGTCCTCCCATTCTGCTCAAAAAGCGCAAAACCAGACCCCCGGGCGCGGGGATCTGGCTGAAAATCTGCTTTTTGTCCGTCCGTTTGCCTGCATACACATGACACCCCTGTTTGAGGTTTGCACTTTTATTATACCGGCCGCCGGTTGGGTTTGCATGAAATCCGGGTTATAAGTGCGTAAATTCCGCCAATTTGCACAAAATTTACGTAAAACCCGGTCAAACAAGGCCGAAATACTTGACTTTTTCTCTTTTCCCGGCTATAATGGACACAATTAATGGTAGTGGAGCGAGTCTTTAGGACGCAGTGAAACGAAAGTTTCCCTGCGTCCTTTTTTTGCGCTCTGCGCCGCAGAAAAATCGATTTGAAAAAGAGGAGACTGAACAACCGATGCCCAAAAACAAATTTCAGGACGTAATTTTCACCTTTCTGATGGCTGCCGTCATGGTGTACGGCATGGTGTGCTACAACATTTCGCTCGAAACCGGCGGCCTGCGCGATGAGGTGTTCGCCATGGCGCTGGGCGAGTGGCCGGTCATGACGCTTGCGGCCATCCTGCTCGAGCTGATCATCGTCGGCCGCCTGTCCAAGGTGATTGCGTTCCGCCTGGTAAATCCCGCCGAGTCCGGCCCGACCCCGATCATGCTCGCGATCTCGGCCGCATCCGTGTGGATGATGTGCCCGTCCATGAGCCTGATCGCCACCCTGCTGTTCAAGGGCGGCATCCAGCCGGGCGTGCTGTCCACCTGGATCCAGACCACCTTCCTCAACTTCCCCATGGCGCTCATCTGGCAGTTCTTTTTTGCCGGCCCGCTCGTGCGCCGCATTTTCGGTCTGCTGTTCCGCGAGAAAAACCGCGGCTGAGGCCGGTCTTTTGCCCGCGCGCGGTGCGAAACCGCGCTTTACGTCCGCACTCGGACATGGTATAATGATATTATAACAAAAAGCAGAGATTTCGGAGGTTTTTCCCATGGGTACCCATTCCAGCACGCGCCTGGTTCTCGTAATCGACGGACAGGGCGGCGGCATCGGCAGCCAGCTGGTCAAGCTGCTGCGCCCGCGCCTGCCGGCGGACTGCGAGCTGTGCTGCGTCGGCACCAACTCGCTCGCCACCAGCGCTATGCTCAAGGCCGGCGCTGCGCGCGGGGCGACGGGCGAAAATGCGGTGTGCTATAACGCCGCACAGGCCGACCTGATCGCGGGGCCTGTGGGGATCATTATGGCAAACGGCATCATGGGCGAGGTTTCGCCCGCCATGTCGGCCTCGGTCTCGGGCGCCCGCGCACACAAGGTGCTCATCCCCTCTTCCACCTGCGGCATTCACGTCGCCGGATCGGAGGGCCTCCGGCTGGATGAATACCTGCACCGCGCCGCCGATCTTGCGGTGCGGCTGCTGACCGAGTAAAACCCGCTTCCCTGCTTTTGACAGCCCGCCATGAAGGGGGCTGTTTTCTTTCCAAGCTCTCCTGAAAATACCGCCAGGAAGGCGGTGCGGCGCCAGAAGGCAGGCCGTAATCTATTTTGAGGAGAATGCATCACATGAAACAAAACACGAAAACCCTTGTTCTGGCCGCCATGTTCCTGGCCCTCGGCCTGGTGCTGCCCTTTTTCACCGGCCAGATCCCCCAGATCGGCAGCATGCTGCTGCCGATGCACCTGCCGGTGCTGCTCTGCGGCCTGCTGTGCGGCTGGCAGTACGGCGCTGCGGTCGGCCTGATCCTGCCCATGCTGCGCTATGTGCTGTTCGGCATGCCGCCGCTGCTGACCGCGGTCGCCATGTCCTTTGAGCTGCTGACCTACGGCCTTGTCATCGGCCTGCTGTACAGCCGCTCGCGCTGGAAGTGCATTTTCTCGCTCTACCGCTCGCTGCTCATCGCCATGGTGGCGGGCCGCGTGGTATGGGGCGTGGTGCGCGTGATCATGACCGGCGTTGCCGGTGAAGCCTTCACCTGGCAGCTGTTCCTGTCCGGCGCGGTGCTAACCGCCATCCCCGGCATTATCCTGCAGCTGGTGTTCATCCCGGCGCTCATGGTCGCGCTCGATAAGACCGGTCTTGTGCGCTTTTCGCGCAAACAGGCTGAGGCTGTACAGCCGTAACCACAGCCGTCCGGCCCGGGTTTTCCAACCAAGCGGACGCGCCGCCTGCTGCTCCTTTAGGACAGCCGGCGGCGCGTTTTTTTCGTTTCTTGCCCCTGCGGGCGCAGTAGCACGGTATCCTGCGCGCCGGGCGGTTCCGGCCGGACAGCAAGCGGGTTGAAACATTCGTGCGTGCGCGGTACGGGACGCGGGCAATGCGTTTTGCGTCTTTACGAATGGCCATCCCGGCCCGCTCGCTTCATCAAGGAACAGCTTGAAAGAGAACCGGCGCAGCCGTAGTCCCAGTTCAGCGAACCCTGCCGGCACCCATGTCCACCGACGGGGTTCGTCTCATCTTTGTGTGGAACAAAGCACCCCACACCGGGCACACTATGCCTGCCGCTGTTCTCTCCGGATAATCCGGCGCACCGTTTCATCTTCCAATTTTCTGCAAAATATGCTATACTGGCGTTAGATTACCATGAATTAGGAGGCGATGATATGAACCCACTCCAGCTTATCCTGACCGCTGCACTGTATAGCGTCCTGACGCTCACCGGCTACTGCACCGGCTTTCAGGACTGGACCGAAACCGCCCGCGTGCAAGCGTTCACGACCTCGCTCGGCGCTGTCACGCGGACAGATGCCACGGCGAACAGCCGGGATGCCGTCCAGCAGCTGCGCACCTATACGGATACCGCGGGATGCACCGTATATATGGGCCGCATCGCCCCGCAAGGCGCGGAGAGCAAGGCGCAGTCCGTCGCACAGTACGCGCTGCCCGGCACCACAGGGCTGGTGCGCAGCTATTCGCTTGCGGAGGACAGCTGGACGGAAATCCCCATCGAAGACGGGCTGACGCTCGGCAGGGGGATGTATTTCGTGCGCACCGATCAGGTCGAGGCCATCCTGGTCACGCCGCTCACCTACACCGGCCATGGAAACGGGATGATCGAATACCTGCCAGATGCGGACGGCACGCTGTCCATCCGGCCGGTGAACGGTGGTTATATGCTTACGCTGTCGACCGCCGCGCTGTCTGCCGGGACATACAGCGACTTCCTCGTGCTGCTTTCGGATCAGCTGCTAATCGACTGGACCGATCCTGTCTCGCTTGCGCGCTGGTCCAACTACCGCTTTACCGATGCCAACCGCTGGTGCTGCGACGGTTATTATTACACCGCGCCCAGCTCGTATTACCCCACCGGAGAAAACTATTTTTATCCGCTGCCCGCCGCGCATATTGCGGGCAAGATGGCACGCAACGCCGGCGATCCCGCCAGCCGTGCGCTCGGTCTCGCCATGATCGACATCATGCGCGAAAAGCAAAACGAATACGGCTTCATCCCCTCGCAGGCAGGCAGCGAATGGCTCAAGGGCGATTATAACATCGACCCCGGCTATTTCGACACACGCTTCAACACAGATTTCTGGCTGGCCAACCTCAATGCCGCGGAAAACTTCGGCGTGACCGAATGGCTGGACCGCGTCATCCGCTATGCGGACTTTTTGATGGAGTTTGCTTCTACAAACCACTTCGCCTTCGGTTCCGGGGAAAATGAGGGCTGGCTGGTTGCAGATTACTGGCACCCGAACGGGGTAAACCGCATCACGCACAGCTCGCTCAACCACCACGCCTCCGAGGCCGTCTTTCTCTACCGGCTGACCGAGGTGACCGGGGATGACCGTTTTGCCCTCTTTGCCGACCGCATGGTGCGTGGCATCGAACTGACAGCCGACCGCTGGCTGATGGCAAACGGCAGCCTGTATTATGCCTATCTGCCGGATGGCTCCATGATGGATGGTGACTATCCCTCTTTGACCTATAACGACCTACTTGACCTGCAGGCGCTGGTCATCCGCCGCCGTGGAACGGAAAGCGCCGCGATCGCCACGCTGCTCGACAGCAAACTCGACTGGATGCTTGCAAACGGTGTGACCGACTACAACCATGCGCCAACGGTGTGAGCGCTTTGCCGCAGCGCAGTAGTATGGCGGCCTGCTTTGGCCGTCCGCCACTTTTCGTCTGCGCCTGCCGCCATACCCGGCAAATAACAGCAATGGCTGCCGCATCATGCGGCAGCCATTTTCTTTTCTCTCCCGCTTTTCTTCCGCGGCGACGGAGTCTCACCGCTTCATAAACGAAGAATGAAACGGCGCTGATGCGCGGAAGCCGCAGGCACATCCCTTTGCCCTTTCCGGCCGATGCAAAAAGGGCCTGCCGTTTAGGCAGGCCCTTTGGGACGCAAATGTTACAGATTCGGCAGGTTGCGCTTCCACGCGCCGGTCTTGTAGAAGAACACCGACAGGCTCGTGCCGAGGAACCAGCCGATCGGCCAGGACAGCCAGATGCCCAGCTCGCTCCCCATCACATGATACAGGATGGCCGAAAAGCCCACGCGCAGGATGAGGTCGGAGAAGGTCGTGACCATAAACGGCCGCATCGCGCCCGCGCCGCGCAGCACGCTGTCGCACACAAACTTGATGCACACGATAAAATAGAACGGCACCAGGATGTATAGATACTGCCGTCCCACCACCGAGACGCCCGAGGCGCTGCCCGCGGGGATGAACAGGCCGATCAGCTGGCCGGCGAACAGCAGGTAGACCACCATGAACACCGCCGCAAGGCCGAGCGAGAACAGCGCGCCCGCCTTGAGGCCGGGACCGACGCGGTCGAGCTTGCGCGCGCCTATGTTCTGCGCCACATAGCTGGACAGGCCGGAGGCAAACGACATACAGCAGGTCAGCGCGAACATATTGACCTTGGTCGCAGCCGAATAACCCGCGATGACCGTCGCGCCGCACAGGTTGACGTAATACTGGATGATGACGTTGCCGACCGAGACAAAGCTCTGCTGCGCGATGGACGGGACCGCGTAATTGGTCAGGCGGCGCAGCATTTCGGGCGAAAAGAACAGGAAATGTCCGTGCGTGTCAAATCCGCGCACGCGGCGCAGCAGCAGGAAAAACGCCAGCACGCCAGACGCGCCCTGCGCGATGAAAGTCGCCCAGGCGACGCCTGCAACATCCCAGTGGAACACCGCGACAAAGATCAGGTCGAGCACCACGTTGCTGACCGAGGAGATGATCAGCAGGATGAGCGGGGTACGGCTGTCGCCCATGGCGTTGAAAATGCCCGTGCACACATTATAAAGGAACAGGAACAACAGGCCGAACTCGTACACGCGCAGGTAGAGCGCGCCGTCGTCAAAGATGTTCGCCGGGGTCTGAAGCGCGGCCATCATGCCGTCGGTCGCGGCCACGCCGATCACGGTCAGCAGCAGCGCGATCACCGCGGTGGTGACGAGCGCGGTCGAGACCGCGGTTTTCATGCGCACATAGCGCTTGGCACCGAACAGCTGGGAGACCAGCACGCTCGTGCCGATGTTGACGCCGGTCGCCACGGCCACAAACAGCTGGGTGATCGGATAGCTTGCGCCGACGGCGGCGAGCGCAAGCTCGCCCGCCTCGGGCGTGATGGCGAAGCGGCCGACGATCATGGAGTCGGCCATCTGGTAAAGCTGCTGGAACGCGACGCTGAGCAGTAGCGGGATCGAGAACCAGAACAGCTTTTTGGAAGGTTTGCCTTCGGTCAGGTCGGTAGTCAACGGAAATTCCTTCTTTCATTTGATCTCGCCGCAAGCCTTTGCTTGCAGCGAATTTTTGCCGGGCGGCGCGGGACAGCCGCCTCACCCGGACAGACCGAGGCTCCCCCGCATCAAGGGGGAGCCGCCGGTTGTAAACTTGTTGGGGGGTTACTGCCTTGCCTGCTCGCGGTTATGCCGCGCGGTGATCACCAGGATCATGCCGACCAGCAGCGCAATGCCGAGCACGAGCGCGACAAAGCCGTTGCCCGTGATGCCGCCCACCAGAAAGCCCACAAAGCTGATCGCCGCGATCAGCAGCGCATAGGGCATCTGGGTGGAGACATGGTCGATGTGGTTGCACTGCGCGCCCGCGGAGGCGAGGATGGTGGTATCCGAGATCGGGGAGACATGATCGCCGCACACCGCGCCGGACAGGCAGGCCGCGACCGTCATCACCAGCATGGTGCCGGGCGCATCGCCGAATACTGCGACCGCGATCGGGATGAGGATACCGAACGTGCCCCACGAGGTGCCGGTTGCAAACGCAAGGCCGAGCGCGATCAGGAAAAAGATCGCAGGCATGAACATGGCGACCATGGACTGCGCGCTCACCAGCGAGGAGACAAAGCCGCCGATGTTCAGATAGTCCTCCGCGCACACGCCGGACAGCGTCCAGGCCAGGGTCAGGATCAGGATGGCGGGCACCATGGCCTTAAAGCCCTCGGTAAACGCCTCGCAGAACTGGCCGAAGGTCAGGATCCCCCGCGGGATGTACAGCAGGAAGGTGAAAACCAGCGTAAAGAACGAGCCGAGCACGAGCGCCGTTGAAGAGTCGCAGTTTGCAAACGCTTCGATCACGCCTGCGCCCTCGAAAATGCCGCCGGTATACAGCATACCCGCGATGCACAGCACGATCAGCACGCAGATCGGCAGGATAAGGTCGTATACCTTGCCCGCGCCGCCGACCACATGGGTCTGCTCGCCCTCGGTCAGGTCATCGTTTGCGTGCTCGCGCTCATAGCGGGCCATCGGGCCGAAGTCAAAGTCCGCGCCCATCAGCCAGATCAGAAAGCCGATGGTCAGCAGCGCGTAAAGGTTCATCGGGATGGTCTGCAAAAACAGCGAAAAACCGTCCATGGTGCTCGACTCGGGCAGGGACGAGCCGACTGCGGCCGCCCAGCTCGAGATCGGCGCAATGATGCACACGGGTGCAGCAGTCGCGTCGATGATATAAGCGAGCTTGGCGCGGGTGACATGGTAGCGATCGGTCACCGGGCGCATGACCGTGCCCACGGTCAGGCAGTTGAAATAATCGTCGACAAAAATAAAGATGCCGAGAAAGGAGGTGGCATACGCCGCGCCGCGCCGGCTGCGGATGGTTTGGGACGCCCAGTTGCCATAGGCGCGCGACGCGCCCGATTTCGTGACGAGCGAAACCAGAATGCCCAGCAGCACCAGGAAAATACAGATGTTGATGTTCTCCCCGAGCTTGCTTCCCATGACCTCGAACGTGGTCTCGACCGCGTGCAGCGGGTTGAAGCCGTTCAGCAGCAGACCGCCCGCCAGAATGCCGATCAGCAGCGAGGAGTAGACCTCCTTGGTGATGAGCGCCAGCGCAATGGCGATCACCGGCGGCAGCAGCGTCCACACGGTTGCAGTCAGATCCATTTCTCTTTTCCCCCTTTTGCAGGATTGTTTTCTCTCTCTTGCAAGTCCCTTCTATTCTATATGGATTCCCCCGGATTGACAAGGCTAAAAACGCTTTTTGCGGGGGAAAACACTAATTTTGTGCAAACTGCGTGTCGGACGCGCGCAAACGCGGCGCGAATTGTCAAATATGATTTGCGCGGCGGTAGCGTCGCCAGGCCGCGAGCACCTCGCCGCGCAGCGCGATGACGCCCGCGAGGTTGGGCAGCGCCATCAGGGCATTAAACGTGTCGGACAGCGCCCAGGCAAGGTCGAGCTGCATCACGCACCCCGCGGCGGCCGCGGCGATAAAGAGCGTCTTGTAAACCGGCACGGCGCTGGAGCCGAACAGGTATTCCACCGCGCGCTGTCCGTAATACGACCAGCCCAGCAGGGTGGAAAAGGCAAACAGCGCAAGCGACACCGCGACAAACCAGCCGCCCGCCGGGCCGAGCGCGGCGGAAAACGCCGCCGCGGTCAGCTGCGCGCCGGTGAGCAGGCGGTCAGCGAGCGGCGTGCCCGCCGCAAGGCCGTACAGCAGCGGCTGATAGACCCCGCTCGCCAGAATGACGAGCGCAGTCAGCGTGCACATGACGATGGTATCCGCAAACACCTCAAACACCGCCCACATACCCTGCTCGCAGGGCTCGGCCGCGTCCGCCGCCGTGTGCACCATGACCGACGAGCCCAGCCCGGCCTCGTTGGAAAACACCCCGCGCGACACGCCCACGCGGATGGCCTGCATCATGCCATAGCCCGCCGCGCCGCCCGCGCCCGCGCGCCAGTCGAACGCCGCCGACACAATCTGTCCACAGGCCTGTGGAAGGTTTGCGCGGCAGCACCACAGCACCGCGAGCGCGCCGCCCAGATAAAACAGCGCCATGCAGGGCACGAGCGCCTCGGTCACACGCGTGATGCGCCGCAGCCCGCCGAGCAGCGCCAAAGCGAGCAGCACAGCGGTTGCCAGCGCGGTCGCGCGCGGCGGCACGCCGAACACGCCCGCCAGCCCGCCGGCAATCGAGTTGCACTGGCTCATGTTGCCCACGCCGAACGAGGCGAGTACGCAGAACAGTGCAAACGCCCCGGCGAGCGCCGGGCTGTGCAGGCCTTTTTTCAGGTAATACATCGGTCCGCCGCGCGGGGCGCCGTCCGGCCCTCGCTCGCGGTAGAGCATGCCGAGCGTGTTTTCGGCAAACGCGGTCATCATGCCGAAAAATGCGGATATCCACATCCAGAAGATCGCGCCCGGCCCGCCGATGGCCAGCGCGGTCGCGACGCCTGCGATGTTGCCCGTGCCCGCCGAAGCCGCCAGCGCGGTGCACATGGCGGCAAAGGGTGAGACTGCGTGTGCGCCGCCCGCGCGCCGTCCCGCCCCGCCAAAGCAGGACAGCAGGGTTTTGCGCAGCCACAGCCCGCAGTGACGCAGCTGGAACACATGGGTGCGCAGGGTAAAATACAGCCCCGTGCCCACCAGCAGCGCGAGCAGGGGCGGACCCCAGAGCAGGGCGCGCGCCGCGTCGTTTGCGCGCGTGAGCATCTCGATCAACATGGCCGATCCCTCCTTTGCTTCCACTATATGCCCGCGCGGGGCGCAAAATCCGGCTATGGGACACTGCGCCCCTTGCACTGTGCCCCGGCTGCCGTTATAATGGAGTGCAGTCTGAAACCAAACGAGGAGTTGCCATGCAATACTATTTTGCCCCGATGGAAGGCGTGACAGGCGCGGTCTACCGCCGCATCCACCACGCCTTTTTCCCCGGGATCGACAAATATTTTATGCCCTTCATCACCCCGACCACGACCGGGCGCCTGACTCCGCGCCAGCTGCGCGACGTTGCACCCGCGGAAAACGCGGGCGTGCCCGCGGTGCCCCAGCTGCTCACGCGCACGGCCGCAGACTTTATCTGGTGTGCGAACGCGCTGTTTGACATGGGTTACGGCGAGGTCAACCTCAACCTCGGCTGCCCCTCGGGCACGGTGACCGCAAAGGGCAAGGGCGCGGGCTTTCTCGCCGACCCGGACGGGCTCGACCGCTTTCTTGACGCGGTGTTTGCCGCCTGCCGGGGGCGCATTTCGATCAAAACCCGGCTCGGCCTGCGCGACCCGGCGGAGTTTGCCCGCCTGCTCGAAATTTATAACCGCTATCCGGTCGCCGAGCTGACCATCCACCCGCGCGTGCGGCAGGATTTCTACAAGGGGCGCGTGCGCGAGGCGGATTTTGCCGCTGCCCTGCCCTGCTGCCGCATGCCGGTGTGCTATAACGGCGACGTGGTGCGCGAGGCGGACGCGCGGGACGTTGCCCGGCGCTATCCCGCGGTGCAGGCGGTCATGATCGGCCGCGGGCTGATCGCCGACCCCTCGCTCGTCACCCGGCTGACCGGCGGGCCGCGGGCGGACGGGCGCACGCTCGCCGCTTTTCACGACGCGCTGTATGCCGCCTACTGCGCGGCCTTCGGCGACCGGCGCATCGCCATGCTGCGCATGAAAGAGATCTGGTTTTACCACCTGAACCTGTTCCGGGACAGCGAAAAACACGGCAAAGCGATCAAAAAATCGCGCACTGCGGATGAATACGAGCGCGCCGCAGCCGCGGTGTTCCGCGACCTTGCGGTGCTGGACGAGCCTGTGCCCGCGTGGTTCCGCCCGGCATGAGGTCGGGTGCGGGCGAAAATACGTTATTTTCCAAAAAAGATAACGCAAAAAACGCACGAAAAATTGTATTTTGCGCGCTTCCATGGTATGATAATCCCATCATATGACGCGCTTTATCGGACAAATGGAGGAAAATGCATTGTTGACGATCGGGCAATACACCAGGCCGGAGAGCCTGGACGAAGCGTATGCGCTTTGCCAAAAGAAAAATAACGTGGTGCTGGGCGGCATGCTGTGGCTCAAGATGCAGCACCGGAACGTCGGCACGGTGATCGACCTGTGCGATCTGGGACTGGATAAGATCGAGGAGGACGAAACCGCATACCGCATCGGCGCGATGGTTTCCCTGCGCGCGCTCGAGCAGCACGCGGGCCTCGCCGCGCTGACCGGCGGCGCCATGGCGCACGCGACCCAGCACATTGTGGGCGTGCAGTTCCGCAACTGCGCCACGCTCGGCGGCAGCCTGTGGGGCCGGTTCGGCTTTTCGGATGTGCTGACGCTGCTTTTGGCGCTGGATGCGCGCGTGCACCTGCACCACGCGGGCGAAATGCCGCTTGCGGACTTCGCCGCGCTGCCGCGCACTACGCGCGACATCCTGACCCATGTGACCATCCCCAAGGCGCAGGGGCGGGTGGTCTACCTGTCCCAGCGCAATATATCGACCGACTTTCCCGTGCTCACCTGCGCGCTGCGCGCGCGGGACGGGCAGTACACCTGCGTGATCGGCGCGCGCCCCATGCCCGCCGCGGTGTTTGCGGACGAGAGCGGGCTGCTCGCGCAGGGCATCACCGAGGACAGCGCCCGCGCGTTTGCAGACGACATCGCCGCGCGCGCCGTGTTCGGCAGCAATATGCGCGCGAGCGCGGACTACCGCCGCGAGATCTGCCGCGTGCTCGTGCGCCGCGGGCTGCTCGCACTGAGCAAGGAGGGATAATGCATGGAGATCAAACTGACGCTTAACGGCAGGCCGCTCATCGCGTCCATCGACGCGGACACCCTGCTGATCGATTTTGTGCGCAGCCACGGCTGCTATTCGGTCAAGCGCGGCTGCGAGACCGCAAACTGCGGCCTGTGCACCGTGCTGCTGGACGGCACGCCTGTGCTGTCGTGCAGCGTGCTCGCCGCGCGTGCGGCGGGACACCATGTGCAGACCCTCGAGGGGCTGCAGGAGGAAGCCGCAGACTTTGCCGGATTTATCGCAGACCAGGGCGCGGAACAGTGCGGCTTCTGCAATCCGGGCTTTGTGATGAACACCATCGCGCTTCTGCGCGAGAACCCTGACCCGACCGATGACGAGATCCGCGCGTATCTCGCGGGCAACCTGTGCCGCTGCTCGGGCTATGAGGGCCAGCTGCGCGGCATCCGCGCCTATCTGGACAGCAGAAAGGGGGCCGAGGCATGAGCGAGAACAGATTCCGTGTGGTCAATCAGCCCGTGCGCAAAAAGGACGCCATGCAGCTGCTGCTCGGCAAACCCGCCTATGTGGACGACGTGACTCCGCACGACTGCCTGGTGGTCAAGGTGCTGCGAAGCCCGCACGCCCATGCGCTGATCGAGGAGATCAACACCGACATCGCGCTCAAGGTACCGGGTGTTGCGTGCGTATTCACCTGGAAGGATGTGCCGCAAAAGCGGTTTACCATGGCCGGGCAGACCTACCCCGAGCCTTCGCCCTACGACCGGCTGATCCTCGACCAGCGCGTACGCTTTGTGGGCGACGCGGTTGCGATCGTCGCAGGCGAGAGCGAAAAAGCGGTTGATAAAGCGTTAAAGCTCATCAAAGTGAAGTATCAGGTGCTCAAACCGGTACTCGACTTCCGCACCGCCAAGGATAACAAGATCCTCGTGCACCCGGAGGACAACTGGCGCGCGCTCTGCCCGGTCGGGGCGGACAACCAGCGCAACCTGTGCGCAAGCGACACCTGTGGCGACGGCGACGTGGACGCGGTGCTGGCGGACTGCGACGAGGTCGTCGACCACGTCTATCACACCAAGGCCTGCCAGCAGGCCATGATGGAAACCTTCCGCACCTATACCGAGATGGACCCCTACGGCCGGCTGCACATCGTTTCCTCCACCCAGATCGTGTTCCATGTGCGCCGCATCATTGCAAATGCGCTGGACATCCCCAAGAGCAAAATCCACGTTGAAAAGCCGCGCATCGGCGGCGGCTTCGGCGCCAAGCAGACGGTTGTGGCCGAGGTGTATCCCGCACTCGTGACTTGGAAAACCGGCCGCCCGGCCAAGATGATCTACACCCGCGAGGAGTGCCAGATTGCGGGCTCTCCGCGCCACGAGATGCAGGTGCATGTGCGCGTGGGTGCGAACCGGGACGGCGTCATCCGCGCGATCGACGTATACACCCTGTCCAACACGGGTGCGTTCGGCGAACACGGCCCGACCACGGTCGGCCTGTCCGGCCACAAGTCCATCCCGCTTTACACGGGCAACCTCGAGGCGTTCCGCTTTGCCTATGATGTGGTGTATACCAACGTGCAGGCCGCGGGCGCATACCGCGGCTACGGCGCAACGCAGGGCATTTTCGCGGTCGAAAGCGCGGTTTCCGAGCTGGCCGGCCGACTGGGGATCGACCCGGTCGCCATCCGCGAGAAAAACATGGTGCGCGAGGGCCAGATCATGCAGGCGTATTACAACGAGCCCGCAAACGCCTGCGCGCTCGACCGCTGTATGGCGCGCTGCAAAGAGATCTTCGGCTGGGACGAAAAATACCCCGTGCGCGACATGGGGAACGGCAAGGTGCGCACCGCAGGCGTGGCCATGGCCATGCAGGGCTCGGGCATCTCAGGCGTGGACGTGGGGTCGGCCACCATCAAGCTGAGCGACGAGGGCTTTTACAACCTGATGATCGGCGCGGCGGATATGGGCACGGGCTGCGACACCATCCTCGCCCAGATGGCGGCCGAGTGCCTGGACTGCGGCATGGAGGACATCGCGGTGTTCGGCGCGGACTCGGACGCCTCGCCCTATGACTCGGGCTCGTATGCGTCCTCGACCACCTATGTCACCGGCAAGGCGGTGGAAAAGGCGTGCACCGAACTGCGGGCCAACATCTGCGCGCTTGCGGCGGACATGCTGAGCTGCCGGCCGGACGAGGTGGAATTCGCCGGCCGCACGGTGCGCCGGCTGGACGGCGCGGGCGAGGTTTCGCTCGCCGACATTGCGACCAAATCCATGTGCGGCAACACGACCGCGGTCGAGGCGACCGCAACGCACTCCTCCCCGGTCTCTCCCCCGCCGTTTATGGTCGGCATGGCCGAGATCGAGCTGGATACCGAGACCGGCCAGATGGATGTGATCGACTACGCGGCAGTTGTGGACTGCGGCACGCCGGTCAACCCCAACCTCGCGCGGGTGCAGACCGAGGGCGGCATTGTGCAGGGCATCGGCATGGCGCTTTATGAGGACGTGACCTATGAGCCCACCGGCCGCATCATGGAAAATTCCTTCATGCAGTATAAAATCCCGACCCGGCTGGACATGGGCAAGCTGCGCGTCGAGTTCGAGTCCAGCTATGAGCAGACCGGCCCGTTCGGCGCCAAGTCGATCGGCGAAATCGTCATCAACACCCCCTCGCCCGCGATTGCACACGCGATCGCCCACGCGACCGGCGTGTGGCACCGCGAGCTTCCCATCACGCCGGAAAAGGTGCTCTGGGGCATCAAACACGGCCAGGCATGACGCATATCCTGTATCTGGCGGGCGGGAACAGCCGCCGCTTTGGGGAAAACAAGCTGCTCTACCCGCTAGCCGGCAGGCCGCTCTACTGCCACGGACTGGACATGCTCGCCACCCTTATCAAAATGCGGGACGACTGCACGCTGACCGTGGTCTCGCGGTATGAGGCGGTGCTGGACGGCGCGCGCGCGTGCGGCGTGCGCGCGGTATACAGCCCGGAGAGCGAAAAAGGCCAGTCCTACACCATCCGCGCCGGGCTGGACGCGCTCGCGCTGCGGCAGGGCGACTTTATCGCGTTCGTTGTGGCCGACCAGCCCTATCTGACCGCGCACACCATGGCGCGCCTGCTGGATGCGGCTGCGCCCGGCGTGCTGTGTGCGCGCGTGTGCTTCGGCGCGCGGCGCGGCAATCCAGCGCTGTTTTCCGCCGCACTGGCGCCCGCACTACGCGCCCTCACAGGCGACGAGGGCGGGCGGACGCTGCTCGCGCGGCCAGACTGCGTGCTTGTCCCGGCGGACAGCGCGCGCGAGCTGTGCGACATCGACACCCCCGCGCAGGCGCAGGACGCCGCCGGGCGGTGAATCCCATAAAAAAAGACGTTCCAACGGATTGGAACGTCTTTTTGTTTGTTTACTGCTGCCGCACGAAGCGCATCGCGCTCAGCGCGGCCTGCGCGCCGTCCGATACGGCCTTGGCCACCTGTAACAGACCGCCCGTGCAGTCGCCCGCGGCGAACAGCCCGGGCACCGCGGTCGCCATCGCTCCGTCGGCCTGGATCTTGTTGCCGTCCAGCTGCGCGCCCAGCTTGCGGGCGAAATCGCTGCTGCCCGCGGTGCCGTAGGCGATGAACACACCGTCCACCGTGAGGGGGTCACCCGCGTCAAACGTGACCTGCGCCACCTTGTCCCCGCCTTCGATCGCAGCGACCGGGCGGGTATCGAGTGCAAGCCCGTCCGGCAGCTCGGCGGGCGCCTCGCTGCCATTGGTCAGCAGGGTGACCGAACCCGCGACCGGCAGCAGCACGCGCGCTTCCTCAAGCGCGTATTCGCCCTGGCCGAGCACCGCCACCGCCTTGCCGCGGTAAAAGAAAGCATCGCACACCGCGCAATAGCTCACACCGCGGCCCTCGAACTCGGTCACGCCTGCAACCGGAGGCACCGCGCGCGGCGCGCCTGTGGCGAGGATGACCGCGTCCGCGGGAAAAACACCGGCTGTGGATTTGACCACAAATCCCTTCTCCGCATACTCGATGCCCGTGGCCTCGGCCTGCACGAGCGCCGCGCCCAGGCGCTTTGCCTGCGCCTGTCCGCGCGCGAGCAACTCTGCGCCCGAAACCGCTTCCGGGAAGCCGAAGTAATTTTCAATTTTATCGGTCTTGCCGAGCGCGCCGCCGTCGGTATACAGCACTGTGGTTTCCAGATTGGCGCGCGATGCATAGATCGCGGCGGACAGCCCTGCCGGGCCGCCGCCGATGATAACGATTTTTGGCATGGTGATCTCCTTTTTATGGTTTGCTCAGTCGGTTTCGCGGTCAAACCACGCCTGATAGGCGGTTTGCAGCCGGTCCAGCAGTGCGGTATCCCTGCCGCCGACTGGCTTGCCGTCCACATGGCTGACCGCGATGCAGTGCGAACCGGTGGACAGGATCATGATTTCATCCGCGTCCAGCAGCTCGTCCACCGTGAAGGGCGCCTCGCGCACGGGCACGCCGAGCTGCCCGCACAGCGCGATGAAGTGTTTGCGCGTGATGCTGGGCAGGATCAGATTATCCGCCGGCGGCGTGCAGAACGCGCCGCCCTTGAGCATCGCCAGGCCGGAGTGCGCGCCCTCGGTCACGCGGTCGCCGCGATGGAGCACAACCTCGTCGCATCCGGCTTCGACTGCCTGCTGCATGGCCATACAGTTGGGGATGAGGTTGAGGGTTTTGATATTGCAGTGCAGAAAGCGCGTGTCCTCGACCGTGATCAGCCGGTAGGGATGGTCGTGCCGGTCCAGCCCGCAGGGCTCGGCAAACGCCATGAGCGTGGCTTTCGCATCCTTCGGAAAGGCGTGCATGCGGTGCGCCGCCGCGCGGGTGGACTGCCAGTAGAGCATGTGCGGCGCGTCCGAATCCAGGCGCGAGACCAGATCGCGCAGCACGTCCGCCAGTGCATCCCGCTCCATGGGCGGGTCGATGCGCAACAGACGCAGGCTGTTGTAAAACCGGTCGAGGTGGTCATCGAGCGCAAAAATCTTTTTGTTGCGCACCATGGCCGCGTCATACACGCCGTCGCCAAAGTACAGGCCGCGGTCGGTGATCGGGGCGCGGACCTCGTCGATGCGGCCGATCTGTCCGTTGTAATAAGCGATGTCCTTCATGTGCATACTCCTCTCCTGTTGATGCGGCAAACCGATGCCTCCGGTCAGCCCAGACTCGGCATGGCCAGCGGGATGCCCGCGATCGCGCCTGCAATCAGCACGCCCGCCACAACAATGGCCGCAGCGATGAACATGGCGCCGATCAGGGTCTGATACTCTTTCATAATGATGGTTCTCCTTTTTCAAATCGGTGTGGGTATGGTTCCAGTATAACGGCTTTGCGCACGCTTTGCAAGTGTGGATGGATTGTGGTATAATACACTTATTTCTGAAAGCTGCGTCACGTCCGCCCTGTCGGCCCTGATGCAGTATCCTGCCGCCCGGCGGCGGGGCACACAAACCAGACACACAGGAGTGATACCGAATTGAAAACGCTGCTGCACATCTGCTGCGCGCCCTGCTCGATCACCTGCATCGACACGCTGCGGCAGGAGGGCATCGAGCCGGTGGGGTTTTGGTATAATCCAAATATCCACCCGTTTACCGAGTATAAGATGCGCAAAAACACGCTGGTTGAATACGCGAAAAGCATCGACCTCAAGCTGGAAATCGAAAACGAATACGGCCTGCGCCGGTTTATCCAGGGCGTTTACCCGGATTTTGACCACCGTTGTGGCTTCTGCTATGCGCTGCGCTTTGAGGAAACCGCGCGCTATGCGGCCGAGCATGGGTTTGACCAGTTTACCTCGACGCTGTTCGTCAGCCCATACCAGAACCACGAGCTGATGCGCGAGACCTGCGAACGCATGGCGGAGAAATATGGGGTCAAATACCTGCACCGCGATTTTTCTCCCCGCTTCCGCGAGGGACAGGACAAGGCGCGCGAGCTTGGGCTGTATATGCAGAAATACTGCGGGTGCATCTTCTCCGAGGAGGACCGCTACAAGAAAAAGCCCAAAAAGCCGAAAACGCCCCAAACGGCGTAAAACCCGCGCCGGATTGTCGTTCTGCCTTGCTGGCAGCCGCGCGGTGTGGTATACTGATTGTGTATGCCAATACGCTTACCTGGAGGGACCCAAATGAAATTATCCAAAGCATTGCCGGTAGCGGCAGTGGCGCTGTGCGTGCCCGGCGTGGGCCTGCGCGCGCTGCATGTGCTCAACGGCTTTGACGTCAATACCGGCCTGCCCGCCGCGCATGACCCGTGGGTGTGGTATCTAGCCGCGCTGCTGATCGCGGCGGCGGTGCTCTATGCCGTGCTGGCCGCGCCGCTGCGTCGGCTGAAAACCGTGCCGTTTGAGCAGATGCTCGGCACCGAGAGCGCGGGCTTCCGCATGGCTGCGGTCATCGCGGGCCTGCTGCTGTTCGCGGGTGGCCTGTTTTACCTGTATCTGACCATCACCCAGCCCGAGGAGGACGCGGCCGGTTGGGCGCGCGCACTCGAGTTTGTCTACGCTGCGGTATCGGTAGTGTGCGGCTTTTGCATGATTGCACTGGCCAAGGCGCAGGGCAGCCGAATGAACGAAAAAACCGCGGCGCTCACGCTTGTTCCGCTGCTGTGGAGCTGCCTGCATCTGCTGGTCAACTACCGCATGACCTGCATCGACCCCAATCTGCCGTCGTTTGCGTTCGGCCTGGTGGCGGACGTAATGCTCGTGCTGGCGTTTTACCATCTGGCGCGCCTGCTGTACGGCAAACCGCGTCCGGCCGCGCTCGGTTTCTTCAGCGCGGTGACCATCACCATGGCGGTCAGCGACCTGGGCGGTATCGGACTAGGCTATCTGATGGGCGTGGGCACACTGGACTGGTCGGCCAAAATGCTGCTGCGCGGCGGCCTGTCGGTTGCGGCATGCGTCATGCTGGCGGCCGAGCTTGCCGTGCTGTGCGCGGGTCATACGGCGCCGCTGCCAGCGGCCGAACCCCATCCCGCGCAGGAGATCGAATAAAAGGAGGATTTGCACTATGCTGTTTGTCTGCTATCCCAAATGTTCCACCTGCCAGAAGGCCGCCAAGTGGCTGGAAGCGCAGGGCGTCGCTGTCACCGTGCGCGACATCAAGCAGGATAACCCCACCGAGCAGGAGCTGCGTGACTGGCACCGGATGAGCGGCCTGCCGCTCAAGCGATTTTTCAACACCAGCGGCCTGCAGTATAAGGCACTCGGCCTCAAGGACAAGTTGCCGCAGATGAGCGAGGACGAGCAGTTTGCCCTGCTCGCGACCGACGGTATGCTGGTCAAGCGCCCGCTGCTGATCGGCGAGGATTTCGCCCTGCCCGGCTTCAAACAGGCCGAATGGGAAGATAAACTGAAAAAGGATTGACAAAGCGTGCCCGGTATAGTATAATACTTCTTGCTTATCGGGCAAGATACGGAGCGGTATCGAAGCGGTCATAACGAGGCGGTCTTGAAAACCGTTTGCCCGAAAGGGCGCGTGGGTTCGAATCCCACCCGCTCCGCCATTATTTCGCGCGGACGCAGGGTGGTGAGATTATTGGCCCCACCCGCTCCGCTGCTTTTTCAGCTGGCGGAAACAACTACACACTTGACATGGAGACGTACCCAAGCTGGTGAAGGGGCTCCCCTGCTAAGGGAGTAGGTCGGGAAACCGGCGCGAGAGTTCAAATCTCTCCGTCTCCGCCAAAATTTCGCACTTTTCTTTCGTAGAAAAGTGCGATTTTTCTTTTATATCATAGAATTTTTGGGCTTTTTCGATGCGTTCAAAATTTTTGACAGCAACCCTGACAGCAACGGGGCCGCAGCGGGCATCGGCAGAGTGTAAACCATATCCTATATACTGCGAAACCAATTGGAACTTCCGCAGTTCTGCTGCAGCCAGTACAATAATGCTGTCAGTAGCCCACACCACCCGCAACAGCATCCGTGCGCAGTGCCGGGTCGCTGTATCGCGACCGTCCGGGCGGCAAAGCTGTCCAGCATATCAATTGATTGATGTAGAAAGAAGGCAAAACAAAATGTTTCTGACATCAAAATTTCTCGCCGTCATGCTGGCGGCATCACTCGGGCTAGGGGTTGCCGGTTGTACGGACACACCGCCCGCGGCTTCCGGAGCGGAGGAAAGCGCGCCGCCCACGGTCGAGGAACAGGCCCCCGCCACCCAGCCGCAGGAACCCGCCGGGCAGGCAGAGGTGACGCCGGGCACCCAGACCTACCGGGGCTTTTTGATGGCCAATGTCCTGCACGATCCGGTCGAAGGGGACATCCACTATCACATCTATGTGCCGGACAGCTATGACGGCAGCGAGGATTATGCGCTCTATCTCACCCTGCCGGGCTATCAGGGGCTGTATTTTCAGGGCGTGGGGGAAAACCTGTATACCGAGGATTTCGCCTTTGCCGCCATGGACTACAACGACCGGATGATCATTGCCGCGCCGCAGCTGAACGACTGGGGCGAGACTTCCGCCCGGCAGACGATTGCGCTGACCGAATATCTGTTGGACGCCTATCGCATCGACCCGGACCGGGTCTATGCCAGCGGGTATTCCGGCGGCGGGGAAACCATGTCGCAGGCGGTGAGGATACGGCCCGATCTGTTCACCGCTTATCTCCACTGCGCGTCCCAGTGGGACGGGGCATACGAACCGGTCGCGCAAAGCCGCCTGCCGGTCTATCTGGTTGTGGGCGAGGGAGATGAGTATTACGGCCCGGCACCCAGCCGGGAAGCCTACGACCGTCTCCATGCGCTTTACGAGCAGGCTGGACTTTCTGATGCGGAAATCGACCGGCTGCTCGTTCTGGATGTGAAGGACACAGCCTATTTCCAGGGCGCTGCCTACCAGCACGGCAGCGGCAATCTGTTTGCCCGCGACCCCGCGATTATGGGATGGCTGTTTGAGCAGTGAGCACGGCGGTGCAGCGCGCTGCAACCGGCATCGAAGGGCAGTTCCCGGACGGGAGCTGCCCTTAATCTGTATCCGGGCGGCCGGGAACGCAGCGCAGACCGGCACCTGACCCGTCGGAGATTCGGCCACGCGGAGCGCAAGCCCTTGTGTGAGCGGATCAAACAGGCTGCCCTAGTCCTCCCGTCCCCTCTTGCCTTTTTGCCGCCGAAACAGTAAAATGGTTTCAGGTGGTACACCAAGAAAGGCGATGGTCGCATGATGTATAACCCCCAGCTCGAGACCTTCCTCCGGGTGGCGGACGCGGGCAGTTTTAACAAGGCGGCGGAAGAGATGTTCATCACCCCGCCGGCGGTAATCAAGCAGATCACCTCGCTGGAGTCCGGTTTGGGGCTGCAGCTTTTCATCCGCAGTCCCCGCGGCCTCAAACTCACCGAGGCAGGGAAATCCATTTATCGGGATGCGCAGTATGTGATCGGGTACTGCAAGGATGCGGTCGTGCGGGCGAAAAACGCCGCAGAGGAAGGCGATAAGGTAATACGCATCGGCACCTCGCCCATGACGCCGGGGCAATTCCTGCTCGATCTGTGGCCCCGTCTCCACGCCCAGTGCCCGGATATCAAGTTCCAGCTGGTGCCCTACGAAAACACCCCGGAGAACGCCCGTGAAATTCTGCGCAACCTGGGCCGAAACATCGACATCGTGGCCGGGCCGTTTGACCAGCACCTGCTGGACAGCCGCCAGTGCGCGGCGCTCGAGCTGAGCCGGGAGCCGGTGCGCTGCGCCCTGTCCATCTACCACCCCCTGGCCGCAAAAGAGAAGCTGAGTCCGGCGGACCTGCACGGGGAGACCTTTTTGATGATCCGCCGGGGCTGGAACCGCTATCTGGACCAGATGCGGGATGAACTGTGGCGCGATCACCCGGAGATCCACATTGTGGATTTCGACTTCCTCAGCATCAACATTTTCAACCAGTGTGAAAACTCCAACGACATCATGATGACCATCGACAACTGGAAAAACATCCATCCCCTGCTCAAAACCCTTCCGGTGGACTGGGACTACACCATCCCCTTCGGCATCTTCCACGCCCCCCGGCCCTCCGCCACGGTGAAGCGGTTCCCGCAAGCGGTAAAGGCGGTGCTGGAACTCTGACCCGAGCATCAGAGCTGTTACAAAAAGGTTCATACTGCATAACTTTTCGAGACTTCTCCGGAGGTCTCGATTTTTTTATAATAAATGCAGAAGCAAATCTTCCCCCAGCAGGAGGAGAATGGAGGGCATTCGATGAACAATTTTATTTTCAAGACCGGGACAGGATTTTTCTTCGGCTCCGGCTGTGTGAAAGAGTATCTGGCCAGCTTTCTCGCGGGCTACGGCCCCAATGTGCTGCTGGTCACCGATCGCGCGGAGCCCTGCGCCGAAGCGCAGGACGAGGTGCAGCACCTGCTGCGCCGGGCGGGCAAACAGGTGGTGACCTGCACCGTCGGCCCGCTGTGCCCCCGGTATGAACAGGTGCAGCAGGCGGCCCGCCTGTGCCGGGCGAACCGGGTGGACCTGATTTTAGGCGTGGGCGGCTCCGCGGTGCTGGACGGCTGCAAGGCTGCCGCGCTCGGCGCGGTGTGCCGGGGCGATCTTTGGGAGAATTTCGGCGCGCTGCAGGGCGTGGTGGATATCCCGCCCCTGCCGGTTGGGTTTGTGTCCGCGCACCTCGAGACCGGGGCAATCAACGGCGCGGCGGGGATGATCCACGAGGGGCAATGCGTCTGGCGGGACTATCCCGCCTGCGACCCCCAATTCGCCCTGCTCGACCCAGCCTGCCTGCGCGCCTTTTCCGTCCGGCAGCTGTCTGGGGAGGGATTTTCCGCCTTTGCCGGTGCGCTGGAGACCTATCTGCTCCAGTCGACGGGAATGGGGGTGCCCTGCCGCCTGCTGGAGACGTTGATGGCCGGTATGGTCCGGGCGCTGGACGCCCTCCGGCAGGGAAAGCGGGACAAGGAACTTCTCAGCGACCTGATGTGGAGCTGCGCCCTATGGGGCAGCCGCTTTTTCCAGCTGGGGCGAAAGGCGGCCTTTCCGCCGCTGCCCATGCGCGAGGCGGCGCTGCTGACGGCGGAGGAAGACTGGGAGGCCTATGTCCGGGCGTTGGCCGCCCGGCTCCCCGCCCTGCTCCGCCAGACGGGAGAAAACCGCCCGGAACTGCCGGCCCGGCTGGCCCGGTATGTGTGGGAACTGCCCGCCCGCGCGCAGACAGCGGCGGGCTGCGTCGCGGCGCTGGAACAGCTGGCCGGAAAGCTGGGCCTTGCACCGAAGCAAACGGCATCTACCGCGTGACCCGCCAGGCTTTTCTCCCTTGCAAGGAAACCCCAATTTATCCCTTACAGGAGGTGTTGCCGCGTATGCGCCGAAAATACGCCGCGATGGTGCTGCTCGTCTGTACGCTGCCGGTGCTGCTCCTTTGCCTGAACCATGCGCCGACGCAAAATGCCGCCGGGCGGCAGCTTACCCTGACCGCCGGGGACGCCGAGGTGGTGATTACCCTGAACGGCTCCCGCGCCGCGGCGGCGCTTGTGCGCATGCTGCCGGTCGAGGCGACACTCGTCCGGCGGAATTACTTTGCGCAGAGCATGGTTTTGCCCACACCGCTTCCGGATGCGGAACCCGTCACACGGTCATACGCCGTGGGCGATTTCGTATACTGGCCGGACGGACAAAATGTGGCGGTTTTTTACGACGACCTGTTTGACCAAACCTCGGTTCCGGTGATCCCGCTGGGAAAAGTGAAAGGCGATGCAGCACAGCTGAAGGAGTACACCGGGACTGCGCGTCTCGCGCTGCGGCCGGAGCACAGTGCAGCCGATTAGTATAAACCATTTGGCATAAACAACGAAACAAATCGGAACTTCCGCCCGAAGGCGGACCATTCTATAATACGAAGCAGAACGAGACAACAGGAGGCAATTTCCAATGAGAACAAGGACATTAGGCGCAGACCTCACGGTCTCCGCCGTTGGCCTGGGATGCATGGGGTTCAGTCACGCCTACGGAGCCCCCACGGAGGAGGGCGAGGCTGTCCGGGCGATCCGGACTGCCTTTGATCTGGGTTACACCCTCTTCGATACCGCCGAGACCTACGGCACCGCCGCCGACCCCCACGCCAATGAAAAGCTGGTGGGGCGGGCCCTGAAGGAGGTCCGAAACCAGGTGCAGATTGTCACCAAGTTCGGCATCCGCTTTGACGAGACCAGCACCGCCGTGAACAAGCCCTTGATCCCCGACGCCCGGCCGGAGACCATCCGCGCCTCGGTGGAGGGCTCGCTAAAGCGGCTGGGCACCGACCACATCGACCTGTACTTCCAGCACCGGATGGACCCAAAGGTGGAACCGGAGGCGGTGGCTCAGGTGATGGCCGACCTGATCCGGGAGGGCAAGATCACCCACTGGGGCATCTCCGAGGCTGACGAGACTTACCTCCGCCGGGCCCATGCCGTGTGTCCGGTAACGGCGGTACAGAACCGCTACTCCATGATGGCCCGGTGGCACGAGTCCCTGTTTCCGGTGCTGGAGGAGCTGCACATCGGTTTTATCGCGTTCTCCCCCATGGCAAACGGCCTGCTCACCGCTTGCTACGGCAAGGGAAGCAAGTTTGACCCCAAGCTGGATTACCGCAGCGCCATGCCCCAGTTTACCCCCGAAGCGGCGGAGGAAAACCGCAAACTGCTGGATACCCTCCGCCAGCTGGCGGCGGCGCACAGCGCCACCCCCGCCCAGCTGTCCCTGGCCTGGATGCTGTGCAAGAAGCCGTATATCGTCCCCATCCCCGGCAGCCGGAAGGTGGAGCGGATGCGGGAGAACGCCGGAGCGGCCGAGGTGCAGCTGTCCGCCGGGGAAGTAACCCAGCTGGACCACATCCTGGACACCATCCCCATGTCCGCCGTGTTCGGCGGCACAAGCGTTATCAGCAAGTAATTTCCAACCATCAGAAAGACTAACTATTAAAAATCAAGTCTAAAATGAAAATTTTATGAATGAATTGCGGAGACGCATTTCAGATATA
>NZ_CALWUM010000018.1 GCF_944384765.1 uncultured Agathobaculum sp. | reverse complement strand
AATTCAACTTTTTCATGTGAGTTTATTGTCCTATATCTGTAGATCCCTGACAAGGTACGCATGGTTTATCGTTTACCAGCTGTCTGTCCCAGACAGCTGCATTTCCTTCTATCAATGTATCTCCACCAGATGTTGAAGCTCTTATTCGTAAGCATGTTTCTCCTGTTCGCCCTAGTAGAAGCATGCCTCGAAAGATGATTGCTAAACACGCGGTTAGCTTCGCTTACAGCAAAATTTTTGTGCTTTGAACAGCCTCTTTTCAAGCGGATTGGAATATCAGCTTTCTTGTCATGCCTTCATTGCAGATGAAAAGCATCCAAAACGAATGACCGTCTTGGATGCTCGCGTTTCTGCTGTTTTCCCTCCCGGACTCTGTCTCTAATTTAATGACATTGCCTGGTAATCGGGGCGGATTCAGTGTTACAGAGATATGGTCAGGCCGGTTGTTTCCACAGACAGTAAATCACGGCGCGGGGGCAGTTCCCATTGGCAGTAAAGATGAGGCCGTCCGTCAGGCCGTTTGCCGCGGCCCGGTCGACTGGCACCGCAGACCAGTCGCTGCCATCAGCAGTCTCACCAGCAGCCCGGCACAGCATGGCAAGGATTTGGTCATACGTCAATGTGCCGTTTATGCCGAACTTGATTGTTTCCCACGCCGTCGGTAATGTCCTGTTCCGTCGCCCACAGGACAGCACTATAATAGTAGGCACTCCCGTTGGTAATATCGGTGAAGGGCGAGGCGGGCGAGAGCGGATTCGGCTCTCCGGCGGTCTGCCAGAGGAAGGTCACTGCCTGAGCCCGGGTGACGGCGCTAGCCGGGAAGAAGGAAGCTGCCCCAAAGAACACATTTTTCTCAAAAAATGTCTATATTTTTATTCCTGCTTTAACAACCGGTAAACGGTAGGTACAGAAACCTCCAATAGAGAGGCAACCGAGCGAACCGAATCTTTAACGTAAAATACTTCTTTTTTGGCAAGCTGTTGAACAATTTGCCTTTTTTCATCCATTGTCATGCGCGAAACGGGGACAGAAAATGAGTCAATTTCTTCTTGAATCAACTGAAGCATGTATTTAGTTAGGGTGAGATTTTCATCATTTATGATATCGGGGATTTTATTTTTGCTGTCAATGGCACTGTCAAAACCCAGAAATTGATTGAGCACCAGCCGTGCATCACACATCAACTCGATACTTGTATAAATGACAAAGAGACCAATCATCTGATCCGCATCATAGATGGGGAAGAAACATAATTTGATACGTCCATCAGATGTGCTTGCCTCGGTATCAACGTGGATCAGTTCCCTGTGTCCTTTGACGAGCATACTTTCGTACACACTTCTAACAAAGGGAGTCATGGGGTCGCCAATATCCCGCTGCGTGTTTGCACCAGCCATGGCAATTACTTCTCCATATTTCTCTGTCGGATCAATGCCATAGAGTACTGTGCCATATAGGGAGCCCAAAGCATTGCATAGGAATACTGTAAAAAGTGAATAGGACTTTAATATCGGATGATTGAAATTGTGTTGTGACATTTTTGTCCCGCCTTTCTCAGATATTTAAATAATTAGATGCCTACTCCTTTATTTTCCTTTGATATACATTATATCTCAGTGATTGATAATTTTCAACAAAGATATAAAAATTATCTTATAGATAATTACAATTTACAATAGGATATGGATGCACTATACTATAGTCAAAGATAATTTTTAATTATCTTGAATATTTTTTATTAGGAGGGGTAACATGACTGCCACAATTGCTTTTGCAATCTTGCTCGCTGTTTTCGCTTTTGGTGAAATCGTTGCAGAAAAAACACGTGCTATTTTATCGGCCACCTTGGTAATTGCCGTTGTTTTGTTGATTGCATTCTGGTGTGGGCTGCCTGCAGATATCTTTGATACTGCGTGCCTGACAGCCATCTCCAATCTTCTTGTCGGTATCCTGATTACATCGCTTGGTACAATGATTGATTTCCCAGAGCTTAAACGCCAATGGAAAACGGTTGTAATCAGTTTGCTCTGTGTTATTGTCGGCGTTGCGATGATTGTAATCGTCGGCCCCTTCCTGATTGGACATGATATGGCAATCGCAGGCGCCCCGATCTTTGCCGGCGCAAACACTGCGGCACTGCTGATGACCAATGCATTGACGGAAAAAGGACTCGCAGACCTTAGCAGCTTTGTCATTCTGGTTCTTGTCACGCAAAACTTTGTCGGTATTCCGATTTCTTCGATTCTGCTCCGCCGGGACGCGCGCACCTTCTTGAAAGACAGGAAAAACATCGAACTGTATGCAGAGAAAGTGGAAGAGTCCGGCTCAACCGCCACCAAACGTAAGCTCTTGCAGTTGCCTGCAGTTTTTAACAAGCCATCTATCCGGCTGCTTAAGCTCGCCATAGTAGCGGCGCTGGCACAGACTGCTTCCACACTCACAAATGGAAACGTTCATTTCTTCGTATTTGCGCTGTTGTTTGGTATCCTATTTTGTGAGCTTGGCTTTCTTGAGAAAAACATTTTGCCGCAGACCGAATCGCAGGGATTCATCATGTTCTCCACGACCGTTATCATCTTTACTAACCTTGCCAACACAACCCCGTCCCAGCTTGTCAGTATGCTGATCCCGCTGGTTATCCTGATGGCCCTTGGCGTTATCGGCGTGTTTATTATGGGCTTTATCCTTTCCAAGATGCTCAAAGTTACGCCCGGCCTTGCGATTTCATTTGGCCTGACCTGTACTTTTGGTTTCCCCACTACGCTGCTGATGTCACAGGAAGTTGCGAAAGCAATGGCATCTAACGAAGAAGAGCATTCCGCGCTGCTTAATTACATCCTGCCCAAGATGGTTACCGCTGGTTTTGTAACAGTTACGATTTCTTCTGTGCTGATTGCTGGCGTTGTTGTCAATATGCTTTAAGGAGGTCATCAAAATGGTTTTACAGCTTGCTGAAAAGTATTACCCATATATGGTGGACATCCGACGGCATTTGCACATGAATCCTGAAGTCAGCTTTCAGGAATTCAACACATCTAAGCTTGTACAGGACGAATTAACTAAACTCGGCATTCCCTTCGTTCCAGCAGGCGATACAACAGGTATCGTTGCAACGATCGAAGGCGCGTGTCCGGGCAAAACGATTGCGCTGCGTGCCGACATGGACGCTTTATCCGTACAGGAACTAAATGAAGATTGTCCGTACAAATCCAAAATCGACGGTGTTATGCATGCATGCGGGCATGATGGACATGTGGCCGCGTTGCTCGGTGCCGCACATATCCTCTGCGATCTGCGTGAACAGATCTGCGGAACGGTCAAACTGTTTTTCGAATCTGGCGAAGAACATGGCGGGACATATCAAGATGTTAAGAAGACGGGCGTTTTCGATGGAGTAGACCACTGCTTTGGCATCCATATCTGGTCGGATGTCCCGGTCGGTAAAATCGCCTGCGCTCCGGGTGCTCGTATGGCTGGCACGGATCTGTTTACCCTCCGCATCACAGGTAAAGGGGCACATGCTTCTGCTCCCCATCAGGGGATTGATGCCGCGGTAGCCGCAGCCGCGATCGTGATGAACTTGCAGACCATTGTCAGCCGCGAACTCGACCCGCAGGCGATCGGCCTGGTCACAATTGGAAAGATGACTGCGGGACAACGCTTTAATGCCATTCCAGATGAGGCAATTTTGGAAGGAAATCTGCGCTATTTTGATCCCGCGCTCAGCGATGCTTACCCTGTTATGATTAACCGGATTGCAGAAAATACGGCTGCCGCCTTCAGGGCAAAAAGCGAGATGATCCTGCATCATGTCGGCACACCTGCGGTTGTGAATAGCCCGGAAAATGCAGCATTCGGACAGTCTGTTGTCAAGAAACTGTTTGGCGCGGACGCGCTCTATGATCTTGCGCCTCTCATGGCAGGCGAAGACTTTGCATTCTTCATCAATGACGTAGGCGGAACATTTGTCTTTGTTGGGGGAGGTTTTGCAGATCGCGAAACTGCGCACCACCACAACGGTCACTTTGATATCGACGAAGATAGTCTGCGGATTTCCGCTGCCATGCATACGCAATATGCGCTGGACTATCTGTCCCAGCATAAAGATTAAGATTAGAGGGCCAGTTGCAAAATGTAGTTTTCAGGCCTGAACGGAAAATTTGTGTATATAGTTAGTGAGAAACATTGCTTCTAGCGTTTCTCACTAACTTTTTCTTTGGCATAATTAAGGATTCTATTTTGCAACTTGCCCAGTATTACAGGAATGCGGTCAGGTCAGTTGTTCTCGCAGACAGTAAATCACGTCGGAGCGGGGACAGTTCCACTTAGCGGTAAAGGCAAGGCCGTCCGTCGGGCCGTTCTCCGCGGCCCGGTTGACCGCCGCCGCAGACCAGTCGCTGCCATCAGCAGTCTCATCAGCAGCCCGGCGCAGCATGGCAAGGATTTGATCATACGTCAATGTGAAAATAATGCGAAATACCTGCGGATGAGTGTGTGAAGAATTAACGGGAAAAAATATAAAGATTTTTCTGGTGGCACAACATCATACATATGTGCTCAATTTCACTGGGTATTACGCCTGCGAAACACGGGGAATAGCTACAAAAGATTACGGCTTGGCTTACGGCTTTATTACAAGCCGTCTAAACAGGTAGGCTTAAACAATTGTTGGAGGAACCCTAAATCCCATGTCACCAATGCCAAGTACACGATTAAAATAGAATAATGAGAGTACGCTTTGGGGTAGATCCTTAATGCGATTATACTGCGTTAAATCCCACCCATTAATTTTTGCACGCTCGGCATATCGCTCGCAGGCTCCAATAACACTGTTTGCCGCATGCTTTTTACTAATTCCTTTCTCAAGATACAGTTTCGATGCATCAGCCACCGCACGCCAAATAATTCCATAAATTTGTGATACAGAAAAGTCATTTAGAATGATATCAAATGTTTTGTAAGTCTTCTCACCTGGGGTAAATTCAAAGTTTACTTTGTCTAATTGATACTGCAAATACTCTATACATTCAGCAACTGCAATCTCTTTCCACAGTATAACTGCTTCGTCTGCATGCTCCGGGCAATAGTAACAGGGGTTTAATATTTGGGTAAACAGATCCTGCTTATTTGCTGGGAAAATTAGATTTAAGAAGTAGGTGACTCTATAGGTATAGAAAGTGTTTGGAAAATCTTCACTATCAATATCAAATGCATCCAACGGAGATTGTGGACTCACCGCTATGACTTGGTTGTGAATTAAGCTTGAGTATAGCTTCTTGCATAAAATGTCCGTAGGTGTCAAAATTACTTCCGAATTAGAAAATGGTGCAATTTCATAAAGATTTTCTTTGAGTAAAGCTCTACAAATAGCGCCTAAAAACACTTTGTTTTCAAAAGAAAGAGATGCAAAATCGACTGGTGTCCGTGGCTGGGAATATACTTCTTCAATCTGCTGCAGCCGCTCCATTTGAAGATTTCTTTCTTTTTCCTGGCAATTTTCGCAATTACAATGAGGTTGAAACGGTTTGTGCCCACAGACTGGACAGTATAAGTCTCGCTCATATTTTGGTAGATTCTTCATGTTTTTTGATGGACGATTAATTACTAAAGGCTCGCCGCAATACTCACAAATGTAATTAGGGAAAACTTCCGGTGGAAATAACTTGTATAGGTCTGAACTACGTACAGAGATGCCATATTCTTTTGTTAATTTGGAAACCGACTCACCAGCATAATATCGTTGCATTAAAGTCTCAATTTCCTCGGAAGTCAAATGGTCCAAGTTTTTTTCCATCAAATAACACCTTCTCTCTGATTATAGTTATCTTACACTATGTCCTACAATTTGGCAATGAGATTATAGAAAAGCGCTGCTGGGATGCCAGCAGCGCTTGGTACGGGTAGTGGGGGTCGAACCCACACGAATCACTTCACAGGAACCTAAATCCTGCGCGTCTGCCAATTCCGCCATACCCGCATATTCAGTTTCCCTCTATTTTTACTCGGGGAGGGGATGCCCGCGACTGAGTGTTGTGCTTGACTCGCATCTATAAAACAGGTCATGCCTACTTTTACCCGGTTGATGGGAAAATCCTTCACTGATGTGACAGAACCTAAATCTGGCGCGTCTGCCATTCCGCCATACCCGCGGGGATACCCGTTTAGTATACGCGCTGCGGCGGGTTTTGTCAATCCGGATGCAGGGCTCGGGGGAGAAAAAACAGATGCACGGTTTTGGACGGCTGAGGACGGCAAAAGAAGATAAAATTTATGCAAATTCCTGTACCAAACCACACTATGTTGTGCTATACTGATACTGTATAAATATTTGCATACAACGAATGGGAGAGATCCATGAAACCGTTCCGAATCCTTCCGGCGCTGCTGTCCCTGCTGCTATTGGGCGGTTGCACCTTTCCATCGGGCGACGACCTGTTGGCCGCACCCAGGCCATCGACCAATTATCAATCCCTGCAGTCCGAGCTTGAGCACCTGCTCGCTTCGGGCGTTTCCTATACCGCGCCGACCGAGGGCGAAAACCGCTCCTCGGTGCAGCTGACCGACCTGGACGGCGACGGCGTAGACGAGGCGGTCGCGTTTTTCCGCGGTTCGACCTCGGCAACCAGCAACACCTTTGAAGTTTATGTCTACCGCAAGCAGGACGACCAATATGTCTGCACCGGCTCGGTAGAGGGACAGGCCACGGCGATTCAGTCGGTGGACTATCCGGTGATCACGCCGGAGGGACGCCGCGGCATGGTGATCACCTGGCGCCTGACCGGCGACGGCACCGGCGCTTTGACCATGTGCGACTTTGATGAAAACGGCGCGCCCGGTGTGCTGCTAGAAACCGAATATTCCGCCATGGAGCTGACCGACCTGACCGGCGACGGCGCGCGCGACCTGCTGCTGTTGACCACCGACCCGGGCGGCAAGCGCGTGGCGCGGCTGTATCAGTACCAGACCGGGGATCTGCGGTTGGCGGGCGAGGCAGCCACCAGCCCGGAGACCGCGTCGGTCGAGCGAATGCGCAGCGGTCGCCTGTCGGACGGTAATGCCGCGGTCTTTGCGGAGGAACGCATGGCAAGCGGCGTGGGCCTGACGACCGATATCTTTGTCTATACCGGCAGCACACTGGACAACCTTGCGCTGGACAGCGAGGACTCGGCTACCCGCAGCACCTACCGTCCGATCACGGTCTACGCGGCGGACATCAACGGCGACAACGCGATCGAGCTGCCGCGCGCGGTGCTCATGGCGGGGTATACGGACGCTGCCGCCTCGGACGCGGTGTTCATGCTGGACTGGTATGCATACAGTGTGGACAAGGCGCCCACCATGGTCGCGACCACTTACGACAATATTTCGGACGGCTGGCGGCTGACCATCGACCAGCAATGGCACGAGCGCATCACCGCGGTCAAGACCACGGAGAACAGCCTCAGTGAAGTCGAGTTTTATGAATATGTCGGCCCAAACAGCCGCATCCATCTGTTTTCCATTTATGCCGCCACAGGCGCCACGCGCGAGTATTACGCCGGGCGCACCGATCTGATCCAGCTGGGTGAGAGCAGCCAGGCGGTGTATTTTGCCAAGATCGCCGACGAGGCGCAGAACAGCGCGCTGGCGCTCGGCGCGGAGGGCATCCGAAGCCGGTTCTCGCTGGTCACGCAGGACTGGAACTACTGAGCGATAATAAAAGGAGGAACAATCCATGAAGCGTAAGATCCTTGTTTTGGAAGATGAAGAAAATATCCGCTCCTTCCTGGTGCTCAACCTCAAGCGCAGCGGTTACGAAGTGATAGAGGCCGAAACCGGCGAGGAGGCGCTGGAAAAATACCACGCCAATCAGGACATCGCGGTCGCGGTGCTGGACGTCATGCTGCCCGGCATCGACGGATATGAGGTCTGCCGCGCGATGCGTGCAGCGGGCTATGCCGCGGGCGTGATCATGCTGACTGCGCGCACGCAGGAGGCGGACAAGGTGACCGGCCTGATGAACGGCGCGGACGACTATGTGACCAAGCCGTTTTCGGTCATTGAGCTGGCCGCGCGTGTGGATGCGCTGTACCGCCGCGTGTCCGGTTCGCCCTTCTCGGAGGAGGACGTGATCAAGTCCGGTCCGTTCAAGCTCAACCTGCGCGCCCGCGAGGTGCTCAAAAACGGCATCAAGATCGAGCTGACGCAGATCGAATACGGCCTGCTCAAGGCGTTTATGGAGAACATCGGCAAGGCGCTCTCGCGCGACGAGCTGCTCGAGATGGTCTGGGGCCACCACTATGTGGGCGAGCTTAAGATCGTGGACGTTAACATCCGCCGCCTGCGCATCAAGATTGAAGACGACCCCGCGGACCCGACGCATATCGTCACGGTGCGCGGCTACGGGTATATGTGGGAGGGCTGAGGCCCTCCCGTTCCGTCGCTGTGGCGCGCCCGCTCCCCAGCGGGCAGGGGCTATGCGGCTGCGCGCCACGGGCGCGCTTGATCGTAGTCTCGCCAAGCGGCTTCCACCCACCTGCCAAAGCAATAGGAATGGTTTGGCTGCCACCCCGGAAACTTATCCACACAACTGTGGAAAAATTTCTGGATTAGCATAACCCCTTCTTGCTGTTTTTGAAAAGTGGGCGGCAATTCTTAGGTGTAACGTACCCTTGCGCGCGTTAGCGCGCCCTTATTTGCGGCAGCAAATGCCGCAAATCTTCGGGCAGATGCTTAACTGCCTGCTCCCTCTTAGAAGGAAAAGGGGTGATTCGCAAGAGGGGAGAAACCTTGGTTTCACCCCTCTTCGCGAGCCGCAGCGAGCGTGCATGCGAGCAACCGCCCGTAGGGCGGCTCTTAGCGAGTCGTAGTGTGCTCGCGCCGCAGCGCGCGGAATCCATGTCCGCTGGAATCGGGCACCCCACTTCGCCCTGTCGGGCGAATACCCCGTTTCGCCCAGCGGGGCGAGACCAAAAGCACCGCCCTGCCGGGCGGCATCGGAAGAAAGGTTCCTTTTCTTATGGTAATCAACAACCACAAACGAAAAAAACAGCCCGAAGCACCGCCCCAGCCGGCTGTGCCCAAGGTGCTGCACTCTCCGGGCGGCATCAAGGGGCGCTGGATGATGAACTCGCTTTCCTTTGTGCTTGTCATCCTTGCGGCCGTGCTCATCCTGATTTCGGTGGGCATTTCGGGCTATTACTATGCCACCGTGCGGGACAATCTGGTCTCTCGCGCCACCACGGCGGCGGATACATTCCAGAAATACTTCACCGAGACCTATGACCAGTTCTACACCCAGGCCGAGTCCACGATCGCGACCTTCCAAGAACAGGACAAGCTTGAGCAGCAGTTTCTCGATGCAAGCGGCCGCATCCTGCTGTCCACCTCCGGGCTGACGGTCGGCGGCATGGCCTCGACTGAGGACGCCACCCGCGCGCTCGCCAGCCAGAAAACCGAGGTCTACTCGGGCCGCGACCCGGTCTCGGAGGAGCGCGTGATGAGCGTCACCGCGCCGCTGCTGTCCTCGCGCGGCGACCTGATTGGCGGCGTGCGCTTCATCACTTCGCTGCGCATTGTCGAGCGGCAGATCTGGATCATCATCGGCATTGCGGTGCTCGCGTGCCTGGTGTTCCTTATGCTGGTCGTCGCGTCCAACAGCTATTTCGTCAAGTCGATCGTCGACCCTGTGCTTAAGATTAACTCGATCGCCAAGGAGATCGCCGCCGGGCGCTACGGCGTGCGGCTGCAAAAGACCTACGACGACGAGATTGGCGAGCTGTGCGACACGATCAACTATATGTCGGACGAGATCAGCCGCGCCGAGCGCATGAAAAACGACTTTATCTCGTCGGTTTCGCACGAGCTGCGTACTCCGCTGACCGCAATCGGCGGCTGGAGCGAGACCCTGCTCGCGGGCGGCGGCGAGGACCCCGAGGAGGTCATGCAGGGCCTGACCATCATCCAGAAGGAGGCAGGCCGCCTGACCCGCATGGTCGAGGAGCTGCTCGATTTTGCGCGTATCGAATCCGGCCGCATGAAGCTCGAGGTCGAACTGTTCGACCTGTCAATCGAGCTGTATGAGGCGGTCTATATGTATGAAAACCTGCTGCGCAAAAGCGGCATCCAGCTCAACTATGACGAGGATGTGGAGGCCAATTATTACATCAACGGCGACCGCCACCGCATGAAGCAGGTGTTCCTCAACATTCTGGACAACGCGGCCAAATACGGCGCGGACGGCAAAAAAATTGACATCACCCTGCGCCGCGACGGCGGCAAGATCGTCGCCACGGTGCGCGACTACGGCCAGGGCATCCCGGAGGCCGAACTGCCGTTTGTCAAAGAGAAGTTCTACAAGGGCTCGTCCAAGCAGCGCGGCAGCGGCATCGGCCTTGCCGTGACCGACGAGATCGTTTCGCTGCACGGGGGCACGCTGGATATCGCGTCCACCCTCGGGGCCGGCACGACGGTCACGGTCACCCTGCCCGCGGCAGAGGCGGAGGAGGCGCTCGGCATCACGGGCGCGATCCCCAAAGTCCCGGATACCCCGTTCAACCCTGAAGGAGATCATACCTGAAATGTCAACGCAAAAGAAAACCACCATCGGCGGCCAGGCTATCATCGAGGGCATCGTGATGAAGGGGCCGAAAAAGACCTGCACGGTCGTGCGCAAGGCAAACGGCGAGCTGGTCGTCAAGGAGGAGGACGCGCATAAACCGTCCGCCCTCTGGAAAAAGCCTGTGTTTCGCGGCGCCTACGGCCTGTTTATGGCGCTCAAGGACGGCTTGCAGGCGATTAACTACTCGGCTTCGTTCTTTGAGGACGAGGAGGCCGACGTCCCGCCGTCCAAGTTTGAGGTCTGGCTGGAAAACAAAGTCGGCTCGGAGGGGCTCAACAAGCTCATCCTCGGCCTGTCCACCGTGATCGGCATTGCGCTGCCGGTCGGCCTGTTCCTGTTGCTGCCAAGCTTTCTCGGCGGCTTTGTGCCCGCAAACTGGGGCGTGCTTGCGCGCAACGTGCTCGAAGGCATTGTGCGCGTCATCCTGTTCCTGGTGTTCATGTGGTCGGTGTCGCATATGAAGGACATTCACCGCACCTTTGAGTATCACGGCGCAGAGCACAAGACCATTTTCTGCTACGAAGCAGGGGAGGAGCTGACGGTCGAGAACGTCCGCCGCCAGAGAAAGTACCACCCCCGCTGCGGCACGAGCTTTATGTTTGTGCTCATTATCATCGCGACGATCGTCTCGTCGATCGTGTTTTCCATCATCGACATCACCAACCCGTTCCTGCGCATGCTGGCGCACCTGATCCTGCTGCCGCTGGTCGTCGGCATCAGCTATGAGTTCAACCGCTATGCGGGCCGCTCGGAGAGCCTGCTCTCGCGCGCGCTGCGCTGGCCGGGTCTGATGATCCAGCACCTGACCGTATTCGAGCCGGACGACTCGATGATCGAGGTCGCGATCACGGCGATGAACGCGGTTATTCCGGACGACGGGTCGGACAACTGGTGATTTGTTTTACCTGACCAGGGCGAAAACAAAAAGTGAGGTGACCCCATTTTGACCAAAACCATCAACGACGTGTATATGCAGCTCTACAAGCGCCTCAAGGCGGCGGATGAGCCGCAGCCCTCGCTGGCGGCGCGCGAGCTGACCGCCTATGCCTGCCGCGTGGATAAAAACAAAACCGCAGAATGGGGCCACATCTATCTGGACGACGCGACCGTGGATTACGCGCACCTGCTGTGCGACCGCTGTCTGGACGGCGAGCCGCTGGCCTACATTTTGGGCGAGTGGGACTTTTACGGCCTGACCTTTGCGGTCAGCCCGTCCGTGCTCATCCCGCGGCCCGAGACCGAGCGCCTGTGCGAGCTGGTCATTGCGCGCGCGCGTGACCGGGTCTCGCCGCGCATCCTCGACCTGTGCTGCGGCACGGGCTGCATCGGCATCGCCGCCGCGCACGAGGTGGAGGACGCCCGCGTCACCGCGGTGGACAAGTTTGACGGTGCGGTGCAGACCACGCGCGAAAACGCGCGCCGACTGGGCGTGCAGGGCCGTGTGACCGTGCGGCAGGCGGATGTGCTCGCCGGCCCGCCCGCCGGCATGGGGGAGTTTGACATCCTGGTCTCCAACCCGCCGTATGTCACCCGCGCGGAGATGCACGAGCTGGATGTGAGCGTATCCCGCTATGAGCCGCATGAGGCGCTTTACGGCGGCGAGGACGGGCTGGACTTTTACCGCGCGATCTGCGAAAAGTGGATCGGCCTTCTTGTGCCGCACGGCATGGCGCTGTTTGAGTGCGGCTGGCATCAGGCGGCCGACGTCGCCGACCTGCTCACGCAGCACGGCTTTGCCGGTGTGGGCGTGACCGAGGATCTCGCGGGCGTGCCGCGCATCGTGCACGGCAGCGCGCCCCGGCGACCGTAAAATTCCAATAAAAAAGCGGAAACCGCATCGGTTTCCGCTTTTCTGTTTATTTATACGGGTTATCCGCCTTGAGGTAGCAGCACTTTTTGTATTTCTTGCCGCTGCCGCACGGACAGGGATCGTTCATGCCGATCTTTTTGCCCACGCGCTTGGGGGCGGGCTTGGTCGTGCCGTCGGATGCGCCGGCTGCCGCGGTCTCCTTGGCGACCTGCTCGCGCTTGGGCTCCTCGCCGCGCTTGCGCACCTGCGCCAGGAAGATCATGCGCACGGTGTCTTCGCGGATCGCGTCGATCATCGCGTCGAACATATCAAAGCCTTCGCGCTTGTATTCGACGACCGGGTCGTGCTGGCCGTAGGCGCGCAGGCCGATGCCGTTGCGCAACTCGGTCATCGCGTCGATGTGATCCATCCACTTGGTGTCGACGTTCTTGAGCAGCACCACGCGCTCGAGTTCGCGCATGATCGGCGGGGTGAGCATCTGCTCCTTGGCCTCGTATACGCGGTGCGCCTGCTCGGCGAGCGTGTCGGTCAGCTGTTCGGCGGTCAGGTCGTCGCACTCCTCCGGGGTGAAGGTGCAATCCTCCGGCCGCAGGAACACGCCGATGAACGGACGGCGCGCCTGCTCCACCATGTTGGGCGTGATGATATGATGCTCGCCCACCGCGGCGTGTACTGCGCGGCGGATCGTGTCGTCGATCATGCCCATGATGTTGTCCTTGACATCCTTGCCCTCGAGCACCTGCAGGCGCTGGGCGTAGATGGTCTGGCGCTGGGTGTTGAGCACGTCGTCGTATTCAAGCACGTGCTTACGGGTGGCAAAGTTGCGCGACTCGATCTTCTTCTGCGCGTTTTCAATCGCGCCGGACAGGATCTTCTGGTCGATCGGCTCGTCCTCGTCGATGCCGAGCGAGTCCATCATATTCTGGATGCGCTCCGAGCCGAACAGACGCATCAGGTCGTCCTCGAGCGAAATAT
Source organism: uncultured Agathobaculum sp. (assembly GCF_944384765.1). Taxonomy (GTDB): domain Bacteria; phylum Bacillota; class Clostridia; order Oscillospirales; family Butyricicoccaceae; genus Agathobaculum. Next base: position 28,833 of record NZ_CALWUM010000018.1, on the reverse strand, counting down.
AGAAGCTGGATTCACCCGGGTCGCCCTGACGGCCGGCACGGCCGCGCAGCTGGTTGTCGATGCGGCGGGATTCGTGCCGCTCGGTGCCCAGGATATACAGACCGCCTGCCGCGCGCACCTTTTCCGCGTCCGCGTCGGTCTCCTTTTTGTACTTTTTATACAGCTCGTCGAACTTCGCGCGGATGGCGAGCACTTCCGGATCGTCGGTATCCGCGTGGCCGTTGGCCTCGTAAATCAGTTCGGGCGTGTAGTCGCCCTTTTTCAGCTCGTCGAGCGCCATGGTCTCGGCGTTGCCGCCGAGCATGATGTCGGTACCACGGCCGGCCATGTTGGTCGCGATCGTGACCGCGCCCGAGCGGCCCGCCTGCGCGACGATCTCGGCTTCCTTCTCGTGATACTTGGCGTTGAGCACCGTATGCTTGATGCCCTTGGCCTTGAGGATCTTGCTCAGCTCCTCGGATTTCTCGATCGAGATCGTGCCGACCAGGATCGGCTGGCCCTTGGCATGGCAGGCTTCGATGCGGCCGATGACCGCATGGATCTTGCCGCGCTCGTTCTTGTAGACCGAGTCCGGGTTGTCCTTACGGGCAATGGGCTTGTTGGTCGGGATTTCGATGACGTCCAGCTTGTAGGTGTGGCGGAACTCCTCCTCCTCGGTCAGCGCGGTACCGGTCATGCCGGACAGCTTGCCGTACAGGCGGAAGTAGTTCTGGAAGGTGATGGTGGCCAGGGTCTTGCTTTCGTGCTGGACCTTGACGCCCTCCTTGGCTTCGATGGCCTGGTGCAGGCCCTCGTTATACCGGCGGCCGAACATTAGGCGGCCGGTGAATTCGTCGACAATGACGATCTGTCCGTCGCGCACCACATAGTCCACATCGCGCTGCATGACGCCGCGCGCCTTGATGGCCTGGTTGATGTGATGCTGCAGGGTGGTGTTGGCCGGATCGGACAGGTTTTCCACGCGGAAATACGCCTCGGCGTGCGCCTGGCCCTTGGGGGTCAGGGTCGCAGTGCGGGCCTTTTCGTCCACAATGTAGTCCGCGTCGATGTCGTCCTGCTCCTCCTTGGCGTCGACCTCCTTGACGCGCAGGCACTTGAGGCCCGCGGCAAAGCGGTCGGCCATCTCATAAAGCTGGGAGGACTGCTCGCCCTGGCCCGAGATGATCAGCGGGGTGCGCGCCTCGTCGATCAGGATGGAGTCGACCTCGTCGACGATGGCGAACGCGTGGCCGCGCTGCACCATGGACTGCTTGTAGATCGCCATGTTGTCGCGCAGGTAGTCAAAGCCGAACTCGTTGTTCGTGCCATAGGTGATATCCGCCTCGTACATGGCCTTGCGCTTTGACGGCTCGACATCGTGGATGACCAGACCGACGGTCAGGCCGAGGAAGCGGTATACCTTACCCATCCACTCGGAGTCGCGGCGGGCGAGGTAGTCGTTGACCGTGACGATATGCACGCCCTTGCCGGTCAGCGCGTTGAGGTAGGCGGGCAGGGTCGCAACCAGGGTTTTGCCTTCGCCGGTCTTCATCTCCGCGATGCGGCCCTGGTGCAGCACAATGCCGCCGATAACCTGCACGCGGTAGTGCCGCATGCCCAGTACGCGCCACGCAGCCTCGCGGCAGGTCGCAAATGCCTCGGGCAGCAGGTCGTCCAGCGTTTCGCCGTTCTGGTAGCGGGTCTTGAATTCATCGGTCTTGGCGCGCAGCTCGGCGTCGGAGAGCTTTTTGTACTGCTCCTCGAGCGCGTCCACCTTATCCGCAATCGGGTAAATCTTTTTCAGCTCGTGTGAAGAATGCGTGCCGAAAAGTTTGGTCAGAAAGTTAGCCATTCAATCAATCAGCCTTTCGATGGGGCGCCGTTGCCCCATTTGTTCATAACAGATGTATTATATCACAGTCGGACAGGGAAACAAACAAATTTTTTGTAAACAGCCTGCTGTTTGGAACATTTGCCGCATGAGCTGCTGCTCATGCAAGCAAAAAGGCACGCTCTGCGTGCCTTTGAGATACCGGTTTGGATTTATGCGATGACCGCGGCAGGCGCTTCCACCTGCTCGTAGATGATGCTGATGACCGACAGCACGACCATCGCGGTCGCGCGGCAGATGTGGATCAGATCGTCGTCGATGCCATGGCGGCGGCCCGGCGCACGGTAGCTGTCATGCATGGTGGCGATGCGGCCGACCAGTGCGTCCACCGTGGTGGGCGGGATGATCGGGCTGGCCCATTTTTCGAACTTGGCCTCGGTCATGCGGCGGCGGATGACCAGCGCCACGCGCTTTTCATACAGATAGTGTGCGAGCAGATTGTGGTCATAGATGTCGTCGTTGTGCGGATAGGTGAAAAAGTCGGTGATGTAGTGGCAGATCTCGCCGAGATCGACCGACAGGTCGCGGCCGTTGACCGGACCGATGGTATATTTCTCCGTGAACACGCGGATCTTATCCATCACCTCGTCCATCATGATCGAGGGGTTGTGCCGCTTGGTCAGGTAAGTGCCCGTCAGATCGGGCTTCAAATTGCCATACACAAAACCGCTTTGGTCAAATGTGACGCCGCACGTCTGCTCCACATAATCGAGCAGCAGATGCGCGACGCGCACGTGGGATACGGAATCCATCAGCAAATCCTCCAGACGGAATACACGCTTTAATCATTTATTCTCTCACAGCGGGCCGGAACTGCGCTGGCCCCCAAATCAAAGTCAGTATAACACAATTCTTTTCGCTTGTCTTGTGTTTTTTTGAAATTGTAACAATTTCAACACAAACTTTTCATGATTGCAGATTTTTGTCCAAAGAAAAATATATTCTTTTGGTTATCTTGCCCGGAAAGCCTCGCTGCGGAACTGGATTTTGCCCTCGAGCGCCTGGCGCAGGCGCTGGCACATGGCCTCGCGGTCCTGGTTGAGCGTGCCGGCAAGGTTGACGTAGTTGGAGGCATGGTTGGCGCGGAAAACGCTGCCCTCGGAGTCGATGTGCTCGAGCAGGATGAGCGTCTCGTGCGCGATTTCGATCGGGTTCATCAGGTAGAAGCGGCCTTCCTGCCAGTCGCGCATGAGCGGGGTAGGCAGCTCAAAGAGCAGGGTGAGCAGGCCGATGTACTCGGGCTTCATGCGCGAGAGCGCCTCGGCGGTCTTGACCGCGTGCTCCTCGGACAGCTCGAGCGAGCCCAGTCCCGCGATGCAGGTGACCGACAGCTTCATGCCTGCTTCCTTGACCATCAGGCCCGCGCGCACGATCTCGTCTGCAGTCTCGCCCTTGTTGACGCGGCGCAGCACCTCGTCCGAGCCGGACTCCAGCCCGAGGTAGATCATCTCCAGGCCGAGCTCGTGCAGCATGTTGAGGTCCTCCTGCTTTTTGACCAGGATGGACGCAGGCGAGCCGTAGCTCGTCACACGCTCGCACTCGGGGAACAGCTGCTTGATATAACGCAGGATTTCGGCCATGTGCTCGGGACGGCACATGAGCGCGTCGCCGTCAGCCAGAAAGATGCGGCTGACGTGCTTATACATGCGGCGCGCCTCGTCAAAGTCGCGCTTGACGTCCTCGAGACGGCGCACGCGGAAGCGCTTTTCCTTATACATATCGCAGAATGTGCACTTGTTGTGGCTGCACCCGATCGTGACCTGCACAATCAGGCTGTATGCCTCGGAAGGCGGACGGAACACGCGGCCCTCATATTCGATCATCGCTATTTTCTCTCCTTTATCGTAAAAAGCAGGGCGGAGAAGGTCTCTCCGCCCTTTTTCTGTCGGTTTTTGTCAGTCCTCGAGCGACTTTTCTTCCTCAGCCTCGTCGTCCTCCTCGGCTTCGGCGTCGTCCGCGGTGTCCTCCGCCGGCGCACCGGCGTCGAAGGCGTCCTGCATATCGGCGGCGTCGCACTCGTCCGCGCACGCGCAGGAAGCGCAGTCGGAATCCTCGCGCATCATTTCTTCCAGCTCGTCCATGGCCTTGAGCTCGGCTTCGTGATAGACTTCCTCTTCACGCTTTTTCTGCAGCAGGACAAGCGCTGCGGTCGCACCGGCTGCACAGGCGAGGCTGGTCAGCAGCAGGCCCGCTTTGATCTTGGTTGCATTTTTCACGGTCTCCACTCCTTCGCAAAGTGATGCGGATTATTTACTTAACTTTACCATAAGCACGCGCTAAAGTCAATGCCGGGTGGGTTTATAAAAACGATAAGGGCGAAAACCCAGAGGCTTGCCTCTGGGATGAAGCCCTTTTTTTGGTTGACATAAGCATAGAAACAATACATAATATATGTATAAAGTGTTGGATAAGGTGAAATATAATGAGCAGACCAAAAAGTAACAACGTCCAAGTCAATATTTCCATTCCCGTTGAGTGGAAACAAGAATTAGAAAACCTTGCTCGCATTTACTCTGTTGAGGAAGGGAAAACCGTAACCTTTTTAGATTTGATGCGTCGTGGGATTCAGGAAAAGTACCAGCTCGGAAAGGCATTGGACGAAGATGGGAAATGATCTGTATCACAGTGCTGCACATTGCAAGTATCTAACCCAATACCATATCATCTGGTGTCCCAAATTTCGGTTCTCTATTCTGAAAGATGGTGTAGATGAAACACTAAAGCGCGTGATCTCTGATATTTGTAGCCGATACGGATATTCCATCAAGGCCCTTGAGGTAATGCCAGATCACATACACATTTTCGTTGATTGCCCTCAGACAGTTGCTCCATGCGACATTGCGCGAACGCTAAAAAGCATCAGCGCAATAGAATTGTTTCGAGTTCATCCTCGACTCAAAAGGATTTACGCAAAAGCAGGAAGCCTCTGGTCATCTGGATATTTCATCTCCACCGTAGGGCACATCAGTGAATCCACTGTAAGAAAATATATTGAGGAACAAAAACATGCCGAGAAAAAAGCATGTGAAAGATGAATACGAAAAACAGCTCCAGCTTTTTCACAAAAGCTCAGCACGGCATGTGCTCGTGGTGGAAGCTGATATGTCAGAAGAAATGAAACGCCGTGCATTCGGGTTGGCAGACAAGCTCCGTATCTGCGGGAATAAACTCACAGCCAAGATGGAAGCGTCCATGGATCAGCTTTTCCGCACCAAAAAGTACAGGGCTTTGCGCAAAAACTATAAGCGCCTGTCTGCCTATCTGGAACAACACGAAGGAGATAAAAAAGCCGAAGCTGCCTTGAAGGCTGTGACCGCTGAAATGTCAGCAATGCAGAAAGCGTACCATGTCACATGGGATGATGCCCGTAAATACATGATGTACCTTAAAGATCAGGCTGGTGTAAGCAGCGTCTTCGCACTCACCAGAGCAGAAGATATCTGGAGCGGCGTCGAAAAAGTCCTTTTCGGCAAGGCCAAGAAGCTCCACTTCAAGAAGCGTGGCGATCTGCCGGAAATTAGGGCAAAACAAAACTACAGTGGTCTTAGGCTCTCGCTTGATAAAGGAAATCTATGTTTCAAATGCTCTGGTGTAGGAAAAGAGGCGTTTTGCGCTAAGTCTCTGGATAAATTTCAGCAGTCCGAAGTTGCGTCAATCGTTAAGTACATGAATAATCCCAAAGCAAACGACCGGTATGCCATTACGGCCATGAAAACCACAGGGAAAATCGTTGATACGTTCCGCCCGTGTTATGCCTCCCTCGTATGTAAGGAGATTCGCGGAAAGCTCCGGGTATTCATCCATATAACCATTGAAGGAAAGGCCCACCAGCAATTCAAGGCCGATGGCGTTACGCCAAGGCATACCTACGGGACAGGCCGCGTTGGAATCGACATCGGCACGCAGACGATAGCGTACACCTCGGATAAGGAAGTCGGACTGAAAAACCTTTCCGAGCGAGGAATGACTATCTCCCACGCAGAAAGACAGGAACGACTTCTTCGCCGAAAGATGGATCGCAGCCGACGTGCAACGAACCCGGACAACTACAACGAGGACGGCACAATTAAGAAGGGCCGGAAGAAATGGGTGAAGAGTCACCGGTATAAGAAGCTCCAGATGGCGTTTCGTGAGCTTTGTCGGAAAAACGCGGAAAGCCGTAGTCTCGCCATCAAAGAAGAAGTCAACCATATCAGGAGCCTCGGCAATGTTGTCATAACTGAGCCACCTAACTTTAAGGCTCTGCAAAAGAGGGCGAAACCAGAGGAAAAAACCGCAGCAGATGGTTCGGCTCCTCAAAAAAACAAAAGGAGAAAACGCTTCGGTAAATCGCTGCGGTCTCGCTGCCCCGGTACTTTTCAGGCAGATCTGAAATCAAAGTTTGAAGTCACCGGCGGCAGCTACCACGAGGTAGACAGAATGTTCCGTGCGAGCCAATATGAGCACACGACAGGCGAGTACATCAAAAAGAAGCTCTCCCAGCGTATGTTTACCCTCACACATGGACCTCTCGTTCAAAGAGACTGGTATTCATCGTTCCTGCTGTATAACGCAGCAGCGGACTTTTCAGCGCCGAACAGGGCTTCCTGTCTGGCAACCTTTGACCGGATGCATAAGGCATCCATCGATATGATCGACAACATCAAAAAAGCCGGAATCCATGTACTGAATTCCGGCATCAGGAGTTAAATATTTACAAAAAACGGGTGTTTGACTGCGCATCCGTGTCGAGAGACAGAAGGCGTCCGCTAATGTGTCCGTTGGGATGCTTGGACGCCGGTGACGTTGCTCCAGAGCAAAGTGTTGGGCCAAAGCCCTTGGTATTCTTACCTTGCGGTGTACGTTACAATGCAAATTCTGTCAACGGAACCCTCGGGGCTTGCCCCGAGGAGTGGTCAGTTGCCCAGTTCATAGGCGCGGGCGATGCATTTATCGCACGCTTCAGCCAGGATACCGGCGAGATCGCGCGCTTCGAGCACCTTCATCGCCTCGATCGTGGTGCCGCCGGGCGAGCACACGGCCTGAATCAGCTCGGCCGGGGTTTTGGTGCGCGCGAGCATCATTTTCGCCGAGCCGATCATGGTCTGGCAGAACAGGGTGAGCGCGTCGTCCTCCGCGATGCCGTGCTGCGCGGCGCTTTTTACCATCGCGTCGGCAAAGGCATAGAGGTAGGCCGGCGCCGAGCCCGCATAGGGGATGACCTCGTTGAGCATATCCTCCTGCTGGAACACCACGGTCACGCCCATGGTGTCGAACAGCGCGCGGATTTTCGCCAGCTGCGCCTCGGTCGCGGCGGCGTTTTTGACCAGCTGGGTCGCGCCCTCGCCCAGCATGAGCGGGGTGTTGGGCATGACGCGGATGATCGGTGTGTCCGCGCCCAGCGCGGCCTCGATCTTGGCAAAGGTCACGCCCGCGGCGATCGACACGACGAGCGGCTTTTCGCCCGTGCACGCGGCGAGCGCGGGCAGGATTTCGTCGAAATTCTGCGGCTTGACTGCGAGCAGCACGGTTTCGCACGCGGTGTATACCTGGGTGTAGTCACCGGTCACCGCATAGCCTTTTTCCTGGTTTTTCGCGCGTTTTTCCGCGCTGCGGTTGAACAGCAGCGCCTGCTCCGGCTGGAACAGGCCGGCGCGCACCGCGCCGTCGGCAATGGCCGTGCCCATGTTGCCCGCGCCGAGTACGCCGAAACGATAGTCCTTCATAGTGAGTGCCCCTCTCTGACAAGGAATTTTTTCTGTATTATATCATAACCGGCTTTTGCAGGCAAATGCCTTGTGAAAACCCGGCAAACATGATAGAATGTCTGTATTCTTTTATTCCGGAGGCGACGGCTGTGGCACGGCATTTTCCCCATATCGGGCTGCGGACGGTCAAAACCGGCCTTGCAGTCGCATTGGCGCTGCTGTTTGCGAGCCTGCGCGGGTCCCCGCTGCCAATCTTTGCGGCCATTGGCGCGATCGTCGCGATGAGCCGCACGGTGGGCGACGCGTTCGAGACCTGCCGCACGCAGTTTTTCGGCATCCTGCTCGGCGCGGGCTTTGGCACGGTGTTCGTGCACGTGTTCGAGGGACTGCGCTGGTTTGGCACGGGCGTGGGCATCATCCTGCTCATCCTGCTGTGCATCCGGCTGCGGCTGCAGTTTGCGGTGCCGCTGGCGTGCATCGTGTTCGTATCGGTCTGCCTGTCGCCCGCAAGCGAGGCGATCGGCTATGGCGCCAACCGCCTGCTGGACACCACGATCGGTCTGGCAACCGCGCTGGCGGTCAACGTAGTGGTCAAGCCATACAACAACCGCGCGCGCATCGAAAATCTGCTCCGGCATTTTCGGGAGTCCGTGCCCGCCTATGTGGACGAGCGGGTGCTGCACAGCCGCTATCCCGATCTGGCGCCGTTACGCGCCCAGCTGGACCGCATCCACGCCGAGCTGACTACCTTTGAAAAGCAGAAGCTGTTCCGGCGGGACGGGCACGCCGAGCAGGCCGCCTATCTGCGCGGCTGCGAGCAGCTGGCGCAGTCGGTTTTGCAGGAACTGACCGCGCTGTGCACCATGGACGAGCTCGGCCGGCTGACACCGGAAAACGCCGCGCGCTTGTCCGTCGTCGGGCTGGAGGCGCCGGACGGCATGGCCGCCCCGCCGCGCACGGATGCGGACATCGTGGCAGGTTACCACCTGGGCAACCTGCTCACCGCCTATGCGTATCTTGCGGATTTCAGCGCGTCGGCGGCCCCGGAATAATTAAGGCAACACCGCACAATTATGTCTGCGGCGCTTTGCGGAAATTTTGTGCCCGTATTTTGCCCACGCTTTCTTGCAATACATCAAGTATTGCTGCAAAAACGCGCCGCATCCGGACGCAAAATATTCGCGCAAATCGCTTTTGCCCAATTATGCGGTATTGCCTTATCCCTTTTTGCCGCCAGGCGGCAATGCAAAATAGAAAGAGAAGTATGTAAGGGAGTAAACAACAAAATATGGAACAGAAATCGAGAAGCAGTTTCTCCAGCCGCATCGGCTTCGTGCTGGCGGCGGCAGGCTCCGCGGTGGGCCTGGGCAACCTGTGGCGCTTCCCCTATCTGGCTGCGCAGTATGGCGGCGGTATTTTCCTGCTGGTCTATCTGGTGCTCGTGGTCACATTCGGCTTTGCGCTCATGATCACCGAGATCGCGATCGGCCGTAAAACGCGCCTGTCCTGCATCGGCGCGTACAAAAAGCTCGACCGGCGCTTCGGCTTCCTCGGCTGGCTGGCAGCCTTCGTGCCCGTGATCATCACCCCGTATTACTGCGTCATCGGCGGCTGGGTGGCAAAGTACCTGTTCACCTTCCTGACCGGAAACGGCGCGGCCGCGGCGGACAACGGCGGCTTTTTCACTGCGTTCACCTCGTTTGACACCGGTTCGGTGCTCACCACCCTGCTGGATTTCAGCGGCCCCGGCCCGTGGTTTTTGATTTACACGCTGATCAACACCGTGGTCGTCATCTTCGGCGTGGAAAAGGGCATCGAAAAGGCGAGCACCTTCATGATGCCCGTGCTCGCAGTGCTTGCGGTGCTGATCGCGATCTATTCGCTCACGATTGACGGCGCGATGGCGGGCCTCAAATATTACCTGCTGCCGGACTTTTCCAAGTTCTCGGCCTCGACCGTGCTCGGCGCGATCGGGCAGATGTTCTACTCCATGTCGCTGGCCATGGGTATTATGATCACCTATGGCTCTTACATGAAGCGGGAAAACATCCTCGAGCACTCGGTCACCCAGATCGAGGTGTTCGACACCCTGTTTGCCTTTGTCGCGGGCCTGATGATCATTCCCGCGGTCGTGGCGTTCAACGGCGGCGACCCGTCCCAGATCAACAGCGGCCCGGGCCTGATGTTCACCACCCTGCCGATGGTGTTCGAATCCATGGCCTTCGGCGGCATTGTCGGCACGGTGTTCTTCCTGCTCGTGCTGTTCGCGGCGCTGACCTCCTCCATCTCGCTGATGGAGACGCTGGTCTCGGTCATCATGGACAAGACGCCCTTAAAGCGCGTGTCCGCGACCCTGCTCGTCACCGCGGCGGCGCTCGTGATCGGCATCCCCTCCTGTCTGGGTTACGGCCCGTGGGCGGGTATCACGATCATCGGCATGCAGTTTTTGGACTTTTTCGACTTTATCTCCAACTCGGTGCTCATGCCTATCGTGGCGGTGCTCACCTGCATCCTGATCGGCCATGTGGTCGGTACCAAGGTGATCGCGGACGAGGTCAAGGAAAACGGCGCGGCCTTCCACCGCGAAAAGCTGCACCGGGTCATGATCCGCTGGATCGCGCCCGTGCTGCTGGTGGCCATCCTGGCCTCCGAGCTGGCGACCAAGGTGTTCGGCCTGTTCACCATCTAAGGCAACACCGCACCATTCTGTCTGCGGCGCTTTGCGAAAATTTTGTCCCGGGATTTTGCCCGCGTTTTCTTGCAAGTATTGCCGCCAAAACGCGCCGCATCCGGACGCAAACTATTTTCGCAAATCGTGTCCCGTCCAATGCTGCGGGATTGCCAAAGCAAACCGGAAAACGGCATCCTGCCCGCCCGGTTTCCTGCTCCGGCAGGGAACCGGGCGGGTTTTGTTTCGTCTAACCGGATACAGGGAAAGCAATGCGGCTGGCGGAAAAAGGAGGGAACCGATATGAAGCGAAAAAAGATCGTCCGGACTGTGATCCTCTGCGCTGCGGTGCTGCTTGCGGCCTGCGCGCTCAAATGGGGCTGGGGCGCGCCCCCGCTTATGCCGTTCGACGCGGCGGCGGTCGAGCAGATCGAACTGTATCGCTATGATGTGCCCGCGGCGGCGGAGAAAAAGACGGTTTCCGACCCTGCGCAGGTGGCGTGGGTGTGCGACAGACTGTCGGTCTGGGCGTTCCCGTGGCCCTTTGCCAATACGGGAGCGGGCGGCGGCGTGGCCAGCTTCCGCTTTCATCTGGCGGATGGCACGACATACGAGCTGATCTGCACCCCGCCGCATACGGTCCACCGCGCGGACGGCAGTACGCGCTGCACGCTGACCGAGCTGGAGCAGATCTGGTATGACTGCGCCGCAGCCGCCGCGCCCGCACCGCAGGATGAGCTGCCGGTGCTGCGCGGCTGAGCGCATTTCCGGATACGAAAAAGGAGGGACAGGCCTTGTCCCTCCTTTTTTACACCGGTTCCGGCGCGGGCGAATATTCTTGCGCATCGCGGCAAAAAAGGGTATACTAACCATATCTGAATATCTGGAGGAATACAGGAATGCAGGATGGATTTGTCAAAATCGCAGCCGCAACACCCGATCTGCGCGTGGCGGACTGCGCATATAATGCTTCCGAGATCATAGAGCAGGCAAAGCAGGCCGCGGCGAAGGGCGCGCACCTGATCGTGTTCCCCGAGCTGTGCCTGACCGGCTACACCTGCGGCGACCTGTTTTTGCAGCGCGCGCTGCTGGACGGCGCGCTCGCGGCGCTCGACACCGTGCGGCGCGAAACCGCGTCGCTGAACGCCGCCGTGGTGGTCGGCCTGCCGCTTGTGCACCAGGGCAAGCTGTATAACGTCGCCGCGGTGCTGTGCGGCGGGCGCACCCTGGGCGTGGTGCCTAAGCAGTGCATCCCGAACTATTCCGAGTTTTACGAGGCGCGCCACTTCACCTCGGGCGCGGGCGTGCCCTTCCAGACCATCTCCCTGCTCGGGCAGGACACCCTGTTTGCGGGCGGCGAGCCGCTGGTGTTCCAGTGCGCGGATATGCCGGAGCTGGCCCTGGGCGTGGAGATCTGCGAGGACCTGTGGGTTGCCGACCCGCCGTCCACGCGGCTGGCACAGGCGGGCGCGACCGTGATCGTCAACCTGTCCGCTTCGGACGAGATTATCGGCAAGGCGGCCTACCGCCGCGATCTGGTGCGGCAGCAGTCCGCGCGCCTGCTGTGCGCCTACCTGTATGCGGACGCGGGCTTTGGCGAGTCCACGCAGGACCTGGTGTTCGCGGGGCACGACCTGATCGCGGAAAACGGCGCGATGCTGGCTGAAAGCCGCCTGTTTGAACACGGCGTCATCTATGCGGATATCGACGTGCAGCGCCTGACGCACGAGCGCCGCCGTATGAACACCTTTACCACCCTGCCAAACCCCAACACGGCTGCGCTGCCTATTCACCCGGGCGCAAACGACCTCGCCGACCGCCGCTTCCCGCGCACGCCCTTCGTGCCCGCGAACAAGGCGCTGCGCGACGCGCGCTGCGAGGAGATCCTCAGCCTGCAGGCGACCGGCCTTGCCACCCGCCTGCGCCACACGCACGCTAAAACCGCGGTTGTCGGCCTGTCCGGCGGCCTGGACTCGACGCTTGCGCTGATTGTGCTGGTGCACGCGTTCGATATGCTGGGGCTTGACCGCAAGGGCATCCTCGCGGTCACCATGCCGTGCTTCGGCACGACCGCGCGCACAAAGGGCAACGCGGAAAAGCTCGCGGATGCCTACGGCGTGACGCTGCAGACCGTGGATATCAAGGCCGCAGTCGACCAGCACTTTGCGGACATCGGACAGTCCAAGGACGATCTTTCGGTCACCTTTGAGAACGGGCAGGCGCGTATGCGCACGCTGGTGCTCATGAACCTGGCCAACAAGACCGGCGGCATGGTGGTCGGCACGGGCGACCTGTCCGAGCTGGCGCTCGGCTGGGCGACTTACAACGGCGACCACATGAGTATGTACGGCGTCAACGCCTCGATCCCCAAGACGCTTGTGCGCTATCTGGTGGCCTACGAGGCCGACCGCACGCTCGGCGAGCTGTCGGACGTATTGCAGGACGTGCTCGACACCCCGGTGTCGCCCGAGCTGCTGCCGCCGAAAGACGGCGAGATCAGCCAGAAAACCGAGGATCTGGTCGGCCCGTATGAGCTGCACGACTTCTTCCTTTATTATATGCTGCGTTTCGGCTATCCGCCGCGTAAGATCTACCGCGCCGCGCGCAAAACCTTTGCGGGCGCATACGATGGCGCGACCATTAAAAAGTGGCTGCAAACCTTTATCCGCCGCTTTTTCAGCCAGCAGTTCAAGCGCTCCTGCCTGCCGGACGGCCCCAAGGTCGGCACGGTCACGCTGTCCCCGCGCGGCGACTGGCGTATGCCGTCGGACGCGTGCGCGGCGCTGTGGCTTGCGGAAGCAGAGAATTTGGAATAATGCCCGCTTCCAGCGGGCTAAAGTAACGTGCGCCTGCGCGGCGCAGGCGCATGATTTGTGTTTTCACCCGACAGGGCGAAACAGGATACCCGTGCATCGCGGGCGGGATCTCGCCTGCGGCGCGCAGCCGCATTTTCCCCCACGCGCCGCAGTGCGCGGAACCCCCAGCCCGCCGGAAGCGGGCAGAAAAAGGAGAACCCCCTTTGCTCAAGACCTTTGTCCGCAGGCTGGCGGCGGTGCTGACCGCCGCGCTTATCTGCCTGAACCTGTTTTATGAACTCGCACCCGGCTACATCGTCGGGCCGGAGACCAAGCTCGCCTTTGCGGCGGGCTTTGCCGTGCTGTTAGGCGTGTCGCTGTTTTACGGCGTGCCCAAATCCGCGCGCGGCACGCGGCGGCACGACTATATGATGCTGCTGTTCTGGTATTACCTGTGGGTGCTGGCGAACGTGCTGTTTTTCGACAACGCCTTCGGCCGCGGCTTCCACCTGGGCGTGGACTACATCGACTACGGCGCGGTCAACCTCGAGCCGCTGCGCACGGTCAAAAACTACCTGATCGCCTATGGCTACAACAACATATCCCTGCGGCTGGTGGTGCTCAACCTGCTGGGCAACCTCGCGGCTTTTGCGCCCATGGGCGTGTTCCTGCCCGCGCTGTTCCGCTGGCAGCGCAGCATTTTCTTTTTCACCGCCACGCTCACGCTCGGCATCACCGCGGTCGAGGTTGCGCAGGTGTACACCGGTGCAGGCTCGTGCGATGTGGACGACCTGATTTTGAACCTCGCCGGGGCGCTCGCGGTGTTCCTCATCTGCCGCATCACACCGCTTTGGAAGAACATCTGCCGGGTCAATCCGCGCAGCTGAACGGAAAGGAGGCGTCCCGATGCCAGACAGCCTGTCTCCCCTCCTGCTCGATCTGGGGCAGGGCGGATACCGCCTGATCATGGTGCCCGATGATGTGGCACAGCACGCAACAGATTACCAGATGCAGTTTAACGAATGGCTGTCCGCGCCGGAAGCGGGCCACGGCTATTGGACCACAGGCCCGGACGGCACACCTGCCCTGTGCTATGACGGGGCGGAGGCCTTTGTCAACTGGCTGAACACCTGTGTGCTGCCGCCGGATGAGACGCCGGCGTATGTTGTGCCGACGCTGCATTTTTAACACGGCGCCGCGCCGGGATGCCACACATCCCCTGGGGCGGACTGTATCTGTTTGCGAAAAGGCGGCCGCCTGTCCGGCCGCCTTTTCCGTTGACAAATGCCCGGCCGCACGATACAATTTAGCTGGATAAAATCATAAAACAAGGGGGACCCCAGATGTTTGACACCGTACTCATTGCAGGTCTCGGCCTGATGGGCGGCTCGATGGCCAAGGCCATCAAGGCGCGCACGCTCAGCCGGGTGCTCGGCTGGAACCGCACCCGCAGCGTGGCCGACCAGGCGCGCGCGGACGGCACGATCGACGCGGTCGCGACCGAGGCGCTGTATAAAGAGGCAGACCTCGTGATCATCGGCCTGTATCCGCAGGCGACGGTCGACTGGCTGCTCGAAAACATGCCCAAAATGAAAAAGGGCTGCGTGGTGGTCGACATGGTCGGCGTCAAGCAGTTTATGGTCGACCGGCTCGACCAGGCCGCGCTCGACGCGGGCGTGCACTATGTCGGCGGGCACCCGATGGCGGGCCGCGAGTTTTCCGGCCTGGACTTTTCGCTGCCCACGCTGTTTGACGGCGCGAGCATGATCTTCGTGCCGACGAAAAGCAGCACCGAGCGCGTGCTCGAGCAGCTCGAAGCGTATTTCATGTCGCTCGGCTTTGGACAGACCGTGCGCTGCACGGCCGAACAGCACGACCGCATGATCGCCTTCACCTCGCAGCTGGCGCACGTCGTTTCCTCGGCATACATCAAAAGCCCGGAGGCGGACAAGCACAACGGCTACTCCGCGGGCAGCTACAAGGACTTGACGCGCGTGGCCAAGCTCAACGAAACCATGTGGAGCGAGTTGTTTTTGTGCAACGCCGAGCCGCTCGCGCGCGAGATCGACGAGATCATCGGCCATCTGGACGAATACCGCCGCGCTATCCGCGCGGGCGATCGCGAAACCCTGACCGCCTTGCTGCGCGACGGCCGCGAGCGCAAGGAACGGCTGGGCTGAGCACGGTTGTTCCTCTGCCGGACAAAGCAAATCCCCCTGCGCATGGGCAAAGATGCCCGCGCAGGGGGATTGTTTTTTCGTTTTGGGGAAAGCGCCGGATCAGAGCAGGCCGTGCTGGAGCTTGGCCGCCTTGAGCGTGTTTTTCATCAGCATGGTGATGGTCATGGGGCCCGCGCCGCCCGGCACCGGGGTCATGAAGGAGGCCTTTTCCATCACAGCCGGGTCCACGTCGCCGCAGACCTTGCCCGCAGCATTGCGGTTGATGCCAACGTCGATCACAACCGCGCCGTCTTTCACCATATCCGGGGTGATAAAGCCTGCCTTGCCCACCGCGGCAACCAGGATATCCGCCCGGCGGCAGACCTCGTCCAGGTGCTGGGTGCGGCTGTGGCACATGGTGACCGTGCCGTGGCGGTGCAGCAGCAGCATGCTCATCGGCTTGCCAACGATGTTGGACCGGCCGACCACCACGCACTCCTTGCCCTTGGGATCGATCTGATACTCGTCGATCAGCTCCATCACGCCGGCGGGCGTGCAGGGCACAAAGTCAAAGTTGCCGACCATGATCTTGCCTACGTTGACGGGGTGGAACGCGTCCACGTCCTTTTTGGGGTCGATGGCGTTGATCACCGCCTGCTCGGAGATGTGGTCCGGCACCGGCAGCTGGCACAGGATGCCCGAGATCTGCGGGCTGTGGTTGAGCTGGTCGATCAGGCCGAGCAGCTCGTCCTGCGAGGTCTCGGCGGGCAGGGCGTACTTCTCGCTGTAAAACCCGCACTCGGCGCACGCCTTTTCCTTGTTGCGGACGTAGATCTCGCTGGCGGGGTCGTTGCCCACGATGATGACCGCGAGGCCGGGCGTGATGCCCTGCTGTTTCAGCTGCTCGGTTTCGGCCAGGATGCTGCTGCGCACCTTGGCGGAAAGCGCCTTGCCGTCCATTCTTACTGCACTCATGTGTGATCCTCCTCTTATGTTGTCCGCGGGGCTGCGCGCAGCGCGCCCCGCCTGAAGTTACTGCTTGTCTGTGGGGTCGGAAGCTGCGCTGTCATCCTGCGCGGCAGGGGCATCTGCCGGCGTAGTCGGCGCGGCGGTATCCGCCGGTGCTGCGGGCTGTTCTGCGGGGGCGGGTTCGGCCGCGGGCGGCACATAGAACGCCTGCCGCACCTTGATGCGGCGGTACTGCCGCACAAGCACCGCAACCGCGGCAATGCAGCTGAGCGCCGCAAGCACCTGGGACACGCGCAGCGTGCCGAGGTACAGGCTGTCCGTGCGCAGGCCCTCGATCCACGCGCGGCCGAGGCCGTACCACGCGACATACAGCAGCGCGATTTCGCCGCGGAACTTGCGCTTTTTCGAGTAGAAATGCAGGCCGATAAAGCCCACAAGGTTCCACACGGATTCATACAGGAAGGTCGGGTGCACCGGGTCGGCCCCGTCGATCGACATGCCCCAGGGCAGCGCGGTCTCACCGCCGTGTGCCTCGCCGTTGACAAAGTTGCCCCAGCGGCCGATGCACTGGCCGATCAGCAGGCCGAGCGCGGCCAGATCGCACAGGGTGGCAAACGGCAGCTTTTTCACCCGGCTGTAAACCAGCAGTGCGATCAGCACGCCGATCACCGCGCCGTAGATCGCAATGCCGCCGTTCCAGATGGCGATGATCTCGGACGGGTGCTGGCTGTAATAGCCCCACTCGAAGATCACATAATAGATGCGCGCGCAGACGATGCCGGTCGGCACGCAGATGATCAGGCAGTCAACCAGGTTGTCCGAGGTGACGCCAAACTCCTTGACACGCGCATTGACATACAGCGCCGCGAGTACAAAGCCGACGCAGATGATGATGCCGTACCAATAGATGTCCTTGCCGAACACATTGCAGGCAACGCGGTTCAGGGTGAATTCCAGGCCGAGGGCCGGGAAGGAAATCAGGTGTTCCATGGGTAGTTCTTCCTTTGCTGTCGTTTATTTCGGCAGGATGACCGACATTGCAGAGCGGTCGCGGCGCGCCCAGCGCGCGAACATGGCCTGCACGTCGGCCGGGCCGATGGTGTCGAACAGGGCGGCGAAGTCCGGATAGTGCTCGCCCGCAAACAGGGCGGTGGCTTCCTGCCGCGCATAGGCCTCGGGCACGTCGAGCACGCGCAGATGCAGGCCGTAAAGCGCCTTTTTCATGCGGCCGAACAGCTGGGGCTCCACGCCCTCGCGCGCGAGCCGCGCCGCTTCGCGCTCGACCGCCTCGCGCACAGCCGCGGGGTCACGGCTCTCGCCGCCCAGCATGGCGCAGGCGCCCTGCGGGATGAGCGCATAGTCCACATCGAAATCCCGGCCGATCAGCCGCTTTTCATACAGCGCAGCGTAAAGCGGCGCGGTGTCGCCGCACAGGATGCGCGCGGCCAGTTGGCCGAGCAGGCTGCGGCGCAGGCGGCTTTCGCCCGGCTGCACCGGCTCATCCTTGAAGCCGATCAAAAACTGCGGCTGGGAGACCTGCATATGGCGCTCGACGAGCAGTTCGTTTACCGCCTCGCGGCGCGCGCCGTAGTGCCGCTCGCCGATTTCGGGCGCGTCCTGCGGGGAAAACGCGGCCGCCATGCGGCAGATTTCGTCAAAATCCGCGGTGCCGCACACGACAAGCGCCATGTTTTTCGGGCTGTAAAACGCGCGGTGGCAGGTGTAGAGCAGGTCGGGCGTGATGCGGGCGATGCTCTCCACGCTGCCCGCGATGGACACGCGCACCGGATGCTCGCGGTACAGGCCCTCATACAGGCCGACCATGGCCTGCCAGCCCGGGGTGTCATCCATCATGCCGATCTCCTGGCCGATGATGCCGCGCTCCTTGGCGACGTTTTCCTCGGTGAAATACGGCGTAAACACAAATTTCAGCAGGATTTCCAGGTTTTCGGCAAACCGGTCGGTGCAGGAGAAGTGATAGGCGGTCATGGTGTGGCTGGTGAAGGCGTTCGGGCTTGCGCCCGTGCGCGCAAACTTTTGCAGCGCGTTGCCGTCCTTGTCCTCGAACATCTTGTGCTCAAGGAAATGCGCCACGCCCGCCGGGGTGTCGTACCGCTGTCCCTCAAAGGTAAAGGACGCGTCCACCGAGCCGAAATTGGTCGCGAGGATGGCGAAGGTCTTGCTGAAGCCTTCCTTGGGCAGATAGCAGATGCGCAGGCCGTTTTCCAGCGTGCAGGTCTGCATCCGCTCGCCAAGGGCGGAATAGGTCTTGGTAGTACTCACTCTGCCGCCCCCTTCATAAAATAGACCGTGTCGAGCGCGGTCGCCTGCGCCACGGCGACGATGCGCGCACGCGTCACATCCGCGACCTGCGCGATGCGTTCCTCGGGGGAAACCAGCGTGCCCGCAGCCGCCTGGCCGAGCCAGTAGCGCTCAAGGGTGAGCGGGTCGTCCAGCATGGCGCGCCAGTTGGTGGTGAGCGTCTTGCGCGCGGACTCGATCTCCGCGTCCGTGATGTCGCCCGCGCGGCAGGCGTCCAGCTGGCGCAGGATCTCGTCCCGCGCGGTCTCAAAGTCCTTGTTTTCAATGCCGGAATTGACCATCAGGATGCCCTTGGGGGCGATGAACTGCGCGCTTGCATAGTAGCAGAGCGACTGCTCCTCGCGCACATGCAGGAACAGCTTGGAGCTGGTCGAGCCGCCGAACAGCGTCTGGAACATCCAGTAGGCGGCGGGATCGCCGCCGGTCAGGCAGCTCCCGCCCGTGCGGAAGCCGAGCGACAGCTTGCCCTGCGTGACCTGTTCGGTTTCGACCGTCTCACGCGGCGCGCCCGCAGGCTGGGCCAGGATCTGCGTGTGCGGCTGGTAGAGCGCGGCCGTGCGCGGCCGGGTGAGGGGCGTCGCCGCAAACAGGTTTTCGACCGCGTCGGGCGCCATGGTGCCGCAGTAGAACAGCTCGATCTGCGCCTCGTCCAGCGCGCGGCGCCAGGCAGCAGTCAGTTTGGTTTCCGTAATGCTGCGCGCCTGCTCGGCTGTGCCGAGTGTGGGCTGGCCGTAGGCCTCATCCGCGCACATCAGCTGCATGAGCCGCTTGGGCGCCCAGGCGCGCGGGTCGTTTTTCTGCGCTGCGATGCGGTCGATCAGGCTGTCGCGTTCGCCCGCGGTGTAGTCCGCGCGGAGCATACCGTCCTGCAGGCAGGGATTGCACAGCAGGTCGGCCAGCAGGCGGATGACGCCTGCGGTCAGCCCGTCCGCGCCGGGGGCGTACGCCTCGTCGATGCAGTCGGACAGAAAGCCGATGCACAGGTTTTCCCCTTCCTTGCGCACGACCGCTTCGATGCGCGCGCCGTACAGCTCGTCGAGCGCCTCGCCGAGCGCACGCAGGTCAGGCAGCGCGGCCGTGCCGCGGCGCAGTACCTGCGGCAGGCAGGCGCGCAGCGCGCCATCCGGTCCGCCGAGCGGGAGCAGCAGCATGACGCGTAGCACCGCGCGCTTAAATTTAGGCGTGGTGATGCAGGTGAGACTGACGCCCTCGCCCAGCTTTTTTCGGGTCACTTGTTGCATAATTTTCCTCGATTCCGGAGAAATTTTTCCATGTGCACTATTATAGCATTATTCAAGGTAGGTGGCAAACGAAGATTGTGTGAACGGATTAGGCGGCAGAAACTCAGCCCGCTGCGAGCGGGCACCCACGTTTCACCCTGCCGGGCGAATACTCAAAAGGATACACACCGGCCGATAAAAACCGCCCGGTTTTTCACTATTTTACCCTTGACAAGGCGCGGTTTATACGGTAGAATAGTCACGTTCGATGTAAAGGCGAAAAACTTTACACTTCCAAGGAGGCCCGCCGATGAAAGGCAAACCGCTCGAAATGAGCCTGCTGTTCGATTTCTACGGCGAGACGCTCACCGAAAAACAGCGCGAGCTGTTCGACCTGTATTATAATGAAGACCTTTCGCTCTCCGAAATCGCCGAGCACGCGGGCATCACCCGCCAGGGCGTGCGCGACAGCATCAAGCGTGCGGAACACGCGCTGCGCGAGATGGAGGAAAAGCTCGGTCTGGTCGCCCGTTATGGCGGCACCGGCCGCTGCGCGGAGGAGCTCGGGCATGAGGTCGAACGCCTGCGCCAACTGAACGCCGACACACTGCACAGCAGCGAGGCCGGGGAGATCATCTCCCGCATGGCGTTGCTGCTCGACCAGCTCAGGCAGGAGGCTTGACCCATGGCTTTTGAAGGCCTTACCGAAAAAATTTCATCTGCGTTCAAGCACCTGCGCAGCAAGGGACGCCTGACCGAATCCGACGTCAAGGAGGCCATGCGCGAAATCCGCATGGCGCTTCTCGAGGCGGACGTCAACTTCAAGGTCGCCAAGGATTTCATCAAGACGGTCACCGAAAAGGCGACCGACGCCGAGATTCTGGAAAGCCTGTCCCCGGCTCAGCAGGTCATCAAGATCGTCAACGAGGAACTGGTCAGCCTGCTCGGCGGCCAGACCACCCGTCTGACCATATCGCCCAACCCGCCCACCATCGTGATGATGGCTGGTTTGCAGGGCGCGGGCAAAACCACCAACTGCGCCAAGCTCGCAGGCCTGCTGCGCAAGCAGCAGCAGCGCCGCCCGCTGCTCGTCGCGTGCGACGTATACCGCCCCGCGGCAATCGAGCAGCTCAAGGTGGTTGGCAAGCAGCTGGACATCCCGGTGTTTGACGAAGGCCAGGGCGACCCGGTCGAGATCGCAAAACACGGCATCGACTTTGCCAAGAAAAACGGCTACGATCTGGTTTTCCTCGATACCGCAGGCCGCCTGCATATCGATGAAAAGCTGATGGACGAGCTGAAAAACATCAAGGCTGCGGTAAAACCCACCGAGATCATCCTCGTGGTGGACGCGATGACCGGCCAGGACGCGGTAACGGTCGCGCAGACCTTTGACGAGGCGCTCGGCATCGACGGCGTGCTTATGAGCAAGATGGACGGCGACGCCCGCGGCGGCGCGGCCCTCTCGGTCAAGGCGGTCACCGGCAAGCCGATCAAGTTCATCGGCACGGGCGAAAAGCTCGGCGATATCGAGCCCTTCCACCCGGACCGTATGGCCTCCCGCATCCTCGGCATGGGCGACGTGCTCACGCTGATCGAAAAGGCGCAGGAGTCCTTCGATCAGAAGCAGGCCGCGGAGGCTGCCAAAAAGATGATGGCAGGCAAGCTGACGCTGACTGATTTCTACGAGCAGCTGCAGCAGATGAAAAACATGGGCTCGATGGAGGAAATGCTCGGCATGCTGCCGGGTGTGGACGCAAAAGCCCTCGCCGGCGCAAAGCTGGACGAAAAGCAGATGGCGCACACCGAAGCCATCATCCAGTCCATGACACCCAAAGAGCGGGATAACCCCTCGATCATCAACTTTTCCCGCAAAAAGCGCATTGCCGCGGGTTGCGGGCTGACGGTCGAGCAGGTCAACCGCCTGCTCAAGCAGTTTGAAGCCATGCAGAAGATGACCAAGCAGCTGACCGGCATGGCGCGCGGCAAGGGCAAAAAGAAGCGCCGCGGTTTCCCGGGTCTGGGCGGCCTGGGCGGACTCAAACTGCCGTTCTAATGTGTTTGTAAAGAAATTTACAATAGATATTATCTATCAGGGAGGTGAAACATCCATGGTAAAGATCAGACTGCGCCGCATGGGCGCGAAGAAGGCTCCGTTCTACCGCATCGTTGTCGCTGATTCCCGTTACCCGCGTGACGGCCGTTTCATCGAGGAGATCGGCACCTACAATCCGCTGACCGACCCGGCTTCCGTTGACGTGAACGCGGAGCGCGCACAGGAGTGGATCAAGAAGGGCGCTCAGCCGACTGATACCGTTCGCGGCATCCTGAAGAAGGCCGGCGTGCTGAACTGAGTGAGGGTGACGAAATGAAAGAGTTATTGGCCTATATTGTCAAAAATCTGGTTTCCGAGCCGGATGCGATTGCCATTACCGAGGAGATCGACGGCGATAACATCACCTATTCCCTGCGCGTAGCGCCCGGGGATATGGGCCGCGTTATCGGCCGGCACGGCCGCATCGCGAAGGAAATCCGCACACTCATGAAGGCGGCAGGCAATCGCGAAAACAAGCGCGTAACAGTCGATATTCTGGACTGACGCTTCGCGTTTCGTTTGGAACGATCGAAAAATCGTCCCAAGCGAATGAGGACATACCGAGCTTGCGGCTCGGATATGTCCAAAGGCGAAAAAGTTCCGACACGCGAAACTTTTTCACCACCTGTATAAAAACCGAGGCAAAGCCCCGGTTTTTATGAAAATCGCCGCGGCGCGGCGATTTTTTGTTATGCGCGCATGGCGCGCCATCTTCGTCAGCCACGGAGGATAAAACCTATGCCGAAACAATTTTTAGAAGCCGGAAAGATCGTGGGCACGCACGGCATCCGCGGCGACCTCAGGGTGCAGAGCTGGTGCGACAGCCCCGAGGTGCTGTGCGATTTCGATACGCTCTATCTGGATGAGAAAACCCCTGTGACCGTCACCCGCGCGCAGGTGCACAAAAACATAGTGCTCATGCACCTGGCGGGTGTGGACAGCCCGGAGGCGGCCGAGGCCCTGCGCGGCCGCGTGCTGCACATCGACCGGGCGGACGTCGAGCTGCCCGAGGACCTGGTGTTCATCCAGGATATTCTGGGCTTTGCCATCTTCGACCGCCGGCTGGACCGCGAGATCGGCCGCCTGCGCGACGTGCTGACCGACAACCCGGCGCACGATATGTATGAGGTCAAAACACACGAGGGCCGCCTGGTCTACATCCCCGCGGCCAAGCCCTTTTTGCAGGAGATCGACATGGAAAAGGGCGTCATCTATATCGAGAGCATCGAGGGTCTGGTGGAATGAAGATCGATATTATGACCCTGTTCCCCGAGATGATCGACGCGGTCATGCGCGAGAGCATCATCGGCCGCGCGCAGGAAAAGGGGCTGGTGACCGTCCGGGCGACCAACATCCGCGACTATGCGCTGGACAAGCACCACAAGGCGGATGACGCGCCCTACGGCGGCGGCCGCGGGCAGGTCATGCTCGCCGAGCCGCTCTATCTGTGCCATCAGGCGCTCTGCGCCGGGGAGCGGGTGCACACGGTGTTTTTGTCCGCGCAGGGGCGGCCGTTTGACCAGAATAAGGCACGCGAACTGCTTGCAAAGGAGCATTTTATCCTGGTCTGCGGGCATTACGAGGGCGTGGACCAGCGGTTTATCGACGAATGTGTGGACGAGGAGATCTCGATCGGGGACTTTGTGCTCACCGGCGGCGAAATCCCCGCCATGGCGGTGGCGGACGCGGTGTGCCGCATGGTGCCGGGCGTGCTGCCCGATGAGGAGGCCTTCACCGCGGAGAGCCATTGGGACGGGCTGCTCGAGCACCCGCAGTACACCCGGCCGGAAAACTGGCGGGGCAGGGAAGTGCCCGCGGTGCTGCTCTCCGGCCACCACGCGAACATCGAGGCGTGGCGGCGCGAGATGAGCCTGCGCCGCACCCGGGCCGACCGGCCCGATTTGTTCGCGCGGTTCCAGCCGCAGGACAAGCGCGACCGCAAAATCCTTGAGCGCATGGCGCAGGAGGACCGAAAATAAAATGAAAAAAGCCTGCTTTTCAGCAGGCCTTTTTCATTTCTCCCCGGGTGGGAGCACAGAGCACTTGTTATCGGGCAATCAGCGGATCGGCAGCATCTTGCCGGTCTCGAAGGACTCCTTGCAGCGGTAAGCCGCCTCGGAAACCGCGGTGCCGTCGTAAACGGTCAGGTCGGTGGGCTTGGTGTTATCGCGCACATGGCCGGTGAAGGCGACCATCTCGGCCACAAACGCCTCGTGCCAGCGGCTCATGAAGTCCGGATAGTACTCCTCGCGCGAGCCGTACTCGTCGACGATATTGAGCAGGTTTTTCGCGCCGACGTTTGCAATGCGCAGGGTGCCGTGCGTGCCGATGATCTCGGTCTCGACGTTCGAGCCTGCGGCGTGGGTGCGGTTGGTGAACATGAAGCCCATCGCGCCGTTCTCCATCTGGATGGTCGCGCAGGCGTTGTCTGCGTCGTTCAGCTCCTTGTACAGGTCAAACTCGAACACGCCGCCGATCGCCCACACGTTCTTGACGTCCGAGCCGGTGAACCAGCGGATCAGGTCGATGTCGTGCACGCACATATCCAGGTACTGGCCGCCCGAGTGCGGGGCAAACTTGAGCGTGGACTCGATGGTCGAGCGCGGGTCCTGGGTGTAGGAGCGGACCAGGACGACCTTGCCGATGTCGCCGTTGTCGATCTTGCGCTTGGCCTCGGCATAGGACTTGTCAAAGCGGCGCATGAAGCCCAGCTGGAAGATCAGCTCGGGGTGCGCCTCGACGACCTTCTCCGCGTCCTTGCACTGGGCGACGTCCGTGCCGAGCGGCTTTTCGCAGAACACGTGCTTGCCGTGGTTCATCGCGATTTCGATCTGCTGGCAGTGCAGGAAAGAGGGGGAGACGATCACGATCGCGTCCAGCTCGGGGTTTTTGCACATCTCCTCAAAATCCGTATAGGTATAGGGAACGCCGAGCTCCTCAGCCACTTCCTTGACACGCTTCTCGTCCACATCGCAGATTGCGGTGAGCTCGCAGCCCGGCACCTGGGACGCCAGATTGCACGCATGCTCATAGCCCAGACGGCCCAGGCCAACCGAACCAACCTTGACAGTTTTCATAACGCATTCTCCTTTTTCTCGCAAATTTGTTCCTTGTGGCGGTGCTGTTTTCCGCCGTCCTCATTGTGGCTTTATTCTACTGCCCGGGTGCGAAAAAAACCAGAGCGTTCTTGCGCTTTTTTTCATGAAAAAACAGCCGCACGGCGTGCGGCTGTTCAGACGAACTTTCAGGATCTTGCGGTTCGGCCTTATTTGTGGAACACATACTCGCGGCGGAAGGTGCGCGGCGGCATACCCACGGCCTTGGAAAACTGGGCGTTGAAGTGGCTGGGGTTGTCGTAGCCCACCTGCGCGGCGATGCGGGTAACCGGCAGGTCGGTTGTGATCAGCAGGGTCTGCGCCTCGCCGATGCGGCGGCGCAGGACGTATTGCAGCGGCGAGTAACCCGTGGTCTCCTTGCACACATGCGCCAGGTAATAGGGGCTGACGTGCAGCGCGTCCGCCATCTGCTGGAGTGAAAACTCCTCGGCAAAGTGGCGGTCGATATAGTCCTTGATGCGCTGGGCGAACACGCCCACATCTGCCGCGTGCCCCTCGGCGAGCGCTGCGCGGAACTGCTGCACAAGCGTCAGGATCGCCATGAGCAGATGGTGGGCGCCGTCGTCGTTGCCGGCGGTCAGCTCGTCATACAGCACGTCGTACAGCCGCTCGAGGCGGACGGTCTGCGCCTCGGGCAGGCGGCAGACCGGCGGCGCATTGTCCGGGATGAGCGCGTTTTCGCGCAGGCCGGGCACCTGCAGCCCGCCGAGCGCAAGGCTCGAGGTTGCAACCGGCCGGTCCGGCCCGGAGGGCTCGTCGTGCACCACACGGCTGTTAAAGATGAACAGGTCGCCGCGGCGCGCGTCATACGGCTTGCCGCCGACGAAATAGCGGCTTTCCCCGCCGCGCACGAGCACCACCTCGACCAGATCGTCATGCGCGTGCATGACGCGCGGGTGTGCGGAAGCCTTTTCATCCGTCCGGCTGACCGAAAACAGGCGCGGCGGCTGGGTCAGGCCGAACGGCGCTTCATATTCTTTTTTGACAAAACACTGGATCATGCGGTGCGCCCCCGTTCCCCTTGGTATGCCTTCAGTATACCACATCCGGCGGACAGGTTCAAACGCGGAAAAAACCGCCCGAAGCGCAGGGCCGCGGCAATTTTCTGCGGAAAAGATTGACCTTTGCACTTTATCACTTTATAATAAGGATATGATTACCCAAAGCAAACAGGGCATCAACGTCAGGGGAGGAATAACCAATGGATATGAAAAAACTGGCCGGCGATAAGGCCGCAGAATATGTGAAGGACGGCATGGTAGTCGGTCTGGGCACCGGTTCCACGGCATACCACATGGTCAACGCGGTGGGCGAAATGGTCAAGAACGGCCTGAAGATCCAGGCGATCCCGACCTCCAAGGCCACGGAAGCGCAGGCGCGCGAGCTGGGCATCCCGCTGCTGACGATCGACGAGGTCGATCACATCGACCTGGATATCGACGGCGTGGACGAGATCGACCCGCAGTTCAACGCCATTAAGGGCGGCGGCGGCGCGCTCTACCGCGAAAAGGTTGTGGCGTCCATGGCAAAGGAAGTCATCTGGATTATGGACGAGAGCAAGCTGGTCGACAAGATCGGCGCATTCCATCTGCCGGTCGAAATCGCGCAGTACGGCTCCAAGCAGGCGATGGAAAAGATGGCCTCTTACGGCTGGAACCCGGTTCTGCGCGTCAAGGACGGCAAGACCTTTGTCACCGATAACGGCAACTACATCGCAGACCTGCACCTCGGCGCGGGCTTTGACATTCAGGATGTTTACGGCAAGCTGACCGGCATGCTCGGCGTACTCGAGCACGGCCTGTTCCTGAATATGTGCAAGCGCATGATCGTGGGCTGCTCGTCCGGCGAAGTCAAGATCATCGAGAACCCCTCCAAGTGAGGAATAACCTGAGCAAAGCGACACGGGAGGAAAAACCATGGATCGAACCGACCATACCGAACGCCCGGAGTTCAGCGGGCAGTCCAGCCAGATCAGACGCCGCCCGGGCATAAGGGAAGGCACCAAGCGGCCGCGCAGTGCGCGGGCGAAATCATCGGGCGGGATCAACTACCGTCTGATGCTGTGCATTGCGGTGCTGGTGTTCTTTGTGCTGGCGCTGCTGTTCTTCATCCTGTTTACGGTGCGGGGCGGCACGATCAACGACTTGAACGGGCAGATCACCACGCTGACGCAGGAGAAGGATAGTCTCTCCGCTCAGGTCACCAGCCTGACGCAGGAGAATCAGACCATGCTCACCAGCCTTGCGGGCTCGCTGGATACGCCGACCGTGGCAGAGACCACCGATCTGGCCACCCTGATCCCGCAGCTGACCGAGGGCGTTTATGTGGTGTATAACAACGGCTCGCAGCTGCAGTACTTGAGCGTGCCTTCGGGCTACCTGCAGGACCGTCTGGCGGCTTACCGCGATGATTCGGCAAGCTTTGTCGCCGCGGCGGATGCGACCACCCCGGCGTGCACCTATTATGTGCTGTTCCCGGACCGCGTGATCGGCCTGGCGCAGGGCAACACCGGCTTTGTCAGCATGGACCGCAGCGCGACCGGCGCGGCGACCTCCACCCCGGCCGGCATGTACGACCTGGTGGCGGCGATGTTCGCATAAACGGGCGAAAAGGCGAAAAAATCATAAAAAAACGCACGGCGGCGCTTGACAGGCGCCGCCGCTTGTGTTATGCTACTAAAAGCCGCATTGTGCATTGGCTTCCGTAAGTGCGTCCCAAACCGGGTCGCCGCCGTGCCAAGCGTGACTCTACAACGAAAGAGAGGGAAAACCAAATGTATGCCATTCTGAAAACTGGCGGCAAGCAGTACAAGGTATCTGAGGGCGACGTGATCTACGTCGAGAAGCTCGGCGTGGAGGACGGCGCGACCGTTACTTTTGACGAGGTTCTGGCAGTAGGCGAGGGCGATCAGCTCACCGTCGGCGCGCCTTACGTTTCCGGCGCCGCTGTAACCGGCACGGTCGAGAAGACCGGCAAGGGCAAGAAGATCAACATCTTCAAGATGAAGCCCAAGAAGGGTTACCGCAAGCGTCAGGGCCATCGCCAGCCGTACACCAAGGTGACCATCGCGTCCATCAAGGCGTAAGGCTGTGACAAAGGTCACATTTTCGTCGCAGGGAGGCAGGTTCCTCTCGGTGGACATCCTCGGCCACGCGGGCTACGCGGAGGAAGGGGAGGACATCGTTTGTGCGGCGATTTCCAGCGCAGTCATGCTCACGACCGTGCTGCTGGATGATATCCAGCATGTGCCGGTAGAGAGCACAGCCGACGAGGACAACACGCATATCCATATCGAACTGCAGCAGGGCGGTGTGGAGCGCGGACAGGATGCGCTTTGCGCACTCCACCTGTATTTGTCGGTGCTGGAACAGAATTATCCGGATTTTATAAGCGTAATGGAGGTGCACACAGATGCTGAAGATTAGCTTACAGTTTTTCGCACATAAAAAGGGCGTAGGTTCGACCAAGAACGGCCGTGATTCCGAGGCAAAGCGCCTTGGCGTTAAGCGCGCGGACGGTCAGACCGTTCCGGCGGGCAACATCCTTGTCCGTCAGCGCGGCACGAAGATCCATCCGGGCCTGAACGTCGGCCGCGGCAAGGACGACACCCTGTTCGCCAAGGTGGAAGGCGTTGTCCGCTTCGAGCGCCTGGGTAAGGACCGCAAGCAGGTTTCCGTTTACCCGCAGTAAGAATAAAGATGAAATCCCAGACGTCCGTCTGGGATTTTGTTTTGATTGCCCGCGTTCCCAGCGGGCAGGGGTTCGCCGCCTGCGGGCGGCGGGGACGGCGCGCCGCAGCGCGCGGATCCCCCGTCCGGTGCGGGCAAACCCATATAAAAATCAACAACCCCCTTTGGAAAGACCTGCTAATAAAAGTCAAGTAGAAATTTCAGATTTTTTAGGGAGGCAAAAAGGCAACACAAAATCAAGCC
>NZ_CALWUM010000017.1 GCF_944384765.1 uncultured Agathobaculum sp. | reverse complement strand
GCGCCCTGTGTTTTGCCATTGCTATGCGATTTTTTTCGAGGCAATCCCAGCAGCTCACCCTGCCCGGCGCGGCTTTTGCTTTGCCGCAGACAACGCAAATTCCGTGCGCCTTAAGAAAGTCATTACATCCCATAGCGCCACCTCAGATATTGCAAAATCCATGGTGCATACTCAACCATTGCCGTCCTCCATATACTGCGCCAGAAATCCCGCATTGCAGATGATATGATGCAGATGCGGCAAGCCTGATTCGGGGTCTACCGCCTGCCAATCGTCCCACGCCGCCAGCACATGACGCAGCAGCGCGTCCCAGTAGCGCGAAGCCTCTACGTTGCGCCAGTTGTCCGGTTTATGGTACTTTTGACAGCCGTACTCCCGCACGCCCATATCCGCCCGAATCAATGCAGGCTGTACAAGTGAGGGGCGCGGCTTGCCGCTGTCTGCTTTGGCTTCCTGCGTGTCTGGACGCTCGTTTTCCTCGTTGATATAAAAGTTGATCATATCAAAGAGTGCATCGGCAAACGCCTTTCCGGAACTTTTCTTGATTATCATGTCAATCCTCCTCCGCTGGCTGCTGGAGCCACCACAATCTGCAATCATCGCATTCGTACTGGTCCTTACACATATCGCAAAATGTTTTCCCGTAAACCTGCTGTCCAAAATCTCCAATTTCTATGCGGCTGATAAATTCGGACAATTCCTCGTCGCTCATGGCCCGGATGCGGTCGGCGTTGGATAGCTTCTGCTCTGGACAGGGCCCCATCACACAGTAGCTAATGGCGGTATTGTCCGAAAACTTCCGGCACTTTCCGTCTTTCTCAAAGTAGATGCAGGGGTATTCCATGCTCATTTTCAGGTGTCCTCCTCTCCCCCCGGCGGGCACTTCATCAAGACTTCTCCGCTGGCCTCTATGAAGATCGAATCGGCATCAAAGGCCGTTTCACACCCAGTGCAAAATGCCGTTGTGCAGTTAATAGGCCCTGGAGGACTCTTAGAGTACCGCTCGCTCATAACGCCATTTCGTGTAATAGTGTAATCCCGGCTGAATGTGTAATACACACTGATAATAAGCGGGCCTCCGCAGTATGGGCACGCCGTTACCCTTCTCCACGCTTTTTCATTCATTGGCTTCTCCCTCCGGCGGGCGGCGGTCAGGTGGTGCGGGCAGGGGCATCCAGAAAAGAGTCCTCTGCTCGTCTTGAACCAAACCATCCCACTGCCAATGAGGATTTTCGTCAAAACAAAAATATGATGAGGTGGTAATAAACCCGGTCATGGTATCGGCATAGCCCACGAAAACGAGAACAGGATGTTCATCTGTAGGCAATCTCTCCTCCACGCTCACCCACTCGTTCGGCGGGGTGAGGGTGGGCGTGCTCAAGGCGACAAGAACAGATTCCGCCACTTCTGGCGTAAGATCGTCCTCGAGAAAGTCGTAATAGTCATCCATCCAATCTGTGAACCACTCCCGTAGCTCTTCCCGTGTCATTCTCATAGTTTTTCTCCCCCCCTTTGCCTCTCTGGTAAACTTTATTTGCTTCAAACCTGTAACAGGCAACGTGGGATTGCGATACCCGAAAATGTTCTTTTACGCGGCAATCCCCAGATTTTTGCCCTTCAACCGGGATGAAATGCGCGCATTCTTTGCATACCTTCCCGCGGCCAGCTGACAAAAGGCGAATCCGGCCATCATTGTCGGCCTGAACCAGTTCTTCCAGTCGCGAGATGTCATATTCATCGCCCATAATGTCCTCAATGGCCCTCAATCGCTCCCATGTTTCGCGCTGCGAGCATGGGCCGTCTTTGCATGGACCGGTTCCGGGTATGCCGGTACACATGGCAATGTCGCAAAACAGCCCAGGGAATGTTAACCTTTTCATCCAGTGAAGTCCTCCCATCTACATGACTTAAATGCAGATCTGACGTTTACCCAACGGGCAAATCTGCGCTGTTCTCGTGTCGGCTCGCTGCCATCATAGTCCCTGTACGGCTGAGCAAACGGAATAACTCCCATCGCATCCAAAGCGAGCGCACGGCGATGCGCCTCGTTAACGTCTTGAACCAGCATATATGCCCAGAACCGGCTCGGCGCAATGCCTGCCTCGCACATATAGGCAACCGCCTGCCTTATGACCGGGATCATTTGTTCGGTATCACAGGACAGCCGGACAAAGCGCATCCAATGCAGTCCTGACAAGAGCTGCGCTACTTTTGGCGTAATCAACCGGGCATCCAGCCCTTGGTTAAAGTCAACCCATATTGGTTCATGCCCTAATTCCTCAATCTGCTGCAAACCATGTTCATGCGCCAGCACATTATTGTCCAGGTAGATGATTGTCCGGCTGTCCGGACGCTTGATCTCCTGCCATGTTGCGGCAGGCCGGATGCCGCCCTCTTTGCGCGGTACGATGCACCACGGACAATCCCGAATACATCCGCGTGTCAGGAAGCCGATCGCGTGCGGATAGTGCGGATAAATACTGTAGTCGGGCGGGGTCGCCTCTACCTCGGGCGGTAGACAATCATACTTCTTGTATCCTGTTCCACCCTTGATGATCGCATCAGCCTGCACCGCAATGTCAATATCCGGCGAAAATGTGAAAACCTTGGACATATACACCCGGTCATAATGGAGCAGTGGTGTGCACCACTCCACTTTATCTCCATGTGCCTTATGATATGCGGACAGGCGCATGAGTGCGAGATTGGGAAAGCCACTGTGTCCGTCCACATCAACCAGTCCGATTTTCATACTGCCACCACCTGCTCCAGCTCCGCTATGGAGCTGATCTGCGCGCTGCTGCTCTCTTTTATAAATTTCACGCTCATCCCTCCCCCAGCAGGTCAAACAGCGTAGGCGTATCTTGCTTATCCTCTTCGGATTTCAGATACCCGACCGCATCGCGGAAGTAGTCTGGGTTCAGCTCGCACATGTACCCGCGCCGCCCGGCCTTCATTGCCTCCAGCGGCACTGTGCCCAGCCCTCCGAACGGGTCGAACACCAGATCCCCCGGATTGCTGTACCGGTTGATGATCCGGTCTACAATGTCCAGCTGGAGCGGGCAGACATGCAGCTGCTCCCGCCGGCGGCTCTGGGTCGTGTTAAGCGTGCGCATGCGGTTGATGTCATCCCACACGTCCATGTTCCACGAGCCCGGCGCCACCACCATGAAGGTGGCCGGCAGACGGCCGTCCTTGTCCAGCTCTTTGGCCAGCTTTACATGCTCCTCATACGAATACACTGTGCCGCGGCTGTATTTGCGGTACAGTGCCTGCAGTTTCTTCACCGGCGCGGCCTGCAGTTCCGCCTTGGTCGGCAGGCGGTCGCCCGAGCTGCGCCAGTAACCGTGCGCGTCAATCTGCCACTGCGCCCGCGTGTATTCCTCCTTGCTCTTGGTGACCGGATCGTCCGCATAAGCCTTGCTATGGTCGGTCGGCAGCTTGCGGAACAGCAGGATATACTCCGGGCAGCCAACGCCCATCTTGGTGCCGTCCTTGCACTGCTCGCTCCAGCCGAGGCGGTAGGTCTGGTTGTTCTCGCGCACCACATCGGTTACGACCGTAATCATGCCGAAGTATGCAAACCCGTGCTTCATGTAATGCCGGATACACATTGCGTGGAACGGCTCCATGGTCGGCATGCCCATGCCGGTCGCGTTGCCGAACAGCACGCGGTCCTTGACATGGCACGCAAACACCCGGCCGGGCTTGAGGATGCGCAGCAGGTTGGGCGTCAGATAATCCATCTGCTCGAAAAAGCGTCTGGTGTCCTCGTTATGCCCGAAATCGTTATAGCTGGGCGTGTATTCATAGTGATTGGAAAACGGGATGGACGTGTGGATCAGGTCAATGCTGTCCGTCTCCATCCGCGCCGTCTCCTCCACGCAGTCATTATTGACCGCAGTAAACCGCTCTCCCCTGACTTCCACCCGATCAACTCCTATGCTTCTGGCCATCGCCGCTGCGGCGTTCTGGTGCAGGCCGTATTTGCGGATGATCTCGCCCATCTTGCGCTCCAGCTCGTCGTACCGCTGCCACTTCTCCATGAGCACGCGCAGGATCTCCTGCTCGCTCTCAGTGCAGATGATGTCGATAATCACCTGCTCGGTCTGCAAAAAACGGTAAATGCGGTGGATGGCCTGTATAAAATCGTTAAATTCGTAGTCGATGCCGACAAATATCGCCCGGTGGCAATGCCGCTGGAAGTTGCAGCCCGAACCAGACAGCTCCTTCTTTGTCGCAAACAGCCGCGTCCTGCCCTCTGAGAACGCGATCACTCGCTTTTCGCGCTCGTCGTAGTCCATGTTGCCGTAGATGTCTACCACCTCCGGCATGGCCGTCTTGATCGCATGGCGCTCCGCCTCAAGGTCGTGCCACAGGATGAAGTGCGCATCTGGGTCGCTGTCCACGATCTCCTTTGCCTTAGCTACGCGGGCAGCAATGCTGTCCCGCTTCTCCCGGGCCGCCTCGGACAGGCTGACCGCCGCATCGCGCATCAGCTTGATCTGTCCGTCGCGCTCGATCTCATCGCCGTAGTGGTCCTGCAGGATGTGCGTCCGCACGTCGAGCGGCGGCAGCGCATAGCCGGTATCGTCATATCCGAGGTCGGACGGCTTGGACAGGAACAGGCCCCACGTCGATACCCACAGCCAGAATTCCTCCTCCTTGTGCGGATACAGTGTCAGGTTGCCCGCCTTGGAGCTGTCCCGCTGGAAAAACCGGGTCAGCGCCTGTCCGGTGTCCATGACCTCAAGGAACCCGGCATAATGGATCAGCTCCTTGTATCGGTTCGGACTGGGCGTCGCTGTTGCCACGAGCTTGAAGCGCACGCCCCGGAACTTGTCCAGAAACGTCTGGTAGGTCTTGCTGCCGAAGCTGCGCAGCACGCTCGCCTCGTCCAGGCAGCATGCAGTAAACCCGGCCGGGTCGATATCGCCGTCCCGCACACGCTCATAATTGGTCAGCAAGATGGTTTCTGTTGCGTTCTGCGCCTCTTGCATGGTGCGTACATAGCGCGGCGGCTCCATGCCCAGCAGCTGCACCGCATCGTGTGTGAACTCCTGCCGGACGCCCAGCGGCAGCACGATCAGCGCTTTGCCGCCTTCATGCTCGGTGACAATGCGGCAGTATTCCAGCTCCTGCACGGTCTTGCCGAGACCGAACCGCTCAAACAGGCCGCGCCGTCCGCCAGCTACCGCCCATTTCACCGCGTCCCGCTGGTGCGGCTTGAGCGCCGGATTTATGTCACTGTCCGAAACAGTAAAGCCGGTTTCCGGAGCGGTCACGATCTTGCTGCGCAGAAAGTCCATGTAGGTCATACGCGGTCACCCCGCACATACCGTACCGGGATGCCCAGCGTCTCCGCCTGCCGGATCTCGGCCTGCATGCCTTCGCTGATGTGGTCGCCGTAAACACGCACCTCACTGCACAGTTCCAGCAGTTCTGCGCCGATCGCCATGCCGCGCTGACGTTCCTCCGGCTTGGTATCGTCCAAAAAACGCGGGCAGTAAATGTGCGGCGCGACCGGGAAATCTCCTTGCAGCGCCACCTCCCGGCAGTACCGAATTGCCACAGCCGTGTTTGCTTCATAGTCCCCGCGCAGCGGAGAACAAATGTATATCCATTTCATGCGTTATCCTCCTCACAAACAAACAAATCCCCTACTGAGCACAACAATGCGGAACAAATACGATCTACTACATGGAATTCCACGCCTTTTGCGCGGTCATAGTACAATGCGGTTAGCGTCGTGCGGGAAATTCCTGTCTGCCGCGCAAGCTCAGACACTTTCATTCGTCGCCGTCCTAATTCAGTTAAAAGCATGCAACGTATCACTGCGATTCACTCCCCCTGCTCTGCCGCCAGCCGACGCGCCCGACGCTCTTTCTGGTGCTCTCGTACCCGGCGCGCCCACTCCTCATCGTACGCCGCACTGCCCGGATGCAGATAACCATCGTCCGGCTGTTGGCGCGGTGGCGCCTTGCCCTGTGTGGCCTCCAGATCGGCCGCTGTCAGCACGCCGTCCCGCTCATAGCCCTGCAGGATGGTCCGCAGATAGGCGGCAGGCTTGCGCGGGTGCTTATTGCCGGTCTGACGGGCAGCCTCCATAATGACCGCTTCCTGCATGCCGGCCTGCATCAGCCGGGCAATGTCCAGCCGGAAATTATCATCAATCTCTGTTCCGATCAGCCGCTCCAGATCAGCAGCCAGTGCCGCGGCGCGTTCTCTGCTCTGCTGTTCTCTACTGTACTCTTCTCTACTGTTCTGTTCTCTACTGTTCTGTTCTCTTCTCTGTGTACTTTCTTGGCGGGAAATCCCCGTTTCTTGTCCAGATATGTTATTTTCTCGCCAAGAAATAAAAGATTGCAGCACAAAACTTTTGCCACTTGGATTCTTTTCCCGCATTTCTTCTTCGCTCAGAAGCCAAATGTCAAAATTGATTTGGACGGCGCTGCGCCCCAATGTGGCAGTGAAATATCCCGTCTGCATTCTTTTCGACGTAATAAATCCACGCTTGTAAAGGTCGCTGCTGAATAGCCCACACGCCACCAAGCGGTCTACTACGTTCGCCAATGTTTCTACTGTCGGAGCATAACGCCCGGCTGTCATTTCGGATAGCAACCACAGCGTATCATCGCGCCCCGATCCCGAATAGTTGATGTAATACCCCTTGTCCCCGTATGCAATATCAAGTAAGCATTCGTAAACATAGGGGCCAAGCACGCCAAATTCTTGGCGCATCAGGCGGAATTTCGGATCGCGGAACAAGCCTATATCCCGTATCCAAAATTCAAGCCCGATCTTATGATTCCTGCCCACCGCATCACCTCCAGCCGGGCAAAGCCGGGGCGGTATGAGCCGCCCCGCGCCGGATTGCCTTACGCCAGAATGATAATGTCGTCCCGCATTTCCTCGGGCAGTTCACTGCCAAAATAGTCGCGGATGTTCAGAATGGCCTCACGCTTCCACATATCCGCATCCGCTGCAAACAAGGCGGCCATGATCGCATCGCCGTCCCGCCGCATGCGAAACACAAACGGGCTCGCGGGCTGCTCAATTTCCGTAAAGGTGCGGAACGGCACCAGCTCCACCGGATTCGGCACAGGCACCTGCTGGACTAAGGAAATACCGCTGCGAGCGGTCACCTGCTGGGTCATACCGTCGTCCGCTACCGTAACGCCCTGATCCGCCCGCACAGTACCCGCAAGCTGGATCAGCTTGTCCCGGTCGCCATCCGGTGTGAAACACGTCTGCAGATTGATGGTGAATGTCTCCATGTCCATCCAGCGGCCGAACGGGAACGACGGCACGGACAGTTCTGCTTCGATCAGGCACTCGCGCGCCTTGTCGTTGTTCAGCTCGCGGTACAGGTACACGCGGTCACAATCCGCCACATGGATCACGAACCGGCGGTCCATGCTGTCATCGCTTTCCGCGCACTCATCCGCGCCGCTCGTAATATAGTCGATAATCGATGAAAGCGTGTGTACGGAAAGCGGCGCCGCGGTCAGCTCCTCCGGGATTCGGAAAAGCTGTCCGGTCGAATATTGGCTGCCGTTGATCTCTGATACGGCAACCTTGCCGAGATCCACAATATACTGCAATGCTTCCTTAATCATGTCCTTGTCCTCCTTATGCCTGCTTGGCGTCTGCCAATTTGATCAGCTTGGGTTCTTCCTGCTCGCCGCCGGCGAAATTGCGCTGTCCCGGCACCTGCGGCGTGTACTCCATCACAACCGGATCATCTGCCGTACCGCCGATCAGCAGCGTGCTGTCCAACGCCCGTACCGGTACGAGCTTACTCTTCACCGATACGCGGATCGCCGCGCTGTCGCGCGTCTCGGTCGGCGTGATGGAAAACTCAATGGTCAGTGTGCGTGCCTTTTTCGGCTCGGTGTTCAGGTCTTTGCAGTTGCGCATGATCTTGCTCAGCTCATAGCTGACGCGCTCACCGACCGCGCCGCCCATCATGTCGAGCAGGTTGATCTCCTTGACCTCACCGGTCATGTTGATATCGCTCACGTTGTTCACTCCTTACATATCACAATATTGATTCCCGGGAACTCTCGACGGAACCGTGCCTCCCAGGCGGCCGCGCGGCTGTGCCCTGCGGACAGGTGCAGCAGATAGATGGTCAGCACACCGGACAGGTCCTGCTTGTGCAGCCAGCGGATCACGTCCGACAGCTCAAAATGACTGTGCCGGATGCGGTTCTTCAAGCTGTCCGGCATTTTTGTGCTGGATTCCAGCAGGCTTTCCTCGTAGTTGCACTCGACCGCGATGTATGTAGGGTGTTCCACCACATAGTTCAGCCCGCGGGTATCGGCAGCGAAAAACAGCCGCTCCCGGGTACGCGTGTCGTCGATCAGATACCCGACCGGCTCCACCGCATCGTGCACCACCGGAAATGCCATCACCAGCAGCGCGCCAATGCGCACCGGCTCACCGGGCGTGATAATCTCCGCATCGGGCAGTTCAAGCGCCACCGCTGTCTTGTACGACATATAGACTGGAACGCCGTGCCGGATCAGCTGGCCAGCTGCCTGACTGTGATCCTTATGCTCATGTGTGATGCAGCACGCCGAAAGGCTTGTCAGCGTGTGTCCGCTCAGCTTCTCCAGCTTCTTATACGGCAGGCCGCACTCCAGCAGGATCGTCGTCTCACCGTCTGTCACGATGTACGCATTCCCCTTGCTGGAGCTGGCCAAACTCCGGAATATCATATCGGGCAATCATCCTTTCCGGTTTCCGGCTGCATTTGTTCTGCCGGCATGTCCAGAGGCTTGTCCGGCGGGCTCTGCTGATACTGCTCGGACTTCTCGATCGTGTCACGCATCCAGCCCGGCAGCGCCTCCCACTTCTCGCCTGAAAATCCGTCCTCATCAATGTCATAGGTGATAATCGGCGTATCGGTCATTGGGGCGGGCATACCCTTGGGCAGCGCCATCACGTCCTCGACATTGTTATGTGCGCCGTCCTCAGATACCGTCACGCGGATTTGACATGCTTTCCCGGCAAAATCGAACAGATCCAATTCAGCCAGATCCTGTTCACTCATGTTTGCGTTCAGCCACGCATTGAGCATTTTGTTCAGCGTCCCGCGCTTGCTCACCGAAAAAGTACAGCGCTTGGAAAGCTGCCGCGGCCTGGTCTCCCCGTCCATTTCCACGGTCTCGGATGGAATATCGAACGAAAACACCACCTTGCGCTGGGTGTTCTTGAATTTCTCGCTGTACTGATCGCCCAGATCTGCCACAGTGACGCAGACGGCCATATAGACGCCGCCTTCCATCGGTGGTATTGCGGGCTTAACCTTGTCCTTCAATTTCATTCCAATCTCAACTCCTTATCCTCTGCGGAAACCGCCAGCCGCACGACCTGCGCGCTGATCTCCTGCAGTTTGGTCACGCTCTCGGCGTTGTCGATAAACAGCGGCACGCGCCGGTCATAGTGCTGGGAAAGCGTCTCGATGATGTCCAGTCCGACGTTGATCTGCATGGCGCTGTTCAGGTCGGCATACGGGACGCCGTCCACCACCACATCACAGCAGTCCGCCAGCCCGCCGTTGATCTGCTCCGTAAACAGGCGGAAACGAGCCAGCCTGAACTTGCTGTTGACCGACTGCTCGACAGACTGCACGCGGAACCGCGCGAACTCCTCGCACAGCTCGATCATGCGGTCCATTTCCTCTACCTCGGCGGCAGCTCGGCGCTGCTCGGCCTGCAGTTCGGTCACGCGGCGGCGGGTATCTGCAAGCGTCTGCTCTTTGGCGAGTGTGGCGTCATTCTCGAGGATTCGAGAGGTGATCGTCTTATACTCGCTTTCCAGCCGGTCGCGCTCAGCCTGCTTGTCCGTGCGAAGACGCTCGATACGGCGATTGCAGTCATCCAGAGAACGGTTCAGTGCATCCTTGCGACGAACATAGTCCGGCAGATCCTCGATCACCGGCGCTGCGGGC
This sequence comes from uncultured Agathobaculum sp., assembly GCF_944384765.1. GTDB lineage: Bacteria > Bacillota > Clostridia > Oscillospirales > Butyricicoccaceae > Agathobaculum. The sequence goes on along the minus strand of NZ_CALWUM010000017.1, from coordinate 33,734 downwards.
GGGGTGTAATCGGCCAGTGCACGCGCAGCTTGATCCGCAGCCGCCTGCAGACCGGACAAGGACGTCTCTACCTCCTGCAAGCGTGTCTGCATGGATGCGATGTCCGCCTTGAGCAGCTTGCTGTCCTCGAGCAGGCCGTTCTTGCGGTCCTGCTTACTGGTCTCAAACCGTTTCTTTGCCGCCTCCAGTTCTGCTGCCGGGAGAGTCTGGCCGCAGGTCGGGCAGGTGCCGCCGGTAAACTGTTCCTTGTCGATCGCACGCCAGCGGGCGCGGTAATCATCCAGGCGGGCGTTTCCGCCTGTGATGCGCTGCTGCAGGTCGGACTGTATGCGCTTGGCCTGATCGAGCGCCTCCTGTGCCTGCTCGTCTGCGTGCATCAGATCGGCTGTCTCATCCTCGACTGGCACATACTGGCTGTCCCGATGGGCGCGGTTCTCGTTTTCCAGCTCGCGTAGCTGGTTGTTCAGCGCGTCGCGCTCGTTCTCGGCCTGGACGATCAGCGCGTCGCCGTCCAGCTTGGCGAGATCGGTCTGCACCCGCGCGCGGTCGTTCTGCAGTGCCTCAGCGGTCCGGCGTGCCTGTTCAAACGGCAGACCGGACAGCTCCCGCACCATACGTTCGCATTCGTCGATGCGGACAGGCAAAGTGTTGAGCGATGCATTCGCGCCCTTGCGCTGCGCCATGAGCGCCGCCTTGTAATCGTCCACCGTTCGGCGGCCGACAGCTTCGGCCAACTCCGCAAACTGAGGCGCGCTGCTGAGCAGGCTTGCATCATCCGGCAGGCCGCAGATCTCAGCCAGCAGCTTGCGGCGGTCCTTCCAATGCAGGTCGCGCGCAAAGGCATAGACATTGGTCAGCAGCTTAAACTGATTTTCATCGATGTAACCCGCGATGATGCGCTTGTACTCACTTTCCTTCCGCGGCACATCGTCCACAAAATAGTCCGTCGTGTTGCCTGCAAACCGCGCTTCTGCACTGCCGCGGTGCTTTTCCCACCGCTCACGCAGTGTTTTGCGAAGGCTGATCGTCTCGCCGTTTACCAGCAGAGTTGCTGTCACTTCAGGCGTGACGCCGGGTGCCGCACCGACCGGTTTAATCGAAAAACTGCTGCTGCCGTGGCTGTCTTTTCCAAACAGCAGCCAGATCAGCGCGTCGTATACCGTAGTCTTGCCGGTAGCATTGTCCCCATAGATGGTATTGACGCCGTTGTGGAAGTCCAGATGCAGCTTGCGGATCCCTTTGAAATTCGAGATATCCATGCACTTGATTTCGATATTCATCAGCCGACCCTCTCTTTCACGATGCCGAGGAAGTCGGCAAGACCGTCTACGGCGCCGAACGGGATTGCGATCGGCTCACTGCCGTCGCCCATATCCACACTTGCCGTATCGCTGGCGTAATCCACGATTGCGGAAAACTTGCCGTTTGTGATTTTTTCGGTTAATGTTTCAATTTTCATTTGACTTCCCGCCTCCTTGCGGGTATTATAAAAGTGAATTCATAATTTTTTCTTCGCCGTCTCGGGATTGCAGTTCCGGGGCGGCATTTTTCTTGTGATCCGGTTTCTCCGGATAAACTCGCCGATGCTGGTGTGATCACGGCCCAGTGCCTGCGCAATGCGGTTGCAGCTGTACCCTGCCTGATACATATCCGCGATCATGACGGCTTCCTTGCGGCCAATGCGCCGGTAGGAGTGCCTGCGGGCGGTGGATTTGCGGACCGTGAATTCCGGCTCGGGCGGCTTTTCCTTATGCAGGATGCCGCGCGCGTCGCGCTCCGGGGTAAGTACGGCTTCGCGGATGCGGTATGGTGTGCCTAGTGGGCTTGTCCCCTGGAACTCGATCACATCAAACCGGCCGCGCGGATGGCGCCAGACAATTCTGTGCACGGTTTTATTGGGCTGTTTCACAGTTTATTGACCTCCCGGAAGAACTCTGCCTTGCGCGCGCTGCGCCGGGCATCCTCCGCTTCCTTTTCCTCGAATGCACGAATCACGGCCAGCTCATGCAGGGCCACGAACAGCCCGCAGCCACAGCCGATCAGAACCATTGCAAACATGATCCCACTGCACCAGCCGCCGTCCCACATCGCGGCAGCCGCTCCAATTACGCCTGCGCAGCAGCAGGCAGCCACATTAAAAAGTTTTTTCATGTCGAATCACCCCATTCTCTTTCTTGCAATATCGCTGGCGATATCGCCTAAATAGTAAACCACGCGCCGGTCGCCGGGAATGCGCGGCGCACCGATGTTGTCCTTCGCGGACTTCGCATCCGTGTATCCATAGGCCGTCGCGGCCTGCTTAAGCGTCAGTATCACGGCATTTGGATACAGCCGCTCAAGGTCGCGTTTGACCTCCTGCCGAAGTTCGGCATAGCTGCGGTCATCAGCCTTGCTAAAAGCTTGGATTTGTTTTCATAATCATCACCTCCTTGCCGTCAATGTTGATGATGTCGTTCATGACGCCCTCCATACATTACGCTTTAAGCGTTTTTTTGGGTAAAAAAATAAGATCATCGTAATGAACATCATATATTTCTTCAATTCGTCGAATCCGCATTGCATCTGGGTAGCTTTTCCCGTTTTCCCAGTTTCTCAGAGTATCAACAGTAACTCCAAGTCTTTTTGCGGCTTCTTTTTGAGTTAAAGACATATTCATCCGTGCAGCTTTTAGTGTTATTCTCAACTTCATCATCTCCTTTCGGTTATATCATATCACGCTTAAAGCGTATAGTCAACGCTTTATGCGTAATTTTTTTATTTTTATCTTGATTTTTTTACGCCTATGCCGTACAATGAAAATATAAAGGAGGTGCGCCATGAGCGATCTGGGAAATAAAGAAGTTTTCTCTCAAAACCTTCGGCGTTTAATGCAGCGATTTGGAAAAGATCGGAATCAAGTATGTGAAGACCTCGGAATCAAATATACTACTTTCAATGATTGGTATAATGGTAATAAATATCCTCGTATTGATAAGATCGAGATGCTCGCTAACTATTTTGAAGTTTTAAAGTCTGATCTAGTTGAGAAACATTCAGAATCTCAGTCAGAACAACTCGTCAATACTCAGCTTCATGGTATTTTGAAATGGAGTAAAGACAAACTTGCAAGGCCGGAAGATACCGAAGTTTATCATATGCATCTTGCCGAACTGCTTCTGCGCTATAAAATGCTTATTGAACGCGCGGTTTATACCAGTCTCTATACTGATGAATATCTCCAGTCTGTCGAAGACTTTAATGCAACTCGTAGTGCACCTATGAGCAAGCAGCAACTAAAAGAGCAATATTTCCGCTCGGAATTACAAAGGGAGTTAGACGATCTTACGGGCTGGATAAACACTTTTCCATCCTATTTATCAAAAGCCGGAGAATCCTCTGATTCTAACAAATAAAGAACATTTGTTCGGCAAGATAAGCATATCATAACTTCGCATATTCTCAATGTAAATTAGTTGACAAGCATAAATGATGCCCAATAATCTGGACTTATAAATGAAAAGACCGCCAAGGCTCCTACCCCTTGACGGTCTTACGGAAAGTACAATCTGGTAACTACACTCTCCAAATATATTATACAAGATTGGCACTATTTGTCAATCAAAGGAGGAAACCATGAAAAAGAGAGTATTGGCAATGATCTTTGCGGCATTTATGGCGCTTTCGCTGACCGCGTGCGGCGGGGATTCTTCCGCGTCTGGAACTGATAGTGCATCTGGAGGCGCACCCGCAGAATCTCAGCAGGAAGAAACGCCAGAAGAACCCTCAGAGCCGGAACCCACAGATTCAGGTGCGGTCGATGATTACGACGTAACTATAGGGGATTGTACTTTTGGAACCGACCTCGACGGCAATAAAATCATTGTTGTCAACTATGACTTTACAAATAATTCTGACGAGACTATCGCCCCATTTGTCGCTGTTACCATGAACGCTTTCCAGGATGGCGTACAGCTTGACATGGCCATAGTTGCGGATGCATCAGTATATGATGCCAGTATCGGCCAAAAGCAATTAAAGCCGGGCGCATCTTTGACTGGATGCCAGAACGCTTATGTGTTATCCAGTGAATCCCCTGTTGAAATCGAAGTTGGGCCATTTATTGGTAATCCTGTCTTGTTTAAAACATTTGAAGTGCAATGATGATGTAATCTTAAGTGTCGGCTTATGAAACTTTGAGCTGATGGGGAGAATTTTCCGGCCCATAGCACCGATTTTCCAGTGGACCTTAATTTTTCTGAGTATACTGTTTCGATAGAGATAACTATTCCTATCGAATAAAAAATCCCGCCCCGGTGTTGGCGCACCAGAGCGGGACATGAGGGTAGAAACTTTTAGGCGGTCTCTACCCTCTTATTGTATCACAATAGGAGGTATCACGCAATGAAAAAAGGCAAAGATGGCTTTTACCGCGAATCCTTCAGCTTTGAAGGAAGACGGTACGATGTGCGCGCCAAAACGCAGCGCGAGCTATGGCGCAAAGTAGATGAAAAGCGGGCAGCGCTTGAAAGCGGCATGATCGTCACGAACGATAAAACACCCGTCCGAAAGTGGTTTACTGATTACCTTGAAACATATAAAAAGGATGCGGTCACACCACGCACCTATAGCCAGCTGCTGTCTTACTGCAAAAACTATGTTTTCCCGGCCATCGGAGACCGTCGGCTCCGAGACGTGCGGCCGATCGATCTGCAGCGAATTCTCAACAGCTCTGCCGGGCAGTCGGCAAGCCACGCAAATAAGTTGCGCAACCTGATCCGCGGCGCATTCCGGCAAGCGCGCATTGACCGCGTGATTATATATGATCCCGCCGAGGCGCTGACTATGCCAGAGACCACGAGCGGGACGCACCGTAGCATCACAGATGATGAGCGCAGACACATTCTCGCTACCTGTGCGCACCATCGCGCGGGGCTGTGGGTCTTGTTTATGCTTTACACCGGCGCCCGGCCAGACGAGACGCGCAAGGCGTGCTGGGAGGATATCGATTTCGCCGGCGCGGTCGTGACACTGCACAGCAGCAAGACTAATTACGGTGACCGGCGCGTGCCGCTGTCCCCGTCGCTCAAACATGCGCTGCTGTCGGCTCGGCAAGAGAGCGGCTATATCTTCACCCAGCCGACAACCGGCCGACCTCACACCAAAACATCCATGCGGCAGATGTGGGAATCCTTCCGCCATGCGCTGGCGCTCGAAATGGGTGCACAAACATACCGTGGTGCATTGGTCACAAATCCGGTTGCAGATGATCTAACACCGTACTGTCTGAGACACACTTATGCGACAGATTTACAAACCGCAGGTGTGCCGATCAACGTTGCAAAGGATTTGCTGGGACACGCAACTATCGCTATGACCTCGCAGATTTACACCCACCTGTCGGACGCTGCATTCGCCAGCGCGGCCGCTCAGATCATCCAGCTTGATAGCGCGCGCCAAAGCGGCAAGGTGGTGACAGGCATCGTATAATGTGGGAGTAGGTGTGGGAGTAGCTAAGCACAGCTGTCGAAAAACCGCATAATGCCTATACTTTATCGTTTTCACCGTCTCCCTTTTAAGCAGGGTGTCCGGGGTTCGAATCCCCGCTGGGTCACCACAAAAAGCTGTGAACATTGGTTCACAGCTTTTTGTTTTCCCTTTCAAAGCCTCCCCAGCTGTATATATGCCCTGCTGCGGGATTTTACACAGATTTGCTTGTCTGCACCTGGCGCAGCTGCTACACTAAAAACAAATCCACACGAAAGGCAGCTGACCGGTATGCGTTTTCTTTCAGGTGACTATGCTTCACTCACCCCGCCGGAAAAGCTACTCCGCGCGGCCGTCAACCTTCTCACCGCGCCCTTTCTGCTGCTCTCCGCCCTGCTCGGGCAGCTCCTCCATCCTTCGGTCCAGGGCGTGCTCGAGGGCTTTGACATGCGCGATGGCAAGCATTATCCCTGCTTTTTCTTCGAACTGCCCGATGGGCGGCGCATCCGTCGGACAGACACCGCGCTTGCGCTTGAGGATGCGGTTACACCGGCGCAGGCGCGCCGCATCCTGCGCCGCCGGTATCCCCGCCCGGTCACGGTCACCTATCACCGCTGCCACCCCGAACGATGCAGCTGCCGCTATTTGTAAACATTTTTTTGCAGGCGGCATTGTCTTGCGGTTAGATGTAGAAACCCGGCGTTTTTTGTGCTATAATGCTCCTATGTGATTTTTCCGACTGCAAGGAGTGCTTATGAGCCAGCCTTTATATCCGCGCCGGCCGCAGCGCCGCGTCAACAAAAAAGCCAGACGCATCGCCCTGCTGCTGCTCGCGCTGCTCATCGTCATCGCCGCAGCAGCGGCGGCTGTTTTCACCTACCGCGCACAGCACAGCATCATTGAAAATGCCCTCGGCCTGCGCAATATCGAAGTCGACCCGGCCCTGCTTGAGACCGGCGGCGCCTACTTTACTTATCAGAGTGACGAGGATAACGTCGCCGCTTCGCTCGGTATCGATGTGTCCACCTATCAGGGCACGATCGACTGGAACGCGGTCAAGGCCGCGGGTATCGACTATGTGTTCGTCCGCGCCGCCTACCGCGGCTACGAGACCGGCCGCATCGTGCCGGACGATCTGTTCGCGCAGAACATCGAGGGCGCGGCCGCCGCGGGCCTGCACGTCGGCGTCTATCTGTTTTCCCAGGCGCTGAGCGAGCAGGAGGCCCTTGAGGAAGCGGACTACCTGCTCGAGCTGATCGACGGCTATCCGGTCGATTACCCGGTTGTCTACGACCAGGAGGAATACACCGCCGACCAGGCGCGCACGGACGGCCTGACCGGCGAACAGGCGACCGCCAATGCCCTCGCCTTCTGCGAGCGCATCTATGAGGCGGGATACATCCCTATGGTTTACACCAACAACGACTGGGCGCAGAATATGTATGACATGGAGCAGCTCGACCATTACCCCATCTGGTATGCGGAATACGCGGCTGCCCCGTCCCTGACCGGCGGCTTTGCCATGTGGCAGTACACCGACGAGGGCACAGTGGACGGCGTGCAGGGGCCGGTCGATCTCAACCTGCTGTTCCTGCCGGCAAACGCCTGAACCGCGGACCAAACCCGGCCGGCTGCAAATCAATATCAGGAGGGACCCCTACCGGGGGCCCTCCTTTGTTTTATGTTAGATCCTGTGTGCAATTTTGCGCTTTCATGGGCAAGTTTACCAGTTCACGCCCCGATTTTTCGGCATTTTGACAAAACGCACAACCACCCCCAATAAAAGTGCCCAATCAATCATGATTTTTGAACAAATTTATTGTTTTATTCCGTTCATTTTTACGGTTGACGCATCAATTTCCGTATGGTATATTGATAGATGTAAACAAAAAATAACAAAAATATATGCAAAATGCAACCGAAATCCGCTCATCTCGCGTTCCTCTTGCGTGGGCGGCGGCTGCACGATTTCAGGCCGCGCAAGGCGGCTGCTTTTTCATGGCAGAAGGCCGGCTCTCCGTCGGCATCGGCAATAAATTACCTATAAAAAGGAGACTTGAACATGGATTTCCATCTGACCCGTGAACAGGAAATGGTTCGCCAGATGATGCGTGATTTCACCGAAAATGAAGTCAAGCCCATCGCCGCGGAAACCGACAAAACCTCTACTTATCCCCGTGAGAACATCGAAAAACTGTTCGATCTGGGCGTTATGGGCATGATTGTGCCCGAGGAATACGGCGGAGCCGGCGCGGATGACCTCTGCTCGGCGATCGCGATCGAGGAACTCTCCAAGCAGTGCGCCTCCACCGGCGACATTCTCGCTACCCACAACGGCCTGTGCTGCGGCCCGATCATGGCAAACGGCACCCCCGAGCAGAAGGAGAAGTACCTCCGCATGTTGACCGAGGGCCACAAGGTAGGCGCATTCGCGCTGACCGAGCCGGACGCCGGCTCTGACGCTGCCAAGGGCACCTGCACCGCTGTTCTCGAGGGCGACCACTATGTCCTCAACGGCTCCAAGATTTTCATCACCAACGGCTATGTGGCAGACGTTTTCGTCGTCTTCGCCATGACCGATAAGTCCAAGGGCACCCGCGGCATCTCCGCTTTCATCGTTGAAAGCTCCTTCCCGGGCTTCTCTGTCGGCAAGCACGAGGAAAAGCTCGGCCTGCACGGCTCGCCCACGGCGGAAATCGTGTTCACCGACTGCATCGTGCCGAAGGAAAACCTGCTCGGCGCGGAAGGCAAGGGCTTCAAGATCGCTATGCAGACCCTGGACGGCGGCCGTATCGGCATCGCGGCGCAGGCACTCGGCATCGCTGAGGGCGCAATGGAGGAATCCATGAACTTCGCCAAGACCCGTGAGCAGTTCGGCCGTCCGATCGCAAAGTTCCAGAACACCCAGTTCGTATTTGCCGATATGCACGTTGCCATCGAGGCTGCCCGCCTGCTGACCTACAAGGCAGCGATGGCCAAGAGCGAAGGCGGCCGCTTCACGCTCGACGCGGCTACCGCTAAGCTGTTCGCTTCCGAGGCTGCCATGAAGATCACCACCAAGGCAGTTCAGATCCACGGCGGCTACGGCTACACCAAGGACTATCCGGTTGAGCGCATGATGCGTGACGCCAAGATCACCGAGATCTACGAGGGCACGAGCGAGATCCAGCGCGTCGTTATCTCCGGCAACATTCTCGGCAAGTAAGATATAGGAGGAAAACTGAACATGAAAGCTATCGTTTGTGTAAAGCAGGTTCCGGATACCTCCGGCAAGGTTGCGGTCAATCCCGACGGCACCCTCAACCGTGCTTCTATGGCTACCATCATCAACCCTGACGACAAGAACGCTGTCGAAGCCGCGCTCAAGCTCAAGGACGCGACCGGCTGCAAGGTCATCGTCGTTTCCATGGGTCCTCCCCCGGCAGAAGGCATGCTGCGTGAGCTGCTCGCAATGGGCGCTGACGAGGCTGTTCTGGTTTCCGGCCGTGAGTTCGGCGGTTCGGATACCTTCGCTACCTCCCAGATCCTCGCCGCTGCGATCAAGAAGATCGGCATCGAGGACGACGACATCGTATTCTGCGGCCGTCAGGCAATCGACGGCGATACCGCGCAGGTCGGCTCCCAGATCGCTGAGAAGCTGGGCATCCCGCAGATTTCCTACGCGGCTGATATCCAGAAGGAAGGCAACACCGTCACCGTGAAGCGTATGCTCGAGGACGGCTATATGACCATCCAGACCAAGACCCCCTGCCTGATCACCTGCATCAAGGAGCTGAACGTACCGCGCTATATGTCCATCAAGGGCATCATGGGCTGCTACGCAAAGCCGGTTGAGGTATTCGACTACAACGCACTCAAGGACGATCCGCTGATCGATCCCGCTACCATCGGCCTGAAGGGTTCTCCCACCAACATCTTCAAGTCCTTCACGCCCCCGCAGAAGGGCCAGGGCCGTATGCTCGAAGGCGCAGACAAGTCCACCTGTGAAGAGCTGGTCGGCGAGCTTCAGAAGAAGCACATCATCTGATTGAAAGGGGAATTCTACAATGGCTGATTTCAATAACACCAACCTCGCCGATTTCAGCGGCGTATGGGTATTTTGTGAGCAGCGTCAGGGCAAGCTGCAGCCGACCGTGCTGGAGCTGATCAGCGAGGCGCGCAAGCTGGCGGACGACATGGGCACCGAGGTCTGCGGCCTGCTGCTGGGCGGCAAGGGCGTAGGCGACGCGATGGCCAAGGAGCTGGGCGCTTACGGCGCGGACAAGGTCCTGGTTGCTGAGGACGACCTGCTCGAGACTTACACCACCGACGCTTACGCGAAGGTGATCTGCGATACGGTTATCGCCAAGAAGCCGGAGATCCTGCTGATCGCGGCGACCAACATCGGCCGCGACCTGGGCCCGCGCTGCGCAGCCCGTCTGCACACCGGCCTGACCGCGGACTGCACGCACCTCGACGTTGACGTTGAGAAGTACGCTGCATTCCTCAAGGAAGCATCCACCCTGCCGGAGGCGCAGATCGACGCGCTCGACCGCGCAGACCGCAACCTGAAGATGACCCGTCCGGCATTCGGCGGCCACCTGATGGCGACCATCATCTGCCCGCGTTTCCGTCCGCAGATGGCGACCGTCCGTCCGGGCGTTCTGAAGAAGGGCGAATACAATGAGGCAAAGGCAAACGCTGTCCAGATCGAGAAGCTCGACATCGCGCTGACCGCGGACGACATCGAGACCAAGGTGCTCGAGGTTGTCAAGGAGGCGAAGGAGCTGGTCGACCTGACCGGCGCTGACGTTGTCGTTTCCGTCGGCCGCGGCATCTCCAAGGATGTTGAGACCGGCATCAAGCTGGCGGAAGAGCTGGCAGCTGAGTTCGGCGGCGTTGTCGGCGGCAGCCGTGCAGCGATCGACTCCGGCTGGCTGACCGCTGACCATCAGGTAGGCCAGACCGGCAAGACCGTACATCCGAAGCTGTATGTTGCACTGGGCATCTCCGGTGCGATCCAGCATAAGGCTGGCATGCAGGATTCCGAGTGCATCGTAGCGGTCAACAAGTCCGATTCTGCGCCGATCTTCGACGTAGCGGACTACGGCATCTGCGGCGACCTGTTCAAGGTTGTTCCGATGATGATCGACGCGATCCGCGCTGCCAAGGCTTCCAAGTAAGCGGCTTTTCTCGCACGTTTATCCGTCGGGCGATCGCTATACCTCCTATTCGACGGGCTTTGGAGCACCCGTATTTTTCCCGCTGCTGTTCCGGCGGGAACGGCGCACCCCGGCCAGCGTGTGATCCTATCAACAAAAAGAGCCACAGGACATTGTCCTGTGGCTTTTTGTTTTCCAATCTGTCTGCCTTATCCGTTCTCCGCAATCAAAATCGCGACCGACCGCGGCCCGATCACAAACTGCGTGCCGTCAAACGGTGTATCCGGCGCAAAAGGCTGCGTGCAAAACGTGTGCATCACCAGCCGCCAGCGCTTGCCCGTCGGCGGTGTGGGCGCCTGCTGCGTATGCGGCTCCCAGTGCGCATTGATCACCAGCAGCACCAGATCGTCGTCCGTATCGTCCGCATTGCGCCCGGCAAACAGCACGCCGATCTGACGGGTCTCGCCGTCCATCCAGCTGTCCCACGCCTTGCCGTTGTGCAGCGACACATCCGGCCAGCCGCAGGCCGCCGGTGCATTGGCGCTGCGCAGCACCGGATGCGCGTGCCGTAGCGCGATCATGCGGCGCACGAACTCAAACTGATCCTGATGCTCGTCCAAACGGCTCCAATCCAGCCAGGAGATCTCATTGTCCTGGCAGTAGGGGTTGTTGTTGCCAAACTGCGTGTTGCAGAACTCGTCTCCCGCCGGAAACATCGCCGCGCCGCGGCTGCACAGCAGCACCGCAAACGCGTTTTTGCGCAGGCGGCTGCGCAGATCGTTGATCACCGGATCGTCGGTCTCGCCTTCTGCGCCGCAGTTCCAGCTGTTGTTGTCATTGGCGCCGTCCGTGTTGTCCCATCCGTTGCGCTCGTTGTGTTTTTCGTTATATGCATACAGATCATAAAGCGTAAACCCGTCGTGGCAGGTCAGGAAATTGACCGAAGCGTTCTCGCGCTGGTCGGGCGGATACAGGTCGGGCGAGCCGCAGATACGCTGTACGGCCGCCTCTGCGAGCCGGTCGTCCCCCTTGAGGAAGCGGCGCAGATCGTCGCGGTATTTGCCGTTCCACTCGGCCCAGCGGTTCCAGGAGGGAAACGAGCCGACCTGATACATGCCGCCCGCATCCCACGCCTCCGCGATCAGCTTGACGCGGCCGAGAATCGGGTCGAACGCCAGGCTTTCGAGCAGCGGCGGTTCGGAGAGCGGGCCGCCGTCCTCATCGCGGCCGAGGATGCTCGCCAGATCAAAGCGGAACCCATCGACACGGTATTCCACCACCCAGTAGCGCAGGCAGTCCAGAATAAACTGGCGCACCATGGGATGGTTGCAGTTGAGCGTGTTGCCCACGCCCGAGAAGTTATAATACTTGCCGTCCGGCGTGAGCATATAATAGACGTTGTTGTCCATGCCCTTGAAGCAGAAAAACGGGCCGTCCTCATTGCCCTCAGCCGTGTGGTTGAACACCACATCCAGAATGACCTCGATGCCGTTGGCGTTGCAGGTGCGGATCAGGGTCTTGAGCTCGGTACCCTCACGGTTGAACTCGATTGCGGCCGCATAGCCCGTGTTGGGTGCAAAATAGCAGACTGTATTGTATCCCCAGTAGTTGAGCAGATGCTCGCCGTTCACCACGCGCTCGTCTGCCAGCTCATCAAATTCAAACACCGGCATGAGCTCGATCGTGTTGATCCCCAGCTTTTTCAGATAGGGCAGCTTTTCCATCAGGCCGGCGAATGTACCCGGATGGTCCACGCCCGAGGAAGGGTGCTGGGTGAAGCCGCGCACATGCAGCTCGTAGATCACCATATCCTGAAACGGGATGTGGATATCTGTGAAATCCGCCCAGTCGAACACATCCTCCACCACGCGCGCGTGGTAGGCCGTGTCCGCGGACGGGCGCTCACCCCAGCGGCTCTGGCCGGTCACCGCACGGGCGTACGGGTCGAGCAGATATTTGGTCTTGTCAAACAGCAGGCCACGCGCCGGGTCATACGGCCCATCCATGCGGTAGGCATATTCAAACTGCGTGATATCCAGCCCGAATACGATCATCGACCAGGTGTTGCCGATGCGGAAACGGTCGGGGAACGGCAGTACGGCATACGGGTGCTGCTCGGTGCGGTGAAACAGGCACAGTTCACAGCTGGTCGCGCCGATCGAGTGGATGGTGAAGCTCACACCGCCGGGCACGACCGTTGTGCCGTTGACCAGAAACAGGCCGGGACGCACCGCGTAACCCTCGATCTCCTCGGTCGCATGCAGCCTGCGGTTGGCCTCGGTCGGGAATATGATTTTTTGACTGGACATACACATTCCTCTTTTCTTCAAACAGAACAGCTCTGTTTCAAGCATAGCGTTTTCCTCGGTATTTGTCAACCGATGGCGCCGCCCTGCCGCAGAAAAACAAGGCATCTATTATTTTCCCGCCGGCGCCGCGCCGGTTTTCCCCAGTCGCCTGTATATTTTCCGTTTTTCCTGTCCATACTGGGGACAACGGAGGTAAAGGGATATGAAACAATACAATTCCAAACACACCGCAGTGCTCTCCACGCGCGGCTTTTACACCATCCTAACCATTTGCTGCCTGATTATCGCGGTATCCGCCTATGTGCTGTGGACTAGCGCGGAGCGGGACGACACCGCAGGCCTGCAAGCCGAAACGCCCATTGTGACCCCGGCCGGGCAGCCTGACCTGCGCGAGGATACGCCGGTCCTCAGCGAGGAGGAGACCGCCGAAGCAGACGCCGCTGCGGCGGCTGAGACAGACACGGATGCGCAGGAGACCGCACCCGCAGAGACCGCCGCCCCGGCTGAACCCACGCCCACGGTAACGGTCTCCGCGCCGATCTATGTCCGCCCGGTCTCAGGCGCGGTGATCACGCCGTTTTCGGGTGATGAGCTGCTGTTTCAGCCGACCTTTGGCGACTGGCGCGTGCACACAGGCACGGACTTCGCCGCCGAGGCGGGCGAGACCGTGCTCGCTCTGACCGACGGCACGGTGCAGGAGGTATTTGAGGACGGACTGTACGGCACCTGCGTCACCCTGTCGCACGACGCCGACCTGACCTCCACCTACCGCGGGCTGACCGATGTGCGCGTGGTCGCGGGGCAGGCAGTCACAGCGGGCGAGGCGCTCGGCGCGGTCGCGGAGACCATTGACGCGGAGGCTGCACTCGGCACCCACCTGCATGTCGAGACCGCGCGGGCGGGCACGGCGGTCGATGTGCTCGAGCTGTTGGGCGAAAGCGAGATCGAATAAGCGCAGCAAAGCCGCGGGGCGATATGCCCCGCGGCTTTTGCCTGCCTCACTGTGCAATATAATTGCCGGTCACGCTGCCGCCCGCAGCTGTGACAATCCCCTGCTCGAGCAGAAAGGTCAGTGTCCCATCCGCCGATGCCGCGGTATCGCCGGTAACCACTGCTGTGCCCGCTGTGCCGTCCGAAAAGGTGTAGGACAGGCTGCCGTCCTCCTGCAAAACCAATGTAAGCGTACGGCCGTTCTCGTCCGCATACACGCCGGGCCAATCCTGTCCGGCCCTGTCCCCATCGTACAGCAGAAAAGAAGTGTATGGCTCGAGCACACCGTCACCCAGGTAGTGATATACCTGCCCGGTCATGCAGTCCACGGCCGCCTTGCCCGCAGCCGAACCATCCGCGCGGCTGATTGCAAACACATAATAGCCGCGGGAAGTGCCGTCCGCTGCGCAGACCGAAAGCTGCTCGTCGGTCAGCGCGGCGGTGCACCCCGCGCGCAAAGGCGCAAGCGCGCGCTGCTCCGCCTCCGATACGGTCAGCTGCCGCGCCGCAGGCGGCTGCGCTGCAACCGTTTCGCTGCTGTCCGGTGCCTGTGCGGCCGTCTGCGCCGCGCAGCCGGTAAGCAAAACTGCGCACAGCGCCGCCAATACGGCCCTCCGTCCCATCGCGTCCCGTCCCTTCCTTTGGAATATGCAAAGGCGGCGCGCATTGCTGCGCCGCCGCCTTTATCATACCGGAAGGATTTTGAAATTTCAGTCGATTTTTCTCGCAAGTCCGCTCATTTGTCCTTCTTTTTCAGCTTATCCATCCACCGATGCTGTTTTTTCGGGCGATTGAACACCTTTTTGACCCGCTCGACCGCGCTGTCCGTGATCGAATAGTACACCGGCGTGATAAACAGCGTAGCGATGGTCGAAATCACCATGCCGGTCATCATGACAACGCCCATCGGGCGCATCATTTCCGAACCCTCGCCGCCCGAGAACACCATCGGCACCAGACCGAGGATGGTGGTCAGCGCGGTCATAAGCACCGGGCGCACACGGCGCGGACAGGCGTTGAGGATAGCGGTATCCTTATCCTCACCGCGCTCCCGGCGCTGCAGGGTGTAGTCCACCAGCACGATGGACGAGTTGACCACCGTGCCCGCCAGGATGATAACCGCGAGCAGCGCGACCATCGAGATCTTGTTGCCGGTCGGCCAGAGCAGCATCATCGAGCCCAGCAGGCCGATCGGCAGGATGAGCATAATCGCAATCGGCAGCACAAACGAGTTGAACTGGCTGGCAAGGATAAAGTAAACCAGCAGAATGGCAACCATCAGCGCGGTCATCAGCGAGCTTGTGGTCTCCTCAATGCTCGACGTCGTGGTCTCACCGTCCGACAGCTCAACGCCCTCGGGCAGCTGGTAATCAGCCAGCAACGCATCGAGCGATGCCGTGATGCCTGCCACGTCGCCCGACTCGGACTCGCCTGTGATGGTGACGGTCTCATACTGGTCGATTCGCGTGATCGACTGCGGGGAAAGCTCGGTGTATACATCCGCTACCATGGACAGCGGCACGGTGCCGCCGGTCGCCGAGGGCAACTGGAGTGATTTCAGCGAATCGATATCCTGCGTGAGCGTCTCATCGCCCGAGATCGTCACATCATATTCCTCGCCGTTCATGCGCAGCGTGGTCGCGGTCGAGCCGGTCAGCTCGCCGCGCACAAGCGCGCCGATGGTCGAGGCGTTCAGGCCGAACTGAGCGGCGTTCTCGCGGTTAATCTTGACCGCAACGCGCGGCACCTGATCGCCCGCAGAGGATTCCACATTGACCGCGTCCGGCAGTTCTGCGATCCTGGATGCCAGATCGTCCGCTGTATCCGCGAGCAGGTCATAGTCCTCGCCAGACAGCTGCAGGCTGATATCCGAGCCTTCGCTGATCGACATACTGCTCGCCGACACGGTCAGCTCACAGCCCGCAATGTTGGACAGGTCGCGGCGCAGCTGGCTGGCGATCTCATTGGATGAGCGGTCGCGCTCCTCCAGATCGACCAGGGAAATGGTCACGCTCGCGCCCGATGTCGAGCTCATCACCGAGGTTGAGCTGCCGGTGCTGTAATACACCTGCTCCATCTCGGGGATGGTCTGCTCGGCGATGGCGACAATGCGGTCCTGAATGGCCGCGGTATCCTCCATGGTCGAACCGCTCGGCATGCTGACCGAAACGCTGATCTGCCCTTCATCCATCTCGGGCAGCAGCTCGCTGCCGGCCAGCGCGATGCTCGCCGCCGAAACCACGCAGATCACCACTGTGACCACAATGCCGATCCACCGGTGGGTGATGAACTGCTTCAGCGTCTTTTTATACCAACGCATGAGCGGTTTGTCCGCGATCATGCGCTCTTTCACGCCCGGGTCGCTCGCGGAGATCTGATGCACGCCGCCGCGGTCGAGCAAAATGTAGCACAGCAGCGGCACGAGCGTGAGCGAAATAATAAGCGACGAGGACAGCAGCGCCACAATCGTGATGCAGAACTCCCGGAAGATCATGCCGGTCATACCGCCGGACAGGCCGATCGGCAGGAATACGGCCACGGTCGTCAGCGTGGATGCGGTAACCGACAACACGACCTCCTTGGTGCCCAGCACACAGGAGTCCCAGCGGTTATAGCCATCCGACCGGTAATGGAAGATGTTTTCAAGCACGACAATCGAGTTATCCACGATCATGCCGACGCCCAGCGCAATACCGCCGAGCGACATCATGTTGAGCGTGATGTCAAGCGCATACATGATCAGGAAGGTGAACAGGATACAGCACGGCATCGCAACCGAAATCGCGACCGTTGCGCCAATGTCGCGCAGGAACACGATCAGCACGATCGCCGCGAACAGCACGCCCATCCAGATGTTGGACATGGCGTTGTCCACCGTCATATTGATGTAATCCGACTGGTCCATGACCAGATCCCAGTCGAGCGCCTCGTTTTCGGCGGTCAGGCTGTCCAGCTCGGCCTTGGCGCGCTCGGCGATCTCGACCGTGTTGGACCCCGACTGCTTGTTGACCGACAGCAGCAGGCACTCCTCGCCGTTTACCTTGGCGACCGCGTCCTGATCCTTAGGCTGCAGCGAAACATCGGCGATCTGGTTTAAGCGCACGGTGCCGCCTGCGGGCAGCGAAATCAGCGCGTTTTCCACATCGTCTACCGACTGGTATTCGCCGTCTGTGCGCACGGTGAGCGTCTGCGAGCCGCTCGTCACGTCGCCGCCCGGGATCGCGATGTTGTCCGCGCCCAGCTGCTGGGCGAGCGTGGTCAGCGTCAGGTTATAGCCGCGCAGGCGCGCCGCGTCCACCTGAACCGCCACCTCGTTTTCATAGCCGCCCGAAATATCCACCGACGCCACGCCATCCAGGCGCTCGAGCGCGGGGGCGAGGTCGTCCTCCGCAATCGACTGCAGGCTGGCCAGGTCACTGCCGCGGATGGCCACCATGATGACCGGCAGCGAGTCGATGTCGATCGACATGACGACCGGATCGGTCGCGTCCTCGGGCAGCTGCGCCTGCGCCAGATCAACGTTATCACGCATATCGGTGAGCACTTCGTCCAGATCCACGCCATAATCGAACTGCGCGATGACCATGGACATGTTTTCCGCCGAGGTCGAGGTGAGCGTCTCCAGCCCGGACAGGCTGGCGCACGCGGCCTCGAGCGGCTCGGTCACCTGCTGCTCGATATCCTCCGGTCCTGCGCCGGCATAGGTCGAGTAGACGATCGCCACCGGCAGCTCCATCTCGGGCATGAGCGCGAGCGGCAGCGACTGGAAGCAGTAAAAGCCGAACACCACGACCAGAATGTACAGCAGGATGGTCATAACATTGTGTTTGATACAATTCTCCGCGATTTTCATGGGGCGTCAGTCCTCCCCATCCGCGGCGGCGTCATCCTCCGCCGCCGGCGCCGTATCCGCCGGCAGGTCATCCGCCCCGGTCACGATGCGCACCAGCGCCCCATCCGTTAAGTAGGACTGGCCCTTGACCACCACGCGGTCGCCCTCGGCAAGGCCGGACACGATCTCGGTATTCGTCGCGTTGACCAGACCGGTCTCCACCGGGATGCGCACCGCGGTGTCCCCCTCGGCATAGCTGTCCACGACGAACACATACTGCTCGTTGTCCGCGCCGGTCAGCACCGCCTCGGTCGGAACCGAGATCGTGTTATCGCGGCGCTCGGTGTAGAAGGTGACCGTCGCAAACGCACCGATCGGCGGCGCCGCATCCGACGGCAGCGAGACCGATACATCATACAGGCTGGTCTGCACATTGGCCGCCACCGGCAGCTCGGAGATCGTGCCCTCGATCGGCTCATCCGACAGCACCGAGATCAGCACATCCACCGTGTCCCCGACCGCCAGATCGACGAACACGTCCTCCGCCACCGAAGCCGCGACCTCGATTGCGCCGTTCTCCGCGATAACCACCGCAGGCTGTGCAGAGGACGCCATGCCGCCGCGCACCACATTGACCGCAGTCACCGTACCCGAGCAGGGTGCGGTCACGCTGCCAAGCGCGGCCTGCGTGGTGATCTGGTCCATGGACGCCTGGATCTGCGCGAGCGAAGCGGACTGCTGGGCGCGGGCCTGCTCGACACCGGCCTGTGCCTGTGCCTTGCTCGTTTCCGCCTGCTCCAGTGCAGACTGCGCCTGCTCAAGCGCCTGCTGCGCCTGCGTCACTTCCTGTTCGGCCGCCGCGCCGACCTCATACAGTGCTTCCACGTTCTCCACCGCCTGTTCGGCCTGCTCGACGCCCAGCTGCGCCTGCTCGACGCCCAGCTGTGCCTGATCGACGCTCAGCTGCGCGGACGAGACCGCGCTGTCGGTCGCCGCCTTGGTGGCGCTGTACGATTCTTGCAGCGCGCCCATGGTCGAGGTGACGGTCGAGGTGTCCACGGTCAGCAGTGTCTGGCCGCGGGTGACGGTGTCGCCTTCCTCTACCGAAAGCGTCAGCACCTGTCCCGCAAGCAGCGGAAACACCTGCACTTCATTCACCGCGGCCACCTTGCCCGTGAGCGAATAGGATGCGCTCATCGGCCCGGCGGTCACCTCCGTCACCTCGACCGCGGTGCCGGTTGGCGCCGCCTCCCCGGTCTCCTCCTCCTGGCCGCAGGCGGTGCAGAGCAGCATCATGCCCGCAAGCGCCGCGGCAGCCATACGTTTTGCTTTCATTGGTGTCCTCCCTGAACTGATTTTGCCTTATGCGCCTGCCATATAGCCCCGCTTTGCCCAATCATAGGTATTGTAGGCACTGAACAGGTCGTGTTCCGCGGTGCGCACCGCGTCCTCCTGTGCCGCCAGGTCATCCTGCGCGGTCAGGTAGTCGATTTTGGATATCATGCCGCGCTCATATTGCAGCTCGTCCACGGCAAAGTTGCGCTGCTCGTTCTCATAAGCGGCCTGCGCCTCGTCAAGCAGGCGCTTTTTGTCCTGCACATCCAGATAAAGCTGGCGGAACGAGTTGGTCACGTTCTCCTCCGCATATTCCAGATTGAGCTTGGCCGCCTCGTAAGCATCCACAGTGGACGTCACGTCATCCTCGTAATCGTTGGAGGCCTGCCGCATTTCGTCGCGCGCAGACCAGATGGAATAGCTGTTGTCCAGCGCCTCATCGAGATCCTTCTCATAGTTCATCTCAGCCAGCTGCTGTTCGGTCACCGTCGGGGCGGTCGTGGGATGGACCGTGGTATCCGCCGTATTGCCGCACAGCAGGGAAAGCTGGTTTTCGGTCGTTGTCTGCTGCAGCACCAGCGTTTCGCGCTGGGCTGCAGCTGTGCGCCGCGCCTGCTTGAGGTTTTCAAGCGTCAGTTCGGACGCCATGCCGATCTCGACCTGCTTTTCGACCACCTGGATGTTACGGTCGAGCGCCGCCAGATTGCGGTCGAGCGTTTCGATCCCCTCGCGGATCGTGATTACGCCCAGATAGGCGGTCTGTGCCCCTACGACGATCTGGTTGGCCGCGTTCTCCAGCTGTTTTTCCGTCGAGGCATAGGTATCGTCCAGCTCGTTCTCGGCGTCCTCTTGTGCATCGTCCAGTCCATCAATAATGGCGCTGATCTGGGCTGCGCCAGCTTGCGCTACCTTTAAAAGTGATTCCGCCATTGTAATTTGGGCATCTATAGTAGCATTTGAGTCTCCCCCATCTTTCAGGACTTCTAAACTCTTAATATATGTTTCATATGCATTAACCTGCTTCGAATATTCATTCAACTGTACTTGGTACTGCATCTCCTGTGCCCAAAACTGCGCGTCCAGATTGGTATTGGCAATACCGGCCAGCGTTTTCTTAAATGCCTGGATGGTCTGGTTGTTGGCGCGGACTGTCTCCTCCAGTCCTCGAAAGCCGATCGACGCCCCATCCTGCACGGGCGGCGCCGCATGGACATCATCGCTCTCCAATGCGCTGCTCACCGCCGATACCGCGGCCATCACGCCCAGCCCGGCAATATCCGTCACGTGCACCGCGCCCGCCGGCACGATGGCCGTTCCTGTGCACAGCGCGCCCGCCAGCAGCGCGCTGATCATTCTGCGTTTCATGGTCGTTTCCCGTCTCCTCTCGTCTCTCACAGCAGCTCGCGCGTGATGATGCTCGTGTGGATGTATTCAATATCCCGCCGCGGCGGCTCACCTGTGCGCAGTGTGTGGGCCAGCACCTCGATCGCGCGCGTGGTCTGCGCGGAAAAGTCCTGGTCGATGATGAAATCCAGCCGCCCTTCCCCGAGATACTGCCGCGCGTGCGGCGTCAGATCGTGACAGACGACATGGACCCTGCGGCTGGGTTTGGCGCGCTCGAGCGCATCCATGCAGCCGCGCACGGATTCATTTGCCATATAGATGCCGCGCAGGCGCGGGTTGCCGCGCACCTGCTGCAGCACGCCGTCATAGGTCAGATCATACTGCTCCACGCTCTCGATCACATGGGCGTTGATGCCCACACCGAAGATCTCGTGCAGCCGGTCTAAAAAGCCGCGCACACGCAGCCCGTGTGCGGTGAACTCCCGGTTGCCGGTCACGACCAGCACCTCGGCGCCCTCGATATAGGGCGCGAGCAACCCGGCCGCGACCCGGCCGGACTTGACCATATCCTGTCCGATATGGTACAGGCGGCGGCTCTGGCGCACGTCCGAGTCGCAGGTCACCACCGGGATGCCCGCAGCGACCAGCCGGTCGATCTCCTCGGTCATGGCGACCGTGTCCGGCGCCGTGACGATCAGGCCGTCAATCCCGCGCTCCTCCAGCCGGCCGATGGCTTCGAAATACGAGCGGTGCGAGCGGTTGCTCAGCTCCTCCACCAGCACGTCGATGTCATTGAGCCCGCGGTTATGGATCGCCACGCGGATGCCCTCGCGCATCCGGCGGATGAAAAAGGCATCCCAGCTCGGCAGGATCACGCCGATGCGGAAGGTGCTCTGTCCCGCCCGCGCGGCCTGCCGCTGGGCCGGCGTCTTATAGCCGTATTCGTTAATCATCTTCTGCACACGCTCGCGCACCGCCGGGGCGACATTCGGGCGGCCGTTTACCACCCTGTCCACCGTTCCGCGGGATACGCCGCACTGTTCTGCAATCCACTGTGCAGTTATTTTCATTGTAAATGCTCCTTTTGATTGTCCCATTGCGGCATTTCACCACAATATATAGTAATTTTAACACAGCGCAATAGGCTATACAAGCGATTTTGTGTATTTTAGACATACCCAGCCGAATTGTTGCATTTGGTTGTGCTTTTCCATTTTTAGCACAATGCACACAGTTTTTGCACGCTTTCCGCTGCCTGTGTGCCGCCATTTTGCCTAATCTAACCCGCCAAAATTAGGCGGTGCGCCGAAATTGCACCTGCGTACTTGAAGCCGCGCCCCCGGTGGTTTATAATAAAATTACCTTATATGAAGGAGAGGATTACTTATGGGCATTCTGAAAATTGGTGTCGTCGGCTGTGGCCGTATCGGCAAGCTGCACATCAACAACCTGATCAACAGCGTTCCCGGCGTACAGGTTGCGCAGGTCGCTGACCCGATGCTGGACAAGTCCGGCGCACGCGAGTGGCTGGCAGAGCGCGGCATCACCAACGTATCCACTGATTTCATGGATATCGTGAACAACCCGGAGATCGATGTTGTATTTGTCTGCTCTTCGACCGATACCCACTGCGACGTATCCATGGCAGCTGTTCAGGCTGGCAAGCACGTATTCTGCGAGAAGCCGATCGACTATGATATCGACAAGATCAAGAAGCTGCTCGCGATGGTAGAGGAAAAGGGCGTCAAGTTCCAGGTTGGCTTCAACCGCCGCTTCGACCACAACCACAAGGCTGTGGCGGACGCTGTCAAGGACGGCACGATCGGCGATCCCCATATCGTCATCGTCTCCTCCCGTGACCCGGAGCCGCCCCCGGCATCCTATGTTGCGGTTTCCGGCGGTATCTTCTACGACATGATGATCCACGACTTCGATATGGTGCGCTACGTCACCGGTTCGGAAGCGGTCGAGATCTCTGCGGTAGGTTCCTGCCTGGTCAATCCGAACCTGCAGGAAGAGTCTGGTATCCCGGACGTTGACACCGCGGTTGTCACCATGAAGATGGCAAACGGTTGCATCGCTGTCATCAACAACTCCCGTCAGGCGGTTTACGGCTACGATCAGCGCGTCGAAGCATTCGGCTCCAAGGGCATGGCCTCTGACGCGAACGACCTGATCAACACCACGACCGTTATGACCAAGGACGGCGCGCACTCCGAGAAGCCGCTGTGGTTCTTCCTCGAGCGCTACAATCAGGCGTTCATCGATCAGGTTATCGCGTTCATCGATGCCATCAACAACGACAAGCCGACCCCGGTTGGCGCGATTGACGGCCTGCGTCCGGTTCTGATGGCCAAGGCTGCTACCGAGTCCTGCCGCAACGGCGGCGTATATGTAAAGGTCGAGGAGTAATTCCCACTTTTGCTATACGGACGGTACCGTATGCGTATGCATTCGCTGCAACGAAAATGGAAAATCCCCGCACGATGTGCGGGGATTTTTTCGTGCTTTGGGGCGCAGCGTGTTCCGCCCGGATCACGGATGACTCCCCCTGCTTTTCGTGTCTTATTCATCCATTCTGCGCTCGTCCTGCCGCTCCCGTTTCACGGCCCTATGCCCTGTGCGCCGGTATGCTCGGTGCGTTCCTTCACGCTGTCTGTCGGCGCCCACGCCACCAAAAGCAGGATTTTCAAAAAAGAGCCGCCGTACAGTGCGTTGGCACACGTTAGCACACTGTGTGGTTTTCGCACTTTGTGGTGCCGAATAACCGTTGTTTTCGGCTTATTTACCAACTTTTCTTTCTCTTTTCCGTTTTTGCAAACAAGCCAAGAATTTGAAAGAAAAATCCGCTGAAAATTGCTAAACTGTACTTACAAAGAGAGACATGAATCCCATGCAGCACGAAAGGAAGGAATCCCCATGTTAGATCCGAACAAAGTAAAAATCGGCATTGCCCCGATCGGCTGGACCGAAGACGATATGCCTGAAATGGGCGCGGAGAACAGTTTCCTCCAGACCATCAGCGAGATCGCGCTGACCGGCTATGTCGGCACCGAGATCGGCTGCCAGTATCCCCGTGATCCCGCGATCCTGAACAAGGAATTCGGCCGCCGCGGCCTGTCCGCCATCACCGCTTGGATCAGCACTTACCTCAATGAACAGCCCCTGTGGTGGAACGAGCGCGAGTTCGTCGACCACATGAACTTCTTAAAGTCCATTGGCGCGACCATCATCAACACCTCGGATCAGTCCTTCTCCATTCAGCACCGGTGGAATACGCCGCTCGCGAACAAGAAGGTGCTCAACGACGATGAGTGGGAAGTGCTCACCAAGGGCCTCAACCACCTCGGCAAGATCGCTTACGACAGCGGCATGAAGATCGTTTACCATCATCACATGACCACCACCGTGCAGAAGACCGACGAGATCGACCGCATGCTGGCCATGACCGACCCGAAGTACGTCAGCATGATCTATGATACCGGCCACCTGACCTTCTCTGGCGAGGACCCGATCGAGATTCTCAAGAAGCACCACGACCGCATCGGCCATGTGCATCTCAAGAACGTACGCAAGCCTGTCATGGACAAGTGCTATGCTGAGGGCAAGAGCTTCCTGCGTTCCATCCCGGAAGGCGTTTTCACTGTACCGGGCGACCCGGAGGGCTGCGTAGACTTCCCGACCGTATTCAAGCTGCTCGACGAGTACAACTACGAGGGCTGGCTGGTTGTCGAGGCCGAGCAGGACCCGGCCAAGGCAAATCCGCTTGAGATGGCACGCATGGCGCGCAGCTACATCACCGAGCAGACCGGCCTTTAATCGCTCATTGATTCAATTTGCAATCAAAACTTTGTATATAAAGGAGACTTACTTATGAAAAAGCTGAAAATCGGTATCATCGGCGTAGGCCGCCTGGGCTATGAGCATGCCTGCAACATCGCCAACCGCGTTCCGGGCTCCGAGCTGGTCGCGATTTCCGATGCAAACTTTGACCGCGCAAAGCAGGTCGCGGAAGAACTGGGCGTTACCGCTGTTTATTCCGATCCGAAGGCGCTGTGCGAGGACCCCAATGTTGAAGCTGTTGCGATTGTTACCAACACCGCTTCCCACGTTGATATGATCAAGCTCGCGATGGATGCCGGCAAGCACGTCTTCTGCGAGAAGCCGCTGGCTGAGACCATCGAGAAGTGCAAGCAGGCCGAGGAAATCGTCGCTGCACACCCGGACCTGATCTTCATGCTGGGCTTCATGCGCCGCTATGACCACTCCTACCAGATCGCCAAGAAGAAGATGGAAAACGGCGACATCGGCGACGTTATCCTGGTTCGCTGCTACTCGCAGGACCCGATCTCCATCATCGAGGGCACGCTGGAGTACGCACCGCGTTCGGGCGGCCAGTTCATCGATATGTCCATCCACGATTTCGACCTGATCCGCTGGCTGACCGGCTCCGAGCCGAAGAAGCTGTGGGCGATCGGCGGCTGCTACGAGTTCAAGCAGTACAAGGATTGGGACGACGGCGACAACGTCAGCGGCCTGATGCAGATGGAAAACGAGACCATGGCATTCTTCTTTGCCGGCCGTGCGGCAGCACACGGTTCCGCTGTTGAGACCGAGATCATCGGCACCCGCGGCACCCTGCGCATTGCCTCCGTACCGACCGATTCGCTGGTTGAGGTCATGAGCGAGCACGGCGTATGCCGCGAGTGCTATCAGGACTTCATTTCCCGTTGGCACGATGCTTATGTTACCGAGATGGAAGAGTTCTGCGACTGCGTCGCGACCGGCCGCAAGGCGACCCCGGGCGTCATCGACGGCACCCAGTCCACCAAGATCGCATTCCGCTGCAAGGAGTCCTTCCTCAAGAACGAGCTGCTCACCCTCGAGTAATTCCAACCAAATCATGCATACAAACTGCATTTATCCCTTTTCTCTCACATGCTGAAACGACAGAAGGACGAAGCAAAATGCTTCGTCCTTCTGTCGTTTATTTTGTTTTGATGCCCTTTGGCGGGCATCAAATCGAAATCACAGCACCTTGCTCAAAAAGTCGATTGTGCGCTGCTCCTTCGGATGGTTGATAACCTCATCGGGTGTGCCTTCCTCGATGATGTAACCGCCCTCCATGAAGATGACACGGCTGGCCACCTCACGGGCAAAACCGATCTCATGCGTGACGACCACCATGGTCATGCCCTCTTTGGCCAGGTTCTGCATGACCTGCAATACCTCGCCGACCATCTCAGGGTCGAGCGCGGAAGTCGGTTCGTCAAACAACATGATATCCGGGTTCATGGCAAGTGCACGCGCGATGGCTACGCGCTGCTTCTGGCCGCCCGAAAGCTGGGCCGGATAGGCGTCCGCCTTGTCCGCCAGACCGACGCGCTTCAAAAGCCGCATCGCGGTCTCCTTTGCCTCCTCCTTGGAGGCTTTTTTCAGCTCGGTCGGCGCCAGGATCATATTGCCCATGACATCCAGATTGTTGAACAGGTTGAACAGCTGGAACACCATACCCACGTTTTCGCGCACCTTGTTGATATCGGTGTGCTTATCCGTGATATCGTAGCCGTCGATGACGACCGTGCCGTCCGTGATCTCCTCCAGACGGTTGAGGCAGCGCAGGAAGGTGGACTTGCCCGAGCCGGATGGGCCGAGGATGACAACGACCTCACCCTCGTGGATGTCGATTGAGACGTCTTTGAGCACTTCGAGCTTACCGAAGTTCTTTTTCAGATGGGATACATGGATCTTTACATTGTCTTTATTCGCGGCCACGGTTGAGCCTCCTCTCCAGCAGCTTTGCTACGCGGGACAGAATGGTGATGACGATCAGGTACATCACACCGACAATGAACCACACCTCAAGCGGACGCATGGTGTTTGCCACCACGTTCTTTGCCGAGTTGACCAGCTCCGGGAAACCGATAACCGACAGGATCGAAGTATCCTTGAGGGTGATGATGAACTGGTTGATGATGGACGGGATCATGGTGCGGATGGCCTGCGGCAGCACGACCTTGCGCATGGCCTTCCAGTAAGGCAGGCCCAGGCTGCGGGCCGCCTCCATCTGGCCTTTGTCCACGCTCTGAATACCGGCGCGGATGATCTCGGACATGTAAGCGCCGCAGTTGAGCGCGAGCGCCGCGGTGCCGGCCTGCAGTGCGGACAGGGTGAAGCCGCCGCCCGGCAGCAGGTTGTTGACAAACTGCGGCACGCCGAAGTAGATAAAAAATGCCAGAACGATCATAGGCAGGCCGCGGATGATATCCACAAAGATCGTGGAGATGATGTTGCACACGCGGCTTCTGAGCACGCTCAGCAGGCCGAAGAACAGGCCGAGGATACACGCGAAAAACAGGCCGCACAGCGCCAGCAGCAGCGTCTGGCCCATCGCCTCGACCAGCAATGCCCCGTATCTGGTTAAGATTGTGACAAGCACGGGTCAGAACTCCTTTCTCTCTAAAAATAAGGGGGCGCCGGAATAACCAGTGCCCCCTAACATGGGTTGCGTCAGACGGGATCAGCCGAGGTACTTGGCAATGATCTCGTCGTAGGTGCCGTTCTCCTGGATGTTGGCCAGGCCGGCATTGAACATATCGAGCAGCTCCTGGTTATCCTCGTTGAAGATCGCAAAGCCATAGGGCTGGCCTTCGTTAGCGGTGTCCTCCAGGATCTTGAGTGCCAGATTGCCGTCCTTGATGGAAGCCGCCATAACCGGGGTATCCTCGAAGCAGGCAACCGTCTGGCCGCCGAGCACTGCCTGATACATGGTCGGCGAATCCTCGAAGTAGGTGATGTTGAAGCCGTACTGATCCTTCAGGCTCTCGGCGTAAGCCGCGCCCTGGGTGCCGGTCTTGACCGCAACGGTCTTGCCCGCGAGGTCGTCAAAGCCGGTGATGTCGGAGTCCGCTGCAACGGTCATGGTCTGGGTGGTCTGGTAGTAGCCGTCCGAGAACATCCAGCCGCTCTCCTTGCGCTCGTCCGTGATGGACGCGCCGGCGATCATGCCGTCCGCCTGGCCCGCCTGGCAGGCTGCGATCGCAGCGTCCCAGCCGAGGCTGTTCATCTGATACTCGAAGCCCTGATCTTCGGCGATCGCCTTGACAAGATCGACGTCGATGCCGACAAAGTCACCGTTCTCGTCGGTGTACTCAAAGGGCTTGAACACGGTGTCGGTCGCGATGACCCAAACCTTGTCGCTGCCGCTTGCCGCGCTCTGATCGGTGTTTTCCGCGGTGTCTCCCGCGCTCGTGTTACCGCCGCAGGCTGCCAGGCTGCACGCCATGCCCGCAGCCAGAAGCAGAGAAAGTACTCTCTTCATAATCATGATACTCCTTTTCCAAATCGTTCAGGCCGATTTTCCGCAACCACAGTTCCGGCCTTAAGGAAATACC
The DNA here is from genome assembly GCF_944384765.1 of uncultured Agathobaculum sp. Taxonomy (GTDB): domain Bacteria; phylum Bacillota; class Clostridia; order Oscillospirales; family Butyricicoccaceae; genus Agathobaculum. Next base: position 5,926 of record NZ_CALWUM010000017.1, on the reverse strand, counting down.
GCATAATTTGGCAAAAGCGATTTGCGAGAATATTTTGCGTCCGGATGCGGCGCGGTTTTGCGGCAATACTTGATGTATTGCAAGAAAACGCAACAATATCCGGGGGCAAAATTTCCGCAAAGCGCCGCAGACACAATTGTGCGGTGTTGCCTTAACAAATGCAAGAGGCGACAGCAGTATTCGCCGCCATCGCCTGTGATGCCTGAAATATATTATAGCTTAAATATACTGCGCCGTCAAGCGCAGCGGCCGCTTTTTGTAAGCAAACTGTTAAATATGTTCCGCTGCGTGCAGGATATGCGCCAGTGCCGCATCGATTCCCAGGCGGCTGGTACACAGCGTCAGGTCATAGTTCGTTGCGTCGGCATAATGCCTGCCGGTGTAGTGGGTGCAGTAAGCATTGCGCGCCTTATCGACCGCCTTGACATTCGCGCGCAGTTTGTCCATCGGCGTATCCGGCATCAGGCCGTGCATCCGGTCGACGCGCCACTCAAAGTCCGCGTGCACGAACACGTGCAGGCAGTGGTCAAATTCGCGCAGGATATAGTCCGCATTGCGGCCGACGATGATGCAGCTCTCCTTGTCCGCGATCTCGCGGATCGCCTTGACCTGCGCCTCCCACAGCTTGTCGCTGAGCGGGCGGTTGTAAAAGTCAAACAGGCTCTGCGTCAGGCCAAAGGTGGTGGGCACGCGCTCATCCCAGCGGCGCACCTGCTCGGGGGAAAGCGTGGACGAAGCCATGGCCGTGCGCAGGATCAGGTCCTTGTCGTAAAACGGAAGTTCGAGCGCCTGTGCAATGCGCCGGCCCAGTTCGCCGCCGCCCGCGCCGAACTGCCGGCTGATGGTGATGATCTTTCTCATAGGGATTCCCTCCTGTTTCCTTCATTATACCGGACTGCACCCGCAAACGCAAGCCGCGTTTTTTGGCAGAATGCGCACGCTCCTGCCTTACGGATTGCCCTCCTCCATCAGGCGGACGAATTCATCCATCTCGCGGGTGCACCACTTTTCCTTGTGGGAAAACAGCTGCCGGTACAGCTTGATATGGAAATCGGTCACGTCGAGCAGCGACAGCCTGCCCTGCTGCACGCTCCGCTCGACCGCATACCACGGCAGCAGGGAGATGCCGCGGCTGGTCTCGAGCATCTTGATAATAAAGGACGTATCGCTGCACTCCAGAAAGGGCGTGAGCACAACCCCGCGCGAGGCGAGAAAGCGGTCGAGCACACGGCGGTAATTTTCCTCCCGCTCGGTCAGGTAAAACGGCTTGTCCATCAGCTGCTCAAGTTTGAGCGCGGGCACGCGCGCCAGCTCCTCCCCCAGCGCGGGCGAGGCAACGAATACCACGTCCTCGCGCTGCTCCATCATTTTGCGCCAGTTATTATTGTAGCGCGGCTCGTCCAGAATATAAATCAGGTCGAGTTCACCGCGTTCCATCTGCTCGATCAGGGTTTCCGGCTCGCCGGTTGTGACGTGCACCACCACCTGCGGGTGCCGCTGCCAGAACTGCCGCAACACGGCGGGCAGCTTGGCAAAGCACAGCGATTCAATCGTGCCGATATGCAGCCGCCCGTGCAGCTCGCCCGCATCCGCCACTGAAAGGCGCGCCTTGTTCACCTCGTTGAGCACATCATAGGCCCGGCTGAGAAACTGCGCGCCCGGGTCGGTCAGCGTGATGCGCTTGCCCATGCGGTCGAACAGGCGGGTGTGCAGCTCCTCCTCCAGCTGGCGGATCTGCACGGTCACCGCGGACTGGGAATAGCCCAGGCTCTCCGCCGCCTTGGAAAAACTTTTGAACTGTGCAACCCGGATAAACGTGCTTAATTGGCGCAATTCCATAAATAACAGCTCCTAAATTCATGAAAAGTGCTTTATGAAAATTTTTAAACAATTCCATTAAATTTATGAATTTGACTTATCATTATATTCAGAATATACTAACTTCAACAACCGGTCAAGGGAAATTTTTGAGCAAAATAATAGGAGGTTGTCTGTCTATGGAGAAAAAGAAATTCAAACTCGGCCTGCTCCCCAAACTCATCATCGCTATCATCATCGGTATCCTGTTCGGTCAGTTCCTGCCCGAATGGTTCTGCCGGATCGTGGTGACCGCATCGGGTATCTTCAGCACGTTCCTGTCGTTTATCATTCCGCTGATGATCCTCGCCTACGTCACCATGGGTATTGCCAACCTGAAAAACGGCGCCGGCATTTTGCTGCTGATCACCATGGTGCTCGCCTACGGCTCCACGCTGATCGCGGGTTCCGCTTCCTACTTTGTGGCGCAGGGCCTGTTCCCCAGCTTTATGAGCCCGGACGCGCTCGAGCAGATCTCCGCCACGGCGGGCAACTCGCTCGAGACCTATTTCGCGTTGGATATCCCCCCGCTGCTGGACACGCTCTCCGCGGTTGTGCTGGCGTTCGTGCTCGGCCTGTGTCTGTCCACCCTGCGCGGCAAGACCATCGGCGACACGCTGTTTAACGGCATGAACGACTTTTCCGGCATCATCGACAAGGTGCTGCACACGGTTATCATCCCGCTGCTGCCGCTCTACATCTGCGGTACGTTCACCAACATGACCAAATCCGGCCAGACCTTTGCGATTCTGGGTATCCTGTGGAAGGTGTTCCTGGTCGTCATTGCGATGCACCTGATCTGCATTGTGATCCAGTTCATCATCGCGGGTGCGGTCAGCAAGAAAAACCCCTTTACCCTCATCCGCAACCAGATCCCCGGCTACACCACCGCACTGGGCACCCAGTCCTCGGCTGCGACCATCCCTGTCAACCTCGAGTGCGCGGAGCGCGACGGTGTTTCCGCTGAAATCCGCAACTTTGTTGTGCCGCTGTGCGCGAACATCCACATGGCCGGCTCGATGATCACCATCACCGCCTGCGCGACCGCGGTCTGCCTGATGAACCAGATCCCGATCAGCCTTGCAACCGTCATCCCCTTTATCATGACGCTCGGCATCGCCATGGTCGCCTCCCCCGGCGCGCCCGGCGGCTCGATCATGACCGCCCTGCCCTTCCTTTATATGATCTTCGGCACCGAGCTGGGCGACCCCAGCGGCCCGATCTGCGCGATCATGGTGGCCCTGTATATCACGCAGGACTCGTTCGGCACCGCGTGCAACGTCTCGGGCGACAACGCGATCGGCGTGATCGTCGAAACCATTTACCAGAAGTTTATCAACAAAAATCCCGCAAAATCCTGACCGATCCCGATACAGGTAAGGAGTGTTTCCATGTCCTTTGTCAGTGTTTTTGATGTGCTGGGGCCGAACATGATCGGCCCCTCCAGTTCCCACACGGCCGGGGCCGCCGTCATCGCCTATCTGGCGCACAAGATGATTACGCCCCCGCTGAAAAAGGTGGACTTCACCCTTTACGGGTCCTTTTCCAAAACCTATCACGGGCACGGCACCGACCGCGCCCTGCTGGGCGGCATCATGGGCTTTGGCACGGATGACATCCGCATCCGCAATTCCTTTCAGATCGCCGCGGAACGCGGCCTGGCTTACAGCTTCACCCCCTGTGAAACCGAAACCGATGTCCACCCTAACACAGTGGACATCCGGATGGAAAACGCCCGTGGCCAGGTGATGACTGTGCGCGGCGAGTCGCTGGGCGGCGGCAAGGTGCGTATCTCGCGCATCAACGGCGTGGCGGTCGACTTCACCGGCGATTACAGCACGGTCATTGTGGTCCAGCAGGACAAGCCCGGCGTGGTCGCCCACATCACCAAGGTGCTCAGCGACAGCAACGTCAATATCGCTTTCATGCGCCTGTTCCGCGAGGCCAAGGGCCATACCGCCTATACCATCGTCGAGTCCGACGGGCATTTCCCCGAGGGGATCGACGGGCCGCTGCGCAGCAATCCCAATGTGCATGACGTCATGATCATCGAGCCGTAAAAGGAGGAGAGACATGGATTTCAAATCTGCCAAAGAACTGCTGGCGCTGTGCCGGCAGGAGCAGTGCCCGATCTCCGAGATCATGCGCCGCCGCGAGTGCGCGCTCGGCGAGACCGCGCGCGACGTGGTCGACCATCGCATGGAGCGCGCGCTGGAGATCATGCGCGACTCCGCCACCCAGCCGCTTAAAAACCCCATCCGCTCGATGGGCGGGCTGATCGGCGGCGAGGCCAAAAAGCTGTCCGGCCACGCGGCCAAGGGCAAGGCCATCTGCGGCGACGTACTCGGCCGGGCGATAACCTATGCGGTGGCCGTGCTCGAGGTCAACGCCTCGATGGGCCTGATCGTCGCCGCCCCCACCGCAGGCTCGGCGGGCGTGGTGCCCGGCCTGCTGCTCGCGCTGCAGGACTGCTACAAAATCTCCTCCAGCCGTCTGGTGGACGCGCTGTTCAACGCCGGTGCGGTCGGCTACCTCGCCATGCGCAACGCCACGGTTGCGGGCGCGGTCGGCGGCTGTCAGGCTGAGATCGGCGTCGCGGCCGCGATGGCGGCCTCGGCCACGGTCGAGCTGATGGGCGGCACGCCCGAGCAGTGCCTGGATGCGGCCTCCACCGTGCTGATGAACATGCTCGGCCTGGTGTGCGACCCGGTGGGCGGCCTGGTGGAATACCCCTGCCAGAACCGCAACGCGGCCGGTGTCGCCAACGCGCTGATCGCAGCCGAGCTCTCGCTGAGCGGCGTGCAGCAGCTCATCCCGTTTGACGAGATGCTGGACACCATGTATGCCGTGGGCCGGCGCATTCCGATCGAACTGCGCGAGACCGCGCTGGGCGGCTGTGCCGTCACCCCCTCGGCCTGCGAGCGGTGCGGTCGCTGCAGCTGAACCCAATATACCTGCATCACACACCATTATACCCCCTTTCCCTGTCAAAAGGCCCATGGCCGCCGGGTTTCCGGCGGCCATGGGCCTTTTTTGCTGTGCTGTTCTGCGTATTTCAGTCCTGCTCGCAGCGTGCGAGCAGCTTTTCCCACTTTTCGTCCACATACTGCTGCGCTGCTTCGATCGTCCACTCGTTGCCGGGCTTAAAGCAGTGCTTAAAGCGCCCCTGCAGCTTCATGAACTCGGTGACCGGCAGCTTTTTCTTCGGCATATAGTTTAAGTGCCACTTGCCGTCGATGACCTCATACAGCGGCCAGACGCAGGTCTCGACCGCCATCTTGCAGATCTCGGGCAGCAGCTCGGTCGAGTACTGCCAGCCGCGCGGGCAGGGCGACATGACGTTGACAAACGCCGGCCCTTCGGTGTAAATCGCGCGGTGTGCCTTCTCGTGGAAATCCTTGAAGTTGCCCAAGAAGGTGGTCTGCGCTACATAGGGGATGTTATGCGCGGCCATGATCTCGGTCAGGTCCTTTTTGTTCTGCTTTTTGCCCACCGAAACCGAGCCGGTCGGCGTGGTGGTTGCATTGGCAAAGCGCGGCGTGGACGACGAACGCTGGATACCGGTGTTCATATACGCCTCGTTGTCATAGCAGAAGTACACCATATCGTGCCCGCGCTCCATCGCACCGGAGAGCGACTGGAAGCCGATATCGTAGGTGCCGCCGTCGCCACCGATGGCGAGGAACTTGTAGGTGTCATCCAGCTTGCCCTTGCGTTTGAGCACATTGTAAGCCGCCTCGACGCCGCCGCAGGTCGCGGCCGCGTTCTCGAAGGCAGAGTGGATATAGGAATCCTCCCACGCGGTGTAGGGATACAGGAAGGACGAAACCTCCAAACACGAGGTCGCGTTGCACACGACTGCCTTGTCGCCCTCGTCGAGCGCGCGCAGCATGCCGCGGCACACCAGGCCCGCGCCGCAGCCCGCGCACAGGCGGTGTCCGCCGACAAAGCGCTCGGGCTTGGAGAGTTCTTTCTTGTGATTGTAAGCCATTAGAATCACCATGCCGACCGCGTTGCTCTCGGCACAAATAGAGATGAAAGAGAGCAGACAAACGGTCGCCTTTCTTGT
>NZ_CALWUM010000016.1 GCF_944384765.1 uncultured Agathobaculum sp. | reverse complement strand
TGTTGTCGATCTTTCATTGATGAGGCGTTGAAAACCTGTTTGTCAAGGTTCACACTACGATCTATTTTCGTAGCAAGGGCGACAGCGTTTTGACACCGTTTGACAATTATTCTGCATCTTCCCGTACAACCTATACCACCGGCAATGCGGTTAAGATCGCAGCTGAGGAGGTTAAGGATAAGCTTCAGGAAGCGGCGGCGCGCGAGGTTGGCGTACATAAGAGCAAGGTCGAGATCCATGGCGACAAGGCTAAGATCCTTGGCTCGGATATTCAGGAACTGGCGCTGTCTGAACTGTTCAAAAATACCTCTCCTTATGAACAGGGCAACTGGGGTCTAATGCGCTTCTCGCCCGTAGAAGGCCATGGCGTATTCTGCCCCGCGCCCATTCGCTCCTGGGGTCATGACGGCCTGACCAAGCGTATGTGGAACTGGTTCCAGTATGCTGCGGCAGCGGTGGAAGTCGCTGTTAACGAAGAGACTGGACAGGTTAAGCTGCTGCGTGTTGCGTGCTCTGCAGATACCGGCAACCCGATCAATCCCAAGATGGTCGAAGGCCAGATTGAAGGCGGCGTTATGATGGCGACCAGCTATGTGACGCAGGAAGAGGAAATCTATGATAAGAACGGCGCAATTATGAACACGGGTCTGTCGGACTACCGTGTGGCAGATGTGTTGGCGTCCCCGAAAATTGAAAACTTCCATTCGTTTATCAATCCGGATCCGCTTCCGGACGGTCCGTTCGGCGCAAAGGGCATGGCGGAGTCTATTACCATCCCGTTCCCGCCTGCAATCGCAGAAGCGATCTATCAGGCTGTTGGTGTGCGCCCGACATATTTCCCGATGACAGCAGAGCGCATTTTGAAGCTCATTAAGGAAAAGAAGGCAAAGGAGGCGGCTGCAAAGTGAGTGTTTTGGATAACAAAATCGTAGTTTCTTTTGAGGTAAATGGACGACCGGTGGAACTTTTGGTTGCACCCAACCGTACACTGCTCGAAGTACTGCGCGAGGATCTGGGGCTGACTGGCGTTAAACATGGCTGCGACGATTCCAACTGTGGTGTTTGCACTGTAATCATGGACGGCAAAGCTGTTAAGTCCTGCTCTATTCTGATCGGCCAAGCAGAAGGAACTAAAGTCACTACTATTGAAGGTTTGGAGGGCGAAAACGGCCTTCATCCGTTGCAGAAAGCATTTATCGAACATTTTGCAATCCAGTGTGGATATTGCACGCCGGGTATGATTCTGTCTGCAAAGGCGCTGCTGGATGAGAACCCCCACGCTACTGAAGACGAAATTCGTGAGGCGCTGCACGGCAACCTTTGCCGCTGCACGGGCTACAAAAAGATCATCGAAGCTGTGGAAGCGGCGCGCGATGAGATGAACGCCAAGGCTTAAAGGGGGAAAACACGATGGTAATGAAATTTGAAAAGTATTTTCGACCCAAAACCCTGGATGAGGCGATTAAGCTGGTGCAGGAATTTGGCAGCGACTGCAAGATTGTCGCTGGTGGTACGGACGTAGTTATCCGGTTGAAGGCACATATGCTTCGAGTGAAGGCAATTGTAGATATTTCCGCGATTCCAGAGCTGAAGAATGTGGAGATTGGTACGGACAAGGCTGTAATTGGTGCAACACATGATCTGATGAGCCTGTCTCGTGACCCGTCTCTGTGCAAAAGTCAGTGGGAGATCATTGCAGAATGCGCTGGCCATGTTTCTAGCACTCAGATCCGCAACCGTGCAACATTGGGCGGCAACAATTGTAACGCGTCCCCTAGTGCAGATACCACTCCGGGGTTGTTGATTTCGGATGCCGTTGTCAACGTAATCGGTCCGAACGGCAAGCGGGATATTCCGATTGAGGACTTTTTCGTTGGCCCGGGCAAGACCGTTCTCGAACAGGGTGAGATTGTTGTCAGCTTTACCTTGCCCGCTCAAGGTGATCGCTGTGCAGCGGCATACTACAAGCATGCGATCCGTGGTGATACTGATATTTCGATCGTTTGCGTCGGTGTACGCATTGGTCTGGATGCAGATGGTACGGTCAATAAGGCACGCATCGCACTGGGTGCAGTTGCGCCCAAGCCGATCCGTGCTCACGCGGTAGAAGATCTGCTGGTAGGTAAAAAGCTGACAGATGACGTGATCGAGCAGGCCGCTCGTCTGGCAGAGCAATCGGTTACTCCGATTTCGGATCAGCGCGCCTCGGCAGAATACCGCAAGGAAATGGTTTATGTTTATGTTAAGCACATGATCCGTGAGGCTGTAGCCAAAATCGGCTAAGTTATAAGCGGTACAAAAGGCTGCGCCAGATGACGCGGCCTTTTGTAGTCGGCAAAGGAGGGAACAACAATGCTGGAATCTCTTCCATATGAGGGAACGATTCGGGTACGCAATAAGGGGGTTGATATCACTCTTCTTGCAGATGCAGCAACGGTAGAACTGGCATATGCGGCTTCGAGAAAGCTGGTAGTCTGCGGTGTGAGTACAGCCGTTCTGGAGGTAACCTGCTTTGCACCGATCGATACCAGAACCCTGCAATATTATGCGGAAACTACACCCTGTATGTTGGCCATGACACAGAAGCTGTACGATGCAGTTAAACCATATTTACCGGAGACGGAGATGATTGCCATTTTTTCTGGTTCAGAAGAAAATGAGCTGCTCCAAACTGTGCGTCAGATGAAGCAGAAAAAATACGCTGCCGACCTGCAATCGAAATCATAGAAAATGAAAGCAAGCCCCGCCTTATGTTTTCAGTAAGGCGGGGCTTGTCATTCTTATGAAACATTTGTCCATGTGTGATCAACGATAAGAAGAGAAAGAAGTAGCGATTCCTGCTCATAGGGATCGTCAAGATTGATATTTGTAACTGCGCGAATATGCTCCAAACGGCTGACCAGAGAGTTGCGGTGTAGGTGCAGGGACTTTGCCGCTGCATTACAGTTTCCGCCGTGAGAAAGATAAACGCGCAATGTGTTTGTTAATTGGGAATGCTGCAAGGTATCCTGTTCCATCAGACGGCGGATAGCTGGGTGAACAAGTGATTGCAGCATAGTATTGTTGTAAAGCGCATGATGCATGTAATCCAACATAATACTTTGTGCTGAGAGAAAAAATGTGTTTTGCTGGCGAGCATGCTCCATGGTAGTCTGCGCCTGATGCATCAGCTGTGCAATCAGGTCAAAATCGGTACTGATATTGCTTTGCCCAATGCAGAAACGGGTTTCGGGAAGTAAGGCGGCAAAGTCGTGTGCAGTTGGACAATTCGACATTAGATCCAGGTTGCATAGCATGATTACTGCGTTTTGGTATTGTAAAATGACTACACCATCAAAGTGTTGGTTTAAGCTGAAATATAGTTTGTCCAGAAGGATCGAGTCCGCTCCGGTACGCTTTTCCAACCAGAACACCGTATATCGATGATCAGACTGCCAATGTAGCTGCCGCAGGACAGTAGCGGATTGTCCATGTACAGGCGCATCCTGTAGAAAGGAAAGAAAATATGCTGTTGCACTGGGTAAAACGCGTTTGTACCACAGTAAGAGATTGATTTGAATAGCTTCCATTAGAGCGTGCATTGGATGAACAGCACCGATAGAAATTGGCTGACCATCGGATAGCGCCATTACACGTATCGGCTGTTCGGATAGGCGGATCGTTCCTACTATTAGGTGTTTGCCGTTATGTAGTCCGGAATTAACAAGAATAGGGCTGCCATCAGATGGCAGTCGATCCTCAGCGGCGTTTTCGGGGATAAGCGAGCACATGCTACGCAGTGGCACAGCTTGACAGAAGGAACAAAAGTTATCGATAGCCTGAGGAAAACGCTGAGAGGAAGCCAACAACTGTCCTTCACGGAAAACCGCAAGTGGAAGGGGGATGAGCTCGTAGCTAACTGAAAGCAACGCATTCAGCTCACAATGGATCAAATTAAGCTGTTTGAGTGCCTGTTCCCAGTGGCGATATACTGAGAGCATATAATCCAGCTCGTCAAGAGCCTGAAATACGTTGTGGTCACGAAAATAGATGTAATTATCACCGTATTTCAACATACACCGATAGGCTGTATCTGGCGGCATTTCAGATAATAGCGCATAACCCGGTTCAGGGGAAGACTGTGTGTGCGCAAAATGTACGCCATGAATAATTGCCTGATTGTCACAAATTGAAAAGCTGTGAAGGATATTTCGCTTTTGCAGCCAGCTATGAAAGTTCCACATGCTGATCTTGAGCGGCATAGTGATTCTCCTTTAAAAATGCCTGTTTGCGGCGAAGTAACGCATGATAATCAGCAGGAGTATCCATATCCATGCGGATAAATGGGTCGTCCACAGTGTAGTAGACTGGCTCGACAGGCAAAGAGCGTAGCGCACCTCTAAGCCCATTGCTGCCATTGTAATGCAGGAGCGAAGGAAGCAGTGCAGCATTGAGCGAAATTGGATGACCGCATCGCCGTAAATAGCTGGGGTAAGCCAGAGGTGCGGTGGTGTGAGCCAGTGAGTGCACAGTCTTTTGGGAAACCAGTGGGACATCGGCAGGTATAAATAGAATACGACTGCAGATGTGTGGTACTGCTGTTAACCCTAAACGTATGGAGTCAAACATCTGTGTGTGTGCAAAATCTGGGTTATATGCCAGCATAACATCAGGCAGACAGCGGCATGCACGCTCCAAATCAACATGGCGAAATCCGGTTACCAGAATAGTCTGGGAGACACCAGCCGCGTGCAACGTATGCAGCAGCCGGATGACAGCGGGTTGTCCGTCGATGGGCAATAGTGGTTTGAACGATCCCATCCGGGATGAAAGCCCTGCAGCAGCAACAACAGCACAGATGTGCATAGCACGCCTTCTTTCTATTATGCCAATATGGGAAGTCAGTTTTGGTGTAGTGATAGATTAGTCAATCAATGCAAACTGTCGTTTTAACGGTAAGAATGTATTTGTATTACAATTCGTCCGTCTCACCCTGTTCAAGCGCGGCGAGCAGCGGCAAAATCAGCTGCTTTTTGCGGCTGACAACGCCAGGCAAAACCACAGAGTCCGAACCATTGTCTGTCTGGAATGCAGCATGCACGAGTGAAGCTGCTCCATTGCCCACATAGATCAATTCGGTCGTCTCGTCAATTATATTGGTCAGCATGGCGAATAGCATCACCAGCCCTGAGCTGGGCAGACAGCTGCGCATGTAATCCAGCATAGGAGTTCGGATCGCATCCAGTTCCTCCTGATTGACACTGGTGATCTGCGAAACCGTTATACGTCTACCACGCACCTGATAGTATTTGTAGTCCATGTGGAAGATCTCGTCCATTGATCTGTTTACCAGTTGTGAGCCTTCCCGGAACATAGTGACCGCATGTGACTGGATATCCACGCCTGCAATTTGCGCCATCTCCTCTGCGATGCGGCGATCGATCGGCGTGCAGGTTGGTGAGCGGAACATCAGTGTATCCGACAGGATTGCTGAACACAGTAGACCTGCAGCTTGCCGGCTGATCTCCACCCCGTTTTCACGATATAACTGTGCAACAATGGTCGCCGTGCAGCCAAGCGGTTGATTGCGGAAGTAGATTGGACCGGCAGTCTCCAGTGCACCAATGCGGTGGTGGTCGATGATCTCAGTTACCTGCGCGGCTTGGATCCCGTCAACTGCTTGATCGCGTTCGTTGTGATCGACTAAAATAACTTCTTGTTTTTCAATATCCAGCAAGTTGCGTTGGGATACCATGCCAATATATTTGCCGTTATCATCCAAAATAGGATAATAGCGAATGCGCTTTTTGGCAACCGTCTTTTTCACATCCTCAACAAGATCATCCGGCCGGAAAGTTATCAGTCCGCTGCGTTTCATGATGTGTTGCACGGGCACGGCTTGATTAATCACTTTAGAACAGGTGTAGGTATCCATTGGTGTGGAAATAACCGAGCAACCGCGCTCCTCGGCAAGCTTTTTGATCGTGCGTGAGACCGGTGCGCCCAGCCCAATGACAATGCAGCCTGCGTTCATTTCGATCGAACATAGCTGGGATTCATACCGGTTCCCCATAATAACTAGATCGTGCTCACCGATGTAGCCTTCCATTACATCTGGATTGGCGGCGGCGACCACAACTTTGCCCTGTTCAAAATGGCCGTCTAAATTGCCAACGACCAACTCGCCGTTCAGTACATCCACTAGATTTCGGTAGCTAGTGTGGGAGGCCGCGAGCGCGTTGGCATCTTGGTCTTCCATATAGAAACGAGCGATATCGCTAAGTGTTAGCAGTCCTTCCAGATTGCCTTCGCTATCTACAACCGGAATGGTGTGGATGTTGGCCTCGCTCATGTATTGCCATGCACGCCGTAGGGAAAGCTGGGCATCGATCCCCTTTACTCGACGGTACTGCACATCCCGCAGGCGCGGATGTAGTGATGCCAAATAGCGCGGCGCTTCTACGTCAAAGTAGTCAAGAACATATTTTGTTTCTGCGTTGATCTGTCCAGCTCGGCAGGCAATGTGTTCTCTGCCCGTCAAAGTTTGCTTGAGCCATGCATAGCAAATTGCGGAACAGATCGAATCTGTGTCCGGTGTGCGATGACCGATGACAAAAACTGGGTTCATGGTTTCGCTCCTTTGATATTTGCTGTACTGCCCGATCTGCTGTTGAGATAGTAAGATTTATTGAATAATATCAGTTTAGCCTTATATCGATGCGGAAGAGAAAAGCGTACATGACAATGGAGCAGATGCGCATCACCAAAATATCTTTGCAGAACAATCCTCACAGCGTTTTGCCATAGGCGTCTGCAGCGGCAATTGCATCTCTAACCGAAGCAGTCGATACTGGGAACGGCATATTATAGGTGCTCTTCTCAGGCTGGGTAGCAACGGCTGCAATTTGTTCAATGCAGGCGGGAATATCCTCGGTAATACCGAGTTGTTCGAGAGTGATGGGAAGGCCGATTTCCTTGCAGAAGCCATATGCTTCCGCAAGCTCGCTGCAAGATGCATTTTCAAGCATCAGCTGCACAAGGCTACCGAAAGCGACCTTTTCTCCATGCATCTTTTTTTTGCATTGGGAAATGGTATTCAATCCGTCTCCAATTGAGTGCGCTGCACCCTTGCCGCCGCTTTCAAAGCCGATGCCACTGAGCAGTGTGTTTGCTTCAATAATGTTTTCAACAGCCTGCGTGCACAGCTGATTTTCTACGGCGAGTTTCGCTTTAAGACCGTCAGCCAAAAGCACGTCGTAACACATACGGGCAATGCCCTGTGCAGTAAGCGAAGATTTGCCACCATGGATATTGTCTGAAGCAGAGGCGTGGCAGGCACGCGCTTCAAAATAGGTGGAGAAAGCATCCCCCATACCCGCGACAAGCAGTCGAACGGGGGCATGCGCAATCAATTCGGAGTCTACAAGAACGATATCGGGACTTTTGGGAAGGGCCAGACGCTGATCTAGTGAACCATCGTCATGATAGATGACAGATAGGGCAGAGCACGGGGCATCAGAAGATACCGCGGTTGGAACAATCACGCAAGGTGCTTTTAAGAAACAAGCAGTCGCCTTGGCGGTATCCATTACTTTGCCACCGCCTGCACCAACCACAATATCGCATCCTTCAGCAGCGTAAATGTTCTGCATCCTGTTGATTTCTGTCATTGAACATTCGCCTTCAAAAGAGACAAAGTGCAGCATGCAGGCAGAGCAGTCCGCGCCCGCCATGGCGGTTTGAATGCGCTCGATGCCAAGTGGACTCGCGATTACAAGCGCTTTTTTGCCCAATTTAGCGATGTGATCGCTCAGATGCCGCAATTCACCGCGGCCCTGAATGTATTTTCCTGGTGCAGCAAAGATGATAGACATAGGGAATCCTCCATAATCGATAATCGTTAAAATTATTCTAATGAAATCATACAGAAAATACAAGAGAGAAATTTAAAAAATCAGAAAAAAAAGCAAGAATAAACCTATTTTCTCTAAATCCACCAAAAATACAAACAAAAAATTAGCCAGTTTGATAGTTGTCTTTTCTGAAATTATATAATAGATTATAGATAATCGATTATGTAGAGGAGGAATTCAATTGAGGCTATATACCGTAAAGATTGGGACACCGATAGGCGGGATCAATCGTCTGATGGCGGAACATGATGGAAAGTTGGTGGATTTGAATGCAGCCGGAGGCATTTATTATGCTGCACAGGGCGATTCAAACCCACAGCAACTTTCAGATGCCAATTTGCCAAATGATATGATCACGTTTTTCCATAATGGGAGACGAAGCTTGAATGCAGGATACGCGGTGCTCCAGTATATGGGGGAGCATCGGCCCGAAAAGGGACTGAAGGGTCAGCAGCTGGTGTATAGCATGGATGAAGTGACTATTCTTGCACCGGTGACACGTCCTAATATCATTTTTGATGGCATGGTTTATGAGGGACATGTAAAGCACCATTATGGCGAGATTCCGGCAGGCTACTACAAGCGTCCGGTATGGAATACGCAGAGTGGCTCGACGGTAGTTGGAACCGGTGCGCCGCTGATCAAGCCTAAATACACTGAGCAATTTGACTTTGAGTTCGAAATGGGATTTTACATTGGCAAGCGTGGCTGCAATATTAAGCCTGAGGAGGCGCTCGACTATGTTGCGGGCTTCACAGTATTCAATGATGTCTCTGCGCGTGATGCGCAAGCAGACGAAGCTGTTATGGCACTAGGCCCAGCTAAGGGAAAATTTTTCTGCAACAGCTTGGTCATGGGACCGTGTGTGGTCACAAAGGATGAGCTGCCTGACTATGATGACCTGGCAATGACGGCCCGCGTCAATGGGGAAGTCGTTACTGAAAACCGCACCTCAGGCATGCTGTTCACCTTGGGAGATTTGGTCGCAAAGATTTCAGAGGATGCGTACCTCAATCCGGGCGACTTTATCGGCTTAGGCACCTCACCGGAAGGCAATGCGACCTGCTCTAAATTGGGCCGTTGGCTCAAGCCTGGAGATGAGATCGAATTTACAATCGAGAAGATCGGTACAATCTGCAATAAGGTAATCGAAACACTTTAAGGAGGAAATCAAAATGTCTATGAAATATGCTCATACGAACGTAAATGCTAAGGATTGGGAAAAACTGCGTGATTTCTACTGCGCTGTATTCGAAGGTAAAGTTGTACCGCCTGAGCGCGATCTGGGTGGCGCATGGTTTGAAAAGGCCTCTGGTGTTAAGGGTGCACATGTCCGTGGTTGCCATGTTGCACTGCCTGGCTATGAGGAGGGCGGTCCGGTACTTGAAATCTTTACGCATGAAAACGGATTTGGTGAGCCGGGAGCATTTAATCACGCCGGTTTTGGCCACTTGGGCATTCTGGTGGATAATGTGGAAGAAACCTATAAAAAGCTGCTGGAAAATGGCGGTAGTTCGGACGGTCAGGTCGTTTCTCATTACTATGAAAATAAAGGCCAGACGCTGACCATGATCTATGCCAAGGATCCCGAAGGCAATATTATCGAGATTATGCGCTGGGACGACGGCAAGTTGCCGAACGCAGAATAACGGGCACAAACCGCAAAAATGCGGATGTGTTTTCGAGATACATCCCATCAGGAAGCAAGTTGCACATCTAAACATATTGGTTAGCTATTTGTTCTTAATTGCCTCTTTCGATTCTTCACTGCATATAATTTCTCTGCCCATCCGGATGGGATGTGCCTCGAAAGAAAGGAATTAAATATGGTTGCTGAAATAATCAGCGTTGGCACTGAGCTGCTGCTCGGAAATATTGTCAACACCAACGCACAATATTTAGCTGGGAGACTGGCTGAACTGGGATTTGACCTGTATTACCAGACCGTTGTTGGCGATAATACAGAACACCTGAAGGGTGCGCTTGACGTGGCCTATAACAGGGCAGAACTGGTGATCCTGACTGGTGGCCTGGGCCCGACTAAGGATGATATGACCAAAGAAATGCTTGCAGGATACTTTGGAAAAACATTGGTTTTCAATCAGGAAGTTTTTGATAATGTGGTTAAGCATGTGCATGAATTTGGTGCAACTCAAATCACAGAGAATCATCGTAAGCAAGCAATGGTTCCATCTGACTCTTTGATTTTAACCAACGATTTCGGGACCGCTCCCGGATGTGTTATGAAATACGAGGGTAAAATTGCTGTTCTTTTGCCCGGTCCTCCGCGTGAAATGAAGCCGATGTTTGAACAGTGCGTGGAGCGGTTTCTGTATCAATTAGTCAGTAAGGTGTTAGCATCTGTCTGTATTCGCTTAAAGACGAAAGATGAAGCGCCGGCAGATCGTGTGGGAGAAGCACCGGTTGCAATGAAGCTGGGAGAACTTCTGGACGGAGAAAATCCGACGGTAGCAACATACGCACAAGAAGAAGGTGTGCTAATACGTGTGACTGCGGCTGGCCCAACAAGAGCAGATGCAATTATGATTGCTCGCATTGCAGCATCTAACTGCATTGACCGAATTGGGCAGGATGTGGTTAAGCAGGTAACTGAGCAATAATTAACATAGGTTGGAAAGGAAATGTGAGATGGAGCAGGTAACAAAAAACATTTACACAGAAACAAAGATCCGGGGATGTAATCCGAGCATTGTGTTTACAAAAGAAGGGTCTGTATTTATTGATACAGCGCAGCTGCTCAGCAAGCTGCTCGAGATGCGTAAGTTTGCGCTCGAGCGCGGTCCGATTCGTTACCTGATCAATACGGAGGCACATATTGACCACATCTTTGGCAATCACTGGTTTGCTGGTGAATCGATTACAATCGGGCACGAGAGACTTTGCGAGGATCTCTGGAAAGTGCCCGGCACGCTGGATGCTTATGATTATAGCGTGGATGTTCTGCAGCGCCAGGACCCGGAGATGGTATCTCAGATGCCGCCGCGTGGTGAATACATTATGATGGAGCGCCCGGATATTACTTACAGTGAACACATGAGCATCGAATTAGGTGGAACGCATTTTGAATTGTACCATACTCCTGGTCATTCAAACTGCCAGAGCTGCGTTTATGTGCCGGAAGAGCGTACAGCGATTGTCGGTGACACGCTGTTTGTCGACTGCCAGACTTGGCTGCATTCGGCAGATATTGGTGCGCTTCTCAAGTCCCTGGATTTCCTGGACACGCTGGATGTGGATCATATCATTCCTGGCCACGGACCGGTTGTAACCAAGGACTATATCGCCAAGCAGCGCGGCTTTATCTATGAATGGCTGGGCGCTGTAGCGGCTGGTATCGCTAAGGGTTGGAGCCAGGATGAATGCGTAGCCAATATCAGCTTCGCAGAGCGCTGCCCGATGGATATTGGTCAGCCGGAGATGATGGAATATGTCCAGCGAACCAATACAATTAAGTGCTATCAGTATCTGACTCACCAAGCGTAAGTTTGTGGATCCGGAGTGAAATTGATAAAGATTGACAGCGGTAAATGCCGGGTGGCAAGTCCATCCGGCATCTGCCAAATCAGCGTGATTTTTTTGAAATATCACGGAATGGAGAATTGATATGACCAAACTGAGACATGAAGCTGAGAAGCTGTGGACGGAAGGGCAACCGTTTGTTTTGGTGTCTGTTAAAGATGGAACTGGTTCAATGCCCCGTCATCAAGGTGCAATCATGCTCGTGCGGCAGGACGGCAGCATTGCCGGTACAATTGGCGGTGGACTTTTGGAGGCGCAGGCAATCCGCGAAGCGAAGGAAGTGTTTGCAGCGCAGCGGGATAGGGAACAGTCATTCATACTTACTGGTCAGCAGGCGGCAAGGGACGGCATGATTTGCGGTGGCAGTGGCACGCTGGCGTTTCGGTATTGTCCGCCTGAAAAGGCGATGCCCGAACTGCCAAAGGAGAGCAGTATGTTGTATATTTTCGGCGGTGGCCATGTGGGGCAGGCGCTTGCCCATGCGGCAACGCTGATCGAGTTGCCAGTTACTGTGCTGGATGATCGCGCAGAATACACCGATCATGCGCGTTTTCCGCAGGCTGACTGTATAACAGTAAAGGGATTTGACTGCCTGCCAACGCTACCGGTTGGCCCGTCGGACATGATCGCGATTGTCACCCGCGGTCATCTGGGTGATTTGGATGTGCTGCGCTGGGCAGTCCGGCAGAATGCGGGTTATATTGGCATGATCGGATCCCGGCGCAAGCGGGATACACTGTATCAGACATTGCGGGAAGAGGGCGTGCCGCAGGAGCAGCTGGAGCGGGTCTGTTCTCCGATTGGGCTGGATATTGGTGCAGAAACGCCGGGTGAGATTGCGGTATCCATTTTGGCAGAGATCGTAGAAGTGCGGGCGAAATGGAGAAAGGAGCGAAATGCATGAAAACAGTTCGGACACAGGATGCAGTGGGCATGCCGCTGGCGCATGACCTGACGCAGATCATCCCGGGACAATATAAAGGCGCGCGGTTTAAGAAAGGGCATATTGTGACTGAAGAGGACATTCCGGTTATGCTCTCTATGGGGAAGGAGCATCTATATGTGCTCGAACTTGGTGCAGACGACGTACATGAAGATGAGGCAGGAAAGCGGATTGCACAGGCGGCCGCGGGCGCCAATATCATCCTTAAGCCTAAGGGAGAGGGCAAGGTCGAATTGATGGCGGCCTGCCGTGGCGTATTGCGGGTGGACAAGCACAAGCTGATGCAGCTGATCGATGATGATGAGGTGATGTTTGCCACTATTCAGGGCAATCAGCTGGTCGAAGAAGGACAGCTTCTCGCCGGCACGCGCGTCATCCCGCTGTATGTGTCGGAACAGACCGTACAGCGCGCCGAAGCGGTTACTGATATCGTACATGTCGATCCGATGCGCGCCGCGCGCGTGGGCATTGTGACAACCGGCAGCGAGATCTACCATGGCCTGATCCAGGATAAGTTCGGCGATATTCTGCGCAAAAAGTTCGCTGCGCTGCAATGTGAAGTGATCGGTCAGGTCGTTTCGGATGATGATGAACAGATGATCGCAGATGGCATTCATCAGATGATCGCACAGGGCGCTGACTTTATTGCCGTCACAGGCGGTATGTCGGTCGATCCGGATGACCGCACTCCGGCCGGTATCCGGCGAGCCGGAACCGAGATCATAACCTATGGCGCACCGGTGCTTCCGGGTGCGATGTTCCTGCTGGGGTATTTGGGCGATGTACCAGTCGTTGGCCTGCCGGGCTGTGTGATGTATCACGGTGCCAGCGTGTTTGAGCTGGTTGTTCCCCGGGTGCTCGCAGGGGAACGTATGGACAGGCAGGCGATTAAACTGCTTGGACACGGCGGACTATGCCAGAACTGCAAGCAGTGCACCTATCCGAACTGTGGATTCGGCAAGGGATGAAAGAGGTGAGCGTATGCGCGACTGGATGGGGCGCGATATCCATTATCTGCGGATTTCGCTGACCGAACGGTGCAACCTCAAGTGCATTTACTGCCGTGAGGAAACAGAATATTGCCAGGCAAAGCAGGAACTGAGCCTGATGGAGCTGACGCGCTTAATGCGTGTATTTGTAGAATTAGGCATTACCAAAGTACGCCTGACTGGCGGAGAACCGCTGGTACGAAAGGATTTGGAGCAAATTGTGCGGATGGTTGCGTCATTCCCGGAAATCCGAGATCTCAGCATTACAACGAATGCACAGGGGCTGGCGGAGCGCTTGCCTGCCTTGCGGCGTGCAGGGCTGCAGCGGGTCAATATCAGCCTGGATTCGCTGGATGCGGCGCGTTATCGCTGTATGACCCGTGGTGGCGATCTGAACAAAGTGATAAACAGCATTCAAGCGGCAGTACGCGAAAAAATGATGGTGAAGATCAATGTCGTGCTGGTACGCGGAGAGAACGACACGGAAATCGGTGATTTTATTGCGTTGGCACGGGATTATCCGATCGATGTACGTTTTATTGAGCTGATGCCGTTCAGCACACTTGGTACGGCAGACGAACGCCGCGTGCCGGGTGAGGAGATATTGGCGCAGTATCCATTTCTGCACCCGGCTGCCGCACGCGACCCCTCCCAGCCGGCGCAGGACTATAGCGGTAATGGTTTTGCGGGACATGTGGGACTAATCAATCCCATTTCTCATAAGTTCTGCAGTAAATGCAGTAGGGCCCGGCTGACCAGCGACGGTAAGTTACGTATGTGTCTGGGGCAAGACGAGGAAACCGACCTGCGACCTTGGCTGTACGGTTCGGAAGAACATCTGATACAGGTGATCCGGGACGCGATCTATCATAAACCGCAGGCGCATGGCTTTTGCAGCACCTATCATGCAGCGCGGGCAATGAATCAGATAGGAGGATGAGCAAAAATGGCTGTGATCGAGGCAATCAATATCAGTGACAAGCGTGGTGTGATCAAGCACCCTGTCCCGTCTGCTGAACTGCGTATCGACCATGGGATCGTGGGCGATGCTCATGCCGGTAAATGGCACCGGCAGATCAGTCTGCTGGCACAGGAAAGTATCGACAAAATGACGGCGCTTGGCGTGGATGGACTGGATCCGGGAAAGTTTGCCGAGAATATCACCACGAAAGGCATTAGTCTACATACTCTGCCGGTAGGCACAAGACTGTACCTCGGTCCCTGCCTGACCGAGGTGACACAGATCGGAAAGGAGTGCCATCAGCACTGCGAGATCTTTCGGCGCATCGGCATGTGCATCATGCCGAAGGAAGGTATCTTTGTCAAGGTGCTGAGTGAAGGGACGATTCGTCCAGGGGACGAGATTCGTATCGCAGAAGGGAGTGAAGAATCATGATGCGTGTCGGTATACTGACGGTCAGCGATAAGGGCAGTCGTGGGGAGCGGGAGGATGCCAGCGGACCGGCGATTGCGGATTGCCTGCGGGCGGCTGGATATGAGCCTGCTTGGTATGGAATCGTACCTGACGAAAAAACGGTGATTTCCGACCACCTGATCGCGCTTTGCGACCGTATGAACATGGATGTTGTGCTGACAACCGGCGGCACCGGTCTTTCCCCACGGGACGTGACACCGGAGGCGACACTGCACATCGCAGATCGGGTTGTCCCCGGCATCGCCGAGGCAATGCGTGCGCAGACTGCAGCAAAAGCCCCACGCTCTATGCTTTCCCGCGGAGCAGCTGTCATCCGCGGCAGCACATTGATCATCAACTTCCCGGGCAGTCCCAAGGCGGTGCGAGAATGTATGGAGGTTGTATTGCCGGTATTGGAACACGCGGTGGATGTGCTGAAAGGTGCGGTAAGCGAATGTGCCGCACGAAATTAACTCCTATTCGCTGCATGCTTCGTGTCAGTTTGGGTCGGGACAATGCGTTTTGGGGACCAGGTGTTACAGAGCTGCTACATGACATTAACGAGTGTCAATCTCTGCGTGCTTCTGCTCAAAATATGAAGATATCGTATAGCAAAGCATGGAAAATCATTCATAATGCAGAACAACAACTGGGTTTCTCATTAGTAGAAAGTACAACTGGAGGGGCATCTGGCGGCGGCTCAAAGCTGACTGATCAGGCAATTCGTCTATTGGCTGCCTACGATAATATGATGGAAGAAATCCGACAATTGCAAGAAGTTTTGTTTGTAAAATATTTTAAAGATGTATTACTTGAAAGAAGAAAATAACTATGAAGCGCAAATTATGTATTACGACTGCATTACTGCTGATGTTGAGTGCCTGTGGATCGACTGGTACCAGCTCAACAAATCAAGCAGAAGAAGCAGGTACTCAAAGTGTGGAGCTGAATGTATTTGCTGCTGCGTCCATGCAGGAGACACTCGAGCAGATTGTAGAGGACTATCAGAAGGTTGCGCCCGATGTAACCATCCAGTTAAACCTGGATTCTTCTGGCACGCTAAAAACCCAGATCGAAGAGGGCGCTTCCTGCGATATTTTTATTTCAGCAGCGCAGAAGCAAATGAATGAACTGGATATTACAGCAGGTGAAGAAGCAAATCCAGATCAGTTGGACTATGTTGATCCGGATACACGAATCGATCTGCTGGAAAACAAAGTGGTGCTGGTCGTGCCCGAGGGTAATCCGAAAGATATTCACACCTTAGCAGAGATCGCAGAAAAAGCGGATCTGGTTGCACTCGGTAATGCGGACGTACCAGTGGGGCAGTATTCGGAGGAACTGCTCAAAAACCTTGGCGTGTGGGATACACTGAATCAGTCTGGAAAGATTACTTTTGGTTCCAACGTTAAAGAAGTAACTACACAGGTATCCGAAGGCATTGCGGATTGCGGTATCGTCTACGCGACAGATGCATTTTCTGCTGGACTGGAGCCAGTAGATCAGGCGACCGAGGAGATGTGTGGTCAGGTAATTTATCCGGCGGCAGTGCTCAAAACGTCGGCACATCCGGATGAGGCACAGGCATTCCTTGATTATCTCCAAACAGAGGATGCGGCATCAGTTTTTGAAAGTGTCGGATTTCAGCCGCTGACCTGATCGAGTAGGAGGGAGCGCGGTGGACTGGTATCCACTTTTCAATTCGATACGTATCGCAGCGATTGCCACAGCGCTGGTATTCTTTCTAGGACTGTGTGCTGCGTACTATATTTCCCGCTTGCCCCGACTGTGTAAGGCGGCACTCGATGTGGTGCTGACATTGCCACTCGTGCTGCCGCCAACCGTTGTGGGATATTTCTTGCTTTGCTTAGTAGGGCCGCGGCGTCCACTGGGTGCGTGGCTTGCCTCGGTTGGCCTGCAGTTTGTGATGAGCTGGCCGGGGGCAGTACTTGCATCCGCAGTTGTGGCGTTCCCACTTATGTATCGGACGGCGCGCGGTGCGATGGAGGCATTTGACCTAAACCTAAAATATGCAGGCCAGACGCTGGGACTGAGCAATACCTATATTTTCTGGCATATCACACTGCCTGTATGTAAAAATGGGATTTGTGCAGGAACTGTCCTGTCGTTTGCGCGGGCATTGGGGGAGTATGGCGCGACCAGCATGGTTGCAGGCTACATTCCAGGACGTACGGCAACGATTTCTACCACAGTTTATCAGCTCTGGCGGACAGGTGATGATCTGAACGCATTTAAGTGGGTATTGGTCAATTTGGTGATTTCGATAATCGTACTGGGGGCAGTCAATATTTTTGAAAATCCCAAGCGAAAGAGCAAGGTAGGAAGATAGCCATGGGACTGATTGTAGACATCAAAAAAGAATTGCCTGGATTTACCTTGGACGCATCTTTTACCTGCGAGCAGGGCATCTTAGGCCTGCTGGGCAGTTCCGGTTCCGGCAAGAGCATGACGCTTAAGTGTATTGCCGGACTGCTTACGCCGGATGAGGGGTATATTTCCCTGGATGGGCAGGTGCTGTATGACTCCGCAAAAGGCATTGCTTTAACGCCGCAACAACGGAAAACTGGCTATCTGTTTCAAAACTACGCGCTCTTCCCAAACATGACAGTGAAACAGAATATTCTATGCGGAATATCTGATCGGCGCGCAAAGCAGGTGCCTGCGGAGATCATGGAGCGGTTTCAATTATCCGGTTTAGGTGACAGATACCCAGATCAGCTCTCAGGAGGACAGCAACAGCGAGCCGCTCTGGCGCGGATCATGGTATCCAAGCCAAAGGTATTGATGTTGGACGAGCCGTTTTCCGCGCTGGATGCCTATATGCGCGAAACCATGCAGCTGACTGTTGCGGAACTATTGCGCGCATATGAAGGTATAGTTTTAATCGTTTCCCATGACCGGGACGAGATATATCGACTGTGCAGCCGGATCGCGATATACGATGCAGGAAGAATTGTGCGGCAAGACGGCAAAAAACAGGTTTTTGCCCAGCCGAACGTGCGCGCAGCTGCAATCCTGACCGGCTGCCGCAATGTGCTGCCTGCACGCAGAAGCGCCGCGCAGTCCTTGGCAGTGGACGGTTGGGGGACCGTACTGCAAACAGCGGAAAAACTGCTGCCAGATGTATCGGCGGTTGGCGTGCGTGCACATTATTTCCGGCCGGTCGAGCGGGAAGGACAAAATACCATTACATGCCGCGTGAAAACCGTGGTAGAGAGCCCGTTTGAACTGACCATTTATCTGCTGCCGCAGGGCGGAAGTGAATTGCTGTGCTGGAAAACAGACCGGCAGACCTTTGCAAAATATCAGGAAAACAGTCAAATTATTCTGCATATACCAGAAGAAGCTGTGCTGCCGCTTATGGAGGAATAAAATGTTGAAGTGTGCAATTGTTTATACGACAAGAAACGATAATACACGACGATTGGCAGAGTCCATGTATGGAGCATTGCCGCATGGTATGTGTATTTATAAGGGCTTGCCGGATCAAGTAGCATTGGCAGCTGATGTTATATTTTGGGGAAATAACGCAGGAATTGAGACAGAGGAGGTGAAAGCATTTCTCGAACAGGCCAATAAAAAAGTATTGGTTCCGTTTGGGCATACCTGTTTTGGCGGAGGGAAAGACCTGTGCGCCATTGGGGCTTTCGCCAGGACTGTGATGGAAAACGCGGAAAAAATCATGCGTTCGATGAAATGTGAAAACTAACATAAGTAAGATCGGATATTGGAGTGCAAGGGGGCATTCGATGAAAAAGATTGGTATGGATGCATTGGACGAGGTATGTGTAGCTGCAAGAACTGCTTTGGTTTATGTCGAGATCGATAAAATACCCGATCCCACCTATAATGTCAGTGCAGATGCGTGCTAGATCAAAAAATGCGTACCAGTGCTTCGTAAACTGGCTAATAGAGGCGCTAAGGTAGTGGTTTTGGTTCATCAATGCGGTGATCGCAAAAGAGATAGCGACGAATCTCTACGCCCATATACACAAGTGTTAGAGCAGACATTAGGGATAAAGGTAAAATTGGTCCCTGATGTTTATGGACCAGTGGCCCAATATGCGATTCGAGAACTATGGCCCGGAGATGTCCTGGTGCTCGATAACATGCGCATTATGGCGGAAGACCAAGCAGAGTTGCGTGCTGTTGATATTCTCGCACCGCAGCCTTAAATCTTCATACCGCAGATAGAATAGAGTTCAGCATCATTTTAATGTTGTTACATAGTATTTGTGAGATCAGATAGGAGGAATAATTGCTTGGAACCTCATAAGTTCAGCAAGGTATTGGTCGCCAACCGCGGGGAGATCGCGCTGCGCATCTTCCGCGCGTGCTACGACCTGGGCCTGCGCACGGTCGCCATCTACTCGCAGGAGGATATGTACAGCCTGTACCGCACGCGCGCGGATGAGGCCTATCTGATCGGCGAAAACAAAAGCCCGCTGGCGGCTTATCTGGATATTCCCGGAATCATCGACCTGGCTCAGCGCCGCGGCGTGGACGCTATCCACCCCGGCTACGGCTTTTTGTCCGAGAACGCGGCGTTTGCCCGCGCGTGCGAGCAGGCGGGCATCACGTTCATCGGCCCCTCGCCCAAAATCCTCGAGCAGATGGGCGACAAGCTGACCGCCAAGACCATCGCGCACGCCTGCGGCGTGCCCACTATCCCGGGCTCGGCGCGGCCGCTCCGCGATGTGGACGATGCGATCACGCTGGCGGAGGAATTCGGCTATCCGGTGCTGCTCAAGGCGGCCGGGGGCGGCGGCGGCCGCGGTATGCGCCGCTGCGACAGCGCGGCGGATATCCGCGTGGGCTTCCCGCAGGTCAAGAGCGAGGCGCAGAAGGCATTCGGCAACGAGGATATCTTCATCGAGAAGTTTCTCGTCGAGCCCAAGCACATCGAAGTGCAGGTGCTGGGCGACCGGTACGGCAACATCGTGCACCTGTTTGAGCGCGACTGCTCGCTTCAGCGCCGCTATCAGAAGGTGGTCGAGTTTGCGCCCGCGTGGAGCGTGCCCGAGGAGGTGCGTGCCCGCCTGTATGCGGATGCGGTCAAGATTGCGCGGCATGTGGGCTATGTGTCCGCGGGCACGATCGAGTTCCTGGTGGACAAGTCGGGCAGCTATTACTTCATCGAGATGAACCCGCGCATCCAGGTCGAGCACACGGTCACCGAGGAGCTGACCGGCGTGGACCTGGTGCGCTCGCAGATCCTGATTGCGGAGGGCTATCCGCTGTTTGACGAGGCGATCGGCATCCGCCGTCAGTCGGATGTGGCGGCGCGCGGCTATGCGATGCAGTGTCGCATCACGACCGAGGACCCCAAGAACAACTTCCTGCCCGACATCGGCAAAATCACGGCATATCGCTCGTCGGGCGGCAACGGCGTGCGCCTGGACGGCAGCAATACTTACGTCGGCGCGGAAATTTCGCCGTATTACGATTCGCTGCTGGTCAAGATCACCTGCCACGACCAGACCTTTGACGGCCTGTGCCGCAAGGCGCTGCGCGCGATCAGCGAGGAGCACATCCGCGGCGTCAAGACCAACATCCCGTTTATCACCAATATCCTCCAGCACCCGGCGTTCCGCGCGGGGCAGTGCCACACCAAGTTCATCGACGAAACGCCCGAGCTGTTCGACTTTGAGGAGGGGCAGGACCGCGCGACCAAGGTGCTGCGCTATATTGCGGAGATCCAGGTCGCCAACCCCTCGGCCGAGCGCGCGCAGTATGATGCGCCGCGCTTCCCGCCCTATGAGAGCGCACCGCCCAAATGCGAAGGGCTCAAGCAGCTGCTCGACCGCGAGGGGCCGGAGGCGGTCAAAAACTATGTGCTGAGCGAAAAGCGCCTGCTCATCACGGATACCACCATGCGCGACGCGCACCAGTCGCTGCTCGCGACCCGCATGCGCACGCGCGATATGGTCGGCGCAGCGAGCGGCACCGCCGAAATTCTGAACAACTGCTTTTCGCTCGAGTGCTGGGGCGGCGCGACGTTTGACACGGCCTACCGGTTCCTGCATGAATCTCCGTGGGAACGTCTCGAGTTGCTGCGCGAGAAAATCCCGAACATCCCGCTGCAAATGCTGCTGCGCGGCTCGAGCCTGGTGGGATACGCCAACTATCCGGACAATCTGGTGCGCGCCTTTGTCAGGGAGGCGGCCAAAACCGGAATCGACGTGTTCCGCGTGTTCGACTCGCTCAACTGGCTGCCCGGCATGGAGGTCGCCATGGACGAGGTGCTGAATCAGGGCAAGCTGTGCGAGGCGGCAATCTGCTACACGGGCGACATCCTCGACCCCAAGCGCGACAAATATACGCTGCAATACTATGTGAACCTCGCCAAGGAGATCGAAAAGCGCGGCGCGCACATCCTGTGCATCAAGGATATGTCCGGCCTGCTCAAGCCCTACGCGGCGAAAAAGCTGGTCACGGCGCTCAAAAACGAAATCGGCCTGCCCATCCACCTGCACACACACGATACCTCGGGCAACCAGGTGGCGGCGCTGCTGCTCGCCGCCGAGGCGGGCGTGGACATCGTGGACACGGCGATCGACTCGCTGTCCTCCATGACCAGCCAGCCGTCCATGAATGCGGTTGTCGCGGCCCTGCACGGGCAGGAGCGCGACACCGGCCTGGATCCCGACCGGCTGCAAAAGCTCAGCGACTACTGGGCGGATGTGCGCCTGCGCTACGCCTCGTTTGACGGCGGCCTCAAGGCGCCCTCGACCGATATTTACTGCTATGAGATGCCCGGCGGCCAGTACACCAACCTG
This sequence comes from uncultured Agathobaculum sp., assembly GCF_944384765.1. Classification (GTDB taxonomy): domain Bacteria; phylum Bacillota; class Clostridia; order Oscillospirales; family Butyricicoccaceae; genus Agathobaculum. The sequence continues at coordinate 23,855 of NZ_CALWUM010000016.1, read as the reverse complement.
CAGTCCCAGGTGGAGGCGCTCGGCCTGGGCAGCCAGTTTGAGGACGTGCGCGAGATGTACAAGCAGGTCAACCTGATGCTGGGCGACATCGTCAAGGTTACGCCGTCCTCCAAGATGGTGGGCGATCTGGCGATTTTCATGGTGCAGAACCGCCTGACGCCGGAAAATATTCTGGAAAAGGGCGAGGCGCTGACCTTCCCGGATTCGGTGGTGTCCTACTTCAAGGGCATGATGGGCCAGCCCGAAGGCGGTTTCCCGCCTGAATTGCAAAAGCTGGTGCTCAAGGGCGAGACACCGATCACCTGCCGCCCGGGCGCGCTGCTCGACCCGGTGGACTTTGACGCGGCGCGCAAAACCGTCGAGCAGTTCCAGCCGGGCGCCAAGGACCGCACCGTGCTCTCCTGGTGCCTGTATCCCAAGGTGGTGGAGGAATACTGCCGCCACCGCAAGGAGTACGGCTATATGTCCCGCATGGGCAGCCATGTGTTCTTCAACGGCATGGCGCTCGGCGAGACCAACCAGATCAACATCGAGGACGGCAAGACGCTGGTAGTCAAATACCTCGGTCTGGGCGACCGGGGGGAGGACGGCACGCGCACCGTGCTGTTTGAGCTCAACGGCATGCGCCGCGAGGTGTCCGTGCCCGACCCGCAGGCGCCCGCCGCGCACGAGCACGTCCAGCTCGCCGACCCGACCGATAAGGCGCAGACCGGCGCCCCCATGCCGGGTATGGTATCCCGCGTGCTGGTGCACGAGGGCGACATGGTCGAACAGAACCAGGTGCTGCTCGTGATCGAGGCCATGAAGATGGAGACCTCGGTCGTGGCGCGCATGGCCGGCCGCGTGGACAAGCTGCTGGCGAAGGAAAACACCGCGGTCAAGGCGGGCGAGCTGCTCGTTGTGATCAAATAATTTCGGTATAATAAACAGATCTAATGAAAACGGTTCCTGTACAGGGAACCGTTTTTGCTATGTTTATGGCTGCTTGTTTTTATGGCAGCCCTACATCGCCAAATATCCATGATCTCCAATCTCAAGACATAAATTCTGAGATTGGAGATCGTGATTAATGAAAACTGGAAGGAAGAAAGAAATTACAGAACAATAAAAAACGATAAGGGTGAGGTTATCTGTTAATGCTCACCCGTGCTGTCACGATCTCGCTTTGTCACGCTGACATGGAATTGCCAAGTAAAGAATTAACTATTATGGAAGAATGTTTGGAACATATTCGCCAGAGCCATCCGGAAGATATTGAACTCTCTGGAAGATTATCAAATTGCTGCATTCATGAAAGCTGTACACGGGCACCCGCTCGAAGCGGTTTACATTGTCGATTTGTTTACCGGTATGCGGCAAGGGGAAATCCTTGGCTTGGCCTGGGATTGTATCGACTTCGACAAAGGCATAATAACGATTTATCGGCAATTACAGCTTATCAAAGGCGAATATAAATTTGCATCGCTCAAAAACGACAAGCCGCGACAGATCACGCCCGTGCCCTATGTCATGCAGGTGCTAAGCCGACACCATAAGAGGCAACTACAAGCCCGACTGCAAGTGGGTGAAGCATGGGAAAACGAAAAAGACTTTGTTTTTACGGATAGCCTGGGGCGACACCTGGCACGACAAACTGTTTACCAGCATTTCCAGCATTTCAAGAGGTTTGCCGCACAGATCGGCATGCCGGATGCCTGCTTTCATGATTTGAGTCACAGTTACGCGGTGGCTGCATTACAGTCTGGGGGCAATGTGAAAACCATCCAGCAAAACCGCGGTCATCATACGGCTGCTTTTACACTGGACGTTTACGGACATGTTTCCGAAAGCATGCAGCGCGAAAGTGCTGAGCGCATGGAAGCCTTTATAAATGCAGTCTCCAATCTGTAAATGGTAAAATAAATGGTATGTTTCGCATATAACATGAAATTGCAACTATTTTGCAGAAATACTAAGGCATAAAGTAATAAAACACCCTATATCCGACCGGATATAGGGTGTTAACTTTGGTCCGAGTGACAGGATTCGAACCTGCGGCATCCTGCTCCCAAAGCAGGCGCGCTACCAACTGCGCTACACCCGGATAATATTATTTACATTATAGCATATGCGGCCCGCTATGGGAAGTGTTTGCTACGGGCTTTCAAAGTTCGTATGAAATAGTATAACAAATAAGGAGCCGGTCTGTCAACATCAACAAAATATAGTGAAATACAGGTGGTAGACACAGGAACGCTGAATATACGCTTGCGCTTTTGGCGAAAATGGGATAAAATAAATCGTATTCACAGACAGAATGGGAGGAGCCTGCCGACGTGAGCGTGATGAGCAGAACAAAAGCAAGGGAAATTGCCCTGCACCTGATTTTTGAGATGGGGTTCCGGCAATTTGAAGAGGAGAGCCTGGACGAGCGGCTGGACGAGGAGATCATGGCCTCGATCAGCGGGGATATTGCGCTGTATGCCGGCAAACTGACTGCCGAGCAGACCCAGTATATCCGTTCGGTGGTAAAGGGTGTGGCGTCGCACCTGGACGAACTCGACCAGACGATCGAAGCCAATGCAAAGGGCTGGAAGCTCAGCCGTCTGTCCCGCATGACCATCGCTGTGCTGCGCCTGGCGATCTATGAGATGCGGTATGTGGACGATGTGCCGGTTCGCGTGGCGATCAACGAAGCGGTCGAGCTTACCAAGGTATATGATACCGCTGAGGCGTCCTCTTTTATCAACGGTGTGCTCGGTGCGATTGCCCGTGCGGACGCGCCGGACGGGGCGTCTACCACACAGGATAAGCCGGAGACGGAGCAGACCAATGCCTGAGCGTTTTCTGGGGGTCGATACATCTAACTACCGCACCTCGGCGGCTGTGTATGACGCCGAAAACGGTGCCTGGCGCAACGAGGGCGGCCTGCTGACCGTGCCCGAGGGGGCGATCGGCCTGCGCCAGTCGGATGCGTTGTTTCAGCACACCGTGCGCCTGCATGAAAAGATCGAGGCCCTGCCGCAGGGGGAGGTGCGCGCCATCGGCGTGAGCACCCGTCCGCGCGCGGTCGAGGGTTCGTATATGCCCTGCTTCCTGGCGGGGGAGAGCGTCGCGCGCAGCGCGGCGCATTTGCTATCTGTGCCGGTTTTTGCGGTGTCGCATCAGCAGGGGCACATCGCGGCCGCTGCCCTGAGCGCGGAAAAACTGGATCTGCTTGACCGGATCTTTCTCGCGTGGCATCTGTCGGGTGGCACGAGCGAGCTGTTGCTTGTCCGGCCGGGCGCAGATGGCCTGCCGGACTGCACCTGCATCGGCGGCACGACCGACCTCGCTGCCGGGCAGCTGATCGACCGCGCGGGCGCGCTGCTCGGGCTGCCGTTCCCGTCGGGCGCGGCGCTGGACCAGCTTGCGCTGACTGCCCAGCCGGAAAAGGGCTACCGCCCCAAGGTGGCGGACTGCCGTTTTTCGCTTTCCGGCATGCAGAACCAGGTGGAAAATAAATATAAGACCGCACCTCCCGCACAGATGGCGCGTTTTGCGCTCGAGACCGTGGCAAATGCGGTCGTCAAAGCGACCGAGCAGGCCAGACAGCAGCATGACTGTCCGGTGCTGTGCGCAGGCGGCGTAATGGCGAGCGAAATCATCCGCGCGCGCATGCGCGCGGCGTTTGGCAAAGCGGTCAGCTTTGCCGCGCCCGTGCTTTCGGGGGACAATGCGGTCGGCGCGGCGGTGCTCGCCGCGCGGCTTTATGAAAGGAAAAAGCAGTGAGTACGGTATATTCTGTCACCAGACTGAACAACGAGATCAAGGAACTGCTCGACGCGGTGCCCGGCTACCGCAACCTGCTTGTGCAGGGCGAGATCTCCAACTACAAGGCGCACTCGTCCGGCCACCATTATATGACGCTCAAAGACGAGGGCGCGGCGATCAATGCAGTAATGTTCCGGTCGGACGCCATGCGGCTTAAATTCCGGCTGGAAAACGGCATGAAGGTGATCGTGCGGGCGCGCGTCAGCTCGTTTCCGCGCACCGGACAGGTGCAGCTGTATATTTCCGAGGTCATACCGGACGGCGCGGGCGCGCTGAACCTCGCCTTTGAGCAGCTGAAAAACAAGCTGCAGGCCGAAGGCCTGTTTGACCCGGCGCACAAAAAGCCGATCCCGGCCTGCCCGCAGCGCATCGCGCTCGTCACCTCGCCGACCGGTGCGGCGGTGCGCGATATGATCCGCATTCTGGGCCGCCGCTGGCCGCTGGCCAGGGTCACGCTGTATCCTGCGCAGGTGCAGGGACAGGGCGCGGCCGAGAGCATCGCCCGCGCGCTCATGCTGGCCAACGCGGTCGGTGAGGCGGATGTCATCCTGTGCGGCCGCGGCGGCGGCTCGATGGAGGACCTGTGGGCGTTTAATGAGGAACCCGTCGCACGGGCAATTTATGATTCCGCAATCCCGGTGATTTCAGCGGTCGGCCACGAGCCGGATGTGACCATCGCGGACTTTGTCGCCGACCTGCGCGCGCCGACGCCCTCGGGCGCGGCCGAGCTTGCCGTACCCGACCGGGCGGAGCTGTCGCTGTCTGTCCGCGCGCTGGATACCCGTCTGCGCACGGCGGCGCATAAGCAGCTGCAAATCCGCCGCCAGCGCCTGACGGCCTTGCAGGAGCGATTGGAACTGCGCACGCCTGCAAAATACATCGCGGAAAAGCGCCTGCTGCTCGACCAGATGGCCGACCGGCTTTGTACCGCCCTGCCCGCACGCCTTGGGCGCGAAACACAGCGACTGACCATGCAGCGCCAGCGGCTGCTTGCCGCAGGGCAGGAGGGACTGCACCGCCGCCGTCTGCGTTTCACACAGACCGTGGCGACGCTGGATGCGATCAGCCCGCTGCGTGTGCTCGCCCGCGGCTACGCGGTGGCGACCCGCGGCAAACGCGGCGCAGTGGTGTCCGACGCGGGGACGCTCAGGGCGGGCGATACACTGCATATCCGATTTGCAAAAGGCGCGGCCAACTGCCGCGTGACCGATACCGAGGAGGAAGCATAAAATGGCCGAAAAGACGTTTGAAAGCCAGATGGAGCGGCTCGAGGAAATCGTCCGCCTGCTGGAAAAGGGCGAAGCGCCGCTGAATGAAAGCATGAAGCTGTTTGAGGAGGGCACAAAGCTGTCCGCCGCGCTGGGCAAGCTGCTCGACAAGGCGGAGCAGAAGGTGACCATCATGCAGGAGAATATGCAGGGCGAGGTGCTTGAGCAGCCGTTCGACGCGGAGGAGGCGGGGAAATGACCTTTGCAGAGCAAATGAATGCGGATATTACGCTCGTCGAGTCTGCGCTGGAGCGATACTTGTCCCGCGAGACCGGAGAAGGCTACGACCGCATTTTTGAAGCCGCGAAATATTCTGCGCTTGCGGGCGGCAAGCGCCTGCGCCCGGTGATTACGCTTGCCTTCTGCCGCCTGTGCGGCGGGGACGCGGAAAAGGCGCTGCCGTTTGCCTGCGCACTCGAGATGATTCACACCTATTCGCTCATCCACGACGATCTGCCGTGCATGGATAACGACGACCTGCGCCGCGGCCGCCCGACCTGCCACAAGGCGTTCGACGAGGCGACCGCCGTCCTCGCGGGCGACGGACTGCTGACCGCAGCGTTTGAGACCGCGGCCGCCGCCAAGGGTCTGCCGGCGGAGACGGTTTTGCAGTGCATCCGCATCCTAGGCCGCGCCGCAGGCATGAACGGCATGATCGCGGGGCAGGTGCTCGACATGGGCGCAGAGCACCGGAAGATTTCGCTCGACGAGCTGCGCCTGCTGCAAAGCCTCAAGACCGGCTGCCTGCTGTGGGCCGCGTGCGAGCTGGGCTGTACGGCTGCAGGCATGACCGACGCGCAGACGATTGAAAAAGCACATACCTACGGCGAAAAGCTGGGCCTTGCGTTCCAGATTCAGGACGACCTGCTGGATATCGAGGGCGACGCGGCCGTGCTCGGCAAAACCACCGGCAAGGATGCGCGGGACGAAAAATCCACCTTCCCGTCGCTTTTAGGGGTGGAGGAATGCCGCCGCCTGGCCGGCGAGCTGACCGAGCAGGCGGTCGCCGCGGTCGCGGACATGGAGGGCAGCGGTTTTCTGACCGGGCTTGCCCGCAGCCTGATGGGCCGATCCAAGTAAATTTGGATTTTTATGCAGTTTTGTTGAATAATTGAGAGCAATGTGTTAAAATAACAAATAAGTGGCGCAGTATCCTAGTCAGCGCATACGATTCCCAAGACGGGCCTAAAAATCCGTAAAAGGGCATATCGATGAAGTCTCTGGTGTTTGCTTCTTACGCCCAGTTTGGGGTGGATGCTGGAGGTTAAGGCTCGAGGGCGCGCTTCAATGGCATGAAGTACCGACCCTCCCGCCGTGGAGACCTGTATGCGTGGGGCACCTATAACATCGACCAGATTGATGGATGCTCTACGGTGCAGGATGAAACCTGCAATGCGGTGCGGCGTAAATGCGCGTGTTCTCCCGCCCGCCCGGAAACGGGGCGGGAAAATGGGCGGCGCGCAGGAGCAAAACGCTGTGTGCAGTGTAGCCTGCCTTGCGTGGTTATGGTGGATATCGTATCCGCCCACGGTTTCCCGGCCAGGAATGCCGCGGGAATTGACGGTTGAAACCATGGCTGCAAAAGAGGCTAAGAATCGTGTTGCCTGCTGTGGAAAACACCTAGGCTGTTCTAGCGAGGCAGACAGAGGATTGCAGTGCGGACTCAGTGGCAATTCGGTCCCGGTGATGGTAACATCCCGGCACGGACTTTAATGGGAAACCCCCACGACGGCGACGCGTGGCAGTCCGCGGGGAAAGCCAACCGAACCTCAAGCCGCAAGATTTACTCGGTCTGCCGCCACTTATTCATGTATTATCCGCTCGGAATCCGTTTCGGGCGCTTCTGATAGGAGAGTTTTGTTTTTGGATACGCCCGACAAACAGAAGAAAAAAAGCCAGCCGCCGCAAAAACCGCGGCTGATCGACACCAAATGGGTGGGCACCATCATGCCGGTGAGCTTCGCGCTTTCGGTCGGCATGAGCTATGTGTCCAATGAAGCGCTGAACAGCGCGGGCACGGCTTTGTCCTTTGTGGTGCTGTTCTTTTTCATTGCGCTGGGCATTGTATTTGATATGATCGGCATTGCCGCGGCTTCGGGCACCGAACGGGAATTCCACTCCATGGCGGCGCACAAGGTGCGCGGCGCGCGCGAGGCGGTGTGGATGCTGCGCAACGCGGAAAAGGTGTCGAGCATCTGCAACGACGTCGTGGGCGACATCTGCGGCATCATTTCCGGCGCCACAGGCGCGCTGATCGCGGCGAACCTTGCCGCAGGGCGCAGCGGTGTGATGACGGTCGTGATCTCGCTGCTTGTAACCGGCATGATCTCCGCGCTGACCATCGGCGGCAAGGCCGCGGGCAAGGGCGTAGCGATGGCCTTCAGCAGTAAGGTGCTCGCGCTGTGCGGGCGACTGCTTTCCGTGCTGCCCTTTTCGTTTGACGCAAAAAAATAAAAGCCTTCGGGTAGGAAGAACAGGGATAAATGAAACGATACGGGATATTGGACAATATCACCAGCCCCGCCGATCTGCGCGGGCTGTCATACGATTCGCTGAACGTGCTGTGCGCGTCGCTGCGGGAGTTCATTGTGGATTCCGTGTCGCGCACGGGCGGGCATCTGGCATCCAACCTGGGCGTCGTAGAGCTGGCGGTTGCACTCGAGCGGGAGTTTGACTCCTCGCGCGACCGGATTATCTATGATGTCGGGCACCAGAGCTACGTGCACAAGATCCTCACCGGCCGCCGTGACCGCTTTGTTACATTGCGGCAATACGGCGGTCTTTCCGGTTTTATGAAACCGGATGAAAGCCCGACCGACCCCTGCATTACCGGTCACGCATCGAATTCGGTATCGGTTGCGCTCGGCATGGCGCATGCGCGCACGCTTAAGGGACAGAAATACCATGTGATCGCGGTCATTGGCGACGGTGCGCTGACCGGCGGCATGGCATACGAGGCGCTGAGCAACGCGGGCACCTCCAAAGAACCCCTGCTTGTCGTACTCAACGACAATAATATGTCCATTGCGCAGAATGTCGGCGGACTCAGTCGGCATCTGGCGCGTTTGCGTGTCAGCCCGCGCTACCTGCACGCCAAGGCGCACGTCAAGGAGCGTCTGGCGCGTATACCGGGCGGCGCGGCGGTCACACGTTCGATTTCGCGCATGAAGGCGCGATTTAAGCGTCTGGTGCTGCCGACTTCGCTGTTCGAGCAGATGGGCTTTACCTACCTCGGCCCGGTGGACGGGCACGACCTCAAGAGCGTGTGCGAGCTGCTCGCCCTGGCTAAAAAGATCAAAAAACCTGTGCTACTGCACGTGATGACCCAAAAGGGCCGCGGCTATGCGCCGAGCGAGCAGCAGCCGGAAAAATACCACGGTGTGACCCAGTTCGATCCGGTCACCGGGGCGTTTCAGGCGGGCAAAAAGGAGGATTTCTCTGCCTGCTTTGGTCGTGAGCTGTGTGCGCTCGCCGAGCGGGACGCGCGCATTTGCGCGATCACAGCGGCGATGCCGTCGGGCACCGGCCTGTCGCGCTTTGCCACGCGGTTCCCGGGGCGGTTTTTCGATGTGGGCATCGCCGAGGAGCACGCGGTTGCCATGGCAGCCGGCATGGCGGCTCAGGGGCTGGTGCCGGTCGTGGCGCTGTATTCGACGTTTTTGCAGCGTGCCTACGACCAGATCGTACATGATGTGGCGATTGCCGGACTGCATGTGGTGTTCTGCGTGGACCGCGCAGGCATTGTCGGCGCGGACGGCGCGACCCACAACGGCGTGCTGGACATCGCGTTTTTGCGCTCGGTGCCGAGCATGAAGATCTTGTGCCCGTCGAGCTTTGCCGAGCTGCGCAGTATGATGACGCAGGCGGTCTATCATGAGACCGGGCCGGTCGCCATCCGCTACCCGCGCGGCGGGGAAGGAGCATTCCGCGGCAATACCGCGGGACAGGCCATCGCCTGTGTGCGCGAGGCGCCGGGCCATACGGTCACGCTGCTGACGCATGGCGTCATGGTCGACCGGGCGCTTGAGGCCGCGGCACTGCTCGAACAAAAGCAGGTCCGCACGCAGGTATATAAAGTAAACGAGATCAGCGACGCGCTGGACGCGGCGTTTGCCGCGGCGCAGGAGGCGCTGCGCGGCTGGTGCGTGGTCGTGGAGGACAATGTCGAGAGCGGCAGCCTGGGCGAATGGATCGCCGCGCACCGCGTGGAGCGGACCGACCTGCTGAATACCGGCGACCGCTTTCTGCCGCACGGCAGCGTGGACGAGATCTGCCGCCTGTGCGGGCTGGATGCGGAGAGCATTGCGGCTTATGTGATGAAAAACCGAAAGGGAAAGGAAGAAAGCCTTGGCTAAAAAGAGACTGGACGTGCTGCTGTTTGAAAAAGGGCTGTGCCCCTCGCGCGAGCGCGCAAAGACCGCGATCATGGAGGGCATCGTCTATGTGGCGGGTCAGAAGGCCGGCAAGGCGGGCGACATGGTGGATGAAAACGCAGCGCTCGAGGTGCGCGGCAACGAAAACGCCTTTGTCTCTCGCGGCGGCAAAAAGATCGAAAAGGCGCTCGACTATTTTGCGATCGATCCGGCCGGGCTGGTCGTGATGGACGTGGGTGCGTCCACCGGCGGGTTTACCGACTGCCTGCTGCGCCGCGGTGCGGTCAAGGTGTATTCGATCGATGTAGGCTACGGCCAGCTGGCGTGGAGCCTGCGGCAGGACCCGCGCGTTAAATGCATGGAGCGCACCAACATCCGGTACGTCACGCCCGATATGCTTGAGGAGACCCCGTCGCTTTGCGTGATCGACGTGTCATTCATCTCGCTGCGGCTGGTGCTGCCCGTGGTGTCCGGCCTGCTGACCGAGGACGGCCGCGTGGCCTGCCTGATCAAGCCGCAGTTTGAAGCGGGCAAGGGCAAGGTCGGTAAGAAAGGCGTTGTGCGCGAACCCGAAATCCACCTTGAAGTGCTCGAACACTTTATCGAAAACGCCCATGCAGCAGGCTTTGCCGTGCAGGACGTGACCTTCTCGCCCATCAAAGGGCCGGAGGGCAACATCGAATTTTTGGGCTATCTGGAAAAGCAGGGCGCGGACAGCGTGCCCGACTTGCAGGACATCGTGCGCCAGGCGCACGCGGAATTGGACGGCTGATCACATTGTTTATGAAGAATTTTTTCATCTATCCCAATATGCGCAAGGACGGCGCGCGCGCCGTGCTGCCGGACGTATGCGCCAGGCTGCACAGGCAGGGCGTGCGGCTGATGCTGCCAGTACAGATGCGCAACGTGCCGCTCGATCTGTCAGGCGTGGATTATATGGAGCCGGATGCGGCGATCCGGCTGGCGGACCTCGCAGTCGTGCTCGGCGGGGACGGGACGATGCTGCGCCTCGCGCGTGTCGCGGCGCTGCATGAAGTGCCCATGCTCGGCATCAACGTCGGCCATGTCGGCTTTATGACCGAGCTTGAACCGAGCGAACTGGGGGAGATGGAGAAGCTCTTTACGGACGAGTATTCGATCGACAGCCGCATGATGCTGCAGGTTTCGGTGATTCGGGACCGGCGGGTCGTATACGAAAACGATGCGCTCAACGACGTGGTCGTGGCCAAAGGCACGGCGTTCCGCGTGGTCAGCGTGAGCATCCTGGCGGATGACAAGGAGGTCACCCGCTTTAACGGTGACGGCGTGATCGTTGCCACGCCTACCGGCTCGACCGCCTACGGACTGTCCGCCGGCGGGCCGGTGATCGAGCCGAGTGCGGAAAACACCGCCGTCATTCCGATCTGCGCGCACGCGCTGACGGCAAAATCCTTTGTCTTTGCGCCCGAGCGGCGCATCACGCTCGCCGCAGCGTGTGAGGGCGGCAGCGAGGTGTTTATTTCGACCGATGGCGGACAGAGCTTTGCCGTCCGACCGGATGACCGCGTGGTCATCACGCGCTCGCCGCTGCGCACGCGGCTGGTGCGTCTCAAAGGACTGAGCTTTTATCAGATCCTGCAGCAAAAACTGTAAACCACACAAACAGGGAGGGTGAACATGAAATTTCAACGGCAGGCCAAAATTCTCGAGCTGGTCGACCGGTTTGAGATCGAGACCCAGGAGGAACTGACCGATCATCTGCGCGCACTCGGCTACAATACCACGCAGGCGACGGTCTCGCGCGATATCAAAGAGCTGCGACTGATCAAGTCGCTCTCCGCGGAGACCGGCAAGTATAAATACACTGCAGCGACCGCCGGCGCGGCGGACAGCTTCACTACCCGTCTGCGCAATATTTTCCGCGAGTGCGTCACCGAGATCGACGCGGCGCAGAATATGGTGGTCATCAAGACACTGCCCGGCCTGGGGCAGGCGGCTGCCATGGCGATTGACGCGATGCGCGCCTCCGACGTGGTCGGCACGCTGGGCGGCGATGATACCGTGTTCGCCGTCATGCGTGACAACGAGAGCGCTGCACGCTTTTGCCAGCAGGCGCGTGACATTCTGAAATAAAGTAGGGAGGACGCAGCCATGCTGCAATTGCTCCACATTGAAAATATCGCGGTCATCGAGCAGGCGGATATCGAGCTGGAGGACGGGCTGACCGTGCTCTCGGGCGAGACCGGCGCGGGTAAGTCGATCGTGATCGACGCAATCGGCGCGCTGCTCGGCAAGCGCGTCAGTCGCGATCTTGTGCGCGCAGGCGCGCACAAGGGGTTTGTCAGCGCGGTGTTTACTGGGCTGTCGCCCGCGCTGTGCGCACTGCTGGAGGAGATGAACCTCGCAGGGGATGAGCCGGATACGCTGCACATCCAGCGGCAGATCACGGCGGACGGCAAGAGCACCTGTCGGGTGAATATGAAGCCGGTAGCGGCTTCGGTGCTGCGCCAGCTGGCTCCGTATCTGATCGACATCCACGGCCAGAATGACGGGCAGAAGCTGCTCGATGAGCAGCATCATATCGATTATCTGGACGGCTACGCGGGCAACGAGGCGCTGCTTGCCGCCTATCAGCCCCAATATCAGGCGCTGCTCGCGCTGCGGCGCGAGATCACCGCGCTCGAGACCGGCGAGCAGGAGCGCCTGCAGCGCATCGATATGCTCACCTTCCACAAGGAGGAGATCGAGCAGGCAGCACTCCAGCCGGATGAGGACGAGACGCTGGCCCAGCGCAAGGCATATTTCGACCATGCGGGCAAGATTGCCGGCGCGCTGCACACCGCGCTTTTTGCGCTCGCGGGGGACGATGAGACCGGCGGCGCGTGCGCGCTGCTCGACCAGACAGCCGAAGCGCTCACCGGGTTGGGCGAAGTGTCGGATGCGTTTGACAGCCTTGCGGAACAGGCCGAGGAGGTGCGGCTGCTCGCTGCCGACCTGCGCGACGGCGTCGCCGGTCGGAGCGACAATCTGGACTTTTCGCCCGCGGAGCGCGAGCAGGTCGAGCAGCGGCTCGACTTGATCTACCGTCTCAAGCAGAAATATGGCGGCACGCTCGCGGAGATTGCGGCGTATCACGATAAAATCACCGCAGAGCTGGATACGCTGCAGGATTCGGACAACCGGCGCGAACAGTTGCGTGAGCAGTATCACAACCAGCTGGCCGAGGCCCGGGCGCTTGCAGCCAGGCTGACCGAAGCGCGGCGCGCCGCAGCCAAGCGGCTGGAAGCCGAGATCGTCCGCGAGCTTGCGGAGTTGGACATGGAAAAGGTTAAAATGCGCATTGCGGTGCACACCGGCACCAAGCTGTCTGCGCATGGATGCGACACCGTGACGTTTGAAATATCGGTCAATCCCGGCGAGCCGGAAAAGCCGCTGTCCAAAGTGGCTTCGGGCGGCGAGCTCAGCCGCATCATGCTCGCACTCAAAAATGTCTTGACGGCGGGCGAGGACGTTGGTATGCTGATTTTTGATGAGATCGATACCGGCGTATCTGGGCACGCCGCGCAGCAGATTGCACGTAAGCTGTCCGCCATTGCTAGGAAAAAACAAACGCTTTGCGTCACCCATCTGCCGCAGATCGCCGCGATGGGCGACCATCATCTGCTGATCTCCAAATCGGTGCGCGGCGGGCGCAGCTATACCGATGTGCGCCCGATGGACCGGCAGCACCGCATTGATGAGATTGCGCGCCTGCTCTCGGGCGAGCAGATCTCCGAGGCCGCGCGGCGCAATGCCGAGGAGCTGCTGCGCAGCGCCGGGCAGGGAGGATAACCGCATGATCATTATTGACGAGCGGCGCAAGGAGCGCGCCCCGTGAATACGAAACGACAGGAAACCGTTTGCGAGAAATAAATTTTTTCAGGGAGAACAGACCAATGACACTTTACGAGGAACTCAAAGCGCGCGGGCTGATCGCGCAGGTAACCAACGAGGAAGAAATCAGCAAAATGATCAACGAGGGCAAGGCTACCTTCTATATCGGCTTTGACCCCACGGCGGACAGCCTGCATGTCGGCCATTTTATGGCGCTGTGCCTGATGAAGCGCCTGCAGATGGCGGGCAACAAGCCAATCGCACTGGTCGGCGGCGGCACGGGCTACATCGGCGACCCCTCGGGCCGCACGGATATGCGCTCGATGATGACGCCCGAGACCATCCAGCATAACTGCGACTGCTTCAAGCGCCAGATGGAGCGCTTTATCGAGTTCGGCGAGGGCAAGGCGCAGATGGTCAACAACGCGGACTGGCTGCTGAACCTGAACTATGTCGATCTGCTGCGCGAGGTCGGCGCATGCTTCTCAGTCAACAACATGCTGCGCGCGGAATGCTATAAGCAGCGCATGGAGAAGGGCCTCAGCTTCCTGGAGTTCAACTACATGATCATGCAGTCCTACGACTTCTACTACCTGTTCCAGCACTACGGCTGCAATATGCAGTTCGGCGGCAACGACCAGTGGAGCAATATGCTGGGTGGCACCGAGCTGATCCGCCGCAAGCTGGGCAAGGATGCGCATGCCATGACCATCACCCTGCTTTTAAACTCCGAGGGCAAGAAGATGGGCAAGACCGCGTCCGGCGCGGTGTGGCTCGACCCCAACAAGACCTCGCCCTACGACTTTTTCCAGTACTGGCGCAACGTGGATGACGCGGATGTGCTCAAGTGCATCCGTATGCTGACCTTCTTGCCGCTCGAGCAGATCGAGGAGATGGACAAGTGGGAGGGCGCGCAGCTCAACCGCGCCAAGGAGATCCTCGCTTACGAGCTGACTGCGCTCGTGCATGGCAAGGAGGAGGCCGACAAGGCCATGACAGCGGCCAAGGAAATCTTCCTCGGCGGCGGCGACAGCGCGGATATGCCGGCGACCGAATTGACCGATGCGGACTTCTCGGACGGCCAGATCGGTGTGCTGACCCTGCTGGTTAAGTGCGGCCTGGCGTCCTCGAACGGCGAGGCGCGCAAGCTCGTGCAGGGCGGCGGCGTTTCGCTGGACGGTGAAAAGGTCGCGGACTTTAAGCTCATGCTGGATAAGGACCGCTTTGCAGATGGCTGCGTGATCAAGAAGGGCAAAAAGACCTTCCACAAGGCTGTGCTCGGCGCATAAACAATTGGATATGACAAAACCGCTGCGGCAAGCAATACACTTGCCGCGGCGGTTTTTACTGTGTGGGAAAAAGGTTACTTGCGGGCGCGGTGCTGCCGCTTCCATTCCTTGATCTGTTCGAGCCGCGCCTTGTATTTGGCTTCCAGCCCCTGCTCAGTCGGACGGTAGTAGGTTTTGCCCTCGAGCGCGTCCGGCAGGCACTGCATATCGGTCAGTTTATCCGCCGTGTCGTGCGCATACTGATAGCCCTTGCCGTAGTCCAGCTCTTTCATCAGCCGGGTGGGCGCGTTGCGGATGACCAGCGGCACAGGCTCGTCCAGCTGCGTCAGCGCATCTTTTTTTGCGCTTTCGTAGGCCATATACAGCGCGTTGGATTTGGGCGCAAGCGACAGATAAACCACTGCGTGCGTCAGGTGCACCGAGCACTCGGGCATGCCGATGAAGTGGCACGCATGATAGGCCGCGACCGCAACCTCAAGCGCGCGTGAGTCCGCCATACCGACATCCTCGCTCGCAAAGCGGATGACGCGGCGCGCGATATACAGCGGGTCCTCACCCGCCTCGAGCATGCGCGCGAGCCAGTAGACCGCGGCGTCCGGGTCCGAGTTGCGCATGGATTTGTGCAGGGCGGAGATCAGGTTGTAATGCTCCTCGCCGGTCTTGTCGTACAGCAAGGACTTTTTGGAGATGCACTGCTCAAGCGTCTCGGGCGTGACGGTAACCGTGTCGCCGTCTGTATCGCTGTTGAGCACAACCATCTCGAGCGTGGAGAGCGCGCTACGCGCGTCGCCATTGGCAAAATTGGCGATTGCTTTCAGCATATCCGGCTGGATGCTGATTTTTTGTCCGCCAAAGCCGCGGGGATCGGTGAGCGCGCGGGTGAGCAGGGAAGTGAGGTCGTCCACCGTGAGCGCCTGCAATACAAATACCTTGCACCGCGAGAGCAGCGCGCCGTTGACCTCGAACGAGGGGTTCTCGGTCGTCGCGCCGATCAGGATGATGCTGCCCTTTTCGACAAAGGGCAGGAAAGCGTCCTGCTGGGCTTTGTTGAAGCGGTGGATCTCGTCGACAAACACGATTGTGCGCTCGCCGAAGCGGCGGTTGTCCTCGGCCTGCTGCATGACCTGTCGGATCTCCTTGATGCCGCTGGTGACAGCGGAAAAGTCGATAAACGACGCCTTAGTATGATTTGCAATGATGCGCGCGAGCGTGGTCTTGCCCACGCCGGGCGGGCCCCAGAAGATCATGGAGGAGATCTGGTCATGCTCGATCAGGCGGCGCAGCACCTTACCCTCGCCGAGCAGATGGGTCTGGCCGACAAATTCATCCAGTGTCTGCGGGCGCAGCCGCGCCGCAAGCGGGCGGGTATCGTCCCCGCCAAACAGAGTCTGCTGTTCCATCCTGCGCGCCTCCTTTACATGATAACCGTATTATACCACCGAACAAATGTTCCTGCAAGACGGCAGCAAAAATCCCCTCCGCAAAAGAGGGGATTTTGCATTCATTGCAGGGGGACGTCCACATCGCCAATCGTGATGGCGGTAACCGTATTCGGCTGCACCGGCTGATCAAACAGCCACTGCACTTCGGAATGGTAATAATGTTCCGCTTCGGTCTGTGGGTCATCAGATGGCGGTGTGTCAGTTGCCAGAATACGGTTTGCCTCGTTTTCAGTGACAGCAATCACTGTGCCGTCATGCAGCGTCAATGAGAGCGGCATAGAGGCATAATTGACCGGGTGATAGTCCGGCTGTGTCGGGTCGGTCACCCCGTTTTCCATCAGTAGCGTCAGGCTGAGCGCAGACACCCGCACCTCGAACACACGGTATCCGTTCACCGCTGCGTCCGGTGTGAAGCATCGCTCCGCCGCGCGCTCAAGTTCGGTCTTAAACGACCAGTGACCGAGGGTTTCTTTTCCGTTCGCCGCCTGTGGGTCGAGCAGCCAGACGTCAACCACCGCTGACGGGTTTTGCGATGCTATGCTGTCGGGGCGCAAGGCCTTGTAAAGCGCGGTGTGCGTCTCGGCGTCGTAACCGATTTGGCTGGCCGATGTGCCGAGGTGCACCGGCTGGTCATCCTGTGGGTGGCTGATTTCGATGGATACTTCATAGCCGCCGCTTAACCGGTCGCCGGTTTGATCCTCGATCTCCACATATACGCAGGTCATACCGCTGTCCGACAGCGCCGCCACCGGCCGCACTTCGATGCCACTGTCCTCCGCGGCAATGCCTGTGATCGTCTGGCTCTGTTCGGTGAAACTGCCGAGCGCGTTTTGCAGCGCTTCCCGCAGGGCGGGGATGGCGGCAGCGAACGCCGAAAAGGTGAGCAGCACGGCGAGCACGACCGCCGCCGCGATCCGGCCTGCCGTCCGAATGGTCGCACGGCGGCGCGGGCAGGCGGACTGCATGATTTGCGCGCGGCGGGCGGGCGATAATCTGATTTTTTCCATGGTCATATCCAGATCCCTCCTCATGTTGCGTTTATTCATCGTAGTACCATCCTTTCAAGGCTTCGCGCAGCTGTTTGCGCGCGCGGGACAGGCGCGCGGTGACGGTAGAAACGTCCAGATGCAGGATTTCCGCGATCTCGCGCGCCTTGAGCTCCTGATAATAATACAGGATGATGACTTCGCGGTAAGGACGGGAAAGCGCCATGATCGCGCGGGGCAGGGTGTCGTCCACCTGCGGGTCGTCCGCGGGCGCGAGCAGCGTATCCAGCTCCGCGGCGGGCGCGTGCCGCCGCTTCCAGGGGGAGCGCAGATAGCTCTTGCACACATTGATGGCGATGCGGGTGATCCAGGTGATCTCGCTGCTTTTGCCGCGGTATTGCCCGGCGCAGCGCCATGCCTTGATGAGGGTGTCCTGTACTGCATCCTCAGCCAGGTGCACGTCACCCAGATAAAGTGTGCACAGGCGCAGCAGGCGGTCGCCCCAGTCGTCCAGCAGACGCGCCAGGCCGTCCTCGTCCTGCAGATACGAGGGCATTTGGTTGTCGGTTGACTGCATGGCATCTCTCCCTCCTTTCACCCATTAGACGCACGGGCTGGGAAAATTACTGCAAGAAAAAAGAGGCTTTTTTCAAAGCCTCTTTTTTAGCCTGTCACAGCACCGCGGTCTCGATCTGCGCAGACGGGGCAAGCGTGCGGACAAAAGCGGTCAGCCGGGCAAGTGCCTCCTCCAGCAGGGCGGGCGGCGTATCCGGCGTACCGAACACCGGATAGAACACATGGCGGCTTTCCGGCCGGGCGCAGGTGCGCGCGTCCGCGCCCGCGATCATGCTCAGGATGATGCCGCGGTTGTCGCGGCCGCACACGTCGTTCGGATAAGTGTGCGCCTCCTCGCCGCGCAGGCCGGGAAAGGGCAGCTTAGCGTCCGGCGTGAACAGGGTGAGTGGGCCGTCCATGTGGTCGATGTCGTGCGTGCCGGACAGCACAAAGGTGCTCAGTTCGAGCAAAAAGGGCACCTCAGTGATCGGATTGACGTCCGGGAACGGCCGCCCCTTGAACAGCACGGACTCGGCCTGCAGCATCACCGGGTAGGTCTTTTTGAATTTTTTGAAAAAGCGGAAATAGGGATTTTGTCCGAACACGGCCTTGCGGTCGTAGTCCGGGAAGCGGGCGCGGCAGTCCGCCAGTTCGCGTTCGGCCAGAGCGCGGAATGAGGTTTCGTCCCAAGTTTCGCGCGCGGGATAGCGCACCTCAGCGAGGCCGAACGGGATGTTCCGTGCAGCGAATGAGGGATCCTTGATGATTGCAAGCATGATAATTCCTTCTTTTTATGCGGGTCTGTATGGGTCGTCGTATGCAGCGGGTGCGCCGGTCAGCACATCGTAATAGTACCAGCGGTCGCCATCCGCGAAAAAGTATACGCCGAGCGGAGTCTCCGTGCGCTCGCCGCTGATGCAGCCGATGAATTTTCCGCCCTCGGCCTCGCCGACCGGTTTGATCTCGTCCACTGTGACCGGGTGCAGCACAGCAAGATAGAGCAGCGTGACCAGCAGCAGCGGCAGAAAACTGATCAGCACAACGGCAGCGCTGCGCGCCAGGGGAGGATAGGTGTGCGCTGGTCTGCGCGGACGGCGAAAGCGGCTGTTCTGCCAGAGCGTGACCGCCAGCAGAAGCAGGCCCATTGCCGCGATCCACCAGAACTGAAGGTTGTATAGAACATAACCGATGCCGGCCTGCCCGACGCGCTCGACAACCAGATAGGCCAGCGCGGCCGCAAGCAGCATGAGCAGTGCACCGCCCCAGCGCGAGGTACGGGAGGCAGCGGGCCGTCCGTCGTCCTGTGAGCACAGGCCGCTCAGCAGCAGTGCGCCGCCGTAGACCCAGAAATAGATATGGTTGGTGCTGACCGCGCCGTCGTAGGCGAGCTGCGTCCAGCTGAGCAGCCCGCAGGCTGCAAGCCAGACGGCCACAGCCGGAAGAGCCAGCATGGGCGTGGAAATCGTCCGTTTCATCCTGGGTCCCACCTTTCCAAAACGAAAAACGGGAAGGACCTTGCGGCCCTTCCCGAGTCTTGCTGAAACGCGCGCCGCAGGCGCGGATTTCCGTATTTGGTTTTACGGCTCAGCCTTGATCTTCTTGAGCTGCGCAAAGCGCGGCAGGCCGTGCACCTTCGGGCCGACATTTTCGCCCTCGATCAGCGGCATCGCATAGTCGATGAACGCCTGGGTGACGCCGTTGCCTTCCTCGTTGATCCAGTCGCGCGGAACCTTCTTCTCGGTGTTCGCAACTTCGCTCAGCGGGAGCAGCTCGATCTCGCACTTGTAGCCGTTTGCATCGCGGGTGCACTTGAAGCCCGGCATATAGTCGGTCTTGCCGGCGACAGCGTTCTCAACCGCAGCCTTGCCCGACATATAGGACTCGTCCACGTCGGTCTTGGAAGCGCAGTGCGCCGCGCAGCGCTGCAGCAGGGACAGCTCAATGCCGCGAACCTTGCAGCCCAGTTCGTTCTTGACCGTGTCGGCCAGCATGGAAGCCAAGCCGCCCAGCTGCGCATGGCCGAAGCCGTCGGTCGCAGAGGTCTTGGCCTCGGATACGAAGGAGCCATCCGCATAGTGGATGCCCTCGGAAACCGCTACCAGGCAGTTGCCCTTCTCCTCGTAGATCTTCTTGACGTCCGCGAGGAACTTCTTCATGTCGAAGTCGGTCTCAGGCAGGTAAACCAGATCCGGGCCTGCGCCCATCGCAGTCGCAAGACCAGCAGCGCCAGCCAGCCAGCCCGCGTGACGGCCCATGATCTCCACGATGCAGACCATGCCGGTGTCGTATACACGCGCGTCCTGATAGATCTCCATGCAGGAGGTCGCGATATACTTGGCAGCGGAAGCAAAGCCCGGGCAGTGGTCGGTGCCGAACAGGTCGTTGTCGATGGTCTTCGGGATGCCCATGACGCGGCACTCGTAGCCGGACTTCATCATATACTTGGAAACCTTGTTGCAGGTATCCATGGAGTCGTTGCCGCCATTGTAGAAGAAATAGCGGATGTCGTACTTCTTAAAGATCTCAAGGATGCGCTTGTAATCGGTGTCGTCCACATCCGGGTCAGCCAGCTTGTAGCGGCAGGAGCCGAGTGCGGAGGACGGAGTGTAGCGCAGCAGCGCCAGCTCTTCGCGGTCTTCCTTGTCGATGTCGTACAGGTCGTCGTTCAGCAGGCCCTTGATGCCGTGTGCCATGCCGAAAACGCGGGTAATTGCCGGATTGTCCAGCGCAGTCTCGATCGCGCCAAGGACGGAAGAATTGATAACCGAAGTCGGGCCGCCCGACTGGCCGATGACGCAAGCGCCTTTCAGTTCGCTCATAATGTTAAACCTCCTAACAAATTAAAACACAGGGTTTCGCCACTGTATTTCCTTGCATTATTAGGGTATCATAAAACCGCCGCAAAATCAATGGAAATCAGAATTTTTTGGCATATCGCCCGTATTCGGGGCGCCATGCAAAAAATATGCGCATTTTTTAGGATAGACTTGATTTTGATCGAACATACTGATAAAATAGGGGTGGAATTCTTTATCAATTCACACACAGAAAGGAAGTCTAACCATGCCATTAGTTACTTCTACCGAAATGTTCAAGAAGGCTTATGACGGCGGCTACGCCATCGGCGCTTTCAACGTGAACAATATGGAAATCGTTCAGGGTATTACTGAGGCTTGTCAGGAGCAGAAGGCTCCGGTCATCCTGCAGGTATCCAAGGGCGCGCGTGCTTACGCGAACCACACCTACCTGATCAAGATGGTCGAGGCAGCTGTGATCGAGTGCCCGGACATCCCGATCGTTCTGCATCTGGACCACGGCCCGGACTTCGAGACCTGCAAGGCCTGCATCGACGGCGGCTTTACTTCGGTCATGATCGACTGCTCCAGCCGTCCGTTCGACGAGAACGTCGCGGAGACCAAGAAGGTCGTTGAGTACGCACATGCGCACGGCGTTGTTGTTGAGGCTGAGCTGGGCACCCTGGCCGGCGTCGAGGACGACGTTCAGGTTTCTGCCGAGGATTCTTCCTACACCCATCCGGAAGAGGTTGAGGAGTTCGTAACCCGCACCGGCTGCGACTCGCTGGCTATCGCCATCGGCACCTCCCACGGCGCTTACAAGTTCACTCCCGAGCAGTGCACCCGCAACGAGCAGGGCATTCTGGTTCCGCCTCCGCTCCGTTTCGACGTGCTTGAGGAAGTTTCCAAGCGTCTGCCGGGCTTCCCGATCGTTCTGCACGGTTCTTCTTCCGTTCCGCGCCAGTTTGTTGACAAGATCAACGCGCATGGCGGCAAGATGCCCGATGCTATCGGTATTCCGGAGGACGAGCTCCGTCACGCGGCGCAGCTGTCTGTCTGCAAGATTAACATCGACTCCGATATTCGTCTTGCGATCACCGCTACCATCCGCGAGTACTTCGACGAGCATCCGGATCACTTCGATCCCCGTCAGTACCTCAAGCCCGCTCGCCAGGCTGTCAAGGACATGGTTACCCACAAGCTGGTTAATGTTCTGGGCTGCAACGGCAAGGCATAAGGTCCTGCATCTTAAACAGGTTACAGAAAAGCGAACCGCATCCGCACGGATGCGGTTCGTTTTGCAATGGGCTGTATTTTTATGCGGGAAACATAGCAGCGTGTTAATCCTTTGCTTTTTTCATGCTTTACACTACGAAAGCACTATGATATAATAGAGCCATCATACAGGATAGGTTTGGAATAAGGAGGGGAAAGCTTTGAACCGGAAATTAAAGGATGAGGATATGGATATCCTGTTCCGCGGGATCCTCAAGCTCAAGACCGTGGACGAGTGCTATGATTTCTTCGAGGATCTGTGTACGATTTCCGAACTGCGCGCCATGGTGCAGCGCTTCCAGGTGGCGCGCATGCTGGATGAAGGCCGGATTTACAGCGATATTGTGCAGGAGACCGGCGCGTCCACCGCAACGATCAGCCGCGTCAACAAGTGCCTGGTATACGGGTCGGACGGCTACCGCCGCATGCTCGACCGGCTGAAGGAAGACGATGAATAGCTATCAGGCGCTGGCGGCATACTATGACCGCTTTACGGACGACGTCGGCTATGCAGACTGGGCGGATTTTTTTGAACGCCTGTTTGCGCGCGAAGGCGTGCAACCGGGCCTGATCCTCGATCTGGCCTGCGGCACAGGCAGCCTGACCAAAATTTTAGCCGAGCGCGGCTATGAGATGATCGGCGCGGACGCTTCGCCCGACATGCTCATGCAGGCCATGCAGAACACGATCGACTGCGCGCCGCGGCCGCTGTTTCTCAACCAGCGCATGGAGGAGCTCGACTTGTACGGCACGGTGGATGTGTGCCTGTGCTGTTTGGACAGCATCAATTATGTGACCGATCCCGCAGCCCTGCAGCGGGCGTTTAAGCGGGTACATCTGTTTTTGGAGCCGAAGACCGGGCTGTTTGTGTTCGACGTCAATACGCCGGAGAAATTCGCCCGGATAGACGGTAACGCCTATGTGCGCGAGGATAAGGATGTGTTCTGCGTGTGGCAGGCAGCCGTCGAGGACGGTCTGTGCGCCTATCAGTTCGACATTTTCACGCGCGAGGGCGAGGGCTGGACGCGCGCCCAGGAAACGCATGAGGAGCGCATCTACACGCCGGAAACGCTGACCGTGATGCTTACGCGCGCGGGTTTCAGCGAAATCAAGACTTATGGAGACCAGTCCTTTGCACCTGTCCGGGGCGGGGAGGACCGGATTTATTTTACCGCACGAAAGAGAGACTAATTTTATATGAGCGATACTTTGCTTCGCGCAATCGCCCGCAACGCGGGCATTCAGATTTCTGCCGCCGTGACGACCGGCCTGGTCGAGCGGGCGCGGCAGATCCACCACACCACGCCGGTCGCAACTGCGGCGTTAGGACGCACGCTGACTGCGACCGCCATCATGGGCAGCCAGCTCAAGGTGGACGACGGTTCGGTGACCGTGCAGGTCAAGGGCAACGGCCCGCTGGGCGCGATCGTCTGCGTGGGCGATGCGGACGGCTATGTCCGCGGCTACCTGCAAAACCCGTCGGCAGATCTGCCGCTTCGGCCGGACGGTAAGCTGGCTGTCGGCGCGGGGGTGGGCCGCGGCTACCTGATGGTGATCAAAGACATCGGCCTGAAGGACCCGGTGACCGGCACAGTCGCGCTGGTCGACGGCGAGATCGCCGAGGATGTCACGCGTTATTTTGCCGAAAGCGAACAGATTCCGTCCGCGTGTGCGCTCGGCGTGCTGGTGGACACCGACTGTTCGGTGCGCTGCGCGGGCGGCTGGCTGGTGCAGCTGATGCCCGGCGTCAAGGACGCGGATATCGACCGCCTGGAGGCGAACCTCGCAAAGCTCGAGCCGATGACCGCCATGCTGGATAAGGGCATGACGTTGGAGGAGATCGTCAGCGTGGTGCTGGACGGCTTTGCAGTCGACTTCCTGCAAACCGACGAGATCGGCTACCGCTGCGCGTGCAGCCGGGAGAAGGTGGAGCGCGCCCTGGTCAGCATGGGCCGGGACGAGCTGTCCAAGATGGCGCAGGAGCAGGAAACGAGTGAGGTCACCTGCCAATTCTGCGACAAAATCTATACGTTTACCCGGGCGGAATTGCTTGCACTTTTGGCACATGCAGAAAAATGAAAAAAGAGTAAAAAAACTGTTGACATTTTGCGCATTCTTCGATATAATAAATCTCGCCGCTGATGATTACAGCGGCGGCGATTCGGCCCGGTAGCTCAGTTGGTTAGAGCGCCAGCCTGTCACGCTGGAGGCCGTGGGTTCAAGTCCCA
>NZ_CALWUM010000015.1 GCF_944384765.1 uncultured Agathobaculum sp. | reverse complement strand
AAGAAGTTCATTGGCAGGACTTCAAATGCGCCGACGAGTCCACCATCCCGCGTTTTGATGACAGCGTAATCAACATCCGCGATTGGCAGACTGCCCTGCAGGTCGTTATCTGCGGGCGCGAGGCTCTGCGCGGCGCGCGCCTGATCGCCGAAAATGATTTCTTTTACGTTCATATTTGATCGGTTCTCCTTTGTTCAATGCGATGCGGCGGCTTGTCCGCCAGTGAAAATAGGTGATGAGAAACCTTGACAGCGACTCGTCCCGTATGCCGACGAGTGCAAAACCGCAGGCCGGCACAAGCAGGCAAAGTGATATAATCAGCTTTACCGTAAGCGAAAACGGAGTGAGGTTCGCGATCAGGGTACACAGACCCACCGTAGGGACAGCGAGAGCCGCCGCCTCAATGCAGTTGCGCAGCTCAAACAAACCGAGCACGCGGCCTGCGTCCGTGAAATTCACGGGGATGTAGTAGATGTCTTCATTTTGCTGCATCCCAATCATCTTCCTCCTTTTCCACAACAACATCGAATAATCTTTCGCGCCCGGAATGGAAGTCATATACCGCACTGGACGTATCACGGGCTCGGTTATGCACTACGTTTTCCAGCGCGCATAATATCCGCTCTTTGCTGCGCGGTGTGAGGGAAAATTCCATCCGTTCAATGCCGCTGATCCGCTGTACTGTAATACCGGACTGTGCAGATAACTCACGGAGCGTTATGCCGTGTTTCATGCGAAAAAGTCTTATGCGCAGCACATGCCCGTCTGAATATGGATTCATGATACTATCTCCTCCTTTCATCCCAGTACCCAGAACGGTCCGCCGGCCGCGGCGCCTTTATTGCACTCGGCAAGGAAAATGCTGAGATCCCATTCCTTCTGGCTGCGCTCATAGCTGGCGCAGTCCGCAACGAGGATCTTGCCGTCATCCGTGATGCCGCGCAGCACAATGAAGTGCCCGCCGCGGGTAAAATGCCCGGCAGACATGATCGCGATGACCAGCTTGCCGTCCTGCAAGGCTTTCACCAGTTCGTTCCCGTTCTGGCCAATGCCGCGGCACGGAACATTGTAATGCGCCGCACCGTCCGGGATCAGGCTGTGGTAGCTGCCGCTGCCCTCGCAGCGGTGGCCGGTTTTTACGGACCAGTCACAGACCTCCGGCGGCGTGACAACCGTATCCGTAAGCGTGGATACGCAGATGGCAAGCGAGGTCGGCCCACAGCCTGCTCCCGCAATGGTATTGGTAAGGCCGTACATCAGCCCACCCCAGCGGGAATCGTACTGGCTGAAATACACCACATCCTTGGAATTGCCGCGGCCGGTAAAGACGACATCGGAAAAATCCATCCCTGCGGTGTTATCCATGGAGCCGTTCGGCGCGCTGTATTCCGCATCGCAGATCGTGTTATAGATGACCTCCGCCCACATGCGCTGCTGCTCATCCATGCCGAGCTTGTCCATGAGTTCGGTTGGCGTCATATCCGAGATCACCAACACATAGCCGGTGAAATTTCCTTCCCCGTCGTATTCCGCTTTGAGTTCATATTTCAGCTTCGCCTGCATGGTCTGGACGATCTTCGCTTCGTCTATCGTCATCACATCCTGTTCGCTGTGGACAGATGTAATGGCGATCATCCAGTAGTCATTCGTATTGCCGAGCTGCTTCTCGATCCGGATAAAGCCCAGGTCTTCGGGCAAAAGCGGGACGAACAGGTCTACCGCCTTTTGCTCCAGCGTGCGCTGCTGCTTCCATGTGGCGGTGAGCGTTTCCGCCTGCGCGGTCATCTCCTGGATATCAGCGGAGTCTACACTGGGCGCTCCGAACAAATTACAGGGGATGGCGAGCAGCAGCAAAAGCGGCAGGCAGAGGAACAGCAGGATGAGTGCCAGTGCTGCCTTGAGAAGCGCTGGCGCAGCATGTGCCGCCACTGCAGCTGCCGCACCGTGGACGCCGCCCGCCCATGCCGCCTGCGCGATCCGCGCGGCGGCAGCAGCGGTGCGGCTGTGATTATTTCTTTCTCTTGCGTTTTCGATTGCGGGTTCCTCCTCTCTTTGGTGCCTCCGGCGTCACTTTGTTTTTCAGCGGCTGTGCGCTGCGGCGCAGCGCACGCGGCTGGCCGGTGGGCGGCGGTGTTACCATATCTGGTGTGCGTACACCCGGGCTGACGTCCGGACGGGACGCAGGATCCGAGCGCTCCGGTTTTCGTTCCCGTCTCGCCGGGATAAAGGCCGGACGGCGGTCTGCAGGCGTAACATCCGGCTGTATCTTTGTAGATGGCTGTGCCTGTACCTGTGGCGATGCAGTTGGTGTTATATCTGGCCGATTTGCGGGCGTGACCTGTGGAGCCGTTTGTGCAGGCGGCTTATGCGGCGCCGAGGGCGTCACCCGCGCAGGCACCCCGGACGGCATCTGCCGTCCGGCAGATGCAGCCTGCTGTCGTGCCGGAGAGACCGCACTTCCGGAAACCGGACGCATTGTCTGCGGCGGCGCGTCCCGGGCTGGTGAAATACGGGCCTGTTCTGCGTGGCCGGATGCCATGCTGCCTGCGACGGCAGCGGCAGTAGCAGCCGTTACAGCCGCAGTGCCCGAAGCTGCCACCGTCCCGTCTTTAACCTGTTGCATTCCGCCAGCCGGTATGGACGGGTGGGACGGCGTCACGCGAGCAACCGGCTGTACCGCCGGCTGCTCTGTGTTCGATATGGATGTATGGTTTTCCACTCCCATCCGGTTTTGCTGTACCTGCCGCGGCGATGGCGGCATGACAGGGCTGATCTTACCGGACTGCCGGACACGTTCTGTTTGTGTAGTGCTGCGTCCCGGCGCGGAGGCTGTATCTCCACCTGCTTCCGGCACAGGGCTTCTTCCGGAGAAGTCCTGCAGCGCCTGTTCCGGCGATCGCGGTATGTGCTGCGGCGGGACCGGGGAAACCATATGGCTGGCCTGCCCATCTGCTGTGCGCGGCGGCGTGACCGGCGGCAGCTTGCTGTCTGTTTCCGGCGGACTCATGCGGCCGAAATCCGCAGGCAGCGGACGCATGGGCGGGGCAGGCGGCATGACACGGCTGCCAGTGCCTGAAACGGTCTGGGAAGTGCTGTTCTGCACCACGCTGCTGCCGGTATAGCTTTCAGCCTCCCAGTCATCTGCATCAATGCTGATCGCCTGCCGCACCTGCTGCATCGCCCCAGCGTTATCCGCTCCGTACCGGCTGTGGAAAGCCGCCATCGTGCCTGCCATGCGTGCACCCGAACCTGCGCCATTGACTGCGGCGCTGCTGAGTGTGGTGTTTTTCTGCCCTGCCGTACTCTGCGGCGACCCGGTTGTCCCAGATGCACCGGAAGCAGGTCTCACCGCGCCGCCCGCCATACCGCCGCGCAGGATGGGATCACCCTGCGGGGGCTGACCGGATGTATTGCCGTGCCCAGCGGACGGAGTGTTTTTCGCCGCCGTATGGCTCACGATGGACGCGATACTGCGCAGTGTCATGGCAGTAAGCGCACCGGGGAAATGTGTCCCCAGAGGGTCTCCGGTAAGGGCCGGGTTCATGCCGATGCGTAGGATGATGCCGTCCATCTTCTTTGCCATGCGAACAATGCCAACGACCAGCATGGCCCATGGGATAATAGCTGCGCCGTTCGGATCGGTAGAGAGTGCAGAGAGCACGAGCTTGACGAACACCAGGTTGAACACCATGAGCACACACATGCTGGCAAACATCCGCAGCCAGCCGCGGAAGATATCGCTGGTGCTTTTCGAGCCGCCCATCGCAAAGGCGAGCGGCGCGCAGTAGGTGAGGACACAGAGGATCACATACCGTTCTGCGACCTCAAAGAACAGCCGGATGAGCTGCCACTGGATCACGATGTTGACGATAATGACGATGAGCCAGCCCGCATTGGGGAGAGTATCAAAGGTCTCCTCGCCGAACGGCTCAAAGGTGATGGCGTCCGGTATCTGCAGCATTTTCATAACGGTCGCGGACAGGCCGAAGCCGATATCACAAATCTGGCGGCTGACCAACAACAGGAAGGAAAACATCGCGGTGCGCAGGAACAGCCGTGCAGGCTCCTCCGCCTCGATCCCGACGCCCGAGACCATAGAACGCATCGCCTGATACGCCAGGTTGCCGATGAGCAGCGCCCAGCCCACTGCAACAAAGATGTTCGCTATTTCGTTTATGACCGGCACGCGTTCTGCGAAGTAGGAGAGATCCACATTGAACAGCTCCATGAGCTGATCCAGCAGATACTCCACCATCTCGTACCAGAGCGACGCCAGCCATTCAAACAGGGCTTTTACTAATTTTTCGAGAATTTTCGGCCGCCTCCTTCCGGGTGAAAACAAAAACGGCGCCGTATCAGGGGAATGTGATACGGCGCCGCCTAAAAGAAAAGACGCTTCAAAAATGGAAGCGTCTTTACGATATTACTTTACGATATTAAATTGTGGTTTGGACTACGCGCGTTTTGGGAAAAAACCTTTATCCGCCATCCTCATGACAAACTCCCGTTCGTCTGCATCTGCCGTGGCAAAGTCTATATTATACCGCTTACAGACCTCGCGGAAATAAGCAGTATAGGCAAGATCCTGCTCTGTGGGAGGCGTTACATAGCTGTTCGGGGCGCCCAGTTCATCTAACCGGCTGAATTGTTTATCTGCCATGAGTTATCCCTCCTTCAAATATTTCACAAAAAGGTTTTGCGCCGCCTCTCCGTCTATTAAGAGAAGAAACGGATCATAATGGCTGAACGGTATCGCACCATAGCATTGTATATAGTGTTCCCGTAGTTCGGATGTTTTTGCCTTCAAAGCAATCGCCCCTCCGTAACCATTGTCAATCGACAACTGAATGGCGAATGCCAGCATCACTGCTCCGACCCCTGAATATGCTCGATGGGTTGTTATATTGGGATTGCTGCCCGGCTCACTCTCCATATATGTTACGAACAGTAACACGCTTTCCGGCATATCATGGAATGCACAAAGGCCGAGCAGCTCATGAGTTTCTGTGGTCTCCATCGCATACTTTTTCAGTTGCGGTTGTTGTATATAAGAAGAATTCCAGTTACTCTGCCATCCATATGTTGTTTGCTCATAGTCATCTTTTTGAGCTTCTCGCATGGTCACAGGGATGCGATCCCCCGCTGGCGAAATCACATAATAGTCAGGATACATGCGCGCACCTCTTTTATAGATATAATATACCATATCTGCTGCTAAGAAACAAATATTTTTGAAAATCACTATTTCACAGTTGTATGCTGTGCATAAACTATTTGATCATCCAAAGTCATTCGAGCGTTGCCAAACCGTCGAACAGCGGACGGACATAGGCGATAAATGCTCCGATTCCATTAATCACTACCCATGCAAGCCAGACCCTTTTGAGCCAATCCCATGCGCTGTCAGCCTTTTGCTGTGTCCCGCTCATCTTGGCACCGATGACAGCGACAGCAGACATCAGGCCTGCAAGCACAGTGGATATGGCCGCGATTTTGCTGTATACATCTTTGATAATGCGGTCAGCAGCTGTCCACATATCCTCTACGGCAAATGCCTGTGGGATCAGGATCGCGCCGAGGATGATTATTACAATTGCAATCCGGTAAAAGGTAAAGGCGCGTTTCATAAAATCTGAATGGATACGCGCCTTTTGCAGTTCGTTTTGATTCAATGTGAAAGTCCCTCCTTTGTTGACTGGATCGTTCAGTCCTGCTATACTGGTGCAGGACTATGAATATCAGGATGTGAGAACAATGTTGTGGGATAACAGCGACAGCCTTACTAAGACCATCATCGATCTGGAAAACGCCGAACAGCGGTTTACTTCCGGTGAGCGATCTGCCGCACTGCGCCAGGCGGCACTCCGTACATATAACAGTGCGTCTGCCAACACAAATTCCGCACAGGCGAACTGGCGGCGTGAGGTCATGGAGCGTGCAAAGCATATCATAGATGAATGCAGTTGATGCAGTGGGGAGCTTAGGCTCCCCGTTTTTTCGTTTACTGAACATGGTTTGACGCGCTCAGGATCTCTCTATACGCCCAGTGCGAAGGCAATACATCTGCAAATGTAACAGATTCCATATCTACCTGCAGGGAGCGATCTGTCACGCGGTTGATCAGCTTTGCCGCCTCCGCACGGGTTATTGAGACATCCGGTTTGAAGGTGCCGTCCGCGTAACCGTTAATCCAGCCATGCATCTGGCCATAAGCTACGGCATCATGCGTTTCTCCATAGCTGGGGACATCCGGGAAAGCCATTGTGCCGACGGTGACGGCAGGCGAACCGCTCAGGCGGTACAGCCACACAGCCAATTCGGCCCGGGAAACGGGCGCGTGCGGCCGGAAATACGGCGCGGTCTCGATCCCTGCGTCATAAAACGCATTGACCGCATTGGCATACCAGCTGCCTGACGCCACATCAGCCGCGCCGCATCTGGGATAAACGGTGAGGTCCGAATAATTCGTAAGCCGCGCCAGCATCACAGCCGCTTCCGCACGGGTCAGCGTGTTTTCCGGGCAGAAGCGTCTATTGCCCATGCCCTCAAAATACGGCTCCGTGATCCCGCTGCGCAGGTACAGTGTGCCGCTGGTTTCCTGTACGGCGTAAGCATCCAGCTTCACATCGTCCCGGACATTGCTTATGGTGACTTTGAGGACGCCCTTATCGGAAAGCGTCATGGGATAAGACCTGCTTCCAACCTTAATGGTGTCGGACTTCACGCTGGCAGTTGCCTGCCGTTCGCCCATGCGCAGCGTGACCGTATACAGCGCATAGCCTTGTTTCGGGGTGACCGTATAAGTCACTGATCCTCCATCATTTACGCCCGCCCGCGAAGCAGTGATATTGCAGTTCTGCGCTGCCCCAATCTCTACCTCGTTATCATAGGCAGACAGCTTCGCCGCCGTTGCTGACACTCTCACCGGGGCATATACGTTATCCACATACAGGATGACGCTGTCCCCGTTGTGATGCAGCTCGTAATCCCTGCCATCCACGCTGATTTCATCCTCGTCTGCACCCACAGTGCGGGAAACACCGTCTACGGACAGGGTAATGCGGCTGAGCCGGTAGTTTTCTTTGGGCGAAATCGTAAACTGTACATCCGTCCCTTCGCTGACCGTACTGCCGCAATCCTTGTCAATGTCTGTACCCGTACCTTCGGAGATGGTAACCGGGATATTATCCTCGTCCAGCTCAGAAATAAAGCGGATCTCCATATCGGACTGCACATCGGTAAGGCGCAGGATCACGCGGTCATCGTCACGGTCTATGCGATACACTTTATCTCCCAGCCAGACGCGCCCCTCGGAAACATAGCCGATAGCAGACAGGCCGCTGTTCTCCAGCCGTACCTCCGTGATCTCATAGCCGCGTTCAGCTTGCGCACGGATATTCACATCATTCCCGCGCTTCGCTTCAATACGGCTGCCACCTATGTCTACGCCTTTATCACCGCTCACGCGGATGATAAACGGCTGTTCACCCGGCCGACCGTTGCTGAAGAAATGGATGACGAGGTTTTCTTCTGCGGTGAGCGTCATTGTGACCCGACCGTCCGTGACAGTGAACGGATAGGCTTTTCCGCCCACTGTCACTGCTCTTTCCGCAATGTCAGCTGTGTTGGCCTGTCCTGCATCCATGCGTGTCACCTGCACACGGGTGATCTCTGCTTCGCCGGAAGGCACAGCGGTAATGGTCACGGCCTTGCCGATGCCATACGACCCGCCGCCGCTGACCTCGATGCCGCTGTCCGCAGTCACATCCACGCGGCAGTTTGCTGCTTCGGCAGATGCGGATAATGTCAGATCGCCGGTGCAGTTGCCCGGCACGGTTACAGTCACAGACCGCCCGAGATAGGCCAGCGGCAGCACCAAGCCATTCACCGTAAGCTGTTCAGGCAAATCACTGACTTGAAGCGAAACTTCTGCATCTTCTTCGCCGTAGGCGGCGATGACCGCAGCAAGCCGATACCCATCCAGAGGTGTGAAAGTGATATCCCGTGCAACCCCTGTCTCCCATACATTGACGCCAACGGCATCCGACGTATATCCTGTGCCCGCCTTCACCTCGACGCAGTGCGTACTGCCCGCTGCGTAGGAATACGGGATCAGGATCGCTGCCACAAGCCACAGGACGAGCAGCAAAATGGGGAAACGCAGTTTCTTTGTTGTCATGTTCTCTCTCCTCTCCGAAAAAATAAGCCGGTATGAATGGGAAAGTCATACCGGCTTGTGTATGTTATAAGGTTTGGTCTGAGATCAGATATGCAGCCGCTTCGTCGAATGCGAATGAGCCTTCATCTGCCTGTAGATCTGTAATGGAACGCCATAAGCGGTCCACACGGGCAACGCCGCTGCCAAGGCCGGTGTAACAGACGAGTTGCTCCATACCGACTTTGTCATTTTCGAGCCGCAGGTGAACTGCATACCGGGTCTCGCTGATCTGCATTGGCTGCGTGTACTGGATATAATCGAACTCGCTCGCATCCGCCCAGTGGTACAGCTCGCTCTCTGCCAATTCCCGCACGGTACCGTATTCACCCATCTGGACAGCAGTGCTGTTCAGCACCAGCTCCGTACTGACCGATGTGAGTTCATCCGTGCCGGCAGCTGGCTCCTCGCCCGTATCAAGTGCATACAGGGCGGCCGTACCTCCTGACGCGAGCTCCACTTCCTGCCGCACCAGCGGCATATCCCGTACCGTCTCAGCCTCTGCACCGTTCCATCCCTCCAGCTCTGTCTGTTCCATCTGTGTAAATACTGCCGTGTCCGTGTCGGGCACCTCCATTTTGGGTTTATCGTCCGCGCAGCTCGCCGGCAGGAACAGTATTCCTGTCAGGCAGGCGGCGATCATGCCGCGGAATTTCATTGTACCACCCCTTCATCGAATTTCCTGTCCGATCACGCAGAATCGGTAAGCCGGTTCGTTTGCGATACAGGTGAGCATGGTGATCTGGTTGTCCGCCGTGGGATTCAGCACATCGGTATCCGTCGCAAGGATGCGCCCGGCGAAGGTGACACGGTAGGTGCGGGTGCCGAGTGACGTCTTATAGGTAACGACGTCCCCAACCTGCACATATTTCAGATTACCGAAATACGGCCACGAGCCGCGGTTGTGGCCGCACAGGGCGACATTGCCGTTCCAGACGCTTGTCCCGTCCACATGGCCGGCGCCTTTCTGCATGCTCTCATAGGTAGCGCCGGGATAAACATAGGCAAAGAGCCCGCGGCTGCCGATGGACACCGCGCCGAAATGCCCGTTTGTAGTGGTGAGCTGGCTCTGGGCGGTATAGCCGCCGCCCATGCCTTCCAGCCGGTTAAAGGACAAGCCCTCCAGACCGTTCAGCGTTTCGTCTGTTGCGATCTGCTTTTCCACCGCGCTGCCCCACGGGTCTATATACGATCCAACCGGGATAATGGGTGAGCCAGTGCGCGGTGTGGTCTGATCCGCCTCTGTGCCCATACTGCCCGACGGTACAACAATGGTGCTGCCGCCGGAATCATCTTTGCTGTCCAGATCCAGCGCATGGTTGCTGGAAGTGGGTGTGTAGAAGTGGTTGTCATAAAGGTCTGCGTCATAGCGGTACTCGAGCGCCGATGCAAACGGCAGGCTGAGCACCAGCAGGCCGCAGGCCAGCACGCCGCTGGCGGCGCGTTTGATGGTGGTTTTCATGAAATTCAACTCCTTTACAAAAATCCCATTTTTGAGAGACCGGCCGCCGAAAGCAGCCTTCTTGACAAAGGCGAGATTTTTACTTCTCAGCTTTTGCTTATTCATCTTCTAAAAGTATAGTTTGTTCACCCTGTCTAAACTGAAGTATCCACCACAGAATGTGGCTTATCGATGGTATATCATTTTGGGTATTACTTTCTTGAAAATGGATATTGGTGTGTTAAAATATTTATAGAGTCTAATGATTTGAAACGGAGGGATTTTAGTGTTAGATAAAGTTAACAACTTCTTTGATGCTGATAGGGCTTCAACTTGGAGCAGATTTACATTTATTTATTCAATTTTCAATACGATATTGGGATATTGTGTCGGATTAGGCGATATTAGGTTCATATTGTCAACATTGTTCTTATTATCTTCTATTTCAGTTATAATATATCTTTTGTGGAAATCGCGTAATAAAATGCATACGCTCCAAATCCTATCTAAGCATAACCGAACAAATACGCTTCGGCTATTACTAACATATGAACAGCTACGTAAAATGCCCGCACATAGCGGAGATCGTTTTAAGACTAGTAGACTCCGAATTGAGGTAGCACAATTTTCTTACAAGATATTACACAACCCTGAAGATGCTCCACTTTTAAAAAGAAGATGCTATAATCTACTTTGTTCATATGAGTTCACAATCAAAGGATGTTATAAATCACATAAAGATTTCGATATGCTTATCCTTCAGCCCCGTGGTGACAGCATGAATGGCATCAATTATCGTTTTCAACACGATGATCTTAGTTGGTCTGATTGGCAAACAAGTTCAGTTAACGGAATCTTTTTTTCACCTAAAGAAACTGACCAAATCAATGGAATATGGCGCGCTCGCATTCCACTTCCACCTTCAATTGTTGCATTTCAAATTACATTTGAGTTAAAAAATGTATATCATAATGATAACGAAGGTGCAATCGTCATATGCCCATTCAATTTTGCCAAAGAAATTAAAGCCCTTAATATTCAAATAGATTATTCAGATCTTAAAAATTCAATTCGACCAGACTCAAATCGTCCCAATTCCATTGCATTAGATATATATCCGTATGATGGAAGTAAATGTGTTTCAGAAAAAGTAATAGATTTCAAACATTCTGACGATATTTGGCAGTGCCATTTGCAACATTCCCATATATATGCAGTCTATGTAGCCAAAATACATTATCCAGAATAAGATATAAGAAAACTATCAGAATAAATGTCATATTCTCACCTGAAACGCATAGTCACTGCCTACAAATGACTCCACGACATGGTGCTGGCCTTCGCCGCCGGTCTCAATAGCGATGTCGCGTCCTACCAGCCGTTTGGCAAGCCGTTTCCGCATAATCACCGTGTACTCGGTCTCCTCATGCCCCTGCAACGCAGAAAGCCGTATCTTCGGCGTCCGTACCCGCACATACTGGCGGCTCACGACGTCGTGGATGCGGCGTTCTTCGTTATAGACGTAAACACGGGCAATATGCCATCGGATATAGCGGAAGATCAGCGCCAGCAGGAGCAGGATCGCAAGCCCCGTCACGATCGCGATCTGCGATACTGTGATATCCGGGTCGAGTCCAGGCAGGATCGGGATCTTGCTGCCGGTGTAGGTCACTGTGTATATCACACTGCCGACATCGGTTTTGGACACCTCACCCTTGTACGTCGCCGTTGCCTGGTATCCGTCCGCGACCTCGCGGGTGGTGTAAGTCGTCTTGCTGTACGTCGCTGTTGCTGTCCAGGAAGCAGGGACATCGGAATCCTCCACGTTTTTCGCTTCAGACCAGCTCAGATCTGTGAGCGGTAGCGTCAGCCCGTCCGCCTGCACCGTCTCCGGCACAAGGCTGCGATCATTGTAGGCAAGTTCGTACGTTTTCGTCACCGTGTGCGGGTGGCTGTCCGTGACCGTGCTGTACCCAGTGGCTTCCACCGTGATGCTCTGCACGTCGAGCAGCAGCTCGCCGGTATAGCCATCCTTGCTGTATTGCCGCGTTGCCGGGAACTGGTCGATCACATCCGCAAGCTCTCTGGAAGGCGCGTCTACTGTAACGGTTTCCTCGGCCTCCTTTTCGTCTGTTATCTCCTGATCAGACTTGTCCATACGCTGGTAGCGGTACCAGTAACCGTCCTGAGAAAACGGCTCCTCACGGAGCAATGCGGGATCGACGTCCGGCGCCAGCTCAAAAGTCTTGGTGAGTGTCGGAACACCGTTGATCTCAACCAGTTCGGTGCTGACCGGCTCAAAACTTGCTTTGTCGCCGTCGAGCAGAACCTGCTGACTCTCCTGTGCTGCTGCGCCCGCCGCGCTGACGAGCAGCGCGGCGAGCACGGGGGTGATCATCCACCGAATCTTTTTCCTGTTCAGCATAACGAAAAAATCCTTTCTGTTAGAATCCGGTCTGCGGAAGCGTGGGCTTGGTATATGTGGGCGCGCGGTAGATCTTCGTCACCCATGTGCTGGTGGAATTATCCCACTCGCCCTGATACGAACCGCCGGCATCCGCACGGTTGATAATGTTATATCCGCCGGACATATACTCCGGCACGTAAACATACAGGCTCGCGCCTTCGGTCATTTTGAACCCTGCCGGCACTGTGCCGAATTCAAAGCGGACATCGGTCACATACTCGCCGGATGCCAGCTTAAGCGAGCCGCTGTCGATCTTGAATGAATACCGGTTGGTCGAGAGCAGGTTATCCGCCAATGTCCGGTAGTCATTCATGTTGGTCTTATAGGTGATCTTATACCAGACGCGGGCATTGTAGGTGCCGGTCGTAAGCGTCGCCGCGCGGACAGCGTCTGTCGGGATACGGTCATGCCAGAAGAAATTATCCAGCGGCACATTCGAGTTGTTTGCGATGTTCGTGAAATCATACCGCATATTCGAGCCGGCATCTACGGTGTAGTTGCCGGTCTTTTCAATGGTGGTGTTGATATTCGCGGCATCATTGTACATCTCGATCTGCACCACGTCGCCTTCCACCTTGAGCTTGACCTCGACTTTTTCGCTGTTCAGCTGATAAAACCGCGGTGCCTGTACCTCCTGTACATAGTAGCGGCCCAGCGGGATCGGGTTAGAGGCGGCAATGCCTCGGGAATCCGATGTCATAGTGTCCACTACGCGGCCGGTGTCGGCATTCGTGATCTCAAACACCGCGCCCTCGAGCAGGCTGCCCTTAGGCTGGTTCGTGACAGGATTGTCCTGCGCAGACTTCTTGACCACCTGGATCTGGCCGAGGATCGGAGTATTCTCCACGACAAGTTCGGTCGTCTCGCCGCGCCGGATGCGCAGCGTTCGTACCGTATCATCCAGCACATAGCCTTCCGCGGCAGCGATCTCCTCCACCTTGATCTTGATTGCGCTCTTGCCGTCTGTCAGCAGGTCATCCAGCTCGATGTAGCCGTCCTGGTCAGTCGAATACTCGCCGATCAGATTGTTATTCTCGTCCTTGATGAGGAACCGCACACCGTAAATACCCTCGCCGGTCACTGCATCGACCTTTTTGATGCGTACACCGGCGAGCTTTTCGTTTTCAAACATCACTGTTGCCAGCTCTCCGGCCTTGACAATCACGTTCTGCGGGGTGGCGTCCAAGCGGTAGCCCTCGGGACAGGAGACCTCGGTCACGACATAGACGCCGTCCTCCAGTCCGGTCACAGTTGCAAGGCCGGAAGAGTCCGTGGTGTAAGTACCCACCATCTCGCCGTTTGCCTTTTCCACTGTAAATGTGCAGCCGTCCAGCGGCTGGTTTGTACCCTTGATGACCTTGCGGATCTGCAGGCCGTAAGCCTTTTTGTTTGTGAACGTCAGTTCATAATTACCGCCCGCCTTGACCTCGATAGTCTTGGGCATGTCCTGCAGGATGTACCCATCCGGCGCCTCGATCTCAGTCACAACCAGCGTGCAGTCCGTGAGCCCCGTCAAAGTAATGACGCCGTTTTCATCGGTCTCTGCACGACCTTTGACGATCTCGCCGTTTGCCTTGGCAATGGTAAAAACGGCATTTTTGAGCGGCTGACGGGTGTCCTCATCGATTTTCTTAATCGTAAGCCCGGACTGTTTGGTATTGGAGAACGTCACCTCGTAGGTCTGGCCTTCCCGCAGTTCCACAGTCTTAGGTGTTTCATCGATCACATAGCCATCCGGTGCCTTGATCTCGGTAATGATGTAAGTACCGGTTTCCAGTTCGGGCAGATGGATCAGGCCGTAGGCGTCTGTCACCGCGTTTTCACGAACGACCGATCCGTCCCCACGAGTGATCTTGAATGCTGCACCCTGCAAAGCCTCGCCGGTTTCGCTGTCCACCTTGGTGATCAGCAAGCCCGGCAGGCGGGTGTTTTCAAAGGTCAGCGTATAGGTCTCGCCCGGCACGACCGAGATTGTGCGCGGCTCGCTGTCCAGAATGTAGCCGGACGGCGCGGTAACTTCGGTAATCACATAGTCCCCGGCGTCCAGATTTTCGATATAGGCGGTCCCGTCCTCTCCGGTCGTGATGTCCTCACGGATCACGTCGCCGTCCGCACGCTCCAGGCGGAACACCGCATTTGCCAGCGGCTTGCGCGACTCGGCATCGATCTTCCGGATCAGGATGCCCGGACGCCTGGTGTTTTCGATCGTGACCTCGGCGTCCTGATCCGTGGTGTGCTCGATCTCCAGCACCTCATCGTTCAGAATGTATTCCTGGAGCGTCGCCTTCTCCTGTACCTTGTAGGTGCCGGGCTTGGCCTTCTCTAACGTGATCCTGCCATTTTCATCTGTCACGTAGTCACCGAGCAGCTCGCCATCCCGCCAGATGGAGAACGTCACACCCGCCAACGGTGTCTTGTCCTGACTGTCGATTTTATGGATAATCAGGTCTTTTCTTTCCTCATTATCCACAATAATATCCACATTTCCATCGGTTGTGTGTTCGATCACGATTGGCTCACGGTTCAATTCATATCCGGCAAGCGTATGGTACTCCTTGAAGATATAAGTACCGCTGTCCGCATACGGGATGGTGAACGAACCGTCCGGGCCGGTGGTAAAGTAACCGATGCTCCGTCCATCCAGTGTAGCCTCGAATACAACGCCCTCCATCGGTTTCCCAGTATCCTTGTCGATCTTGGTGACCGTAATATCTTTCTTCATCACATTGGGGATGGTGAAGAAGGTAGGATATTCGCTGTTGTTCTCGATCGTGAACTCGGTCTCATTCAGGACGTAGCGGGGATCCGTTATGGTTTCTTTGACCTTGTATGTACCCGGCTCTGCGTACGGCAGCCAGATACGGCCGCCGCTGCCTGTGGTAAAGTTGCCGAGCAGGGTACCGTCTTTCCAGATCTCAAACGTCACACCGGCGATCGGTTTATGGGTTTCACTGTCGATCTTGAGAAGTCCGAAGTGTTTTTTAACCGTGTTTTCGAATGTCAGGGTCGGGATCTCCGCCTGATCCTTGATCAGCTCCACGGTCTGGTCTGCTGCGTCCAGATTGTAATGGTCTGTGTCGCCGTCCGTCTCATGCACGCGGTAGGTGCCGGGCTGGAGATTTTCCACCATTGCCTCGCCGTTTTCGTCTGTGGTGACCGACGTCAGGTGTGCGTCATTATAGTAAATGTCAAAGGTGAAACCCTCGAGCGGCACCTTGGTCTCCTTGTCGATCTTGACAATACGGATCGCGAGCTTTTTGGTGTTCGGCACATTGACCTCCCGGATCAGCTGCGTCGGATCGGCAGTGGGATCAATGTAGACCTCATGCACGACTTCATCTTTGAGATAACCCTGCGGTGGCTCGACCTCAACGACCTGATAAAAGCCCTCTTTGAGATTTGTCATACGGGCATAGCCGTTGACGTCGGTTTTGACTGTCTGAAGGACTTGACCATCCCGGCGGATCTCGAAGGTCGCGCCCGCGAGCGGTTCCCGGCTTTCCTTGTCGTACTTGTAGATCTGAATGCCGGGCAGCGGGGCATCCTGGAAGGTCAGGGTAACGTCACGGGTGTTGTCCCACGAGAAGGTCTGGATGTCCGAGCCATCTGTCATGTAACCTTCCGGCGCAGCAATCTCATATACTTCATACGAGCCGATGGGAAGATCCCTGCCCTGGATCGTAAACTCGCCGAGGGCGTCTGTGGTAAAGGTGTTTTTATAGTCATTGTCAATGCCACGCACCTCAAAGGTTGCTCCCATCAGGTTTCGGCCGTCCGCTGAACTGACCTTATGGACCTTGAAGACATGGTCATCTGAATTGGCAAAGGTGAACTCCAGTGTTTTGCCGCCGGTGGTTCCGGTGTTGACGATCTTGTCCGGAAGGAGTGTGTAGCCCTCCGGTGCAGCGGTCTCTTTGACTGTCACATCGGTGTTTAACGGAAGTTCACTGAACACCGCTTCGCCACTGCCATCTGTAGTGACTTCCTGCGTCTGCTGCTGACCGGACTCCAGATAAATGATTTGGAAAGTGCAACCCTGCAGTGGCGCGCCGGATGCATCAGTCTTGAGCACTTTCAGCGAGACCTTATCTTCGGTGGGCTTTGGATTTGAACTGAATGCCAAAGTGGCGCTGAGCGCCTGTACAGCAGGCTCAACCAAGATAATAGGCTGGACATAGGAACTGCTCGTGCTGGCTGCAAAGACATTGTACCGATCCACGTTCATGCTTACCGCGATCGATGTACCCAATTTTTGCGAGCCTGCATCCATCTGCTCTGCAGTCTCCTTTGGGATACAGAACAGGAATGTTTCGCCGTACGCCATGTCGTTGCCGTTCTTGTACAACTCTTTATTGCTGACAACATTCGAAAGTGTGAGCCGCTGAGACCCGTTGTCCACGATACTCTTGTTGCCCTGCTCATCCATGAGGAACGCACCATCCGGCATATTGTCCGCTCGTACAAAGATCCGGTTGCCGCGCACAAATGTAGCGGATGCAGCCGCCATAGGCAGCACCATATATGCCTGGCCGTTTATCTGTTTTTCTGCAAAAACGCCGGAGTTCACAATACCCTGCGGCAAGTCCACCGAGCCGCTCTTCTGTGCTGCCGGCGTGTACTCTGTGTTGCCCGGCGTATAGTTGATGGAAGCACCGATCCAAGGGGCGTGCCCTTTGCCGTTCGGCCCCCAGACCGCATAAAAAACATTGCCGTACTCAAGCATCTGAATAGCCGCAAAAAGCGTAAGAGCTTCTGAGGTGGTACTGGCGGACAGCATTTTACCGCTCGCGCGGTAGCCCAGCGAGGTGGAGCTTGCGTAGCTGACGCCGAAGCTGCTGTTTGCCGCGATCTGCACCTCGCCCAGTGCCGCCCAGATGGCTGCCTGCGTGGCAGAAAAGTACATATCCTCGGTGAAGTTATCACTGTTCAGCGGGCTGCCTACCGTTGAGATAAACTCATTGAGCGTCATGCGCGCGTCGCTCATGACCGCCACACCGTATACATGCATATCATCCACACGGCTGGTGACTGTGTACGGTATACCGCTGGTACCCGGATTGGTTTTGGAATGGTCTGCGCAGTATGCGCGGATCTCTGTGCCGTCCGATGCCGTGGTAAACATCGGCCATACGTTGCGGGGCGCGCCGTTCTGCTGGAACCATGCTTTATGCACCCCTCGATCCGCGACATTGTATGTATCGCCAATGTTGATCACGATCTCTGATGCCACATCATCTTCCTCTGCGCGTGCAATTGGCCCGAAGTCCAGCGCACCTGACAAAGGCACGCCGGACAGCATGGTGACGGCGGACAGCATACCGGCTGCCGCCCGTCTCATGATATCTTTTATCATCTTGTTTTCCTCCTTCTGAGATGGAAAAACCGCCTTTCATACAGGAAAGACGGTTTGTGCTGAAAAAAGCAGGATCACTGTGAATCCTGCTTTTACCATTATGAAGTTCTAACGTCCGAAATGCTGGCAGCAATAGATATTGCCGTCCTCTGCAACAGCGAAACCAACACCGATGCGAGTGAATTCCGGATTCAGTATTGCATTCCGGTGTCCTTCCGATGCCATAAAATTGTTCATGCTCAAGGTCATAGGATCATACCCGATCCCAGTGAGAAGTCCTGCTCCGGTAATGTTTTCGCCACCAGAAATAGCCTCCGGTGCAACCCCTATGCTTTCGGCAAATTCTGTTACTTCCGACCAGGTAGAGTGCCTGAAATCTGTTGTTAGATGTTCAGCCCATGCCTGCGCTCTTTTCATCAGATCATCATCAAGAGCAAGTTCCGGCACCCCAGCATTCCACCGCTCCTCATTGATCCGGTCCACCATTTGCAGTTCCCAAGTGCGAAGCATCTCCTCTGTTACATTGGAGCCGCTGCCCAGGCTGATTGTACTGCCTGCAGGCTCCTCGCCGTAGAACAGGCCGGGATAAATGGTGACCCTGCCGCTTTCGTTGTCGTAGCTGACGCCGAAATTGATTTGCAGGGCGATATCGCGCAGTTTCACATAGTTGTTGCCGCCGATCAGATAAGCCTTCATGTTGATGTAGTATCCATCCAGCGCAAACCGCTGGCCGCTTACTTTGGCGGCTGTTCCACTTACAGAGCTGTCTGTAATGCCGTTCAGGTTGCCTGTCGTGCGCTCCGAGCTGATCTCCACTGTCTGCGTATCCTGATCCCACTCCACGCTAAACCCCACCAGGGCCGCAATGTCACGGAGCTTGAAATAATTGTTATCCGCGATGTTGTAGCCGGTGGGGGTGACACGGGTGTCGTTGACGTAAACGGTCTGCCCCATTTCCCGAGTAGGAATAGCAGTAACTATGTCTGCCGCGCCCGCGAACGGCACGCCGCCAGCCAGAAGTGCCGCTGTGCAAAGCAAAGATGCAAGA
Source organism: uncultured Agathobaculum sp. (assembly GCF_944384765.1). Lineage (GTDB taxonomy): Bacteria > Bacillota > Clostridia > Oscillospirales > Butyricicoccaceae > Agathobaculum. Next base: position 27,924 of record NZ_CALWUM010000015.1, on the reverse strand, counting down.
TTAGCTTTCATAATAGTTCACCTGCACTTTCCATCATTGTATCTTTACTTTACTGCGAGGGGTATGGTCTGTCAACCAATTATTTCAAACCGAAATGTTGTGATTTCAAGGGGAGGCCGCAAGTTGGAACGCGGCCTCCATTTAATAAGCGAAAAAGAACTTTGTAAAGCTTATGGAAGAATGCCGATTTTAGGTTGCATCCTACAGGGCGGCGGGCGCTGCCTATGAATGAACAGGTACATTATGGATTCTCCTCTTTTGTCCTCTTTTAATTTTCCTGTGAGGCTGCTCATGCAATAGAAAAGCGGCGAGACGTCAGATTACTCTGCCGCTCTGCCGCTTCTCATGGTTCTATCCGAACCAAAATATTCAGTTAAACTATTTATATCACATCCTTCTATCCATTTGAATTTTACAGCTGTAATGTAGAGTCTTCCCGCGTCTGCGCACGACGCACTTTTCAAGGTCAATGAAAAGGAAAAAACGCCAAAACCATCTCATTTTGAGACAATTCCTGTGTTGTTCTTATTATATAACACTCACATGCCCTGCACGATGCCGCCGGTCTTCCCGATCAGGTCGTCATCGGTCACGCGGATCATCATGCCGCGGCCGTATTCATCGTCCGCCGGGTAGACCTTGACCACCTCGACCGCGTAGCGCTCCACCGTGTCGCCCTCCACATTGGCCAGGATTTCCGCGTTGCCGGTGTGGATTTCATCCGCATCCGCCACAGGCACCGGCTCGAGCGCGTCATACAGGGACGAGTCGGTCACCGTGCCGAAAATACCGCTCCCGGTGTTTTCCTCCACCGTGCCGAGCGCGGTGTCCGCGGTGAACTCACCCTGCAGGGCGCCCGGCTCGCCGGCCTCGCCGCGCTGCACCGAGCCGACTACGGAATAGATCAGGCTGCCCTCTTTGAGCGGCATGAGCACGCCGGTTTCACTGTCGCAGATGCCGTGTCCGAGCGAGCCGTATGCGCCGGTCTCCGGGTCGATATAGGTCAGCGTGCCGATACCGGCTATGCTGTCGCGCGCCAGAATACCAATGCGGTACACACCGTCCTCATCCGCACAAGGCTGCGCGGTCACCGTCATCTCTTTGTCATCGCGCACCAGGCCGATCTCCACCGGATGCCCACCGGAAAGCGCGATCTGCTTTTGCAGATCATCGTTAGAGCCGACCTCGGTTCCGCCCACACGGATGATGGTGTCGCCTTCACAGATACCGGCGTCTTTCGCCGGCCACGCCTCTCCGTCCGGCGTCTCCACCGGGCTGAGATGCACGACCAGCACGCCTTCCGCGCTCATCTGGATGCCGACCGTATGGCCGATCGGAATGAGTGAGGAGATCTCCGCCGCTCCGGCGGAAACCAGCATCACAAAGGCCAAAAGCCAGGAAACTGCGATTTTTTTCGCGTTGCTTTTGCGCAACTTTTTTCACCTCCCGCGACTTACTATGCCACGCGCAGAAGGGAAACAAGCCTGTGAACCTTTGCTATTCCCCGCGGATTTCTGGCTGCGCTAAAAGTCTTTGGCCGTGGAAAGGTTTTCTTGCGTGAAAAAGCGGCGGTTTCTCCGCCCAAATTGGGAAAAACCGCCGCTTCCGGTCATATTTTCATTTTTTCGCCGTCTGGCTTGCCGGATGCCTGCGCCGGCTTTCTGCGGCCCAGCGCCGCATCGACCGCCTTGCTGATGATCGAACCGACCACGCCGCACACCAGCACCTCAATCAGTCCCTGCACGCCGACTACCGCCAGCACGAGCAGGATCGGGTTGGCCGCGCCGGTCGACGCGACCAGGTTCTGCACATACTCGCAGTTGTAAAAAATCAGGCACATCAGGCCCATGTAAAACACCGTGTTGAGCAGCGGCGCACAGACCGCGCCAACCGCATAGCTCCAGATGCCGCGCTTGTCCAGCTTGCGCACCGCGCGGAAAATCAGGCCCACACACGCGCCCATCAGCACACGGCCCACAACCGACTGCATAAAGTAGCCCACAGGGCTGACCGACAGCAGGGCCACCCCCATCACCGAACCGCCCGAAAGCGCGTTGCCAAAGCTCGTCAGGCCGAACACCAGCCCAAGGAACGCGCCCACGCCCGGTCCCATCACGATCGCGCCGATGCAGACCGGCACGGACAGAAAGGACACGTTAAACGGCCCGAGCGGCAGATAGCCGATCGGCGTATACGCCAGCACCAGCGTAATCGCCGTGAGCAGCGCCAGCTGCGTCATGGTCCGGATGCTCCATGTTTTGCTTTTCATATTCAGTTTCCTCCTGCTCCCGTCCCGCCCTCATCGTCGGGTACAGGGCTTTATTTTCGGCAATTTACCGGCTCTGGCGGTTTTTCTCCCAGATCAGGCGCAGGCCCTCGAACAGCAGGTCGTCCGCGCCCTCCCAGCAGGTCCGGATGTGCCGCGCAATGAGCTGCACGCCCTCGCCGGTCAGCCACACCTGCGGCGTTTCGCCGAGCGCTTCGGCATACCGGTCGACCATGCCGTCGATCATCGCCGCCGCGCCGACCACCGCGCCCACGCGCATCGCGTCCGCGGTGTTGCGCGCCATCATGTCGTATCTGACACTGTTCTCCAGCGCAACCGTGGGCAGCTGGGCGGATTCCGCGCGCAGCGCCTCGAGCGACATGCGCACGCCCGGCGCAATCGCAGAAGCAGCCAACGCCCCGCTCTGGTCGAGCACGGTGAACGTGATCGCCGCACCGCAGTCCACCACCACGCAGGGCAGCTTGCCGCGCGCCTTGGCGGCCACGGCCGCCGTCACGCGGTCCGCGCCGACCTGCTGCGGCTGGTCCGACCGGATGTTAAGCCCGGTCTTGACCCCGCTCGACACGTTCAGCGGCCGCTTGCCAGTCACAAAACTCAGCGCACCCATCAGCGCATGCGTCAGCTGCGGCACGACCGAGGCCAGCACGACGCCTTCGATCTGTTCCTTTTCCACGCCGCAAAGGGTGAACAGCTGTTCGATCATGCAGGCATAGTAAAAATCCGTCTGCCGCGGTTCGGTTGCAATGGGAGCAGCGAAATGGGCGCCGCCGTCTCCCTTGAAATGAATGCGGATATGGCTGTTGTCTGCTATGACTTCGATCAGCATGATAGCTCTCCTTTTCCGGCCTATTGCCACCGCCATTATACGCCCGCAGCGCGCCGCATTGCAAGCCTTTTATTTGGGCAACATAAAAGGCGCGGCGAGCAGCGTCCAGAGCACAGCGTATTTGGGGCAGATCTGCCCCTGAACGTTCCCCTTTTCGCGCGAATAGTCCCACACATCCATGTGATAAATCCGATTGACCGTGCAGCCGACCACATATTCCGCCGTCGTGATGCACGCCGCGCCGCACAGGCAGCGCGCAAGCGGCTTTTCCCCGCGCACACGCGGCCGCAGGCGGTGCAGGCCGACGAGCACTGCTCCGCCGGTCAGCGCCATGGTCCAGTGCGTATAGCCGCGCCACAGCAGCTCGAGCAGACAGTAGCCGCCTGCACCCACAAGAAAAAGCCCCGCTGTTTGTTTTTTCATCACAAATCACCGGGACTTATTCTGCCATATTCGCTTGTTTCTTATGCCTGCGCGGCCAAAAATGCCGCCAGTGCCTCGGCAAAGCCGCCCTCGACCACGGTCGCCGCACAGGACAGCATCAGGTTGAGCGGCAGGCCGAAATCCTCGACCGAAAACCCATCCTTATCCTGCGCACCCAGCTTTTCGCGCAGCGGGCGCGCGTCCGCCACATAGGCGAACACCGGCTTGCCCTTGGCGCAGGCATAGCCGACTTCAAAACAGGTGCCGCTGTCCGGCTCGTCCCCGCGGAAGGGGTTGAGGTTGGCGATCACCGCGTCCGCCTGGTCGATCAGCGCACAGTTGCCCGCAAAAATGTCGGGCGCGCCCACCGCCTCGTTGTCAAACGGATACAGGCCGATCACACCGCGTCCGGCGCACAGCATTTTCATTTTGGCGCCGCGCTGCTTGGCGTCCGGCGCGAACACGTCAACCCCTGCCAGATAAACCTTTTTCATATGCTCCCCTTTTCCTTTATCCGATGCCCAATATGTGCCACACCCAGTCGGCCGCAAACACAGCAAACAGCACCGCAAACACGATGCGCCGCCGCGCGCCCAGCCGCCCTACGCCTTTCTCGAGCAGCGGCTGGAGCAGATACAGGATGATCATGCCGCCCACGCCGAACCGCAGACTTGCGCTCAGGCAGATGCGCCCCTGCCACTGGATGGTATAGCGCGTATAGTCCCACAGCCAGCCGCCGGTTGTCCATTCGAGCAGGTAGCTCGTGATCAGCTCGACCGCGGTGGTCAGCGCGACGATCGCAGCAAACACCACCACCGGCATCACATTTACCCGGCCGATGCGCAGCGGTCGGGTTTTCAGCCCGCGCAGGCAGCCCACAATGAGCAGTGCGCCTACACCGTATACCGGCAGATACGGCCCCCACAGAAAGCCGCGATTGGAAAATCCCCAGCGGTATACCACGACCTCGAGGAACACCTCATAACACCAGCCGAGCACGCAATAGGCCCAGAAATATAAAAACCACGTCTGAAATCCTGCTATCCAGTCCTTTTTTGCCATCTTCGCCTCCCGGTGTCAGTCTTCGTAGTTGATTTCGGCGCCGCACTGGGGGCACACGCAGCCCTTTTCCGCGCCCCACGGCGAGGGCATCACGATATGCCGCGCGCCGCAGTGCGGGCAGCGTCCGTATTTCATGCGGATCATCACGCCCACCAGCAGCATCACAATGCCGGCCATCATGAGCGGCGTCATCCAGCCGGGCCGCGCGCCTTCCAGCATCGCAAACTTCACCATGCCCATCCAGATGATCTGAGCAAGCGCCGCGGCCGACGTCACGATCATGCCGGCAAAGATGATATAATAGCCCCGCTTGGCCCATTTTCTCGTCAGTCTTACTGCCCGTTTCATACTGTCTCTCTCCGTTCTCTCTGTTTCCTGCTCAGTATAGCATATCTGCGCGCCAAACAAAAGAGGCGCCGCGCATTTTCCCTCAGCAAAAAACGGCCGCTTGCACGGCCGTTTTCGCTTGTTTTTATACGTTGAAGCGGAACAGCACGACGTCGCCGTCCTGCATGACGTAGTCCTTGCCCTCCGAACGGACCAGGCCCTTTTCGCGTGCCGCGGCGAGCGAGCCGAGCTCGATCAGATCCTTATAGTTGATGACCTCGGCGCGGATAAAGCCGCGCTCAAAATCCGAATGGATCTTGCCGGCCGCCTGCGGTGCCTTGGTGCCCTTCTGGATGGTCCAGGCGCGCACCTCCTGCTCGCCCGCGGTCAGGTAGCTCATCAGGCCGAGCAGATCGTAGCAGACCTTGATCAGGCGGTCCAGGCCGGACTCATGCAGGCCGAGCTCGGACAGGAACATCTCCTTCTCCTCCGGGTCCATGCCAGCGATGTCCTCCTCGAGCTTGGCGCAGATGGGCAACACCATCGCGCCCTCCGCGTCCGCGATCGCCTGCACAGCCTTCAGGCGCTCATTCTCCGTGGCGTCGCCGGTGAAGCCGGCCTCATCCATATTCGCCGCGTAAATCACCTTTTTCGCCGAGAGCAGGTCGCTCTCGTTTACCACACGGATGACATCTTCATCCTCGCCAAAGCCCTCGAAGGTGCGGGCGGTCTTGCCCTCCTCGAGGTGCGCCTTGAGCGCTTCGAGGATCTCGACGTCGCGGTTTAACTTTTTGTCCGCCTTGGCGGCCTTGCGCGTGCGCTCGAGACGGCGCTCCAGATGCTCGATATCCGCCAGGATCAGCTCGAGGTTGATGGTCTCGATGTCGCGCGCCGGATCGACCGAGCCTTCGACGTGCACAATATTGTCATTATCAAAGCAGCGCACAACGTGGACGATCGCGTCCACCTCGCGGATATGGGACAGGAACTTGTTGCCCAGGCCCTCGCCCTTGCTCGCGCCGCGCACCAGGCCCGCAATATCCACGAACTCCACCACCGCCGGCGTGGTCTTTTTCGCGTGATACAGGTCGGTCAGCGGCTGAAGCCGCTCGTCCGGCACGGCGACCATACCGACATTAGGGTCGATCGTGCAGAACGGGTAATTTGCGCTCTCCGCGCCCGCCTGGGTGATCGCATTGAACAAAGTGGACTTGCCCACATTAGGCAATCCGACGATGCCGAGTTTCATAACTGTCATTCCTCCATAATGTTAAGGGAAAACCGGTTTCCCGTTTTTTCTCTCCATAGTATACCGCTTTCTCCCGCGTTTTGCAATCACCGGTTTGGCTTCCCGCGCGCGGCGCGCAGATTTTGACCGGCTGCTCTGGCTTTTTTGTGCAAGATGGCTTATACTATTACTACTATCCATTGTCAAGTATTTCAGTGCCAAGGGAGGATGCCCTATGCCGTCTTTCGCCACCCATCACATTTTTGCCACCACCGTGCAGCGCGTCACGGGTGATTCCGTGTCGCACATCGCCGCCAGCTATCCTGCGGGCTACCGCTGGGGCGCGCAGGGCCCTGAGCCGCTTGCGCTCTACCGCCTGCCCTTCCCCAGCCATCTGCACCGCCTTGCGCACCGTATGCGTGCCGAAGCGCCGGGCACGCTGTTTGAGGCGCTGTGCGCCGCCGCTGAGCAGGAGCACAACACCGCCGCGCTCGCCTATGTGTTCGGATTCTGCACCAATTACGCGCTCGACCGCGTCACGCGCCCGTTCATCCAGGCGCAGGCCGACCGCCTTGCGCTGTTTAACCCCGGCTATTCGGCTGAAGCGCGGCGCAAACTGGTCGAGAGCGACATCGACGGCATTTTGATCTCGGACTATATTGCCGCCGAGCCTGCCCGGGTTGAGGCATTCCGCCTGCTCGACCCCAATGCGCCCGAGTGCACCGTGCTCGCCCGCGTGCTTGCCCGCGCGGCCCGGCAGGCTTACAATGTGCGCGTCGCCCCTGCGTCTGTCTACCGTGCGTTGCACGATATGCGCCGTGTGCTGCACCTCGCGCACAGCGGCAGCCATGTGCGCCGCCGCCTGGAAAAACTCGAACACATCACAGGCAAAAGCGGACTGGCTTCCTCGCTCATCCGTCCGGCCGAGCCGCTCGCCGCGGACTGCGCCAACCAGGCGCACCGCCCCTGGATGGCGGATGGTGTCGAACGCACGGACTCGTTTACCGACCTGTTTGATGCCGCGGTTCCGCTCGCGGTCTCGCTCCAGCGCGCTGTGCTCGAGCGCTATTATCAGCGAAAGCCGCTTGATCCGCGTTTTTTCCCCACAAATTTTGCGGGTGAAGTGGTTAAAAGTTAAATTTTTGATAATCTGACGACAGATTTCGTATGACTTCGCCCCCTCCGGTGCGTAAGCTGTTCTTTGTTACCAAACTGTAACCTTTGAATAGCGAAAGGAGGGAATATGGAACGCTCCCACGCTCCATACTACCGTCATGCGAAATCTGTTTTCTTTTGTTTTGGACCTGCTGTCCAGCCTGCTGTTCGGTCTGGTGCAGGGCGTGCTGCTGCTCGACCGCCTGATTTGCTGGGTCTATGATCTGCCGCTGTGGGCAGGGCTTGCCCGCGCCTTTCATTTTGTGCAGAAGCGGCGCGCCCTGTGTGCTTTTACACTGTTTGTGCCGGTGTTTTTCGTGCCGTGCGCCGTGCTGACCCAGCCAGGCACACTTGTTGTGGCAAACGGCAGGCCGCTCGGCCTGGTGGCCGAGACGTCGGCTGTGCCGGACACGGTCGCCGCGCTCGAACAGAGCGCGGGTGCGCTCGCCGGCGCGGATTACACCCTGCCGGTCAGTATCGAAACTCGGCCGATGCGCGCGCCTGCGTCCCAGTTCCTCACGGCGGATGAACTTGAGGCCGATCTGATCGAGGCGAGCGGCGAACTGGACACGCTCGCTGTGATCTCGGTGGGCGGTGAGCAGGCGGGCGTATGCCGTTCGGCCGAAGATGCGCAGGCGGTGCTTGACCGCGTCAAGGCCCAGTACACCACCGCTGCGGACGAGGATGTGGACTTTCTGCAGGAGGTGCGCGTGGACCAAGTGGTCGCGCAGACCAGCCTGGCTGCCGATCTCGGCGCGGTGTATGATGACCTGGTACCGCAGCTGGACGTCACTTCCACCCGCGCGGTGACTTACACCGAGGAAATCCCTTACGAGACCATCACGCGCGAAAACGATGAACTTGACCAGACCTACCGCGCCACGCTGCAGGAGGGCAGCACGGGCGAGGCGGTCGTAACCGCCGAGATCCAGACTGTGGACGGAGAGGAGCACGGCCGCACGATTCTGGCGCGCACCGTGCTGAGCAACGCCACCGATGAGATCATTGAGGTGGGCACCAAAAACGTCGGCATCGGCACGGGCGATTTCATCGTGCCCGTGACCAGCTACACCTTTACTTCGGGCTTTAAAATGCGCTGGGGCAAACTGCACGGCGGTGTAGATTTAGCGGTGCCCGAGGGCACGCCGGTATACGCGGCGGACAATGGCAAGGTGATCGTCGCCGGGGATCTGGACAACGGCTACGGCAACTATATCATCCTCGACCACCAGAACGGGTACAAGACACTGTACGCGCACAACAGCGAACTGCTCGTGTCCGTGGGCGACATTGTTGCACAGGGCGACCAGATCGCGCTGTCGGGCAATACGGGCAACTCGACCGGCCCGCATGTACACTTCGAGGTCCAGGTCAACGACGAAAAAGTCGATCCGCAGCAGTATGTGACGCTGGTATAATGGCTCGCTGCCTGCGGGAGGGGTTTTCGCCCGGCAGTGGCGAACGGATGTGCCCGCGCATCACGGGGAGTTCGCCTGCGCGGCGGGCGCACAAGAGGGGAGAAACCAAGTTTTCTCCCCTCTTGCGAATCTCCCCTCTTCCTTCAGGCGCGCCACGGGCGCGGTTTATCGTGGTTCCGCCAAGCGGTTGCCACCCACTTGCTGTTGCGACAGGCACGGGTTGGCTGCCACCCCAAAGGGGCGCTCCCGCGCCGGACGCGGCAATATAACAGCAAAAACGCGCTATGGCAATCCACAGCGCGTTTTTATTGTTCCTCCGGAAACACCTGAATATCAAGTGCCTCGCAAATCTGGAAAAACAAATCAAGTGAGGGCGTTTTCCGGCCACTCTCAATCTCATAAATATAGGCTTGTGTCCGGTCGACCATTTCCCCCAACTGGGTCTGTGTCAGCCCTTTTTCCTGCCGTCGTCTTTTGAACAGCGCGCGATAATCAACCATTTTCTCCACCCCTGATTGCAGCTCTTTTGTGCTTTCATTATAGCTGACAGCTATTATCGGTTCAATATGGCTGTCAGCCATTGACGCAGCATCCATTTCAAGCTATAATGGCTTATAGCCATTATTAGGAGGGTATACTTATGTCAAACACCACCTGCACTGAACTTTACCAGGAACTGATGGAACCAGGAACTGATGGAGAATGTCAGCGACCTGTTATGCGACGTCTGTGTGATCGAAGCGCTTTACCGCTGCCGCCTATCCCTGTCCGGTTTTGCGACGCGCCCCGCGCTTGGCGAAGAGCTGCGGCGAGCCCGCGATTTCCTCGCCCAGCACGCCCGGGACACCGAGCTTTGCGGCCGCATCCTGCTCGAGCGTCTGACCGCGGAGGCGGAGCGGGCATGAAAAAAGAGCCGCGGCAAAACGGCTCTTTTCGTCTTTATGAAAGCTGTTTCAGGTTTTGATGCGCGCGTCCATCTCCGCGCTTGCGTGACTGAGCACGGGCAGCAGCACTGCGCCGACGATGATGCCCGCAAGCCCCTGCACGATATTGAACGGTACGCCCGCCAGCATTGCGGCGGCCGCCGCGCCGACCGCGCTGCCCGCGACGATCTGCATCCCGGCCTCGTACACAAAATAGCCCGCTACCATCACGAGCTCCGCGGGAATGCCCGCGAGCGCCACGCGCACCGGCGTGCGCAGGGATGCATGCCCTGCCAAGCGGTGATACACCCAGCCGCCGACCAGCGCGGTCAGCGCCTTGATGACCAGCGTGCCCGGCATATAAGCGACCGCGCCTGCAAACAGGTCGGCCAGCATCGAACCGATGCCCGCTGCGGCCGCGCCCAGGCCGGGCCCGAGCAGGATGCCGCAGATGAGCACCATGCCGTCGCCCAGGTGGATATAGCCGAGCGTGGGCGTGGGGATGCGGATGACCATGGTCGCAACCGTTGTTAATGCGGCCAGAAGGGCGGTTAAAATGATGGTTCTTGTCTTTTTCTCTGTCATAGCGGAACACCTTCTCCTGTTTTTCGCTGAACCTATTGTAGCGCGCCTTTGACCTTTTCAAAAGCATCAGTTTATGCAATTTTTATAAGGTCAGTCAGCGTGAAAAAACAGCCCGCCGTGGCGGGCTGTTTGGGTCTGGGATTTACCGCTTGTTCGAGCGTTTCCAGATGTGCATTTTTTCTGCCTCTGCGATCAGCTGCTCGCGGAAATCCGGATGCGCGATCGAGATGAGCGCCTCGGCGCGCTCCCAGCTGGACTTGCCCTTGAGGTTGATCATACCGTACTCGGTGACGATATACTGGGTCGCCGAGCGGGTGTCGGTAACGATCGAGCCGTTAGACAGCGTCGGACGGATACGGGACGCGACCGAGCCGTCCTTCTGCTTATGGGTGGAGGACAGGCAGATAAAGCTCTTGCCGCCGTTAGACAAATAGGCGCCCATGACAAAGTCGAGCTGGCCGCCCGTGCCCGAAATCTGCTTGGTGCCTGCGGACTCGGCGTTGATCTGACCGTAAAGGTCGATATCGACCGCGTTGTTGATCGAAATGAAGTTGTCGATCTGCGCGATCACGCGCACGTCGTTGGTGTAATCCACCGGCACGGACGCGCACTGCGGGTTGTCATTGAGGTAATCATACAGCTTCTGGGTGCCGGCGGCGAAAGCGTAAGCCTGACGGCCGCGGTCGATGTTCTTGCAGCGGCCGGTGATCTTGCCCGCCTTGGCGATATCGACAAACGCATCGACATACATCTCGGTGTGCACGCCCAAGTCCTTGAGGTCGGAGTCCGCGATCAGCGCGCCGACCGTATTCGGCATACCGCCGATGCCCAGCTGCAGGCACGCACCGTTCGGGATTTCCGGGACGATCAGCTCGGCCACCTTGCGGTCGATATCGGTCGCCGGAACCGCACCCATCTCGCCCATCGGCGGGTTGTCGCCCTGGACGATCATATCCACCTCGGAGATGTGGATGCAGTCCTCCATGCCGCCTAGGCAGCGCGGCATATTCTCGTTGACCTCGACAATAATCTTGTCCGCCACGTCGCACACCGCACGCAGGTGGGACGCCTGCGGGCCAAAGCTGAAATAGCCGTGGCTGTCCATCGGCGCGACGACCAGCATCGCCACATCGACATGGCCGATGTTCTCACGGTAAAAACGCGGCAGCTCGGAATAGCGCATGGGCGCATAGAACCCGGCGCCGGTGGCGACGAACTTGCGCTCGATGCCCGACATATGCCAAGAGTTCCAGGTCATGTGCGCTGCCGGGTCCTCGATCTGATAGATCGCCGGGACGCGTAGCAGCACGCCGCCGCGGAAATTGACGTCATACAGATCGGGCAGGCGCTTTGCCAGTGCCCGGTCGAGCGCATCCGGGGTGCCTACGCACCAGCCGTAATCCACCCAGTCGCCCGACTTTACTACCTTGACGGCCTCGTCCGCCGTCGTCAGCTTCTGCTGATAGAGAGCCGCGTAATCCATCTTGCCAAACCTCCAGATTGTCTATTCTTTAACAATTTGGCTTTATTATACTATATATGCAGGGCGAGGTCAAGCCATAGCGTATCCCGCTGCACCGGATTTCTGCAAAGCGGCAAAAGTTTCCCACAATCCTGCCAAAAGTTTTTCTTGATTTTCTCAAATAAAGTGATACAATGGTAAATGACTTTTACAGTACAGTAATTCGCTGCAAGTCACTACAAGAATCGCAGGAGGGTAACTGAATGAAAACCAAAAAGCTTCTCGCGCTGCTGCTTGCCGGCGCAATGAGTGTTTCCATGCTGGCCGGCTGCGGCGGGGGCACGGATACCGCGGAAACCGACGACACGGCTTCGACTGCGGAAATCGACACCACCGAAACCGAAAGCGACCTGGCTTATGTGCAGGATAAGGGCACGCTGGTTGTCGGCATCACCGAATTTGAGCCGATGGATTATCAGAATGCCGACGGCGAATGGATCGGCTTTGACGCGGACATGGCCAAGGCTTTTGCGGAGAGCCTGGGCGTCGAGGCGGAGTTCCAGGTCATTGACTGGGACAACAAGGTCATGGAGCTGGACGGCAAGACCATCGACGTTGTCTGGAACGGCATGACGCTGACCGAGGAGGTCACCAGCGCGATGGACTGCACCAACGCATACTGCAACAATGCGCAGGTCGTTATCGTTCCTGCGGACGTTGCCGACCAGTATCAGGATGTTGACAGCGTAAAGGGCCTTTCCTTTGCGGTTGAGTCCGGCTCTGCCGGCATGGAGCAGGTCCAGGCGCTCGGCGCAACCTACACCGAAGTTGCCGATCAGGCCACCGCTCTGATGGAAGTCGCTTCCGGTACGTCGGATGCTGCTGTGATCGATTCCCTGATGGCAGCTGCGATGGTCGGCGAAGGCACCAGCTACGCCAACCTGACCTACACCGTCGGCCTCAACAGCGAGGAATACGGCGTTGGCTTCCGCAAGGGCTCGGATCTGGTGGAAAAGCTCAACGACTTCTTCAAGACCAGCTATGACGACGGCACGATGATGCAGATCGCCGAAACCTACGGCGTACAGGCTGCCATCATCGAGCAGTAATATCATTCTGGCTGCAACAGAGCGTAAAAACAGAGGGCGTTCCTGCGCTCTCTGTTTTTGTGCTGTCATTACCATCTTGCTTTGACTGGAGAATTTCATGGAACAGTTCTTTACACAATTCCCCACCGTGCTGGGCGCACTGAATGAGGGCTTTTTGCAAACGCTCCGCCTGTTCGTTATCACGCTGGCCGGTGCGCTGCCCCTGGGCCTTATCATCTCATTCGGCTCGATGAGCCGCTTCACCCCCCTGCGCGCGCTGACCCGGCTGGTCGTCTGGATCATCCGCGGCACGCCGCTGATGCTGCAGCTACTCATCATCTTCTACATCCCCGGTTATGTCCTGCCCGCCGGCAGTCCCTGGCCGGGCGGAGAAAGCGGCCGCTTCATGGCCTCCGCCATCGCGTTTATCATCAACTACTCCTGCTATTTTTCCGAAATCTACCGCGGCGGTATCCAGAGCGTTCCGATCGGCCAGCATGAAGCCGGTCTGGTGCTCGGCATGACCCGCAGCCAGATCTTCTTTAAGGTCACCCTGCTGCAGATGATCAAGCGCATTGTGCCGCCGATGTCCAACGAAATCATCACGCTTGTCAAGGACACTTCGCTTGCCCGCATCATTTCTTTGCAGGAGATCATCTGGGCCGGCTACGCCTTCCTGAAGGGATCGCACGGCTACTCCGGCCTGGTCTGGCCGCTGTTTTTCACCGGCGTATACTATCTGATCTTCAACGGGCTGCTTACCCTGTTCTTCGGCTGGCTGGAGAAGAAACTCGACTATTTCCGCGCGTAAGGAGGGAGCCACTATGCCTATTCTTGAAGTAAACCACATCAACAAGAGCTTCGGCTCCACCAAGGTGCTGGACGACATCAGCTTTTCGCTCGACCGTGGCAAGGCGCTCGCGATCATCGGGTCCTCCGGCTCGGGAAAAACCACCCTGCTGCGCTGCCTGAACTTTCTGGAGACGCCGAACGCGGGCCAGATCATCGTCAACGGCGAAACGCTGTTTGACGCGGCCGACCACACCTCCAAGAGCGATGCGGAGATCCGCAAACGCCGCCTGCACTTCGGCATGGTGTTCCAGTCGTTCAACCTGTTCCCGCAGTATACTGCGTTGGAAAACGTCATGCTTGCCAGCCTGCTGCTCGCCAAGGAACGGCCGGATTACAAGCAGCACAAGCGCGAGATCCACGAAGAGATCGAGCATCACGCGATCGAGCTGCTCAGCCAGATGAGCCTGGAGGGCCGCATGAGCCATTATCCCCACCAGCTCTCAGGCGGCCAGCAGCAGCGCGTGGCCATCGCCCGCGCGCTCGCCCTGCAGCCGGATATCCTGTGCTTTGACGAGCCGACCTCCGCGCTCGACCCCGAGCTGACCGGCGAGGTGCTCAAGGTCATCCGCTCGCTCGCCGACCAGCACACCACGATGATTATTGTCACCCACGAGATGGCGTTTGCCCGCGATGTGGCCGACCATATCCTGTTTATGGACGGCGGCGTGATCGTGGAGCAGGGTTCTCCGGCGGATCTGTTTGAAAACACGCAGAACGAGCGCACCCGCGCATTTTTGAGCCGCTATTCGCAAAACAGCTAAAGAAACCGGGAGCGCACCAAAAAGTTTTCAGCATTTTCCACCAATAACCCATTTACAAATCGGCCTAAATACGATAAAATAGTCCCGTACTGAGATGCGGGGCTTTTTTATTGTCTTTTTGTACAGGAACACTTGGTCATTTTTTGGTGATTTTTTTGGTGATTTGTGTTGAAGTTGTGGCATGAATTTGTTACAATAATAACGCAGGTCCAGTGTGCCCTGTCAACTGCATAAAAAGCCTGCACGGCCTTTTATAAATTTTTAGAATGGAGATGTTCAACTATGGCTATGGATGCTTTCAGCGCCTCGCTGATGCAGGACAAGAGAGAGATCATCATCGCCCCGACTATTTACAAGTTCAATACCTTTGCGGAGTTCGCAGAGGAGTTCAAGCTCGGCGAGCGTGACGTCGTTCTGACCAACGAATTCATCTACAAGCCCTTCATGGAGCAGCTTGGCCTCAAGAGCAAGTTTGTTTTCCAGGAGAAGTTTGGCGCCGGCGAGCCGTCCGAGGCTATGATCGAGACCATGTACGAGGCCATTCCGTACGACGAGTACGACCGCGTTATCGCTGTTGGCGGCGGCGCGATCATGGACCTTTGCAAGCTGCTCGGCTGCAAGCGCCCGTCCTCCGTACATGAGATGTACTTCAAGCGCGAGCCTGTCGTACACGAGAAGGAAGTTATCGCTATCCCGACCACCTGCGGCACCGGTTCCGAGGTTACCAACATCTCGGTTGCGATCGTCAAGGACGAGAAGGACGGCAAGCTGACCGGCGGCGAGACCAAACTCGGCCTGGTTTCCGACGACATCATCCCGAACAAGGTTTGCCTGGTTCCGGATCTGCTCAAGACCCTGCCGTACAAGCCCTTCGCTTCTTCCGCAATCGACGCGCTGATTCACGCGACCGAGTCTTACCTGTCTCCGCACCGCAAGACCGCTACCTCTGAGATGTACTCGGTCAAGGCTGCTGAGATGATCCTCGAAGGCTTCCGCCGCATCGCGCTGGAAGGCCCGGACGCCCGCTTGGATTACCTGGGCGAGTTCGTTACCGCTTCCCTGTTCGCAGGCATTGCGTTCCTGAAGGCCGGTTGCGCTACCGTTCACGGTATGTCCTTCCCGCTCGGCGGCACCTATCATGTACCGCACGGCGAGTCCAACTACGCTCTGTTCGGCAAGATCCTCGAAGTTTACGACGAGTACGATCCGAACGGCGAGCTGGGCAAGTACAAGGAACTCGTTGCACGCTGCCTGGGCTGCTCCAAGGACGACGCGCTGCGCACCCTGCGCGTAACCCTGGAGAAGGTTCTGCCGCTCAAGCCGCTGCATGAGTACGGCTTCAAGGAAGAGGACATCAAGAGCTTTGCTGAGTCCGTTGAAGCGAACCAGCAGCGCCTGATCACCAACTCCTACGTCACTCCGTGGACCAAGGAGCTGAGCGAGCGCGTATACCGCGAGTGCTTCTAATTCTGTAAGCGTTTCGCCTGAACAGGGCGGGGACCCCCGCGTTCCCCGCCCTGTTTTTTCTTAGAAGGCGCCGCCACCCACACTTTTGAAAAAGAGAAAGGATACTTGATCGCTATGATGACCAAAGACCAGTACATTGAGTCCTTGCGCAAGCTCAAGCTCAACCTGTATATGTTCGGCGAGAAGGTGGAGAACCCGGTGGACAATCCGGTCATCCGCCCGTCGCTCAACTCCTTTGCCGCGACTTATGAGCTGGCTGAAGATCCCCAGTACGAGGATCTGATGACCGCGACCAGCCACATCACCGGCAAGAAGATCAACCGCTTCACTCACATGCACCAGTCCACCGACGACCTGATCAAGAAGGTCAAGATGCAGCGCCTGCTCGGTCAGAAGACCGCAGCCTGCTTCCAGCGCTGCGTTGGTATGGACGCGATGAACGCCGTGTTCTCCTCTACTTATGAGATCGACGAGGCCTGCGGCACCAAGTACCACGAGAATTTCGTCAAGTTCCTGACCCGCGTGCAGGACGAGGACCTGGCCGTTGACGGCGCGATGACCGACGTCAAGGGCGACCGTTCCCTCGCTCCCTCCAAGCAGGCCGATCCCGATCTGTTCCTGCATGTTGTCGAGCGCACCCCGGACGGCGTTTACGTCACCGGTGCAAAGGCGCATCAGACCGGTTTTGTCAACTCGCACGAGGTTCTGGTTATGCCGACCATCTCCATGCGTGAGGGCGACGAGGACTACGCGATCTCCTTCGCTGTACCGACCGATTCCGAAGGCATCACCCTGATCTACGGCCGCCAGTCCTGCGATACCCGCAAGCTGGAGGAGTACAACGACATCGACGTCGGCAACAAGGTTTACGGCGGCCACGAAGTGCTGGTCATCTTCGATCACGTATTCGTTCCGAACGACCGCATCTTCCTCAACGGCGAGGTCAAGTTCGCCGGCATGATCGTTGAGCGTTTCGCGGGCTATCACCGTCAGTCTTACGGCGGCTGCAAGGTCGGCGTAGGCGACGTGCTGATCGGCGCGACCGCGCTGGCATGCGACATGGCAGGCTGCGCGAAGGCATCTCACGTCAAGGACAAGATCATCGAGATGACCCACCTGAATGAGACCCTGTACTGCTGCGGCATCGCCTGCTCTTCCCAGGGCACCAAGACCAAGGCAGGCAACTATCTGATCGACCTGCTGCTGGCAAACGTCTGCAAGCAGAACGTCACCCGCTTCCCGTATGACATCGCGCGCCTGGCGCAGGATCTGGCCGGCGGCCTGATGGTTACCCAGCCGTCCGAGGCGGATTACCGCAACCCGGCGACCCACGATTACATCGAGAAGTACCTCAAGGGTATCGCTTCCGTCCCGACCGAGGACCGTATGCGTGTTCTGCGTCTGATCGAGAACATGACCATGGGTACTGCTGCAGTCGGCTATCTGCCTGAGTCCATGCACGGCGCAGGCTCGCCGCAGGCACAGCGCATCATGATTGCCCGTCAGTCCAACCTCGAAATGAAAAAGGAACTGGCTAAGAAGATTGCTCGCATCCAGTAATCCTTGAGCACATCATAGGCACTCATGGAGCACCCGTGAGTGCCTATGTTCGCAATTTCCATAAACAGAAGGGGGAAAACGCGCCATGCTGCGCTGCACTGTAAAATTCTGCGGCGGCTGCAACCCGCGCTATGACCGCGGCGAAGCCTACCAGACCGTGCGCTCCTCCCTCTCCGGCGCCGCCGCCTTCTCCTATCCGGAGGACGGCGTGCACTATGACGTGCTGCTCATCATCCGCGGCTGCACCGGCTGCCCGTATCTGTACGAGGAGATCGATGCCGCCCACCGGGTGATCATCACCGCGGCGGACGAGATCGCACCCGCCATCCGGGAGATCGAACAGCTCGCGTCAGAAAAGTAACCTCTTGCATTGGGTTGCATTTTTATAGAGGAGGATGATAAAGATGAAGAAAGTTAGCATTATCTCCGCGGAGGAGGCTGCCCTCAAGGTCCAGGACGGCGACACCATCGCCACCGGCGGCTTTGTAAGCTGCGCTTGCCCGGAGACCCTGTCCAAGGCGCTGGAAAAGCGCTTCCTGGAAACCGGCCACCCCAAGGACCTGACCCTGTTCTTCGCAGCCGGCCAGGGCCATCGTGACGGCACCGGCGGCGACCACTACGGCCATGAAGGTATGGTCAAGCGCGTCATCGGCGGCCACTGGGACCGCGCACCGCGTCTGGGCGAGCTGGCACTGAACAACAAGATCGAAGCGTATAACCTGCCGCAGGGCGTTATTTCGCACATGTACCGCGACATTGCGGCGCACAACATCGGCACCATCACCCATGTTGGCCTGAAGACCTTCGTTGACCCGCGCAACGGCGGCGGCAAGCTCAACGAGAAGACCACCGAGGATCTGGTCAAGATCGTCAACATCGACGGCAAGGAGCGCCTGCTCTACAAGGCCTTCCCGATCAACGTCGTATTCCTGCGCGCTTCCTACTGCGATGAATACGGCAACTGCACCGTACATAGAGAGATCGGCCCGCTGGACGTCACCGCGATGGCGCAGGCGTGCAAGAACTCGGGCGGCAAGGTCATCGTCCAGGTCGAGAAGATCGTCCAGGGCGGCTCGCTCGACCCGAAGCTGGTCGCAATCCCGGGCATCTATGTTGACTCGGTTGTCGTCGGCTCGGACGAGGAGAACATGCAGTGCCTCGGCATGCCGTATGACGGCGCGCTGACCGGCGAGTTCCGCATCCCGGTGGACGCAATCCCGCCCATCCCGCTGGACGCCAAGAAGATCATCGCCCGCCGCGCTGCTATGGAGCTGCCGCAGGACGCTATCGTAAACCTGGGCACCGGTGCACCGGAGAAAATCGCAAACGTCGCGGCAGAGGAAGGCATCTCGGACAAGATGACCCTGACCGTCGAGGCCGGCTCGATTGCAGGCGTGCCCTATGGCGGCACCCAGTTCGGCGCTGCGGCCAATGCCATGGCGATCATCCCGCACAACGTGCAGTTTGACTTCTATCAGGGCGGCGGCCTGGATGTTGCGTTCCTCGGCCTGGCTGAGACCGCACCCAACGGCGACCTGAACGTATCCAAGTTCGGCACCCGTCTGGCTGGCGCAGGCGGATTTATCGACATCACCCAGAACGCCAAGAAGGTTGTTTACTGCGGCACCTTCACTGCCAAGGGCCTCAAGACCGCCTGCCAGGATGGCAAGCTGGTCATCACCCAGGAAGGCGGCAAGATGAAGTTCGTCAACAAGGTTGAGCACATCACCTTCTCCGGCGACTACGCCAACGAGACCCATCAGCCGGTTCTCTACATCACCGAGCGCGCGGTATTCGAGCTGCGTCCGGAAGGCGTCACCCTGATCGAGATCGCTCCGGGCATCGACCTGCAGACTCAGATCCTCGACCAGATGGAGTTTACGCCCAAGATCGCGTACCAGGACGACGGCACCATCAAGCTGATGGATGCGCGCATTTTCCGCGACGAGCTCATGGGCCTGGCCAACGACTGATTTCGGTTTTATTTCTTGTGTGTGTTTTGCAAGTGGTGAATAACTTGTTAACAACTTGACAAAGTTCACAAAAACCACTTGCAAATTCCCGCACATTTGATAAAATATTAACGAACCCGCAAACCAATTTCCAGACTGCGCCGGCCGGACCGGTGCACCAGAAGAAAAGGAGAAACAGCAAATGAACGTTTACATCTGTTCCGCTGCCCGTACCGCAATCGGCACCTATGGCGGCACCCTCCGCGACGTACCCGCTGCCCAGCTTGGCATTGCTGCTGCAAACGCTGCCGTTGAGCGCGCAGGCGTTGACAAGGCTGCGATCGACGAGTGCCTGTTCGGTCAGGTTCTGCAGGGCGGCGTTGGCCAGAACGTGGCCCGCCAGGTATCCCTCGGCATCGGTATGCCGATCGAGACCCCCGCTATGACCCTCAACAAGGTCTGCGCTTCCTCGATGCGCGCGATCTCGCTGGGTTCCCAGATCATCCGCTCCGGTGAGGATCAGATGATGCTGGTCGGCGGCTGCGAGTCCATGTCCGGCGCACCGTACATCTCCCGCAATATGCGCTGGGGCGCCCGTATGAACGATGTGAAGTTTGTCGATATGATGGTTTACGACGGCGTGTTCGATGTGTTCAACCAGTATCACATGGGCGTCACCGCAGAGAACGTCGCAGAGAAGTACGGCGTTACCCGCGAGATGCAGGATGAGCTGGCTTGCGCTTCCCAGCAGAAGGCTGGCAAGGCGATTTCCTCTGGCCGCTTCAAGGACGAGATCGTTCCGATCGAGGTCAAGAAGAAGAAGGAGACTGTTATTTTTGACACCGACGAGCACTGCCGCCCGAACACGACCCTCGAAGTTCTGGCAAAGCTCCGCCCGGCGTTCAAGAAGGACGGCACGGTCACCGCAGGCAACGCTTCCGGCATCAACGACGCTGGCGCTGCCATGATCATCGCGTCTGAGGACTTCGTTAAGGCGCACGGCCTCAAGCCGCTGGCCAAGATCCGTTCGTTTGGCTCTGTCGGCTGCGATCCGTCCATCATGGGCATCGGCCCGATCGAGTCCACCCGCCAGGCACTGAAGCGCGCCGGCCTGACCGTTGCTGACCTCGACCTGATCGAGTCCAACGAGGCGTTTGCGGCGCAGGCTTATGTTGTCAACCACGAGCTGGGCTTCAACATGGATATCGTCAACGTCAACGGCGGCGCAATCGCGCTGGGCCACCCGATCGGCGCTGCAGGCTGCCGCATCACCACCACCCTGATCTACGAAATGATCAAGCGCGACCTGACCATCGGCCTTGCCACCATGTGCATCGGCGGCGGCATGGGCGAAGCGATCATCGTTGAGCGCGACGAGCTCTGCAAGTAAAAATCAGTCTGCATCCGGGGGCGCTTTCCCGCCCCCGGCATAACAGACGCGCGGCGCGGCGCAGCCGCCTGCGCGGGGCGGGAACCCCTGGTTCTCTGCTCTCAACCGGATACAGAATCAAAACGCAGTTTTGATTTTGCATAGGGGCATGTCCCCACATGACATTTGTCAGTATTTTGGAAAGGAAGTCTTTACCAATGACCGATGTAGTAGTTGAGAAAAAAGGCCATGTAGCGGTCGTTAAGATCGAGCACATGAAGGCTATGAACGCGCTGTCTACCGATATGTACGCACAGCTGGAAGAGGCGTTTGACGAAGTCGCAAAGATGGAAGACGTATACTGCGTCGTCCTGACCGGCTCCTCTACCGTCAACAAGAAGGGCAAGACGGTCAACTCCTTTGTTGCCGGCGCGGATATTGCCCAGATGTCCACCATGACCGTTGAGGAAGGCAAGTTCTTCGGCAACGATTCCAACCGTGTCTGCTGGAAGATCGAAAACTTCAAGCGCCCGGTCATCGCGGCGATTAACGGCTTCTGCCTGGGCGGCGGCTGCGAGCTGGCGATGTCCTGCGACATCCGTCTTGCATCGGAGAACGCTATGTTTGGCCAGCCGGAAGTTGGTCTGGGTATCACCCCGGGCTGCGGCGGCACGCAGCGCCTGGCGCGCCTGGTCGGCGTAGGCAAGGCCAAGGAAATGATCTACACCGCCCGCGGCAACTACACTGCACAGCAGGCGCTGGAGATGGGCCTGGTCAACTATGTATACCCGCTCGAGAACCTGATGGACGAGGCCATGAAGCTCGCGGAAGAGATCGCGGCGCAGGCGCCGATCGCGGTTTCCCTGTGCAAGGAAGCCATCAATGTCGGCTTGCAGACCGATCTGAACTCCGCTCTGAAGTTCGAGGGCAACTGCTTCGGCCAGTGCTTCGCAACCGAAGACCAGAAGTACGGCATGGCTTACTTCCTTGACAAGAACAAGGAGAAGCCCGCCAAGGAGTTCAAGAACAAGTAAACCTGTTCCGCATCATTTCAGATAGTGAGTAAGTGAGAGAGAGGTTAATGTAACATGAAAGTATGTGTATTCGGCGCCGGCAACATGGGTGCGCGCATCACGGAAGTATTCCTGACCAACGGCCATGACGTTACGATGATCGACGTCAAGCAGGAATTCCTCGACCGCGGCGTTAAGACCATCACGAACGACCTGTCCTATCTGGTCAAGAAGGAAAAGATGACCGAGGAGCACAAGAACGAGCTGCTCGGCTCGCTCAAGACTTCTCTGGACCGCAAGTCCGCTGCTGACGCTGACTTCGTAATGGAAGTTATCCTCGAGCGCATGGATCTCAAGAAAGACCTGCTCAAGGAGCTGGATGAGATCTGCCCGCCGCACACCATCTTCGCTTCCAACACCTCCGCGCTGTCCCCCACCGAGCTGGCTGCTTCCGTCAAGCGTTCGGACAAGGTGATCGGCTGCCACTTCTTCAACCCGGCTCAGATCATGAAGCTGGTTGAGGTTACCCGTGCGATCCAGACCTCGGACGAGACCTTCAAGACCGCGTTTGACCTGATGGCTTCGCTGGGCAAGACCCCGGTTGCTGTTCACGAAGGCCCGGGCTTTGTGGTTAACCGCATCCTGATCCCGATGATGAACGAGGCTATGGGTATCGTTGCCGACGGCATCGCTTCCCCGGCTGATATCGACATTGCCATGCAGCTGGGCGCCGGCATGAAGTCCGGCCCGCTGCACACCGCGGACCTAGTCGGCCACGATGTCAACCTGGCCATCATGGAGACCCTGTACCGCGAGACCGGCGACCCGAAGTACCGCCCGCATCCGCTGATGCGCAAAATGGTACGCGCTGGCTGGCTGGGCGTCAAGACCGGCAAGGGCTTCTTTGAATACGATGAGAACGGCAAGGAAATTGTAAAGTAATTTCCAGAACCAAAGGGCGATTGTGCATTGTGCATAATCGCCCTTTTTGTATCCATTATCCCTTGAGAATTTTTACTTAATTTGCATAACTTTTCTCACAACTGTTTGTTTGTTTCAACAAAGTTCGCATTTATCTATGGCAATTCCCAACCGAACACGATATAATATTAAGCAGCTGGGAAATATAGTCTGACTAATGCCGCAGAAACGGCAAATGCTGTCAAATCCGCACACAAAACAGCCAATATTGCGTACCGCATCCGGGATAAACCCAGATGTCCGCTATATATGCTCAAGGTATATACACTGGTCTCAGAGGCACCCAGCATCACCGCTGCTACACGTCCGGCGTAGCTGTCCGGCCCGCAGCGCTGCATGATCTCGCTGCCGAGCGCCAGTCCGCCTCCGCCGCTGATCGGCTTGAGCAAAGTAAGCGCTGTGCATTCCGATGGAATGCCCAACAGCTGGTAAACCGGCGCCAGTGCTGCAGCAGCCAGATCGATCGCGCCGGATGCGCGCAGCATATAAACCACAGTCAGCATCCCTACCATGGTTGGCAGGATCTGCACCGCTGTATGCAGTCCTTTTTTTGCACCGCGCAAAAAGGTGGGAAATACATCGACCCGCTTATACAAAGCGTAAACGCCTGTCGCAGCAAGCAAAATAGGGATCAGTGCATTCTGCAACAGCTGCATGATATGCCTCCCTTGTGCTGATTATTTTCATTTTCTGTACTGGAAATAATTTTGGAAATAACAGGTATTTCGACAGAATTTGTATTTGTCTTATGCAATAATACAAATTGTAATACAGTTTCCGATTTCCCTCTATTTTTCATCCGGGAAAAACGGGCGAAGCACTCTGCCGCAGAGCAACACAACCACAACCGACGCTGCCGACGCGCCCCATACCGGCACCATAATATCAAATGGCGCCGCCGCGCCGCAGGCAGCCCGCACCGCGGCCACGGTCGATGGGATCAACTGGATCGAGGTCGCATTCAAAATGAGCAGCGTCAGCACTGGATCAGGTGCGCCGCGCCGTCCTGTAAGCGCATACAATCGGTCTGCTGCCTGCAATCCAAGCGGTGTTGCCGCGTTGGACAGACCGAGCAGATTGGCGGCTACATTGGCGCTTACCGCCTGCATGGCCTGCCGGTCCCCTGCCGCGCGCCGGCCGAACAAGGGCCGCAGCAGCGGCATGAGCAGACGGGAGAGCTTTTCCGTCAGGCCTGCCGCCTGCATCAGTTCCATGATGCCGCTCCAAAAGCACATTAGGCCCGCGATTGAAACGGCCAGACTGACCGCTTGCGCCGCACCGGTCCCAACGGCTGCTGTCACTTCCTCCAGGCGGCCTGTGATCCCACCGCAGAGCAGTGCCAGCACCAGGAATATTACCCAAACAGCGGAAAGCATTTGCACCGCTCCCCTTCCCCCGCACAAGATCCTTTGTTGGGATTTAGTGATAAACAGACTGAAAAGAAATAAAGGAGTGTTTCACACATGAAATCAACCGGTATTGTTCGCAAGGTGGATGAACTGGGTCGCATCGTGCTGCCGATTGAACTGCGGCGCACCATGAACATAGATGTCAAGGATGCTATGGAGATTTATGTGGATGGCGATCAAATCGTGCTCAAGAAGTACGAGCCGTCCTGCATTTTCTGCGGCAGCGCCAAGGACATCATCCACTACAAAGGCAAGAATGTATGCAGCGCCTGCGCGCATGACCTGGGTCTGTACTGAGCGTCCAGCCCCGTTGGGGAAACTGCATATCACCGATACCAGTCTCTGCTGCCGGCCCGCTGCATGGGACTGGTATGTTCGGCTGTCCGCGGTTGCGGGCAGCCGATTTTTATGCCCGCCTCTGCCGCGCCTCCGCCTGGGCGCGGTATTTTTCGCGCGTTGCCATGCCGCCGCGGATGTGCCGCTCCTGCTTGTTGGTGCGCAGCACCTGCTGTACGCCTTCGTACAGCACGCTGTTAAGTTTTTTCAGCCGCGTGGTGATATCTTTATGTACGGTGGATTTGGACACGCCAAACCGCGCGGCAGCCTGCCGTACGGTGGCGTTCTCCTCGATGATATACTGCGCCAGCCGGATCGTGCGCTCTTCCGGTAACCCTTTCACCGTCGTCCCCCCTGCCTGTCAGCACTTCACTACTGACAATCTATTCAGCACGGCGGCAGGGTAGAACGCAGTTTTACCGCAAAATACAAGAGCGGACCGGCTCTCCGCCGGTCCGCAGACAAGAAACGCGCTGCTCTTATTTGAGCAGCGCGTCAATTCCTTTGGTGTGGTATTCCACCAGCCGGTTGAGGTTGGTGCGTATTTCCCGCGGCCGGACGCGGTTTTTCAAAATCATCACCGTGCCGTCGATCAGGTTTTTCGCCATGATCTGGGCTTGCAGCAGGCCGTTGTCCTCGTCGGCCAGCAGCGGCGCAATCTTTGCCGCCAGCAGATCGACCATGCTGTCCCGCAGCCCCTCATAGCGTGTGCCGTGCGCCTGCTCCATAATCAGCAGCAGGCCGTATTTCTCCTCGGTAAACAGGTGCAGCGTTTCTTCAGCGAGCAAAAACTGGTATTCCCGCTGGCCGGTGCTGGGGTCAAAGCGTTTATCCCGCAGGCGCAGGATCAGCCGCTTGAGCCCTTCCGCTGCACTGTCGGTCAGCTCATAGAACAGCGCTTCCTTGCTGTCGAAATACCGGTACAGATTGCTCTTGCTGATATTCACCTTTTCTGCAATCATCTGAAGCGAAGTGCGGTCGTACCCGCGCTGGAGGAACAGATGCTGTGCTTCGGTCAGGATCTTGTGCCTGACTTCATCCTTGATAACCTGCACAATCAAGACCACCCATTCATTATTACTTTTATTATAGCATTTTCGCACCTTTTGTCAACATTTGCAGGGCCGGATGGTCATACCGCCATTTCTCTCCGCCGCCTGCGGCACAAAGCCCGCTGCGTCAAAGCAGCTCATATTCCTCGGTCATCCGGCCGGACTTGCGCAGTTCGGCGGCAGCGGCGCGGCGCAGCATAGGCAAAGTGATCACGCCGTCCTCCGCGGCGGCGGCATAGGCTGCCGCGATGGCCGCGGATTTGATGCCGCTGCCCGTCAGCTCTGCCCGCTCCGCCAGCCGCGTCAGATCGATCCCCGGGCTCAGCGGCGCCTCCGGCGGGAATACGCTGCGCCAGATTTCCAAACGCAGCGCGGCGTCCGGCTGCGCCAGATTGATCTGGAAGGTGATGCGGCGGCGGAAGGCCGGATCAAAATTTTGCGTGTGGTTGGTGGCCAAAATCGTCACGCCGGGATATTCCTCCACCTTTTGCAGCAGGAAAGCGGTTTCCGCGTTGGCATAGCGGTCATTGGAGGTGGAAACATCGGTACGCTTGGCAAACAGTGCATCCGCCTCGTCAAAAAACAGGATGGCGTTGGAATAACGGGCTGCGTCAAAAACAGCGGTGAGGTTTTTTTCGGTTTCACCAATATACTTGCTGGAGATCTGGGCCAGATCGATACGGTACAGATCCAGTCCCAGATCATTGGCCATCACCTGCGCGGCCATGGTCTTTCCCGTGCCCGACGGGCCGTAGAGCAGCACGGACAGGCCCCGTCCATAGGGAAGTTTTTTATCAAAGCCGTAATCGATATTCACCGTGCCGCGCTGCCGCAGGCGGTCGCAGGCCCGCCGCAGCTCGGTTTCCGCCTCGGGCGCCAGTTTCAGATCGCTCCATGTGAACGATGCGGTCAGCAAGGTGGCGCACGCGCCCAGGTCGGTCCGGCACACCGCACGCACCGCGTCGCTCAGGCCGGCCTGGTCGACCTCCTTCTCCCCCAATGCGATGCGGCGGGCGGCGGCATCCTGCACCACCTTCCCGATCTGGCCGGGGACAAGATCGTAACGCGCGCACAGATCGGCCGCGGAAACATCGCCGGCCATAGGCAGCGGGCTTTGACGGAAGAACACCTCCCACAGCGCGGCCTGCGCCTGGCTGTCCGGCCGCGCAAGAACGACGGTGCGGCACTGTACGCCATCCGGTAGGCATCCGGCATCCACCGCCTTGCGGGAGGCAATCAGAACCAGAGGCAGGCAGTTGTGCAGCAGGGTGAGCAGGCTGCGGGCGCGCTCGCGCTCCGCCGGTTCCGGGTCCAGCTGCCGCACCAACGGCAGCGCCCCCTCCAGCAAACAGCAGCGTATGGCGTCGAGCGCGATCTCGCGCCGCTGCTCGCCGGGCAGAGTCAGGAGCAGCGACGCATCCAGCGCCAGCAACGGCGCTTTCAGTCCATGGGCCAGGCACCGGGCTACAAACGTCTTGCCGCAGCCGTCGCCGCCCTGCAGCTGAAGCAGGCCGCCCCCCTCCGTCAGCAGTGTGCGCGCCAGCCCGTCAGCCAGGCGAAGGGACGCCTCCCGCCCCACCGGCGTACCGGGATCATCCGCCGGTGAAAACATATGCGCACAGGTTTCGAGCAGGCCGGGCGCTGCTTCCTCCCCCGCCAGGAAGGCATAGATCCGCTCCTGCAAGGCCAGCGGACGGCACAGGCGGGAGAAGCCCGCAGGCGCATGCAGGCGCTGGAAAAACAGCGCGCCGGCGGTCCCGTTCTCCTCCAGCAGCGGCTCGCCTTCGTCTGTCTCCGGCAGCACCAGCGCGCACAGGTCGTCAACCAGCCCCACCGTTGGCAGACCCATGGGCTGAGTCTGCTCCTGCAGCGCGCCGAACACTCGCTCGTATCTGCGGCTGTATCCGGCTGCAAAGGCACACAGCAGCGCAATCAGCCCGCGCGGCCCTGGCTGGACCACCGCCAGCAGTGTATCCCACGGGGAAAGCGCACCATCGGCTGCACCTGCCTGTCCCCGGCGCAGCAAGCCGTCCATCACAGCGGCAAAGGGCTTGCGGCAAGGATAGGCGGCCTGCCTGCGCGGCAGCAGCAGTGCAGCCAGTTCACGCTCCTGATGCAGGGCGCTGTGCATGGCCATTGCCTCGTCGCCGCCCTGCTCCTTATATAACAGCAGCGCGGCGCAGAGCATATCCAGAAAGCGCAGCCAGTCCGCTATCTGGCCGGCATAGTCGGGATACGGGGTGTCGGGCATGGACGGGAAATACCGTCCGGCCAGTTCCTCCGGCGTGATACGGGATGCCTCCGTCATCAAAATCACCATGCCGACCGCGTTGCTCTCGGCACAAATAGAGATGAAAGAGAGCAGACAAACGGTCGCCTTTCTTGTAA
>NZ_CALWUM010000014.1 GCF_944384765.1 uncultured Agathobaculum sp. | reverse complement strand
CGGCTTGATTTTGTGTCGCCTTTTTCACTTCCCTAAAAAATCTGAAATTCCTACTTGACTTTTATTAGCAGGTCTTTTTATTTTCCCGCGGCGATTTCCCACAGGTAGAGCGCGGCGACGGTCGCGTGCGGCGCATACCGCGCGCGGTACACTGCAAACTGCGCCTTGCTCAGGCTGTCCAGCCCATACAAGCGGCACATCCCCTTGCGAATGCCAAAGTCGTCATAGGCGAGCACGTCCGGCCGCTGGAGCGAAAAGGTGAGCAGCATTTCCGCCGTCCACCGGCCCACGCCGGGCAAAGCGGTCAGCGCGCGGATGACTTCCTCATCCGATTTATCCACAAGGCTGTGGACATCGAGCGCGCCGCTTGCCGCTGCCTGTGCGGCGGACAGCATATAGCCCGCCTTGCGGCCGGACAGGCCGCAGGCGCGCAGCCGCTCCTCCCCTGCCGCGAGCAGGTTTTCTGGCGTCACCGCGCCGACTGCATCGCACAGCCGCGCCCACACGGTTGCGAGCGCCTTGCCTGAAATCTGCTGCCCGGCGATCGAGTTGATGAGCGCCTCAAACAAATCGGGGAACACCTCCCGGTCGATGTGTCCGATGCGCGCAATCGCCGCGCCGAGCACCGGGTCGCGCGAGGCGAGGTAATCGGTCTCCGCTGCGGTATAGACAAAATACGGCATGGCAGTCCCTCACTTGTGCGCCTGCCACTGGCAGGGGCCAAACGCGATACTGGAAAACCGCGCCTCGAACGAGGACTGCTCCGGGCTGCACGCATACACGCCGATCTGGATCTCCCCCGCCCCGGCGAACAGGTGCGCAATGCGCATCTGGCGGAAGTGCACGCCATCCTCCGCGCACTCGACGCAGAAGTCGCTTTCGCGGCGGCTCAGGCGGTAGTACATAAAGCGCTGCGCGGCCGGGATGTCCGTGGTCGCCCAGTCGGAAAAGCCGTTGTTCGTAACCACGCTGCCGAGGCGCTGGAAGCGCTCGTTTTCGTATTCGATCGAGGCTTTGAGCCAGTTGTCGCTGTCTTGATACACGATCACCCCGCACTGGTCAAAACGGCGCTTGCTGTCAAAATCCGTGCGCACAGTGAAGGAGAAATACGGCTCCGCCGTGCGGGTGAGCAGCATGGGCGCATTGTCGTTGCGGAAGCCGTAGTACGTGCGCTGCCACAGGTCGGTGCCCGGCTGGGTCGTGATGGCAAGGCCGTCCGCCGTCCATGCGCTGGACGCGGGCTGATTGATCCAGAACACCGTATCTTTTTCAAACTTCGGAAACATATTTACCCTCCTGATATGACAAAAGGGCAGAGTTTTCTGCCCTTTTTATCGATTTTATGCGTTTTTCTTGGCTTCTGCCTTCTGCTCAAAGCGCTCCTTGGCGACGATGGCGCGCTGGTGCGTGCCCTCGCCGATCAGGCCGGCCTCGTCATAGGCTGCAACCCGGAAGGTCAGCATCTTGCCGTTCGGCGCGATCTCGGTCAGCTCGGTCTCAATGCGCACCTCCATGCCCTCGGGCGTGGCGGACACATGGCTGACGTTCACAAGCGTGCCGACCGTGGTGCGGCCCTCTTCCAGATAGGGCGCCACGCTGCCCGCGGCGGTGTTCTCGATCGCCGCAATCATCATCGGGGTGGCAAACACCTTAACCAGGCCGCTGCCCACGTTGCAGGCCAGCTGGTCAGCCGTTACGGTGAATTTCTTCTCGCCTTTGATTCCGATTTCCATAAATAACCTCCGTTACTGGTCGTAGAAAACTGTTTCCCGGCTTGTTTTCACAGGGCTGTTTACTTCTTGGGGGTGAGCTGGGTCATGCCGCCCATATACGGCTGCAGCACCGTCGGGATGGCGACCGTGCCGTCCGCGCGCAGGTTGTTCTCGAGGAACGCGATCAGCATGCGCGGGGGCGCGACGACCGTGTTGTTGAGCGTGTGCGCAAAGTACAGCTCCTTGGGGTTTTCCTTGCTGCGTACGCGAATGCCCAGACGGCGCGCCTGCGCGTCGCCCAGGTTGGAGCACGAGCCAACCTCGAAATACTTCTGCTGGCGCGGCGACCACGCCTCTACGTCGCAGGACTTGACCTTGAGGTCGGCCAGGTCGCCCGAGCAGCACTCGAGCGTGCGCACCGGGATATCGAGCGTGCGGAAGAAGTCGACCGTGTTGTTCCACAGTTTGTCATACCACATCGGGGACTCCTCGGGCTTGCAGACCACGACCATCTCCTGCTTTTCGAACTGATGGATGCGGTAAACGCCGCGCTCCTCGATGCCGTGCGCACCGACTTCCTTGCGGAAGCAGGGCGAATAGCTGGTCAGCGTCTGCGGCAGGGTGTCCTCGTCGTTGATCGTGTCGATGAACTTGCCGATCATCGAATGCTCGGAGGTGCCGATCAGGTACAGGTCCTCGCCTTCGATCTTGTACATCATGTTCTCCATCTCCTTGAAGGACATGACGCCCTTGACCACGTCGCCGTGGATCATGAACGGCGGGATATAATAGGTGAACCCGCGGTCGATCATAAAGTCGCGCGCATAGGACAGGATGGACGAATGCAGGCGCGCGATGTCGCCTTTGAGGTAGTAGAAGCCGTTGCCCGAGGTGCGGCGCGCCGCATCCAGGTCGATGCCGTCAAACGACTCCATGATGTCAACATGGTACGGGATTTCATAATCCGGAACGACCGGGTCGCCAAAGCGCTCAAGCTCGACGTTCTCGGAGTCGTCCTTGCCGATCGGGACCGAGGGGTCGATGATGTTCGGAATGACCATCATGCGGCTGCGGACTTCCTCCTGATACTTCTTCTCGTCCGCCTCGAGCTGCTCCATCTCGTCCGCCATGGACTTGACCTCGGCCTTGACCTTTTCGGCCTCGTCCTTCATGCCCTTGGCCATCAGGCCGCCGATCTCCTTGGACTTTTTGTTGCGCTGGGCGCGCAGCTCGTCGCAGCGGGTCTTGGCCGCGCGGAACTTGGCGTCAAAGTCGATGACTTCATCGACCAGCGGCAGCTTCTCGTCCTGGAACTTCTTCTTGATGTTTTCCTTGACTGCGTCCGGGTTCTGGCGTACAAATTTGATATCCAGCATTGCTTTCTCTTGCTCCTTCTATCTTGTTATGATTTGATTACTGTTCCTGTTCTGCCAGCAGGTCTTTCAGCTGCTGATAGATGTCATACTGTTCGTCGGTCATCAGACCGTCCTGGCTTTCCGGCTTAAGCTGTGTAACCGGATCGACCGAATCCTCCAGCTGCCATATCTGCTTGCTTGCCTCTTCCATATCGCCAATGCGCGCCGCGTGTTCCGCGGACAGCAGCAGCGTCGCGATCAGCTCCTTGGAATGGGCGGTCGCAACCATATCCGGCTGCACGGTCTCATCCTCTTCCAGGCCAAGCGCTCTGCGTGCAATGGACACTTCCTCGCTGAGCGCGTCATACTGCTTTTGCAGATCTTCCACTTTCTGGGTGGCTCCCTGTGCAACGGTCTGCTGCTCGCTGAGCTGATTGGTCAGCGTATCGACCTGCCGGTCGGCGCGCGCCTGCGCAACATAGCTGATCAGGATGAGCGCGATGGCAACCGAAAACAGGCCGACGATATAAAAGGTAAGCGTGGTGCGGCTGAGCTTTTTCTCGGGCTTTGCAGGCTCAGGCTGCTTGTTGTTCTGTTCGTCCATGGCTTACCTCCTTTATACACGCAGACCGCGCAGCGCCTCGATCAGTCGCTCGAGGTCGTCTGCACCGTAGTATTCCAGCGTCAGCTGTCCGCTGTTTTTGCCCTGCTGGATACTGATTTTGCGCCCTAGCACACTTTCCAGCTCTTTTTCCACATCGGCCACATAGTCGACGGAAAAATCCACAGGCGGCTGCGGTTTGGCGACGGGCTTTTTGTTCAGCCGCTTTGCCAGAGCTTCCGCTTGGCGCACGCTCAGGCCGACCATCTGTTTTGCCGCCTCGATGCGCTTGCTTTCATCTGTCACCGAAAGCACCGCACGCGCGTGGCCGCCGGACAGTTTGCCCTCTGCGACCATGGTGCGCACCTCGTCCGGCAGGCCGAGCAGGCGCAGTGCGTTGGCCACCGCCGAGCGCGACTTGACCACGCGCGACGCGACCTCCTCCTGCGTCAGGCCGAAACGCTGCATAAGCTGCTCGTATCCTTCTGCTTCTTCGATTGGGTTGAGGTCCTGCCGCTGCAGGTTTTCGATTAGCGCGAGCTCCATGACCTCGCCCTCGCCCGCTTCGAGCAGCATGACGGGGATTTCTTTCAGGCCCGCCAGCCGTGCAGCGCGCCAGCGCCGCTCACCGGCGATGATCTGGTAATATCCCTGCTTTTCCGCGCGACGCACGGTGATCGGGGTGATCACGCCGTGCAGGCGGATGCTCTCAGCCAATTCCTCGAGCGATTGCTGGTCGAACTTTTTGCGCGGCTGATCCGGGTTGCGCTCGATCTTGGTCAGTGGGATCTTGGTGATATTGCCCGCAGGCTCCTCCAGGTTCGCTGCTGCATCATCGCCGAACAGGTTGGACAGTCCTCCGCCCAGTCCTTTTTTGCCAGACGCCATCAGCCTCTCCCCCTTCTCTCATTCTTCTTTAATATCTCATCCGCAAGCGCCAGATATGCTTCTGCACCGCGGCACATCCGGTCGTAGTCTGTGATCGGCTTGCCGTGGCTGGGCGCTTCACTCAGGCGAACGTTGCGCGGCACGACCGACGAGAATACCTCGCCCGGAAAGTGCTTTTTGACCTCCTCAACCACCTGAATGGACAGGTTCGTGCGGCCGTCAAACATGGTCAGCAGCACGCCTTCGAGCGCAAGCGATGGGTTCATGGATTTTTTCACCATGCGTACCGTGGTCATCAACTGGCTCAGGCCCTCAAGTGCGTAGTATTCGCACTGCAGTGGCACGAGAAAACTGTCCGCTGCACACAGGCAGTTGAGCGTCAGCAGGCCGAGCGACGGCGGGCAGTCGATGAAGATGTAGTCATAGTCCCCGCGCACCTGTTCGAGTACGTTTTTCAGACGGCGCTCACGGTCGTTCATGCCGATCAGGTCAAGCTCTGCGCCCGCCAGATTGACGTTTGCGCCAATCAGATCGACCCACTTGGTCGAGACGATCGCACCCTTGACATCCGGCTCGTCCGCAACGATCAAATCATAAATCGAGGTCTCGAGTGAGCGCGGGTCCACGCCAAAGCCTGAGGTCGCATTGCCCTGCGGGTCAAAGTCACACAGCAGGACACGCTTGCCGCGCTCGAACAGAGCAGCGGCCAGGTTGATGGCGGTTGTGGTCTTTCCTACGCCGCCCTTCTGGTTGGCGAAGGCAATAATTTTCCCCATAGTGGTTCCCTCTTGTCCTTGGTGAATTTTCTTGCGGTTTTCATTATATCACATTGTTTGACCGTTGCAAAGCAATCTTATGAAAATAACGCAAATGTTTCACGTGAAACACACAAAGGGAGCCGCCTGCAGGCAGCTCCCCTTCCTTATGTGATTTGTTTCACGTGAAACAAATTGTCCCTATGCCCGCGCGTGCGGGATGTTGATGGTCAGCGTCAGCCCATCGTCGCTCTCCTGCTGCTCGACCGTCGCGCCGATGCCGGAGTCCACCATTACACCGACCGCGCGATTGAGTGTGTTGAGGAAAAAGCGCACATCCTTAATCAGCCGCACGACCTTGCGCTCCTGCTGGGCTGCCGGTGTTTGCTCCTCCTTTTTCTCCTGCAGCAGCTGATCAATATACTGCTCCGACCGGCTGACATTCAGGTCATGTTCGATGATGTAGTTGGTTGCACTGATGCGATCCTGCTCATTATCCAGCCGGAGCAAACAGCGTGCATGCCGCTCGGTCAGGCCCGCACTGCGAATCAGCTCCATGTTCTGCTGAGACAATCGCAGCAAGCGCAGTTTGTTCGCCACAGCCGACTGGGTCTTCCCTACCTTGCGCGCGGCTTCCTCCTGGGTCAGACCGTACTGGTCAATCAGACGCTTAAAGCCGTAGGCCTCCTCAAAAAAGTCCAGGTCACGACGCTGCAAATTCTCGACCAGTGCGATGGCAGACGAGTCCTCATTGTCCGCCGCAATCACCAGACAGGGCACGTCGTTCAGCCCGGCCACCCGCGCCGCGCGCAGCCGCCGCTCGCCCGCGACCAGCTCATATCCCCCGCTGGGCGCACGGCGCACGGTTAGCGGATTGAGCACGCCATACTGCCGAATGCTCTCGGCGAGCTGAGCGATCGCCTCGGGGTCAAAATACTTGCGCGGCTGATTAGGGTTGCGCGCAATGTCGCTCACGCGTATGCGCCGCAGGGTGCGCTCCTCCCTACCGGATACCAGAGACAAAACAGACATCATTTATGTTCCTCCTTATAATCCCGGCCTTCGCGGGAATGGTTTGTATGTCCTCTGGTAATAGATTACCATATTATTA
Source organism: uncultured Agathobaculum sp. (assembly GCF_944384765.1). GTDB lineage: Bacteria > Bacillota > Clostridia > Oscillospirales > Butyricicoccaceae > Agathobaculum. The sequence continues at coordinate 43,379 of NZ_CALWUM010000014.1, read as the reverse complement.
CATTTTGGCAAGCAAAATCGACCGCAAAAACTGCTTGGTTCGACGAATACCTGTCATTTCCAAGCGAAAAACGCACATTTCCACCTATTTTCGGACAAAAAAATACCCTCTGTAATTTCCATACAGAGGGTAAACAAAATGTTATTACAACGGTGTCGTCTGGATTTTTTTGAACCGCCGCGGATACTGTGCAGGGGTAGGCGCGGTTTTCTGCACGCAGACCAGCATGCGCTCCACCCCGTCATGCGGCACCGTATAGGGAACCAGCTTGGCCGACGGCGCGCCCAGCTCGGTGCAGGCATGCGCGGCCGCGCGCACTTCGTCCGCGCAGTCCGCAGCCTTCATGGCATAAAACGTGCCGCCCACCTTGACCATGGGCAGCGTCAGCTCGGCGAGCACGCGCAGTTCCGCCACTGCGCGGGATACCGCATAGTCAAATCGCTCGCGGTGGTCGGCAGCGAACTCCTCTGCACGGGCATGCACCGCCCGGCAGTTGCGCAGATCGAGCGTATCGATGACTTCATTCAGAAAATCCACGCGCTTGCGCAGCGCGTCCACGAGCACAAACTCGGTATCCGGACACAGGATCGCCAGCGGCATACCCGGAAACCCTGCACCCGTGCCGATATCGATCGCACACGCACCCGGCTGCATATAGGGCGCAAGCGCGGCGCAGTCGAGAAAGTGCCGGGTGACCACTTCATAGGGGTCGGTGACCGCAGTTAGATTCATCACTTTGTTTTTCTCGAGCAGCAGGTCGGAAAACGCAAGCAATCTATCCACAACCTGTGGATCAAATTTGTGCATGATCTGTTTCAGACCGGTTTCGAGCATTTCCCATGCAGTCATGTGTTCTCCCCCTTCCAGCGCGTTTCCATATAGATCATCAGCGCGGTGATGTCCGCGGGCGACACGCCCGAAATGCGGGCGGCCTGCCCGAAGTTGAGCGGGCGCACCGCGTTCAGCTTTTGCCGCGCCTCGAGCCGCAGCGAGTCAATGCCGCTGTAATCCAGGTCGGGCGGCAGCGGACGGGATTGCAGCTTGCGATACTGCTCCACGTCGCGCATTTGGCGGTCGATATAGCCCGCGTATTTGACGCGGATCTCGACCTGCTCGCGGATGACCGCGGGTAGCGCCGGACGGTCGGGGTCAAAGCGCGCCAGGTCCGCATAGCTCAGCTCGGGCCGGCGCAGCAGGTCGATCAGCTTGCAGCCCGCGCGCACGGGCGCGCTGTTTTTGCCGGCGAGAAAGCCGTTTACCGCGTCGCTCGGCGCCACGCCGACCGCGGCAACGCGGTCGATCTCAGCCTGCACAGCCTGGTATTTGCGGCGCACCTTTTCGCCGCGCTCGGGCGGGTTGAGGCCGATGCGCACGCCGATCGGCACCAAGCGCTCGTCCGCGTTATCCTGCCGCAGCAGCAGGCGGTATTCCGAGCGCGAGGTCATCATGCGGTACGGCTCGTTTGTGCCGCGGGTGACCAGATCGTCAATCAGCGTGCCAATATAGCCGTCCGCACGGTCGAGGATGAGCGGCTCCTCCCCCTTGAGGGCAAGCGCCGCGTTGACGCCCGCGACCAGTCCCTGCGCCGCAGCTTCCTCATAGCCGGACGAGCCGCAGAACTGGCCCGCGCCGTACAGTCCTTTGACCTTTTTGGTCTCAAGCGTAGGGCGCAGCTCGAGCGGATCGATGCAGTCGTACTCGATCGCGTAAGCCGGGCGCATGACCTCGGCATACTCGAGTCCCTTGACCGTGTGCAGCATTTGAAGCTGCACGTCAAACGGCATGGAGGACGAAAAGCCCTGCACATAGATCTCCTCGGTGTCCAGCCCCATCGGCTCGAGGAACAGCTGGTGCCGCGGCTTGTCCGCAAAGCGCACCACCTTATCCTCGATGGACGGGCAGTAGCGCGGGCCGACGCCGTCAATCTTGCCGCCGAACAGCGGCGAACGGTCCAGATTTGCGCGGATGATCTCGTGGGTTTTATCCGTGGTGTAGGTCAGATAGCATACGGCCTGGTTGCATGGCGGGTGGTCGGTCTCAAACGAAAACGGAATGATCTCCTCCTCCCCCTGCTGCACAGCCAGATCGGAAAAATCGATCGAGCGCCGATGGATGCGCGGGGGCGTACCGGTCTTGAACCGCTGCAGGCGCAGACCGAGGGCGCGCAGCGAGTCGGTCAGCGGTTTTGCCGCCGCCAGCCCATCCGGCCCGCTCTCGCGCGTATAGTCGCCGATAATGATGCGACCGCCAAGGAAGGTGCCCGAGGCGACGATCACCGCCTTTGCCGGATGGCGCGCGCCGATCGCAGTCACGACCGCGCTGACCGCGCCGTCTTCGGCCTCGATCGCAACGATTTCATCCTGCATCAGGCACAGGTTTTGCTGCTGCTCGAGCGCGTGCTTCATATAGGTGCGGTATTTGACGCGGTCAGCCTGCGCGCGCAGCGAGTGCACGGCCGGTCCCTTGCCGCGGTTGAGCATACGGTACTGGATGCAGGCCGCGTCCGCGGCGCGAGCCATCTCGCCGCCCAGCGCGTCGATCTCGCGTACCAGATGGCCCTTGGCCGTACCGCCGATCGCGGGGTTGCAGGGCATGTTGCCGACCGCATCCAGATTGATGGTAAAGCAGGCCGTATGCATACCCAGCCGGGCGGCGGCAAGCGCGGCCTCGATGCCCGCGTGGCCCGCGCCGATCACGACAACGTCAAATGCTTCTGCTGTAAAGCCGGTCATACGGCGCCTCCCTCCCAAACAGACATAAGGTATTTTTGAAAAAAGGGTTGACTTGCACGAGCTTGTGCATCCCTGTTGATAACTCTGTGTAAACTTTGGATAACTTGACTGTATTGACGCAAATTTTGATTACCATTCGTAATATATTTATCTATCATTTCTAACTGTATAATAATTATTCAAAAACAAAGGGCCGCTGCGCGCGGCAGGCGGCCCTTATCCACAGGCTTTCCACAACCGGGCAGCATCGGTTTTGAGACGGATGCGCCCCTTTGCGGACGGTTTATTTTCCGACACAGAAATCGCTGAAAATGCGCGACACCACGGCTTCGGTCACGGTCTCGCCGGTGATCTCGCCGAGCGCGGCGATCGCGCCCTCGGCGTCCATCACGACCGCGTCCGGCGTCATGCCGGACTGCGCGGCATAGAGCGCCGCCTCGCACCGCTCGGCGGCGCGCGCAAGCGCGGCAGCCTGACGGGCGTTGGTGATCAGCGCGCCGTCGAACGCGCCGTCGCCCAGGCCGATCGTACGCGGGATGAGCGCAAGCAGCTTGTCCATCCCCTCGCCGGTTTTGGCCGAGATCGGGACAATGTGCAGGAAATGTTTTTTGAGCAGCTTTTCATCCAGCTGCTGCGGCATATCGACCTTGTTGATGACCGCAATCGCGCGGTGGCCCGCCGCACGGGAGAGTACGAGCATATCCTCGTCCCCGATCGGCTGCGAACCGTCGAACACTGCGAGGATGAGCGTGGACGCGGACGCCTCAGCGAGCGCGCGGTCGATGCCCGCCTGCTCGATGGGGTCATTGGTGTCCCGCAGGCCGGCGGTGTCGGTCACGCGGAGCAGCAGCTGCCCGACCTTGACGTTCTCCTCGATCAGGTCGCGCGTCGTGCCAGGGATGTCGGTCACAATCGCGCGCTCGCGGCCGAGCAGCGCATTGAGCAGCGTGGACTTGCCCGCATTCGGGCGGCCGAGGATCACGCAGGGCACACCCTCGCGCAGAATGCGGCCGCGCTCATAGCTTTCCGCCATGGCGTAAAGCCGGCTGGTCGTGCGGTGCAACAGGGCGGCGGCATCCTCAAACAGGATGGGGTCGATGTCCTCATCCGGGAAATCCACCACCGCGTGGAAGTGCGCGACCATGCCGATCAGATCATCTCGCATCTGCTGCACGGGCGAGCCGACCGCGCCCATCACCTGCGCCGCGGCGTTCTGCGCGGCCTCGGCGGTGCGGGCGGTGATCAGGTCGTGCACGGCTTCGGCTTCAGCCAGGCCGAGCTTGCCGTTCAAAAAGGCCCGGCGGGTGAACTCACCCGCCTCGGCCTGGCGCACCCCTTGCGCAAACAATGCGTCCAGCGCCAAGGTGAGCACCGCGGTCGAGCCATGGCACTGCAGCTCGGCCATGGGCTCGCCGGTATAGGTATGCGGCGCGTGGAAAGCAACCGCAAAGCAGCTGTCGATCAGCTTGCCCGATTTATCGCGCAGCGTGCCGAACATCAGCTTCTGTCCGGGCGCATCGGTCATGCGCACGCCGCTTTTGGTCTGAAAGACCGCGGCGACCGCATCGATCGCATGCTCGCCCGATACCCGGATCAGACCGATCGGTCCGCCTGCGGAAGAAACAGCGGCAATCGTATCATTCATTCCGAGCAGCCCCCCACAATCAATGATGTGTACGATAGCTGTTATCCGGCGCGATGACAACGCGGCGGCCGGGCTCGGTGCCGGTGGAATAGGTGGTTACACCGTTGAAATCCTGCAGCGCGGCATGGATAATGCGGCGCTCATAGGGATTCATGGGCTCGAGGGTCATCGAGCGATGGGACTTGACCACCTTCATCGCCATCTTGCGGGCCAGGCGCTCCAGGCTTTCGGCGCGCTTTTCGCGATAGTTCTCCGTGTTGACCGACAGGCGGACGTGCTCGTCCAGCCCGTTGTTCAGCACGAGCGAGCCGAGGTACTGGATCGCATCCAGCGTGTCGCCGCGGCGGCCGATGATCGGGCCCATATCCGGGCCGGAGATCTCCAGCCGCAGCTGGTCGCACTCGACCTGGGGCAGGGTGGTCACCTTGCCCTCAACGCCCATCTTTTCGAGCAGGCCGGTGATGAAATCGGTCGCCAGCTGCTCGGCTTTCTTCATGCCCTCCTCGGAAACCGGGATGAGCTCGCGCTCCTTGGGCACGGACGGGGTGATCGGGCGCTCCTCACGCGGACGGCGCTCGCGGCGGCTGCCGCGCTCCCGGCGGGGACGCTCACGGCGGGGCGGACGCTCTACCTCGAGCTTTTCCGGCACAAAATCCGGCGGCGCGGCCTTGACCAGGCGCGGAGTATCGTCCTCATCCGTGATGGACAGCTTGTGCGGCTTTTCCGCGGGCTTGTCCTTCTTCGGGGCGGGACGGTCCTTTTTCTCCGGCTTTTCCGCCTTGGCAGGCTTTTCTGCGCGGTGCGCGGGCTTTTTCTCCTCCACGGGCTTGGATGCAGGCTTTTCCTGCTTTTCGATCCGAACGACTTCCTCCGGCACCTCATAGGTCACGCGCACGCGCGCGGGCGTGGCGCCGATGCCGAGAAAGCCCTTTTTCCCGTTATCCAGCACCTCGACCGAAACATCGTCGCGGTCCAGGCCGAGCTGGCTCAGCGCGTTCTGGATGGCTTCATCGCGGGTGGCGCCGGTGGCTTCCAAAAACTTCTCCATCAATTACTTGCCCCCCTTTTTCTTCTTTGCGTTTTTCTCTTTCTGAATGCGGGCGGCCTCTGCGGCAGCGCGCGCTTTTTCGGTCTGCTCGATCTGAGCAGCCTTGTGCGCGGCGCGCTTGGCTTCCTTATCCGCTTCGATGCGGGCGGTCTCCTCGGCCTCCTTCTTATCCTGCTTGCCGCGCAGGATCTTGGTCAGCACGATTTCCTGCGCCATGGTGAACACGTTGTTGAAAATCCAGTAGATGCCGATGGCGCCGGGCAGAATAAATGCAAAATACAGCGACATCAGCGGGGTGACGAACAGCAGCGTGCGCATCTGGCCGGCCATGGCGTTGTTGCCGTTTTTGCTCTGCTGCATCTTCTGCATCACATAGCTTGACAGGAACGCGGTCAGACCGGACAGGATCGGGATGAGCCAGATCACGCTCGGGTGGGTGATCGACGGAGTCTCCGCGAGGTTCAGGCCGAAGAAGGTAAAGTCGATGTTGAGCAGCTCGCCGTTGCCGTTTGTGATCGAGGTGACAGCGTCCGGCCAGGTATTGCCGTTTTCCGCATAAATCTGACCCAGCTTGTCCGCGATCTGGATCTGACCGGTGTAGTTGAGCGTATTGGGGTCCACGCCGACCAGTTCGGCCAGCTTGGTGAGCGTCTCGTCGCCAAAGCCGAGCATGAACTTAAGCGGCTGCTGCACCGCATAGTACAGACCGAACATCACGGGCAGCGGGATGAACTGCGGCAGGCAACCCGACATCGGGCTGACGCCGTGGCGCTCATACAGCTTTTGCATCTCTTCGTTGAGCTTGACGCGGTTGTTCGCGTACTTCTTCTGCAGCTGCTGCAGCTCAGCGTTGAGTGCGTTCATTTTGATCATGCTCTTTTTGCTCTTGATGGTCAGCGGCAGGATGACCAGCTTGACCAGCAGGGCGAACAGGATGACCGCCAGGCCATAGGACCCGACGAACTTGAAAATTGCCAGCAGCAGCAGGCCGAGCGGCCTGACGATGGCAAGTCCGAATATTTCTCCCATATAAACCTCCGTAGGGTTGATTTTCCTCCATGACAAAGGAAAGAAGCCACCGCGGAAGCGGTGGGTCTGCCCGCCCCAGATCGGACGGACAGGTGCAGCCGCCCCCCATTACGGCACAGGATCGTAAGGATCGTGTTTGGAGAAGGGGTGGCAGCGGCAGATGCGCTTGAGCGCAAGCCATCCGCCCTTGAGCGCGCCGTATTTCTCGATCGCCTCAATGGCATACTGCGAGCAGGTCGGGATATAGCGGCAGCAAGGGGGATGGGCGGGCGAGATATACCGGCGGTAAAAACGGATTGCCGCCAGCATAAACCGCTTCATGGCTGAGCCGCTGCGGCCTTGTTTTCCCTGAGGGCACGCAGCAGCGACTTTTCAATTTCCCAGTAGGTTGCGCCCACCGCGCGGCTGCGCGCGACGAGCACCAGATCAACGCCCTTTGCAAATTCGTCCTCGTGCAGACGGTAAGCCTCGCGAAACAGACGCTTGACGCGGTTGCGCCCAACCGCGCCGGCCAGTTTGGCGCTGACCGTCAGCCCCAGCCGGTTATAGCCCAGGCGGTTTTTCCGGCAGTACAGGACCAGATGCCTGCCCGCGGAACTCGTGCCCCGGTGATACAAACGGCGGAACTCATGGTTTTCCTTTAAGGATACAGTGTGTTTCATTTTGCTTTTCTGATACTCCTCGTTTTTCCGATGCCCCTGAAAAAACGAAATTCTTTGCAGCTAAGTAGGTTTGCAAAGCCGGCAGCACCCCTTTTTCGCCCGGCGGGCGCTGCCCAAAACAGATCTTCCAGCTTTCTTAAAAGAAAAAACGAGCCGCAAAGCGGCTCGCTGCGAACTCTTCCGCGCCGCTGGCGCGTTAATCAATCAGGATAAAAAGCCGGTGGCTTTTTATCCATCAAAACTCGCGACAAGTGCGTGGGTTTTGATACAAGGGAAGAAAAAAGTTTCGCGCGTCGGAACTTTTTTCTTCTCCGGTTTTATCCGGGCGTCAGCCCGGTAAAACCGATACTCGATCGGAACCGTGGTTTCGATCGAAATCTTTTAGTGGGTCAGACGCGCGCGGCCCTTCGCACGGCGGCGGGCCAGCACCTTGCGGCCGTTGGCCGTATGCATGCGCTTGCGGAAGCCATGCTCCTTGGAGCGCTGACGCTTCTTCGGCTGATACGTTCTCTTCATTCTTCGTGCACCTCCCTGTTTTCCAGATTTACGGATGGGCACCGGCATAGGTCCGGTAAAAAGGCGGGCCCATGCCGCTGCCTGTCCGCATGATATGAGACAATACTTATTATCCTATAAAACCCGCTGAATGTCAAGGTTTTTTTGCCCGAATGACAATTTATCAACATCTTGGGGATAACTTTTTGTCTTACACTATCTCTTGCGTGACAGAGGCGGAAAACCGCCCAAAATATAAATTATCCGCCCCCGTTTATTCACAAATCACATTGAATCTGTGGATAACTTATGCTATTATATTGGTATCTATATCGACAGGAGGCGCCCCATGGCCAACAATATATTGGAGATGGCGCTCGAACGCCTTGAGCGCGATTTCCCGCCGTCCAGCCTTTCGGCCTGGTTCGACGACGCGACGGTTGTTTCTTTTACGGACAACCGTTTGATTTTGCACTCCCCGGTGGAGTTCAAAAAGGAATTTATCGAGCATAAGTTCATCGAGCCGCTGCAAAACGCGCTCTATGAGCTGACCGGCGACCAGATCACGGTCGTCGTCGTGACCGGAGAATACACCACGCCCTCACCCGCCAGCGCTTCACCCTATGACGACTATACCTTCGAGCGGTTCATCGTCGGCTCGTCGAACAAATTTGCGCACGCAGCCGCGCTCGCCGTGGCCCAGCGCCCTGCGGCGGAAAACAACCCGCTGTTTATCTACGGCAACTCCGGCCTGGGCAAGACCCACCTGATGTATGCGATCGCAAACGTGCTGCGCCGCACGCATCCCGAGTTCCGCATCATCTATGTCAAGGGCGAGGACTTCACCAACGAGCTGATCACCGCCATCCAGGAGGGCAATGTGCAGGCCTTCCGCAACAAATACCGCATGGTCGACCTGCTGCTGCTCGACGACGTGCAGTTCATTGCCGGCAAGGAGCGCACGCAGGAGGAATTCTTCCATACCTTCAACGCGCTGTACGAGGCGAAAAAGCAGATCGTCCTCACGTCCGATCGGCCGCCCAAGGAGATCAACACGCTCGAGGACCGCATGAAGACCCGTTTCGAGTGGGGCCTGCTCGCGGACATCCAGCCGCCCGACTTCGAAACCCGCATTGCGATCATCCGCGACAAGGCGGTCAAGATGGGCGTGGACATGCCGGACGACGTTTCCACCTACATTGCCGAAAACATCCAGTCCAACATCCGCCAGCTCGAGGGCGCGGTCAAAAAGATCAAGGCAATGCACGAGCTGATGGGCGAGCGCATCACGGTTTCGCTGGCAGAAAACGCGATCGACGCACTGCGCACGGAAAATCCCGGCCTCAACCCGACACCCGAGCGCATCATGGAAGCGGTCGCCAACTACTTTTATATTCCGGTCGAGCAGATGATCTCGCAAAACCGCTCCAAGGATGTGGCCTACCCGCGCCAGATGGCCATGTATATGATCCGGCAGGAGCTCGAATACTCCTTCCCCGACATCGCCAAGATCTTCAAGCGCGACCATACCACGGTTATGCACGCCTGCAACAAGATCGAAGAAGAACGTCGGCACTCGCGCGAGACCGAAGAGGTCATCAAAAAGCTGCATAACAACATCCGCGGGGACTGACCGAAGAGAGCGCAGGACAGGGTATCGCGCGCCATTTGATGCCCACATTTTTCACTCCAAAATAATCCCCAGGGATCTGTGGATTACACAGGTTTTTCCCTGTGGATAAAATTCTGGGGCAAAAAGGCTGTGGAAAGAAAAAACTCCATCCACAAAGCCCTGTGTACGACATTTCCCGCATAAACTCTCGCTCTCCACGGGTTTTCCCCAATTTCCCCAAGTACTACTACGACGATGAAAACCTATTCTATTTTTCTTTACGTTTTTGCAAGAAAGAGGAACCACTGATGAAATTCTCCTGTGAAAAAGAAACCCTGCTCAGTCTGATCGGCACGGCTTCGCGCGCGGTAACCGGCAAAAGCGCTATGCCGTTGCTCGAAGGCCTGCTGGTCACCGCAGAGGCCGGCAGCCTGACCCTGACTGGTTACGACCTTTCCATGGGTATCCGCACGACTGCTGAGGTTGATGTAATCGAAACCGGCAGCGTGGTGCTGAATGCACGCCTTTTCTATGATATTGTGCGCAAACTGCCGCAGGATGTTGTCTATCTCGAGACTGATGACAAGCTGCTGACCACCATAAAATGTGGCCGCGCGGTCTTTAACCTGATCGCTACCGAAGCAGACGAATACCCCGCCCTGGCCGAAGTTTCGGCGGAAACCGGCTTTTCCCTGCCGCAGGCCTTACTGAAAAGCATGATAGCGCAGACCATTTTTTCGGTTTCGGACAACGAATCCAAACCTATCCACACGGGTTGTTTATTCGAACTGGAAGGAAACCGGCTCAACGTCGTGGCTGTGGACGGCTACCGCCTGTCTGTGCGCCGCGAAACCGTGGACAGTATTCCCGGGGTTATGAAGTTCGTCGTGCCCGGCTCGTCGCTGCGCGAAATCGAGCGCATCCTGACCGAGGAGGACGGCAACGTCGAAGTTTACCCGGATAAAAAGAACATCCTGTTCCGCATCGGCAACACCACGCTGATCACCCGCCTGATCGACGGCGAATTCCTCAATTACCGCGCGGCCATCCCGGCTGAGTTTGAATATGTGGTCAAGGCCGACCGGCACGAACTCATCACCTGTATCGAGCGCGTGTCGCTGATCGTGTCCGAAAAGCTCAAAAACCCGGTCCGTTTCCACTTTGATGGCTCCTATGTGCAGATGACCTGCATCACCGCGGTCGGCAAGAGCTACGATGAATGTCCGTTTGACGGCGAAATCGAGGACCTTGAAATCGGCTTTAACAACCGCTATCTGCTCGACGCGCTGCGCGCGGCCGGCGACGATACCGTCAAACTCCAGCTCAAGGGGCCGCTCAACCCGATCGTCATCTCGCCGCTCGAAGGCGACAAATACACCTATCTTGTGCTTCCTGTGAGGCTGAAAGCCAATGACTGAGATTAAAATAGACACAGAATTTATCAAATTGGACGCACTTCTAAAATTTGCCAATTTAGTTTCCTCAGGCGGGGAAGCCAAGATCCGCATCGCGGAAGGAGAGGTGCAGGTCAACGGTGCGCCCTGCCTGATGCGCGGCAAAAAGCTGCGTCCGGGCGACACCGTGACTCTGGACGGCGAGACCGTCCGCATTGTCTGACCGGGCAGGAGGAGCAGCCATGGAACAAAAAACCATCGAATATCAGCTCAGCCATGACCAGTGGAAGCTGTACTTTTCCCGGTTTGCAGACAAAAACAAATACATGATCTATGTGATTATCATTCTGGTGGCCTTTGTGGTCGTCTATTCGCTGTGCCTGAACCAGATGAACGCGGGCATCGGCGATGAGCTGATGTATCTGCTGTTTGCCGCATTTGCAGCGGCGTTTGTCTACTTTTTCATCAAATTTCTGCGCGGATCCATGCCCGGCCCGCAGGCCACGCGCTATGAAAAGCAGCTTCAGCAGCAATTCGGCACCGCGGCGCTGCACTACACCATCACCTTTGAAAGCCGACGCTTGGTTTACTGCGCCAAGGAGAGCCGCCAAAAGCTGCTCATCCCCTATGCGAGCATCCGGCGCGTTTCCGCGGGGCGGGGGCTGGTGTGCATCCAGTCCGAGCCGGACGGCAAGACGGTGAATGTAGTGCTGCCGGAGGATGCGATAAAAGGCGGCGCCGCGGCGCTGACCGGCTTTCTTCAGGCAAAAAATCCGGATTGTAGGGTCAGGCATCTATGAACATCCATTCGCTCACACTTGAGCAGTTTCGCAATTATGAACACGAACGCTTTGTATTCGACCCAGGGGTCAACCTGATCTGCGGGGAGAATGGCCAGGGCAAGACCAATCTGCTCGAGGCAGTGGCCGCTTGCTCGACCATGCGGCTGTTCCGCACGGCGCAGAAAAAAGAGGGCCTGCGCTTTGGCGCGGATCATGCCTTCATCCAGGCGGAATTTACGGCGCAGGGGCGCGATTTTGCGCTGGAACTGCGCCTTTCGCGCGCAAAGGCCATGGAAATCTACAAAAACGGCGTGCGGCAGAAACGACAGGCGGATGTGCAGGGCCTGCTCAAAACCGTGCTGTTCTGCCCGGAGGACCTGATGCTTGTGCGCGCGGGCGCTGCCGCCCGGCGGCGTTTTCTGGATACGGCGCTGTGCCAGCTGCGGCCGAACTATGCGCGTTATCTGGAGGAATACCACCGCCTGCACGAGCATAAAACGCGCATCCTGCGCGACAGCGAGGAAAAGCCCTCGCTGCTCGCCATGTGGGACGATTTTTCGCTGCGCATGGCGCGCATCGGCGCGCAGATCATCCGCTACCGCGCGTATTACTGCAAAAAACTGCTCGCGCACGCGGCGGCTGTGTATGCGGACATCGCGCCGCAGGAGGCGCTTTCGGGCGAATACCGGACGGTGTCCACCGTGACCGATCCCTTTGCGGACGCAAAGCAGATCGAAAAGCAGCTGATTGAGCACGTTTACAGCCATAAAAAAGCCGAAATCGCCGCAAAAAGCTGCCTTTCCGGCCCGCATAAGGACGATCTGGAGCTGCTGCTCGACGGGCGCAGCGCGGCCTCCTTCGGCTCGCAGGGCCAGGTGCGCACCTGCACCCTGTCACTCAAGCTCGCTGAGCGCGAACTGTTCTTTTCCGAGGATGGAGAATATCCCGTGCTGCTGCTCGACGACGTGCTCTCCGAGCTCGACCGCCGCCGGCAGGACTTTGTGCTCAACCGCATCTCGGCCGGACAGGTGATGATCACCTGCTGTGAGGACGGAATCTCGGAAAAGCTGCGTGCAGGCGCGGTATTTGCCATAAAAAACGGTAAAATTATCTGATTTTTATGAGTTTTCGCTACACAAATACCGGAAAAAATGGTATAATAAAATGTGGAGAATGGAAAGTTGAAAGTGGAGAATCAGGGCGCGCCCGTAAGGCGTCGTTTTTCTGCGGCGCAGCGGCCCGCCTTTCCTTTTCCATTATCAATTTTCCATTCTCCATTGCATCGTCCGGAGGGATTTAGATGTATCTGCATCTGGGACAGGACTATATCGTGCCGCTGCAAAGCGTGGTGGCGGTGTTCGACATGGACACGGCGACCGTGTCCAAACGCACCCAGCGCCTGCTCACCCGTTTGCAGGAGGAAGGGCGCATCATTGAACTGTATGAGGACCTGCCCCGCGCGGCGGTTTTGTGCGAAAACGCGCTGGGCGAAACCCTGTATCTGACCCAGCTGTCCCCGCAGGCGCTTCAGCGAAGGGCGGAGAAAGACGGCATCGGATAGGGGTTGGAAGTGAGAATGAAGGATTGAGAATGGAGGATGACGGTATATGCTCCATTTGTCATTCGATAAGTTTATGTTTTTCCCATTTGAAAGGATTTTAGTATGAGTGAAGAACTGGAAATCAAGGACGAGGTGCTCGATCTCAAGGTGACCGACACCTACGACGAGAGCCAGATCCAGGTGCTCGAGGGGCTGGAGGCTGTCCGGAAGCGCCCGGGCATGTATATCGGCTCCACCTCGGCGCGCGGCCTGCACCACCTGGTGTATGAGATCGTGGACAACTCGATCGACGAGGCGCTCGCGGGCTACTGCACGCATATCGAGGTCACGATCGAAAAGGGCGACGTCATCCGCGTGGCGGACAACGGCCGCGGCATCCCCTGCGGCATTCACCCGCAGATGGGTATCCCGACGCTCGAGGTCGTGCTGACCGTGCTGCACGCAGGCGGCAAGTTTGACGGTTCGGGCTACAAGGTATCCGGCGGCCTGCACGGCGTGGGCTCGTCGGTGGTAAACGCCTTGTCCGACTGGCTTGAGGCCGAGGTGCGCGACGGGCACACAAAGCACTATATGCGCTTTGAGCGCGGCGAGACCGTGGTCAAGATGCGCGACACGCCCTGCGAGAGCGAAACCGGCACCACGATCCGCTTCCACGCCGACCCCGAGATCTTTGAAACCACGGAATACGACTACGATACGCTGGAAAAACGCTTGCGTGAGCAGGCTTTCCTCAACGCGGGGCTCAAGATCACCCTGCGCGACGAGCGCGACGATGAGCCGGTCGAGGAGGTCATGCACTACGAGGGCGGTATCCGCCAGTTTGTCGAGCACTTGAACCGCACTAAGAACCCCCTGCACGAGCAGGTGATTTACATGGAGGGCAGCCGCGACACCTCGATGGCCGAGGTCGCGATGCAGTATACCGACAGTTACAGCGAACTCATCCTGTCCTTTGCCAACAACATCAACACCACCGAGGGCGGCACGCACGAGACCGGCTTCAAGGCCGCGCTCACCCGCGTGCTCAACGACTACGGCAAAAAGTATAAGCTGCTCAAGGACGACGAGTCCTTCAAGGGCGAGGACGCGCGCGAGGGCCTGACCGCGATCATCTCGGTGAAATTGCAGGAAGCCCAGTTCGAGGGCCAGACCAAGACCAAGCTGGGCAACAGCGATATGCGCACGCTGGTGGACGCGATGGTGTCCGAAAAGCTGATGACCTTCTTTGAGGAAAACCCGGCTGTCGCGCGGTCGATCATCGAAAAGGCGCAGACTGCCGCGCGTGCCCGCGAGGCGGCTAAAAAAGCGCGCGAGCTGACTAGAAGAAAATCCGCGCTCGACTCGGCAAGCCTTCCCGGCAAGCTCGCGGACTGCATTGAAAAGGATCCGACCTATACCGAGATCTACATCGTCGAGGGCGACTCCGCAGGCGGCTCAGCCAAGGAGGGCCGCGACCGCCGGCACCAGGCCATCCTGCCGCTGTGGGGCAAGATGCTGAACGTCGAAAAGGCGCGCCTGGACCGCGTGTATGGCAACGATAAGCTGACGCCCATGATCACCGCGTTTGGCGCGGGCTTTGGCGACGATTTCGATATTTCCAAGCTGCGTTACGGCAAGATCATCCTGATGGCGGATGCCGACGTCGACGGTAGCCATATCCGCACCCTGCTGCTTACCTTCTTCTTCCGTTTCATGCGGCCGCTGATCGAGCAGGGGCACGTCTATATCGCGCAGCCGCCGCTTTTCAAAAACGAAAAGGGCAAAGAGGTATGCTATACCTACACCGACGAACAGCAGCGCCAGTGCCTGGATGAAATGGGCGAGGGCGTGCGCGTGCAGCGCTACAAGGGCCTCGGCGAGATGGACCCCGAGCAGCTGTGGGAGACCACCATGGACCCCGCACACCGCACCCTGCTGCAGGTGACGATGGACGACGCGGCGGCAGCGGACGAGACCTTCACCCTGCTGATGGGCGAAAAGGTCGAGCCGCGGCGCGCCTTTATCGAGCGCAACGCCAAGTATGTTATGAACCTGGACGTGTAAGCGCACAGAGCAATAACGCCAACATTTCTGGAGGCATAGAATGAGTCAAGAATACGAACAGCAGAAAATATTGCAGGTCGATCTCGAAAAAGAGATGAAAAAGAGCTACATCGACTATGCGATGAGCGTTATCGTCGGCCGCGCGCTGCCTGACGTGCGGGACGGCTTAAAACCCGTGCACCGCCGCATCCTGTACGCGATGTACGAGGACGGCCTGACCTCGGATAAGCCCTACCGCAAGTCCGCGACCACGG
The DNA here is from genome assembly GCF_944384765.1 of uncultured Agathobaculum sp. Lineage (GTDB taxonomy): Bacteria > Bacillota > Clostridia > Oscillospirales > Butyricicoccaceae > Agathobaculum. The sequence continues at coordinate 28,122 of NZ_CALWUM010000014.1, read as the reverse complement.
TCGGCAACGTGCTCGGCCGCTACCATCCGCACGGCGACGCCTCGGTTTATGACGCGCTCGTGCGCCTGGCGCAGCCGTTTTCGCTGCATTACCCGCTGATCGACGGCCACGGCAACTTCGGTTCGGTGGACGGCGACCCCCCGGCGGCTTACCGTTACACCGAAGCGCGCATGGCGAAGATCGCAAACTACATGCTCGCGGACATCAAAAAGGACACGGTGGATTTCCAGCCGAACTTTGATGAAGAGCTCAAAGAGCCGGTCGTGCTCCCCTCCCGCTTCCCCAACCTGCTGGTCAACGGCTCGTCGGGCATCGCGGTCGGCATGGCGACCAACATCCCGCCGCATAACCTGACCGAGGTCATCGACGGCATCTGCTATGTGATCGACCACCCCGAGGCCGAGCTCGACGAGATCTGCCAGTTCATCAAGGGGCCGGACTTTCCGACCGGCGGCGTGATCATGGGCCGCAGCGGCATCCGCGCCGCCTATGCGACTGGCCGCGGCAAGATCAAGGTGCGCGCTAAGACCGAGATCGTCGATCTGCCGAACGGCAAAAGCCAGATTGTGATCACCGAGATCCCGTACATGGTAAACAAGGCGCGCCTGGTCGAGGCGATGGCGAACCTCGTCAAGGACAAGCGCGTGGACGGCATCACCAACATCCAGGACCATTCCTCGCGTGAGGGCATGCAGATCGTGGTCGACATCCGCCGCGACGCCAACGCGCAGGTTATTTTGAACCAGCTGTTCACCTATACCCAGCTGGAGGACACCATTTCGATGATCCACATTGCGCTCGTGCCGGGCGCGAACGGCAAATTGCAGCCGCGCGTGCTCACCCTGCGGCAGATCATCGACCAATACGTCGCGTTCCAGAAGGACGTCATTGCGCGCCGCACGCGCTTTGACATGAAAAAAGCCCAGGACCGCGCGCACATCCTCGAGGGTCTCAAGGTGGCGACCGACAACATCGACCGCATCATCCAGATCATCCGCGCCTCGAAAAACGAGGCCGAGGCCAAGCAAAACCTGATGGCCGAGCCGTTCTGGATCGACCAGATCGCGCTGCTCGGCATCGTGGACGGGTCCGAGCACTTTGAGTTCCATTTGGACGAGCCGCAGGCGCAGGCGATCGTTGATATGCGTCTGGGCCGTCTGTCCGGCCTTGAGCAGGAGAAAATCCGCGACGAGTACAACGAACTCGAGAGCAAGATCGCGTCCTTTACAGAGATTTTGTCCTCGGATACCAATATCCTTGCAGTCGTCAAGGACGAGCTGCAGGAGATCAAGCAGAAATACGGCGACGAGCGTCACACCGAGATTGCGAACGTCGCGGACGAGATCGACATCGAGGATCTGATCGAAGAGCAGGAGTGCGCGTACACGCTCACCCACTTCGGCTACATCAAGCGCCAGCCGACCTCGGTCTACCGTGCGCAGAAGCGCGGCGGCCGCGGCATTTCCGCGATGAGCACGCGCGAGGAGGACTTTGCCAAGGATATTTTCACCGCCTCGACGCATGACACCATCCTGTTCTTCTCCAACCGCGGCAAGGTGTATAAGCTCAAGGGCTACCAGATCCCGGAGACCGGGCGCAGCGCCAAGGGCATGAACATCGTAAACCTGCTGGAGCTGGAGAATGACGAGAAGATTACCGCCATGTTCCCGATCAAGGAATTTGCGGATGATAAGTTCCTGTTCTTTGTCACACGGCAGGGCATTGCCAAGCGCGTGGTGCTGAGCGACCTGCAGAACATCCGCCGGGCAGGCCTGCGCGCGCTGAACCTGAACGAGGGCGACGCGCTGGTTGACGTGCGCCTGACCGACGGCGCGCAGAACATCCTGATCGCCACGCACGAGGGCCGCGCGATCTGCTTTGACGAGAACGAGGTCCGCGCGATGGGCCGCACCGCGGCCGGTGTGCGCGGCATCCGCCTGAGCGAGGGCGACTACGTCGTGGGCGCCGGGCGCGCGCGCAAGGGCGCGTATGTGCTGTCCATCACGGAAAACGGCTATGGCAAGCGCACCCCGGTGGAGGACTTCACCATCCATCACCGCGGCGGCGGCGGCATGATGCTGCACAACCTGACCGCCAAGACCGGCCTGGTGGCGGGCATCGCGGTCGTGGACAACGACAACGACGTGATGATTATCACGGATGACGGCGTCATTATCCGCACGGGCTGCGAGGAGATCCGCGAATGCGGCAGAGGCAGCCAGGGCGTGATCGTGATGCGCACGGGAGAGGACGTCAAGGTTATCTCGATCGCGCGCACGAGCAAGGAAGAGGACGACGAGGAGGAAGCGCAGGCTTCCGATCCGGCGGACTCTGCGGCATCTGCGGCACCCGCAGAGGAGAATTGATGCAAAAGAGGCGAACCGGAAAGGGTTCGCCTCTTTTATTTTCGCCCGACAGGGCGAAGGGGGGACGCTGCCTGCAGGGCAGCAGGGGGATTCCGCGCGCTGCAGCGCACGGGGACGGTGCGCCTGCGCGGCGTGGGCGCACTACGACTCGCTAAGAGCCGCCCTGCGGGCGGTTGCTCGCATGCACGCTCGCTGCGGCTCGCGAAGAGGGGAGAAACCAAGTTTTCTCCCCTCTTGCGAATCACCCCTTTTCCTTCTAACTGGGAGCAGGCAGTTAAGCGTCTGCCCGAAGATTTGCGGCATTTGCTGCCGCAAATAAGGGCGCGCTGTCGCGCGCACAAGGGGTCTCCCACCCAAGTTTCCGCCGCTCAGCTTCCTTTTATCAACAAGAAGGGTCTATCTAACCCAGAGATTTTTCCACAGTTATGTGGATAAGTTTCTGGGGTGGCAGTCAAACATTCCTATTGCTTTGGCAAATGGGTGGAAGCCGCTTGGCGGGACTATGATTAACCGCGCCCGTGGCGCGCCTGAGGGAAAGAGGATGACCCGCAAAAAGGGGAAAACCGTAGGTTTTCTCCTTCTTGTCCGCCCGCCGCGCAGGCGAATTCCCGCCCGTGATGCACGGGCACCCTCCTTCGCCCTGTCGGGCGAAAACCAAAATCATACGCCCGCGGCGCGCAGCCGCACCGTCCCCGCGCGCCGCAACGCGCGGAAACCCCTTCGCCCTTTTGGGCGAAAAAAAAAGACCGCTTCCCTTGGCGGGAAACGGTCTGATTTGTATCCTTATTGAAAAAACGAAAACTGTTCAGATTATTCTGCGGTAAAGGGCAGCAGAGCAATCTGGCGTGCACGCTTGATCGCCTCGGTCAGCTGGCGCTGATGATGCGCGCAGGTGCCGGTCATACGGCGGGGCAGGATCTTGCCGCGCTCGGACATATACTTGCGCAGGCGGGCAGCATCCTTGTAGTCAACGTGCTCGACTTTATCAACACAAAAAGCGCAAACCTTGCGGCGGCGACGGCCGCGCTGCGGGCGCTCAGAACGCTCCGGACGGGGCGTAAATTCCTTCTTGGTCTCTTCCATTGTCGCGTAACCTCCTTTTTAGAATGGGACATCGCCGTCGTCGTCAGCCAGCTCCTGAAAATCCGAATCGCCCGCGGGCAGATCGAATGCGGGAGCAACCTGGGACGCGGCAGGCTCGGGCCGCATCTGCGATCCGTTATCATAGCCGCCGTAACCGCCGCCAGCGTAGCCGGTGTTGGCCTCGCGGGCTTTCTTGGTCTCGCCGAAGGAAACCTCGTCGCAGTTGATTTCCACTGCAGTGCGGTTGTTGCCGTTCTGGTCCTGCCACTGGCGGGACTGCACACGGCCGACGACAATCGCCATAACGCCCTTTGCAAACCACTGTGCAACAAACTCCGCCTGACGGCCCCATGCGACGCAGTCGATGAAGTCGGTCTGGCGTTCGCCGTTCGGACCCTTGCGGTCGCGGTCGATCGCAAGACGGAACGAGCACACAGCCATATTGCTCTGGGTGTGGCGCAGCTCGGGATCACGGGTCAAACGACCCATCAGAATTGCCTTGTTGAGCATTGTTTCAGTTCACCGCCTTAGTCATCCAGGCAGACGATGATCGAACGCATGATGCCGTCCGTGATCTTGTAGATACGGTCCAGCTCAGCCGGGAACTCCGGCTTGGACTCAAAACGGACCAGCGTGTAAACGCCCTCCGTCTGATCCTCGATCGGGTACGCCAGACGGCGCTTGCCCCAATCTTCAACCTCTACGTTCGTGCCGTTCTCCTCGATGAGGGACTTGAACTTGTCCTGCACAGCGGTAGCCGCTGCCTCTTCCAGCGTGGGGTTGACAATGAAGATCGTCTCATACTTGCCAGAAATCTTTGCCATTTTCTTAGCACCTCCTTTTGGACTGTTGGCCCACACCCTCCGATGTGAGCAAGGATACTTTACTATTATACCGGACAGACGGAAAAAGTCAAGGAAAAATTCAAAAAAAGATTGACGAAATACAAAAATCGTGGTATACTATCAGGGCTGACATTTGAGGGAGACCTCTTTACAGCGGCATTAATTTCTATTTGCTTGCGTGGCTCAGTTGGTAGAGCAGCGCATTCGTAATGCGCAGGTCGCCGGTTCGAGTCCGGCCGCAAGCTCCATCTTAACCCCGTTTTTCGAGAGAAAAACGGGGTTTTTTGCAACTTTATTTCGATATTAAAAAGAACAATAATTTTTTGGCCTTTATTTTGGCCTTTATTTAAATCTGAAATCTACTCGAAACCTTTCTCAGAGAAGTAGGTTTTCAAAGTGATCGGCCTCCTTGCGGCGGTCCTGAGGAAGCGGATGTGCGTGTAGCACAGAACGAGAAAATGCGTCAAGCCACAGAGATAACAATGCCCCTTGGGTGCGGATAGCGGCAGCGATCCCCCCGAACACACGTGCAGAGACAGACGGCGCGCTCAGCATCCGGCAAGGATAAATTCAGCGCCATCGGCAGACAAAGAGCTGAGAAGACTTTGTGTTATAGAATAATCCCTTCTGTGATAAAATAATACAATCTTTATTCCACAGGAGGAAAAAAATGCAGGAACGCATAAGTTGACCGACACGGATTGTACAGGTCACAGCGAAGAGCGCCCCAGTGCACAGCACCGGGGCGTTCTTTTCTGAAGAAAGACACATCGTGAAATGAAGGCCCAAACAGGCGCACAGTCCGCTCGAAACGAAACGGCTGTATGGGATGCAATTAGAGATTATTAAAGTTGTTTTTTAAAACCAGCGAGTGGACGTTTATTTGGTGTTTATGCAAAGGGCGGAAGAAATGGGTGAAGAGCCGCTGGTACAGGAAACTCCAGATAATGTTTCGTGAGCTTTGTCGGAAGAACGCGGAAAGATGATAGCGCAAGGAAAAAACCCATTGGAAGTAAGCTGTCCGATAAGAAAGCAAAATGATTGTACTTGCAATAGGTATGAAAATGTGGTAAAACAATTACAAACTTTCAAAGAAGTGATAGATTTGCAGATTCAACAGCTTACATATTTTGTTACAGTCGCTGAGCAAGGCAGCATCAACAAAGCGGCCGAGAAACTGTTTGTGACACAACCCAACTTGAGTTAGTCGATCAGTAATCTCGAAAATGAATTACAGGTGCGGCTGCTCAACCGAACGAACAAAGGTGTTGACTTGACTGAGGACGGCAAAAAATTGTATCAGTATGCCCGCACCATCCAAAACCAGATGGAATTGATCCACGGGCTGTCCTCCAAGGAGCGGCCACGAATCCTGTCGATTGCCTCTTACCCTGTTATCACTATGGGGCGGCTGCTGGCGGAGTTTTACAACAAGCACAATCAGGAAGGAATAGCACTCAAACTGATTGAGCAGCGTATGCAGCACGTGATTGAAAGCGTTGAAAGCGGTGAAGCCGAAATAGGCTTTGTAATGAGCAATAATGTTCAGGTTAAAGAACTCAAGCACATGCTTCACTTCAAAAATCTGATATACAATCCATTGGGTACGGATACCTGGTATGCCAATATTGGGCCCAATAGCCCGTTGTATGAATTGGATGAAGTGACAATGGAACAACTGCTACAGTACCCAATTGTACGTTTGCCGGATGACTATTTCTCTAATTTGACATTTTATTTGCAAATAGACGGAATACGATTGACCGAGCATAAAAAAGTCGTCTATGTCAATGATAGTGCAGCCATTCTCGCCCTGCTCAGCAAAACTGACGTTTTCCGTTTCGGGCCGGGAATGAGCGCACAGGATTTCGCTGCACATGGCATCAAAACAATTCCTATCCGCAACTGTAATGTTAAAATTAATGTCGGATATGTGCAGCGCAAACGTGAAATGCTGAGTCCGGAGGCGCAGGAATTTGTTCGTCTGCTGGAGGGGTTATATCCTTCTTCGGCAGGTGAAAAGGCGAAAGAAATCGGTGCAGCCAATCATGAATAATAATTATATGTGAGTTATAACTTTTTTGCTATGGACAACAATTTTTAAGGAATACTATAATCAAAACAGAAAAGCAAAGGCGCTGTGTTTGTACACAGCGCCTTTTCGTTTGTATAAATCACACAAATTTTTACTATAAAAACAAACTGATTTGCTATAATGCACAAGTTATACCTGCGCTATAACTATTTCGACTTAGATAAATAAAAAAGTTGTATGATATGCTTTCGTTGAACTTAAGAAAGAAGGATGGGGTTATGACACCGGTTCTGGCGCTTACTGTGTTGCTTTGTATCTATGCAATAGGCGAATTGGTTGCACAAAAGACCAAAGCGATTTTTTCAACAGTCCTGAGTATTGCACTGTTGCTGCTGGCAGGCTTTTGGAGCGGCATTTTGCCGCGGACGCTGATTGAAGATGCACAGGTGAGCGGGTTCGGAAATGTAATTGCGGGGCTGCTTATTGTATCTCTCGGTACGACGATCGACTTTCCGGAACTGCGTCGGCAGTGGAAGGTCGTCATCACTTCGTTACTCTGCGTGTGCGGCGCTGTTGCCGCAATCATCCTGATTGGCATGCCGCTCGTTGGACGGGACATGGCGATTTCGAGTGCGCCTATTTTTGCCGGCGGCAGTGCCGCGACGCTGATCATGACCACAGCGCTGGATGAAATGGGGCTGACCACGGCAAGCACGCTCTGCATCGTGCTGTATGTGACGCAAAAGTTCATTGGCGTACCGATTGCCTCCATCCTGCTGCGGCGCACAGCCCGGCAATTCCGCGAGGACAAAGCAATGGTGGCGGCGTACGGGGAACAGCAGCAGGAGAGTAACGGTAAGGAGAAGCACGGACCATTGCAGCTGCCCGAAAAATTTGCCCGTCCCTCCGTCTATCTAGCAAAACTGGGGATAGTCGCGCTGATCGCGCATTATACATCCGAGTTGACCGGCGGTGTGATCCACTATTTTGTCATGTGCCTAATCATGGGTGCGGTATTCTTCGCGTTGGGTTTTCTGGAAAAAGGGATTTTGGCAAAAACGCAGGCCAGCAGCCTGATTACCTTCTTTGTCACGATTCTGATCTTTTCCAATCTGGCGACGACCACACCCCAACAGGTGGTGTCTGTTTTGCCATCGCTGGTACTTGCTGCCGTCTGCGGCGTAGCAGGTACCGTACTGGTTGGTTTTTTCTGTGCCAAACTGCTGCATCTGCCCTTTGGGCTGGCGGTATCGTTCGGCATCAGCTGTACGTTTGGTTTTCCAACCACGATGCTGATCCCGCAGGAGGTCTCCGAGGCCTTTGGCCGTACGGAGGAGGAGAAGACCGCCATTCTCAATTATCTGTTGCCTAAAATGCTGACAGCTGGTTTTGTTACTGTTACGATCGCCTCGGTTTTGCTAGCAGGCGTGGCAGTACGGCTGCTGTAAGCTGAAATAAGGAGGAATAAAACGATGGAACAAATTTATGACCAGATCCGCCGCTATATTGACGGACACCGTATGCCGATGCTTGCCCTGTGGGAAGAGCTGGTCAATACCGAGAGCGGTTCGCGCCAGCTGGAAGGGGTGGAAGCTGTGTGCAACATTGTGCGCCGCGAACTCGAGGGCGCGGGCGTTAGGACGCGCACGATCCCAATGGAAGATGCAGGCAGCGTACTGATCGGTGAGTGGGACAACGGCAGCACAAAGGCGCCGCTTCTGTTCATCGGTCACATGGATACCGTGTTCAAGGAGGGGGCGGCAAAGGAAAACCCGTTCCGCATTGACGAAAACGGGTTTGCACACGGCCCAGGTGTGCTTGATATGAAGGCAGGCCTTGTCATCGCCATTTACGCGATCAAAGCGCTGGCGGACGCAGGGTTCAGTGAACGGCCGATCAAGTGCATCTTTGCCGGCGATGAGGAAAACCTGCATATGCTCTCCAATGCAAAGGAAGTAATGGGCGCAGAAGCGGTCGGCGCGATCGCGGCGTTCAATTTTGAGACCGGCTATATGGATAACCGCTTTGTCATCGGCCGCAAAGGCGGCGGGCCGGTCAAGATTACAGTGCATGGCATTGCGTCGCATTCAGGCATCGCCCCTGAGAAGGGCCGCTCGGCTATTTTGGAGGCGGCACAAAAAATTGTACAGCTCGAACAGATCAATGATATCCCGCGCGGACGTCTGGTCAACTGCGGCAAGGTGACTGGCGGCATAGGCGAAAACACCATCCCGGATACCTGCCAGATCAATATCGGTATCCGCTTCCCGACCACTGAGATCAAAAATGAGATTCTTGATGCACTGCAGGCGATCGTAGAACATAATACAGTGCCTGATACATGGGCGGAAATGGATACCAGCCGCCTGATGAACTGCATGGATACGACAGACGGTGTACTGAAACTGTTCGATCACCTGAAAAAGACTGCGCTGGATATCGGCTTCGGTGAGATCGAAGGTTTTCAGGTCGGCGGTCTGTCGGACTCCGGCATCACGGTTGCCTGCGGGGTGCCCACCGTGTGCGGCATGGGCGCACGGGGCGAGGGAAACCACACCCCGCAGGAATATGCTGAGGTGGAATCCCTGTTCCAGCGCTGTATCCTCGCGGCCTGCGCGGCATACACGCTGCAGGATGATTTTACAAAGGGATAAAGAAAGAAGGAGGAACCTTACATGAAAGAAAAGGAAAAAAACGGGGAGCAGAAGGAAGAGATCGGCATTGTCGCATGGCTCTCGCTGATCGTTCTGATCCTGGTGCTGTCGGGCGCATTCCGTACGATGGATGGCCCGCTTAAGGTGCTGGACTTCACCAACCTCTCCGGTGCATTCGGCACGATCGGTGACACCGGCGCAAACCTGATCGGTTCGGGCGGCACGGGCGCAAAGGATGGCTTCATGGCCGGCTTCAACCTGATCCCGGCGGTTATGTTCTTTTGCGGCCTGCTCGGTGTGTTTGAGCAGCTCGGCGCGTTCAAGGCATCCGATATTGTGTTCCGTCCGTTGCTCCGTCCTATTCTGGGCATCCCAGGCAAGTGCGGCATCGCATTCATCTCCAGCTTCACCGGTTCAGATGTTGCGGCGGTTATGACCCGCGAGCTGTACGAAGATGGCGACATCACCGATGATGAACGCACGATATTTGTCGCCTATCAGTATGCAGGATCCGCGTGTATCAACAATACGATCACCGGCGGCGCACCGCTGGTCGCGATCTGCCCGGTGGCGCTCGGCCCTTGCATTGTGATCATGGTTGTATGCAAGCTGATCGGTGCAAATATCGTCCGTCTGATCCTGCATATGAAGAGCAAAAAAGCAAAGGCATAAGGAGGGGAAATTATGAGTGCAGAAGTAAAAACAGCAGCGGCGCCGCAGCAGGCGGCCCCGGAAAAAGCGAAAAAGCCTTCGATCGTAGACACCTTCCTCAAGGGCTGTGCCAAGGGCTTTAAGGTCGGCATAGAAAACATTACCCCCGCGATGATTCTCGGCTATGTGCTGGTATACATTCTTCAGGAAACCGGCCTGATGGATCTGCTGGGTACAGTCATGAGCCCGGTCATGGGGCTGTTCGGCCTGCCGGGCGAGGCGTTCGCGGTACTGATCTCCGCATTCTTTGCCAAGGCATCCGGCTGTGCAACCGCAGCCTCCATGTATCAGGCTGGTACGCTGACACTTGGGCAGGCATCCATGATGCTACCGGCATGTATCCTGATGGGTACTCTGATCGGTCACTATGCGCGTATTGTATTGGTTACCGGCTCGAATAAGAAGTGGCACCCGTTGCTCATTGGTATCTGCCTGCTGGATGCAGCAATCAGCCTGGTTATCATGCGCATCATTCTGGCAATGATGGGTGTGCAGTAAAGTAGCGAAAAGGGAGTAAGTACATATGTTATCCAAGTTGTATAAGCTGTCCAGACGGCGAGGCCTGCAGCTTGAGGCCTTCGGCAGTATCCTGATCGTAACTGTTATGTTGGCCGACCGCTTCCTGTATACCGTACAGGATGGTTTTATGTTGGTTTGCGCGATCATTTCCGCTATATTCCTGACCTGCGGGATTCGCGTAGTAAAACACGCGGACGAACAGATTCAGGATAAAAACAGATAATATCCAATCCATATCCCTCCTCAAGAAAAGGCATGTGTCGCTTATGAGCGGCACATGCCTTTTCGTATGATTCGTATTATAATTAGACCTTACTGTAAAACACAAAACAATTTACTGTAATTAAATTTTTCGAAGTTATTTTCGATGGCCTGGTAGTACCGTATCGTGTTTTCTTCGGCAAATGAGCGACTGCGGATTTCAAGGAAATGTACATGAACGCAAAAAGGAACAATGCAATTCACTTCTCGATCCAAGGCGAATCATGCTGAGGCATCCCAGACTGAATAATCTCGGTATTGCACATCGGTCATCTCTCCTATTCATGCTTGCTCAACGACCTGCACGATCGTCTCCACTGCATATAACGGCAGGTTGATGAGCCAGTCCTCTTTTTTATAGTCCGCCATAGAGGTACGGATGCAGACAGCCGGCCTGAACCGCTCACGGAATGTTTTCAGGCTCTTGGCTTTCAAATTAACTTCCGCCTTGACTTCCACAGGTACAATCTGCTCGCCAGTGTCAACAACAAAATCCACTTCGCATGAACTGCGGTCATTTGTGTAGTAATAAACGTCCAAATCCTCTATGGTTTTCAACTGCTGGCACACATATTGTTCGGTCAGTGCACCCTTGAACTCAGCAAACATCTCGTTGCCATCCAATAATATACGCTGCCGCAGTCCGGTCATGCAGCCCAGCAGCCCAATGTCCACTACAAACAGCTTAAAGGCTTTCAAGTCCTCATATGCTTTCAGCGGCAGACCTGCTGCGTTCACACGCCCTACCTTATGGACAAGGCCGCAATCACACAACCACATGATCGCCGTCTCATAGTCCTTTGCCCGTCCGCCTTCACGCACAAGCCCATAAACAAACTTCTTGTTTTCCTTTGACAGCTGGGACGGTATACTGTTCCATACCATTCTGATTTTCGGCACGATTTCAATCGGCGCATGTTTGGAAAAATCCTGTTCATAGGCGGCCAGAATACGCTTCTGAATATTCCGAACTTCGTTAAAGTCCTTATCGTCGATAAAGCTCTGCACTGCTTCCGGCATACCGCCGACAAAGTAATACTGCCGGAGCAGGTCTATATAGGTCTGCTTGAACGCGGTAATCATCGAAAAATCCCGTTTTTCGAGCAGGGCAGCGAACCGCTCGCCTGCGACCGCCGACAGGAACTCCTTAAAAGACAGCGGATACAGGCTTAGGAAATCCACCTTACCTACTGGAAAGGACGTACCCTCATGCAGGGCAACGCCAAGCATGGAGCCTGCGCAGACGATATGGTATTGCGGGGCATCTTCATAGAAATACTTGAGCGAAGTCAGTGCCCGCGGCACTTCCTGTACTTCGTCGAAGATGAGCAGCGTATCCGGACCAACTTTCCGCCCGGCATACAGTTCTATACCCATAATCAGCCGGTCTACATTCAGATCAGATGCAAACAAATCCGCCATGCGTGAGTTGGCATCAAAATTAATGTAGATTGTATCTGCATAGGCTGTGCGGCCGAACTCTTTCATCAGCCAAGTCTTTCCGACCTGCCTTGCACCTTCGATAATCAGCGGCTTACGGTGCTTATCCGTTTTCCATTTATACAGCTTTTCTATCGCGGCCCGATACATGTGCGCACCTCCATCCTGTGATATAGATATAGTATAGCACAGGATGACAAAAATTACACCGAAAAACTGTGATCAAATCAACATTTTTACACTGATAATAAGATGTAATTAAACGTAGCACTTCACCTGCAGAATCATTTCGGATAATAAAAGCTCGACATGGTCATCCGCCGGATGGTAACTGCCCTGCATACAGAACTCCCATACCGCAGCATCCTCGAATTCCACTGGTAATCATCCTTCATGCATCAGTTCCAGACCGTCGTATAAGCAATACGCTGTTCCTGTTTTGTGGCAGATGGCGGGATTGGATCAAAAAATATTCCTGCCAACCTGTTAGGGGCAGCAGGTTGGCAGGAATCAAAAGAAAAGAGAGAGTATGAATGAATCAAATCAGGTCCATATCAGCATTCAATGCCGCTACAACACGCGGGATTGTATAGCTGATATGGTGCGGGATGCTCTGTTCGGCAAAGATCAGCGCCAGATGATGTTCCGGGTCGGCAAGGCCGTAACAGCCGGCGGCGCCGTCCCAACCGAACGAGCCCACAGGCATATAGAAACCTGCCTGCGCCGGGTCCATCATGGTACGATAGCCTAAGCCATATCCAAAACCACGGTTGTTGTCCCACTGGGTAAACTCAGCGAGCGGCGTACCGCTCAGGTGGTTGGCGCGCATCAGATCGATTGTGCGGCGGCTCAGGATACGGGTTCCATTCCAGCTGCCGCCGTTGGCAAACATCGCAAAAAAGATGCTGATATCACGCAGCGTTGAAATAATGCCGCCGCATGGAAGCTCCACGCCAATCGTTGCGCCGATCAGCACATCCTCCTTACTGCCAAACACATTCCGGTCGCGGATAATCTCCTCTTCGCCTACTTTACAGCCAAGCGGCTGGCACAAATCGCCGGAAACAGTCAGCTCTGCAATTTCCGCATCTGTGGGCATATGGCTGCTGAATGCAGTATGTGTCAGGCCAAGCGGATTCCAGATCGTCTCGCGCAAATATTCGCCAATTGTCTTTCCGCTGAGTACTTCGATCAGTCGGCCGATTACGGTCAGTGACAGGCCATAGAGCCAGTGCTCGCCGGGCTGGAAACAGAGCGGGAATTGGGCGATAATCTGCACCAGCTCCGCCAGCGTGGTCTGTTCCCCGCTGTCATACCGCCGCTTCATCTCTTCCACCGGTTTTAGCAGCGCAGTCTGGATGATGCCCTCGCCAGGGTTAAATGCCCAATACGGGATACCGGACGTCATGGTCAGCAGATGGCGGATGGTGATCGGCTTATCCGCGGGAACGACATCATGAATGTCCGTATCCGAAACGCACACCATAGGATGGCTGAATTCCGGCAGATAGTTGGCGATCGGATCATCGAGTGCGAACATTCCCTTTTCATACAGAGTCATTAGCCCTGCACAGGTGAAGGTTTTCGTCATGGAGTGCAGACGCAGCAGGGTATCCTGCGTCAGCGGGCGGCTCCCGTCTACGGCCGCCGCACCCGTGCAGCGATCAAAAATCAACTGGTTATTTTGAAAAACGCGCAGACCGCAGCCGGTCAGTGTGCCTTCCGCTACAAAGCGATCCAGCACCGCATTTACATTCGCCCACTGTTTCACTGTACCCTCTCCTTTGCCTTCTGCGCATGACGTTCTTCCAATTCCTTGACGTACTTCGGATATTCTTCATCCAGCTTGTAGAACTTGAAGAGGATGATCCAAACAATAGACAGAATCGCAGGCACAATCATGTAGGTGACGTTGATCGCGCTGATTGCCATTGGAGGCTGTGTTTCTGCCAGGCCGTTATAGCCAAACCAGCCGAGCACCAGGCCAAGCAGCGCTGTGCCGATACCGCTGCCCAGTTTCTGTGCTGCACAGGTTGCAGTTGTCGTAATACCAGGAATATTATAACCGGTTTTCCATTCACCATAGACTACAGCGTCGATTACCATGGCAGGCTGGCATCCAGCATTGATGCCATAACCAATGCCGCGCAGTGCTAAGCCGACAACAAATCCCGCTCCTGCAGGGAATGCAATACCGATCGCAGTACCGACAAGCAGGAACACAGCGCCAATCACACAAAGATTTTTCTTGGAAATATACTTATAGCAGTAAGGCAGGAGCGCCAATGGAATCAAGTTCGGGACAAGGAAATACATGGTCAGGTTAGCCTGCATGTTAATATCATTTAAGACATATTTGGCATAATAAACGCCATCCGTCAGCGTGCATACCTGAATAACGACACCGATAAAGAATGCAATCAGCACAATAAACCAGTACTTATTATGAAGTAACGCCCGGATAGCTGTCCAAAACGGTACATCTTCGGCATTCTCATCGTTTTCAGAAGAAATCTCTTTGGTATTAAAATAGATGAACACCATCATAAGCGCGGCAACAGCACCGAGGATCGCAGCAAACTTGATCCACCCCGCCTGTCCACCGCCCAGCATCTCAACAAACTGGAGGCCGAACATCGTTAATATAATTTGTACTGCGCACGCAACAAAAAGACGCAGGGTAGACATTGCAGCGCGGCTCTCGCGGTTTTTGGTCAAAAAAATCGGAAATGCCGCCATTGCTGCATTGAACATCGTATAGATTACTGTCGACGACAGATTATACGAAATGAAGACGTACGCAATCTTGCCGCCCGTGCTCCAATTCGGCACGGTGAACAGCATGATATAGGCCAGCGCCATCGGGATTGCCAGCCGGAGATACCAGGGTCTGGCTTTACCTGACTTTGCATGCGTGTGGTCAACAATGTTGCCGCCGATCAAATCACTGATGCCGTCCATAACCTTGGAAACAAGTATCACAAGGCCGACAATTGCTGCGTTTAGTCCGATGACATCCGTATAGAAATATACCAGAAATGCCATCAAAATCGTTGCGATCGGATTAGTCGCTACCTCACTCAGCGCAAATATAGCCGTTGTTTTCGCCGAGCATGGTGCTTCCACGTTCATTTTCTCCTTCATTTAAATCCTCCTCGTTTTTCGTATCCACTTTTTTTATAATCTGCTGCATCCTTTCCGTATCACGAACTCCTTTCACTCTATCTTCGAAACTTTTATCCACTCCTACAATCGGTATTTCAGCTCGCCGTTTTCCCGCGACCAATGCGAGAAAAACTCCTCCCAGATGCGTGATGACATTTCCGGCATGGTGGCGTGCGGCATATTTTCAACCCATGTATACCGCACCATCGGCCGGCCGCCCTCATCCCGGCAAATCAGGTCGTGCCACCGGTCCTTGCAGACCGACCAGCCTTCTGTCCAGCTTTGCGGCTTTGCGGGCGAAATATGATTGATTTTTCTCCAAATGCTGATTGTTTTTCCGGTATCATTTTCGTCATTCGGCAGATGCTGCATCAGCCACGGCTCCTGTTCGCCGCCGAACATCCAGATTGGAAGCGCGCAGTCTGCGCGCTTTTTTACCTCCGGCAGCTCCAGGATCGGCATACCCTCATCAGCAAATAAAACGCCCGAACACGGTGCGGCTGCCGCAAACACATCGGTCATTGCCAGTGCCAGCGTTTGCGTCATCAGCGAGCCATGGGAATGACCTGTGATATAAATACGGCTTCGATCGACTGCATGATCCGCGTTTGTTTTTTCAATCAGCTGGCGGAAGAAGGAAAGTTCATCCGGCCCATCCGGCATTTTGTGCAGGAAATTCCATGCCGGAAGCTGTGCATCTTCTTTGCTGCTCACCTGTGTTTCCAACGAAATATTTCCCGGCAATGCCGACGGGAATGCGACCAGAAATCCGTACCGATCCGCGACCTTATGCCATTCGGTATTGCCCACATAAATATCCCCGCCGCAGGAATATCCGTGCATGGCAAGCACCAGTGGCACCGGCTGTCCCGGCTGCTTCCTGACCCGTTCGGGCACGTGTACGTACCATTCGCGCATCCATCCGTCGATGCACTCGTAATGATACTCCATGTGCAGATCGCGCACAGGGTCCTGCGTCACGCGCAGCTCTCCGCCCGGACTGCTCATCCACCGGCGCTGGCAGGAAAGGAAATCCTTCCATATCCGCCGCAGCAAAAGGTTTGCATGATCCTCGGATGCACCCGGCAGTGTACTCTCACAAACACGGAATGCCTGCTTGTCCTGATTGGGCGCATAGGGCGGTTCGCTTGTCCGCACGAATGTCATCACATCCGGATCGGTTTGAAAGCCCTTTTCTGTAATGCCGCAGCAGGCTTTCCAGTATTCCACCACTGCCTGCCCTTCCCCGCAGGTGGTTTCCGGATCGTGAATGATCCAGACCGGCATCCCGATCTCGCCTTTTTTTATGTTCAGGCGATGTGCGGGATCCTCAAAACCGTCCAGATTTGTGCAGAAATCTTCTTTTGCAGCCTGTATATATGCTTTCGATACGCGGGACCCGCCGACTGATACCACACCGGCCCAAACCGCTGGATTGTGCATGGCGGCCATATGGGCGATCACGCCGCCCTCACGGCAGCCCATAAGATAGCATTTTGCTTCATGGATCGCAAATTTGCTCCGTCCCATACCTGCGGTAAACACAGCGTTAACATAAGCGATATCCCCGGTTTCTTTTCCATACGGCTCGTCCGTATCCCAGACACCATCCTGCGGTTCAAGGAAAAACACAATGAATTTTTCCTTGCGTTCTTCGGTGTCAGCAAGATGCTTCCAATCGCTTTCCCGCCAAATATCCGCAGCTGTTTTCCCATTCCCGGCAAGGACAAAGATACCCGCCGTGGAACTGCGCGCGCCCTCCGGCACATAGGTCAGATAGCGCCGCGGTGTTCCATTCACCAGCACAGTGTCAGCAAACAATCCCTGATAAACCGGCAGATACGGTTCCATCGGATTGATTCTTTCGCGGTGCTGGTTTTGTTCTTTCATATCAGTCACGTCAACCAACCGGACGATCGGGTCCGCAACAACGGTTTTATCCATATTGGCACCCCTTGCTTTTGTTTGATGTATATAGTTTAATGAAAATCATTTATTCGTTCTACGCATTGGATTGCAAAAAAAAGCTGATTTTCTATCACATCTCTCCATACGCGGTTATACCGCAGAAGCAGATGCAAGAAAATCAGCATTTCTTATATAAAATTTTATGATTTTAAGCGTATATCAATATTGTTGGTATTGCAGAATAATCAGTTTTACCTCATGTGGCTTGAGTGTTTCATTGATTTCTATTATAGGATGCGTATTCACGAAATCCTGAATTGTGCTCAGTGGTTGGGCGCCTGCGGATAAATATTCGATATCCTGCCGGCGGAGGATCTCCGGCGCCCCCATCTGAATCCACTTATCGAATGCAGAGCCATGCTCGCGGTTGATCTCGTATCGTTCTTCGCGAAAACTGCCCAGTTTCATCCCCTCAAGCGCCAGATGGATATGCAGATCTCCATTTTCTTCAAAAACATGATAGGCATCCTCTGGATTTTTGATGCGCTGATATTGCCGCCGGTACAAGCCGCTGTAATGGCAATAGTGATACAGAAAAATCTGAATCGATTGATCGGCCGGGTCTTTGGTAACACACCAGCCCCGGCCGCCGGCAATTTTCCTGCCTCCCGCCCGGTTGAGCATACGCATAGCCAGATAACCGGATTTTGGGATGTTGTTTACGGTAAACAGACCGTATCCACCATGGAAAACCGTATTGTTTTTGGTCATCCATTCCTCGATGAAATCGGTCAGCAGGTAGTAACCGAACATGGTGGGAGTAGATGTATTTTCCAGGCAATTTTTTACGAGCCATGCAGATTTATAGCAGGTATCACCGGACAGGTCGCGCTGCCACAGTGTGGAGTTCCACTCGTCCAGAAGCACCGGTATATGCTCCAGCTGGCACTGTGCAAGCATTGCTCTGCACTGCGTGACAAAGTGTCTGGTATAGTCGATATCGCCGCTCAATGTGGCAGGCATTGTATCCTGTGACCTTTGCAAAGCGATAAAGTTTTTATCATCCATCTTGCTGCTGTCGTGCGGCCGGCACTGCGCGCAGAAAAAGTCCGGCACACAGTTGTTCTGCTTTGTAAATTCCAGAAATTCCGATACCCTTTTCGGCCAATATTCCAGATTGGACATAAAGCTCGGCCCGCCGAACAGCAGCGCCGGGCAGATCTCCTTGATCGCAAAATAGGTGTGATAGTACCACTCGTAATATTCTTCTGCACAGATCGGGATCTCATCAGTATAGACACAATGCAGGCCGATCATAGAGAAGCGCCACTGGCAAACGTCTTTCAGTCCATAGCGCT
Organism: uncultured Agathobaculum sp.; assembly: GCF_944384765.1. Lineage (GTDB taxonomy): Bacteria > Bacillota > Clostridia > Oscillospirales > Butyricicoccaceae > Agathobaculum. The sequence continues at coordinate 9,777 of NZ_CALWUM010000014.1, read as the reverse complement.
CAATCCAATGCGCAATGGATGCCTGCACCAAGGCGATCCATTTTGAGCTGTCATTATAAAGGCTGAACAGGGAAGCCTTATCGAATATCCGGTAATCGCTGTTGGCGAGCTTACTGGGCATATAGCCCAGTTCGATATAAGGTTTCAGCCCAGCCTCCAGCACAAAATCCAGCAGAATATCCGCATAGAGAAAATTATACCAGGGTGATCCGTCATCATTTTCCTGATAAATATGCATTTCATCGTCAAAGATTCCATGCATGCGCAAAAACTCAAATCCGATCTCCTTTTGCGCCTGCACCACCTGGTTCTGCACCACGGCTGTCATCGCTTCCCGCGCATAGCCAATGTTCAAAATCTTATTCCAGTTGCGATACAGCGGCTGTCCCGCCTGTGTCACATCAACAGCGGCACGAATGGTTTCGCTATGCGCCTCATCGGGTTCCCACACATAGTACTTGAGCAGCGGCTGTAGGTCAATGCTGTTTGTCTCGGATGTGCGCGCTGCCTTTTTGCGGTATTGTCCCGGCGTATCTCCGAACTGGCGATGGAAATATTCGATAAAGGAGTTCACGCTCTTAAAGCCGTTTTCCACTGCAATAAAGGTGATGGAATTACGGCTGTCCTGCAGCTGACTGAGCGCATGCTCCAGCCGAACGGCAATCAAATACTTTGTAAACGTCGAATGCAGAACAGTCTGGAACAGCCTCGACAGATGACTGACCGAGATAAATTCCGCATCCGATACTGCCTGAATTGTCAGAGCAGGATCGCTGTATTTTTCCTGTATGGTTTGCAGGACGCGGGCGAGTAGTTGTTTGGTCTCGGTCTTTACCGCTGTGCCGCTTGCTTTGCCAGCATACCGCTCAAGCAATTTTTTCACCAGTGCTGCCGCGTTTTGCGCAAGCGCTTTCGGATGACGCGCATCTTCGTTGCGGAAGTAATCCTGTACCAGGCGGGAGAGAAGCGTCCGCACTTCATTTGCCGGTTCGGTCTGATCGTCCATCCCCGGGATATGGCATGCAATCGCACGGGCTCCATTCCAATCCGACTGCTCCAGAATTTCATTCCCCAATTGCAGGCAGATTGCATATGCGCCATCCTCGCACACGCCGCGATAAGGTGTTAACGGATTTATTACTGCGATTCCTTCCGCGCATATCTGGAAAGTCCCATCCGTTGTCTCAATCGTCATCTGGCCTGACAAACAGAAGATAACTACCAGACTTTCACGCAGCCGGTAATTCTGATCCTGGCCGCTCATGAATTCCAGCGCAACTGCTTTTTTGCTTTCCATATGCCATCACACCGACCTTGCACCTCATATTGTTTTAATTATATCAGTTTTTTGCTTTTCTGTCTTGCGGTTTGGGCATATGATCAAAGGATGTTCACAAAGGAATACATCCTTCGCAGATTTCTACCGTGTGCTGCGAAAGACCATTGAAAACCATGCGTCATGCCCGATTTCTACATCCGCCGCCACCGTCATTCTCCCCTGCTTCAATAATCACTACATAGCAAAAAATCAGCCAAATGCACGATCTTCACGCCGTTTACATTCCCGCTGGCCAGTTCGTCCAGCGTCACCACATATTTGGGATAGTGGTCTTTGATCTCCAGCAGATTGGCGACCTCCCGATCGGATTCCTCCGGCATCTTGCGGCATACCTGGACGTAGATGCGCTCGTCGCGCCGCACCGCTACAAAATCAATTTCTTTTGTCTCGTTCTTTCCGATATAAACCTCATATCCCCGTCGCAGCAGCTCGAAGTAGACGATGTTCTCCAGCATGGCGGCAATGGACTTCGGATTGAATCCCATGATGCAGTATTTCAGGGAAGCGTCTGCCAGATAAAATTTTTCCTGGGTTTTCAGCACGGATTTTCCCTGTAGGTCATACCGCTGGCAGCGATAGATCACAAACGCCTTTTCCAGCCAGCTCAGATAGTTGTAAACGGCTTCCACAGAGAGGGAACGTCCTTCGCTTTTGAGGAACTTCGCGATGGCGTTGGCCGAAAAGGTTTTGCCCACATTTTCCACGATATACTTAACCACACGGTTGAACAGGTCAAAGTTCATGATATGATGCCGTCTTGTAATGTCGTTTGTGATGACAGAGTTATAAATGCCTTCGACGATCTGATAGGCAGAGCGTTCATCAAAATTGCCAAGCGCCACAATGGGGAATCCGCCGAACCGCAGGTAGTCGTTTAGAAGTTCTTTGGGAGAACGGGAATCGTTTTGTTTGAATTCCAGGTATTCAGCAAAGGAAAGGGTATACACCGGAATGGAGATATACCTTCCCGTCAAGTAGGTGGAAATCTCACTGGACATCAGCTTGGAATTGGAACCGGTCACATAAATATCGGTATTGGCATTTTCCAGCAGGCTGTTGACCGCCTTTTCCCACCCTTCAATTTCCTGCACCTCATCCAGCAGAAGATAGTATCGCCCATCGTCCACCATCTGATCTTTGATTCCGTGATACATTTCCTTGTCGGTCATTCCGTCGTCAAAGTCCTCGGATGTATAGCGCATACTGATTATATGGTCTGCGGCAACCCCGTTTTTCAGCAAATCGTCCCGCAGCATTTCCAAAATAGTAGATTTTCCGCAGCGCCGGATTCCCGCCAGTATCTTTACGAGCGGAACGTCGCGGTAGGTTTTCAGCACATTCATATAGTGCGGTCGGATAACCATACTCCTCGCCTCCTGTTCCTTAGTTATAATATAGCCAAAAACATCTGAATTATCAATAGTTTTTACTTGCAATCCGTAAAAACTTTTATATCTAATATATTTTGATAACAAATAAAAGAATTTTTATATGAAGACAGCGTGGATTTCTCCACGCCGCTTTTTGTCTTTGTACAACTCACCTGTATATATGCGCGGAACGAGCCGCAGAAGAATCCTAATTCCGGAATCCTTGCCGGGCGGCATATGATCAAGCCGAAATTCGATTATAAGCACTATCCGCTTAATAAGAGCTGTTATTTCAAATACATATTGCTTCCTACTATCGTTTACTCAGGTGCTGCTTTATGATACACTGGTATCACGAATCAGCGTACAAATTAGTCAGGAGAAAACAGGTGATGAGAAGAGCCTCACCGCTTTTGGTGAGACCAAGACTTATCCGAGTGATGTACTGCGGTGTAAGGGTATAAGCTGCCAGCGTCACCCATTTTGTAACCGAAGTAATTCGGTAAATCATAATAGTCCACAATACCGATAAGAGATAGCACAAGTAATCTGCGTGACACATCATAATACACAAAGGGGCGAGGATATGTTTGACCATTTACGTTTGCAGGACGCACTGGATCAATACAAGCAGAACTTTGTTTCCAAGCAATGGGGCGAAGAAAAATACAAATGGGAAGCGGTTCAGTGGTTCCAGGATCATTGGGATGTGAACGCCCCGGATTTTGCAGAAATGCTCAGCCGTTCGCTGGACCGAACTTATAACCTGCTGGCTTCTGCAAACAATTTTCCCAAAGGGATGATCGTAAATTTTGCAAAGACCGCCCCTGAAGAAGTACGGGCCATGTTTATCGCGCTGTTCGACGAGAGCAAGGATGTATTCGAGCGAATGGATGCGTTCAAGCTGCAATCCTCTGTTCTCCTCAACAAGTATGGCAATGGCGCTGCACAGCACTATCAGTATGAAAACGCCATCAGCATATATCTCTGGCTTCGTTATCCGGATCGATACTATATCTATAAATTCGGTGAGGTAAAGTCTGTCGCTGGCAAACTTGAATCGGACTACTGTTTTAAAAAAGGCGCCTATGCCGACAACATCCGCAATTTTCTCAAACTATATGATGAGATCAGCGCCGCTGTGAGAGAGGATACAGAACTCGTGAATCTTTTTCGGTCACAGCTGACAGATTCCTGTTATCCGGATCCGGAACGGAAAACACTGACCAGCGATATAGGATTCTTTATCAGCAGGTCGTATTCTCCGAGAGATATGGAAGCCGCGCCTGAGGATGTAGACGGCTGGTATGGTGCGGATTACGATCCGGGACTTTCTGTTGACGACTGGAGCAAACTGCTTCGTGATCAAACCGTATTTACAACCGGCGCCCTTGAAGTGATGAAACGCATCAAAGATTTCGGAGGCAGCGCTTCCTGTAAGCAGCTTTCCGTCCGATATGGCCGGCCGGTCAACTTTTATATTTCCACCTCAGCGGCATTATCCAAAAGGATTTGTCATGTTACCGCGGTTACCCCCCTGCGGCGGGAGAATGGCTCCATCCAATGGTGGACTGTCCTCTATACCGGCCGCGACGCGGGAAAAGAGGAAGAGGGCAGCTTTGTCTGGAAGCTGCGGGATGAGCTTTCAGCCGCTCTCGATCAAACCGATTTAAGCGACATCGCATTATATGCAGTCGAGACGCTCGGTGAAGAAAGCCAGGGATATTGGTGGCTCAATGCCAATCCGAAAATGTGGAGCTTTTCCAATATTGCCGTGAATGAAGAGCAGCCCTATACACTCTACAACGAAAACAGGAACAAGCGCCGAATCTTTCAGAACTTTCTGGATGCAAAAGTTGGTGACAAGGTCATTGGCTATGAATCCAATCCGGTCAAGCAGATTGTTGCGCTTGGGCGCATCAGCGCAGAACAGGACGGCGAGAAACTGTATTTTCAAAAGCTCGAAGGACTGACCTCCCCCATTGACTACGCGGCACTTAAGCAATGTCCGGAACTCGAACACATGGAATATTTCCAAAACCCGCAAGGTAGCCTGTTCAAGCTGACCCGAGGCGAGTACGACTTTATCATGGATATGATTCGGGAAGAAAATCCTGTGAAAACGCTGGTCTCTGCCGACACATATACCAAAGACGATTTTCTTGATGAAGTCTACATGAGCGAAAAACGCTACGACAGCCTTGTGGCCGTTCTTCGCAACAAGAAGAATATCATCCTGCAGGGTGCACCCGGCGTCGGAAAGACCTTTGCAGCCGAGCGTCTGGCATGGTCCATGATGGGAGAAAAGGACGAAAACCGCATCGAGTTTGTGCAGTTCCACCAAAGTTATTCCTATGAGGATTTTATGATGGGCTACAAGCCGGTTGAAAATGGTTTTGAGCTGAAATACGGCATTTTCTATCGCTTCTGCAAAAAGGCTGCGAACCAGCCGGACAAAGAGTTTTTCTTTCTCATTGATGAAATCAACCGGGGTAATTTGAGCAAAATCTTCGGTGAGCTGCTGATGCTGATCGAAAAGGCGTATCGGGACACCAAGCTGACCCTGGCTTATAACGGACTTCCCTTTTCCGTTCCCGAAAACCTGTATATCATCGGTATGATGAACACGGCAGACCGCAGCCTCGCCATGATTGACTATGCCCTACGCCGCCGGTTCAGCTTTTTTGAAATCGAGCCGGGCTTTGATTCCGAGGGTTTCATTCGATACCAGAACGGCCTGCATAACGAAACACTGGATGCGCTTATCTCCAGGGTCAAAGAACTGAACCGGGAGATTGCGCTCGACAGCTCACTGGGCAAGGGCTTCTGTATTGGCCACAGCTATTTCTGCGGCAGGGATGTATGCACGGAGGATTGGCTGCACGCGGTCGTGGACTATGATATCCTGCCCATGCTCCGTGAATATTGGTTCGATGACGCGGATAAGCTCCAGCGCTGGGAAAACATTTTGCAGGGTGTATTTCAATGACGAAAGATAAGAGTATCTTCATTAAAAACATATATTATATGCTTTCATACGCCTTCACGACGCTGAACCAGCGCGGTTATGAGGATATTGCTGCGGAAAAATTCGATAATATCCATAACCTCTTTGCTGCGATTTTATCGAAGGGAATCGGCAGGCAGTTAAAGCAGGGGCTTTACCGGACGTACCGCAGCTGTCAGGAGGATGTTACCACAGTGCGCGGCAAGATCGAGATGCCGGGAACCATCCGCAACTGCCTTGCGCGGAAACGGGTGCTCAACTGTGCATTTGATGAGTTTTCTGAAAATAATCTTCTCAATCAGATCCTCAAAACAACGGTTTTGCTGTTACTTCGCAATGAAAGTGTCGATGCGGAATACAAGAATGCCCTGAAAAAAGAAATGCTGTTCTTCTCCAATGTAGACGCCATTGACCCCGGGACCATTCGCTGGACAGCGATTCGGTTCTGGCGGAACAGCAATACCTATCGTATGCTCATCAGCCTGTGTCAGCTTATTCTCGAAGGGATGCTCCTGACCACGGACGCCGGTGTATATCAACTGGCCAGTTTTATAGACGAGCAACGCATGAACCGGCTGTATGAGAAGTTTATTCTCGCCTACTATGCCAGAGAGTGTCCGCAGATCAAAGCGGCGGCCGCGCAGATTCCATGGGCACTGGATGATGGAAACGGCACCATGCTACCGGTGATGCAAAGCGATATTTCGCTTACCTGCGGCAGCAAAGTCCTCATCATTGATGCCAAGTATTATACGCACACCCTGCAGACCCGGTATAACGTCCGCACAATTCATTCCGGCAATCTGTATCAGATTTTTACCTATGTCAAGAACAAAGATGCGGAATTGGGGGATCTGCCGCACACCGTTTCCGGTATGCTGCTCTATGCGGCAACAGATGAGGCGCTCCAACCGGATTACAGCTATCAGATGAGTGGGAACAAAATCAGTGTCCGGACACTTGATTTGAGTCGGGATTTTTCGGAGATCGCAGCGCAGCTGAATGCGATTGCGGCCGAACATTTTTTTGATGACTAACTGAATGTTGCAAATCGGTATGCTTTGATCGGTTATTATTTTGGTGTACATCCCTGTCAGTATCCAATTATTATAAATACTGAAAACACAAACTGTCTCACTACAATGCGGCGTAAAACCCAACCCAAGGATGTGATGAGATGAAACCAGCAACAGCCTTCCAATTTCACGACCCCAACGTCACTACGCGGCTCGATTATATGGAAAACGACACAGTCAATACGCGAATCTATGTTGATTTTGTCAGCAAACGGATCTATGTCCGGAACCTGACGAACGATCCCATCCGCCGGGCTTTTGGCGTAATCAAGCACCCGACGTGGGCGGATTTCCAGGACTTCCTGTCCAGCCGTGTGTTTCCGTCCTCGCGCGGCAATGCGAAGGAGCTGCTGCAGGCGCTTGGCCTGGACTGCTATGACCCGCTATCCATCATCGAGAAGACAGGGGGCAGGACGATGGAAGATGAGATGCACATCGTCGTGACCTGCCGGCCGCGCGGGAAAGCAGGGCAGCAGGCATGATCCAAACCGTTTTCCTCGACAGTGATCTGCATGGCATCCCTTCCGGCGCCATGACCCGGGGCGACCAGCCCAAGTGGGTGCTGCATCATCGTTGGTACAAAGCCGACCATATGGGCTATGAGTCGCTGGCGGAAGTGGTCGCGTCCCGCCTACTGGCGCGCTCCAATTTCAACACCATTGCACCCCATGTCCGGTACACCCCTGTGCTGCTGCAGGTGAGTGGCCGGCAGATGACCGGCTGTGCATCCGACAATTTCAGAGAGTCTGGCACCACGCTGCTCACGCTGGAACGGCTGCACCGGTCGCTCAAAGGCGTTGGCCTGGCGGCGGCGCTCGGCAAAATAAGCGGCGCCGGTGAGAAAGTACAGTATACGACCGATTTTGTGCAGGCGGCAACCGGGCTGGACAATTTCGGTCAATATCTCGGGATGCTGCTGCAAGCGGACGCCTTTTTTCTGAACGAGGACCGGCACACCCAAAACATTGCGATCCTGCAGGACAATCAAACACGCGCCTACCGTTTATGCCCCCTGTTTGATTTCGGGCTTTCGCTCTTGTCCGATATCCGCAGCCAGTCCTGCTATCCGTTGACGGAAGATGTGTTTGAAAGCATCCGGCGCGTGCCGGCCAGACCGTTCTCCGCGGATTTTGATGAACAGATAGAGGCTTCCATCACGGTATGCGGCGCCAATCTGCAATTTCATTTTTCCAGCCAGGATATCGCAGCGGCGATGGAAGGCCTGGATGCAATATATCCGCAAGCAATTCTTGCGCGCGTGCGCGCGGTCCTGCGGGAGCAGTGCCGGCGGTACGCCTTCCTTTTTTCATAAAAACAATGCCCAGGCGCTTTCTCTTGCGCCTGGGCATCCGGCTGATACACCACCGAAAATCACATCATGACTGGCGGCTCATTTGTGGCGAATGAAAAGACAGTTATGATAAAGGCGGGATGCCCTCAAAGCCATCGTAACTGTCAACCACATTCCCACGTAAGGAGCCCTGTACGGAACTGACTTACACCAAATGCGGCAATTATCTCATTCCTGACCTTGTGTTATCGGACGCCCCAAAGCACCATATTGGGAACTATGGCCGGTTGCGCCGTGCCTACTTAAAAGAACACTGGCTCATTTTGTATCCCCATTTGGAGGTAATCGACATCGCCTGCCGGGAGCGGCTGGAACTCATTAAAAAGGTGGTGTACGACGATGGAAGTGAAGTACGGCAGAGGATATGTTTACGCCTTGCAGTACCACGTTGTTTGGTGTGTAAAATACCGCCGTATGAGCAATCCTTTTGCTACATATTATGCTTATAAGAGCGCACCGACCGCTCGTCTGCCAACGAACGGTCAGTGACTTAGTCACTATGCTGTTTGAGGTCTGACCGCTGTAACAGCGTCCCTTTGTGTTTGTATTATAGTGCGCCCCGTCTTTGCCAGGTTTGGCAGAGACGGGGCTTTGCGTCGTTATTCTACTTTCAGCTCGTGTTTGAGCGCGGCCTGCAGCACTGCGCTGACATTGAGATCGGACTGGCGCGCTTTTTCGTCCAGCCACGCGGGCAGGGTGACATTGCGGCGCACGGTGCGGTGTTCGTGTGCGCGGCGGTAGGCGTCAAAGTCGATATCGACCAGCGAGGCGATTTCGCCCGGGGCGCAGTCCATCGATTGCAGTGCGGACGGCTCCGGCAAAGGCTGGCCGTCATCCTGCATGGTAATGCCCATCAGGCCGATGGCGTCGCGCGCCATAAAAATGGCCTCGGCCATATCGTCCCCCTGCGTATTGAGCGGAAAGTCCGGCACAGTGACCATATAGCCGCCTTCCTCGCAGGGCGTGAAGATCACAGGATAGACTTTTGTCATGTGTATTCTCCTTGTAGTGCTTCTGGTATATGCGGCGGGGCCTTATTTCAGCCCCCGCCGCCTGATGATCGCCTTGGCAACGGCTTCCTTCCGACGCAGTTGTTTCCATTTTGGAAACAACTGAATCCTCACTCAGTTCGCCGGATTCAAAAAAAATACATCCAACAGCAAGCCGGAGAGGGAAACGGCTAACTCCACCTGACGCTTGCGCTTTCAGATGGAGCTTGCGCCGTTGCACTTTGAGTCAAGGGCGGCTTTTTCTTGATCGCTTGGTCGTGTTTTCCCAGCGTGCAAACTGCTTATGACTGAAGTCATGTATTTCCAAAGAAGAACACAATCGAGTTCTTAAGTACGCATATAAGAGAGAAGAAGCAGTCCAATTTAGCTGCAAACAAAAATGCAGCTTATAACCCCGCCCTTTCTGCGAAAAAGCCACAAATTGTTTACAAATTAATTGCGGAAAATGGTTTACAAACATTTGTTCGCATGCTATAATATAGAAAATAAAAAAATACGGCAGCGTATGGGGGCTGCAACCCCCACACGCCTGCGCAGGTGACGATACCACCTACACAACGGAATTCTCCGCACCGTGGAATTAGTATACCTTTTTTCGCCCGTTTTGGCAAGAGGGATACCGTT
>NZ_CALWUM010000013.1 GCF_944384765.1 uncultured Agathobaculum sp. | reverse complement strand
AAACCGCCGTGTACCGAACGGTACGCACGGTGGTGTGAGAGGACGGGAGCTAATCACTCCCTCCTACTCGATCGGTTATTCGTCCGCCAGCTGGGCGGACAGGACCTTGTCCAGCGCGGGCCAGCTGCGCCGGAGCGAAACCGGCCGGCCGTCCCGGCCCATGAAGCAGTGGCGGCTTTCGCCCTGGCAGCGCAGCACGCCGGTCTGCGCGTCGCAGATCTCATAGTGCAGGGTCATGCGCACGCCGTTGTACTCGACCACATGCGCGAAGATGTGTACGGTGTCGCCAAAGCGCGTCATGGTTTTGTACTGGCAGGCGACCTCGAGCACCGGACTGGAAAAGCCTTCGGCTTCAATGCGGTCGTACCCGTAACCGAGCTGCTCCAGCAGGTCGACGCGCGCCTCCTCAAACCAGCGGATGTAGTTGGAGTGGTGCACGATGCCCATGCCGTCGGTCTCGTAATACTGGACTTTGTGTTCACAGGGGGTCATGGATGATGCTCCTTTTCGAGAACAAAGCGCCCCGTATTGGGGCGCTTTTTTCGTTTACTTAAAGTATTTCACGCCGTTTTCAAAGATCGGCTGGTATTTCTCGCCATAGATGTTGCGGCCGACGAACGGGCTGTAACGCTCGGTGTGGCCCATCTTGCCGAGCACGCGGCCGTCCGGGCTGGTGATACCCTCGATCGCGCACATCGAGCCGTTCGGGTTCCAGGCGATGTCCATGGAGGGTTCGCCTGCAAGATCGGTGTACTGGAACGCGATCTGGCCGTTTTTCGCTAGGTCGTCGATCACATGCTGCGGGGCGACAAAGCGGCCCTCGCCGTGCGAAATCGCGATCGAATGCAGGTCGCCGACCTCGCAGGAGGACAGCCACGGGGATTTGACCGACGCGACGCGCGTGGTCACATAGCGGCTCTGATGGCGGCCGATCAGGTTAAAGGTCAGCGTCGGGTCGTCGCCGGTCATCTCGTCGCGGATCTCGCCGTAGGGCACAAGGCCGAGCTTGACGAGCGCCTGGAAGCCGTTGCAGATGCCGAGCATCAGGCCGTCGCGCCGGCCGAGCAGTTCATGGATGGCGTCCTTGATGCCCGGGCCGCGCAGGAACGAGGCGATGAACTTGCCCGAGCCGTCCGGCTCGTCGCCGCCCGAGAAGCCGCCCGGGACAATGACCATCTGCGCGCGGCGGATGGCATTTTCAAGCTGCTCCGCGCTCTCGGCAAGCGCGTCTGCGGAGTAGTTGCGCACCACGATGATCTCGGCCGCGCCGCCCGCGTTCTCCACAGCACGCGCGGTGTCGTATTCGCAGTTGGTGCCCGGGAACACCGGGATGACCGCGAGCGGCTTTGCGGTCTTGACCGCCGGGGCCTTGCCGCTGCGCGCGGTGTAGGATACCTTGGTCAGGTGCTCGTCCGAAGCGTCCGCCTTGGTCGGGAACACGCTTTCCAGACGGCCCTCAAACGCGTCCATCAGCTCGTCGATCGACACGCGCTCACCCGCGACTGTAACAGCCTCATCCGCGGTCGTGCGGCCGACCAGCCAGTAAGCCGGCAGGTCCTCGGCCGCCTCGATCAGGATGCCGCCGAAGTTCTTGAGGTAAAGCGCCTCCGTGGGGAAGGACTCGTCAAACGCAAAGCCGATCTTGTTGCCGAGCGCCATCTTGCACACGCCCTCGGCGATGCCGCCCACGGACAGCGCCCACGCGGATACGGCCTTGCCGGAGGCAATGAGGTTCGCGACCTCGTTCCAGATGTGCTTCATGGTCTGGTAATCCGGCGAGCCGTCCTGGTTGTACGGCGCGTCGAAGAAGTAAACCGGGTGGTCCGCTGCCTTGAACTCGGGGGAGATCAGGCGTGCAGCGTCCTGCGGGGCGATGGCAAAGGAGACCAGCGTGGGCGGGACGTCCATATCGTCAAACGAGCCGCTCATCGAGTCCTTGCCGCCGATCGCGCCGAGGCACAGTTCTTCCTGCGCGGCGTAAGCACCGAGCAGGGCGGAAAGCGGCTTGCCGAAGCGCTTGGGGTCCTTGCCCAGCCGCTCAAAGTATTCCTGGAAGGTGAGGTAAGCGGTTTCAAAGTCGCAGCCTGCTGCCACGAGCTTGGCCACCGACTCAATGACCGCTGCCGACGCGCCGAGGAAGGGGTTCTGCTCGGTGTAATAGGGGTCAAAGCCGAACGCCATGACCGACGCGGTCTCGCACTGGCCGTGCAGCGCGGGCATGGTCGCCGCCATGACCTGGGTCGGGGTCATCTGATATTTGCCGCCGAACGGCATGAACACCGAGCTTGCGCCGATCGAGCCGTCGAACCGCTCGACCAGGCCGCGCTCCAGGCAGATGCCGAGCGTAGAAGCGTGGTGCAGCAGCTTTTCCCGCTGGGTCTCGCCCGCCGGGGCGCACGCGATGGATGGCGCGGGCAGGGCGGCGACCTCAGCCGTTACATGCTTGGCACAGCCGTTGGTGTTGAGGAAATCGCGGGAAACGTCCACGATCAGGTTGCCGTTCCAGGTCATGCACAGGCGGTTTTTGTCGGTCACGACCGCCACCTTGACCGCCTCAAGGTTTTCCTTTGCCGCCGCGGCGATGAACGCGTCCGCGTCCTTCGCGCGCACGACGACCGCCATGCGCTCCTGGGACTCCGAGATGGCAAGCTCGGTGCCGTCCAGGCCGTCGTACTTCTTGGGCACGGCGTTCAGGTCGATGTCCAGGCCGTCAGCCAGCTCGCCGATGGCAACCGATACGCCGCCCGCGCCGAAGTCGTTGCAGCGGCGGATCATGCGGGTGACATTGCCGTCGCGGAACAGGCGCTGAATCTTGCGCTCCTCGGGCGGGTTGCCCTTCTGGACTTCTGCACCGCAGGTCTCAAGCGAAGCCTCGGTGTGCTTTTTGGACGAGCCGGTCGCGCCGCCGCAGCCGTCGCGGCCGGTGCGGCCGCCGAGCAGGATGACGATGTCGCCCGGCTCGGGCACTTCGCGGATGACGTTTTCGATCGGGGCCGCGCCCACGACTGCGCCGATCTCCATGCGCTTGGCCACATAACCCGGGTGATAGATTTCATGCACCAGCCCGGTCGCCAGACCGATCTGGTTGCCGTAGGATGAATAGCCCGCCGCTGCGGTCTGGCACAGCTTGCGCTGGGGCAGCTTGTGCTCGAGCGTCTCGGAGAGCGGAACGGTCGGGTCGCCCGCGCCGGTCACGCGCATGGCCTGATAGACATAGCTGCGGCCGGAAAGCGGGTCGCGGATTGCGCCGCCCAGGCAGGTCGCCGCGCCGCCGAACGGCTCGATCTCGGTCGGGTGGTTGTGGGTTTCGTTTTTGAACATGAGCAGCCAGTCTTCATAGTGGCCGCTGACCAGCGCCTTAACCTTGATCGAGCAGGCGTTGATCTCCTCGGATTCGTCGATGTTTTTCAGGTAGCCGCGCTTTTTGAGCACCTTGGCGCCCGCAGTCGCGATGTCCATCAGCGTAACCGGGCGCTTTGCGGCTTTTTCCTCGCCGTAGACCTCAACGCGCGCCGCAAGATAGCGGTCGAACGCATCCTGCACCATCGGGTCGTGGATCTCCACGCCGTCGATCTCGGTCAGGAAGGTGGTGTGGCGGCAGTGATCCGACCAGTAGGTGTCCACCATGCGCACCTCGGTGATGGTGGGGTCGCGTTTTTCCTCGTCCCGGAAGTAGGACTGCAAAAACTTCAGATCATCCAGATCCATTGCAAGGCCCATATTGGTCAGCAGGTCGGAGAGCGCGGCCTCGTCCATGTGGATAAAGCCGGTGACCGATGCGACTGTGGTCGGGATCGCGTATTCGACCTTGAGGGTCGTGGGCTTGTCCATCGACGCCTCGCGCGCCTCAACCGGGTTGATCAGATAGCCGCGGATCTTGTCCATGTCCGCCGCGGACAGGTCGCCTTCGAGCACATAGATCTTGGCCGCCGCAACCGCCGGGCGCTCGCCGCCGGTCAGCAGCTGGATGCACTGCGCGCACGAGTCCGCGCGCTGGTCGAACTGGCCGGGCAGCGGCTCGACCGCGAGCACGGTATGAGCGCCTGCCGGACGGGGGAAGTCCTCGTCATAGCACACGTCCGCCATGGGTTCGGAAAACACAATGCCCTTGGCCTTTTCGTAGGCCGCCGGGGCAAGACCCTCGGTGTCGTAGCGGCACAGGTACCGCACGTGGGTCAGGCTGCTGATCTCGAGCAGGTCGTGCAGGCTGGCAAACAGGCTGCGCGCCTCGACATCAAAGCCGGGTTTCTTTTCGGAATAACAACGATTGACGCTCATGTATCGTGTCCTCTCCTTTATTTATTACAAGATAGATTTATTTTACCTGTTTTATTGGCATAAATCAATCGGTGAGGACGACAAATTCAGACAGATTTGTGCGCCTTCTCTGTATATGTTCCTGTAGCCTGGTTATCCCGGTGCTGAAAAAAGATTTTCCAAAAACTTAATCATTTCCTTCGGAAACGCGGGCTGCAAATGTGCTATAGTTATTTTAGAAAATAATTGGCGAATATGACAAAACAGAATGATGAAAATTGGCGATATTTTTTTCTTTTTTTTGTGCGAACAGAGAAAATTATCGTTTTTTTGTGAAAGTGCTGCAAAAAGTTGTTGCATAATTCGGCGATAGTGCTATGATAGTACAAGGAAAAAACGGAATGTAATTTTATGAAAAAAGAAGGGGACGAGTTTTCGCCATGCTTCGGTTTTTAGAGAGTTTGCAGTTCGTATTATTTATCTTTTTCACAGCGGCCTATGCGTATCAGATTGTGTATCTACTGATCGGCTTGTTCGGCAAGGCCAAACAGGGGAAAAAGGACCCGGTCCTGCACCGCTATGCAGCGATCATCTCCGCCCGCAACGAGGAGGGCGTGATCGGCGGCCTGGTCAAAAGCCTGAAGGAGCAGAATTATCCGTCGCATCTGCTGGATGTGTACGTTGTCGCGGATAACTGCACGGACGGCACGGCCGCAGCCGCGCGCCAGGCGGGCGCGATTGTTTACGAGCGCTTTAATAAAGTGCAGGTCGGCAAGGGCTACGCCATGGACTGGCTGTTCCACCGCATCTTTGCGGACAAGGGCGAGCAGTCCTACGACGCTTTCCTGGTATTTGACGCGGATAATTATGTCGATCCGAACTTTGTCCGCGAGATGAACAAGATGTTCGACACCGGCGAGTATGCGGCGCTGACCTGCTACCGCAACTCCAAGAATTTCTGTGACAACTGGATCTCCGCGGGCTATGCGCTGTGGTTTTTGCGTGAGTCGCGCTTCCTCAACCGGCCGCGCACCCGGTTGGGCGTCAACTGCGCGGTATCGGGCACGGGTTTCCTGATCGATGCAAACGTCATCCGCGAGGATGGCGGCTGGCCGTATCACCTGCTGACCGAGGACATTGAGTTTTCGATTTCTTGCGCGGTACGCGGCCGTAAGATCGGCTACTGTGGCACCGCGATTGTATACGACGAACAGCCGGTGCAGTTCCGCCAGTCCTGGGATCAGCGTATGCGCTGGAGCAAGGGCTTCTACCAGGTGGACGCCAAGTATACTGCACCGCTGCTGCATGGCTGTGTCCGCGGCAAAAAGAACCGAAAGAAGAGCCGTATGTCCTGCTATGATATGCTGATGACCGTGGCGCCCTGCAATCTGGTCACCATCGGTGTGCTGGGCCTTGCGCTGGTGGCCTGCCTGAGCAGCCTGTCGCAGCCGGCCTTCATTACATACCGCGTCATACGCATGCTGGGCCGCATCATCCTGACCACCCTGCGCGGCGTATCGTTCAGCCTGTTTGTCTTCGGCGCGTGCACCATGTTCGCCGAGTGGAAGCAGATCAAGGGCGCGGCGTGGAAAAAGATCCTGTATGTGTTCACCTTCCCGCTGTTCATGCTGACCTATATCCCGATCTCGCTGGCGGCACTCGTCGGCAAGGTCGAGTGGAAGCCCATCCGCCACGGCCTGACCAAAGCGGAAAAAGGCAAGGAGCAGGCATAAAAACTGCAAAACAAAAGCTGCTGCAAATTTCATTGCAGCAGCTTTTTTGCGCTTATTTGACAATGCGGTGCGGCCCGCCGCCCGCATACAGCTCGCGCCGGATAGCGGCGAACATACGCTCGGCCATATCCAGATAGCGGCGCACCTCGACCTCGCCGATCTCGAACGGCAGGTCGGTGGGGTAGCGCGTTTCGATATACAGATCGTTGAGCGCGGCGCTCTCGTCCAGATATTCCGAAAACGCGGCCTGATCCAGCTGGATGGCCTGGCGGCACAGATAGGTCAGGTTGTGGCCGTCGAAATGCCGCCCGGTGCGGAACAGCAGATAGCCCTTGAGTGCTTTTTCGATCGCCTGCTGGCAGTGGAACGCGATATTATAGTGGTCGCCGCCATAGGTCAGCAGCAGGCGCGCGCATTGCAGGTCACACAGCGCCTTGTCCAGCCATTTGTAGTAGAAGTGGCTGTCGGACGCGCCTTTACGTCGCCGGGCCATAAATCACCTGGCCTTTCCGGGCGATCCATGCCGCGTATGAGGTTTGGTCCGCGGTCAGGTCTTCCCATTCGTCCGTGGTGTAAACACTCAGGCTGACCGGCACATCGGCCGACAGCGCCAGATGCAGTTTGGGGCGCAGCCTGCGGCAGTCAGTCCCTTCCGGCACGATCACGCACAGGCTGAACGCCTTGAGCTTACCGGTGGACATGGTGCGCTTTTCTGCATACAGGATGATCTCTTTGGGCTGGCAGGCGGTGAGGATGTCCTGCACGCTCTGCCGGATGGCGTCGTTCATCGGGATACCGCCTCCTCCTGCTGGAAAGGGGTGAGCGAGGCAAGCGCCTCGAAGCGCGTTTTGCCGTCGGCCTCGCCGCGCACATAGCGCGCGCCGTCCGCCGTGCCGCACAGCAGCGAAAGCTGCTCGCCGAAGGCGGTCTCCGCGGTATAGTTGACCTGCAGCGAGGAGATAAAGCCCGGCTGGCGCTGGAGGTCGAGCGCGTCCGAGATCAGCTCGACCACGCGCACATTGTTGACATGGTTGTTCACGTCCAGATCGGAATACAGCACCGGATGGACGTGGTGCAGGCGCACATTGTCGCACGAGAGCTTGGGCAGCGGGTCGAACAGTTCGCCGCGCGCCGCGTGCTGATAGCTCTCCGCAGCGGGGAAGCTCGCCGGGCGCAGGATGCGGTGCGTGTCCGGGTCGAGCGTGACCCACATGGACTGCGCGTCGCCGACCTGCTTTTCGTCGGCGAAAAACGCAAAGCAGCGGTACCAGCTCACGCCGCGGATGCCCGGGCACCAGGTTTCGCACCGGATGCGCTCATAGGGCCGCAACGGCCGCGCCAGACGCACCTTCATGCGTGAGAGCACCCACAGGATGTGCAGCTCGGCCGGGCCGAGGTGCGAGGCCTCGGCGTGCACAGTGGCAGCGTCCTGCATGATGTTCCACAGAAAGGACGGCTTGGCAATACCGCGGTTATCAATGTGGCTGTAATTGATCTCATATTCACGGCTCAGCAGATCAGCCAATGGGAAACGCCTCCTAACGGTCAATAAAACAGGCTGATGATAAAGCGGGAAACATAATCGAGCAGGGTGGCCTGCTTGGCAGTGTCATCAGGAACGCCTTCAGCCGGCTCGTCGGACTGGACGCCGTAGTGCTCTGCAAGAAAATCTGCGCAACCGTCCACCTGCATCAGCGAGGAATAGCTGAAGAATACTTCGCCTTGGATATCAATGCTGTTGTCCAGCATATCGAGCTGGCGCTCGAGTTCCTCGGTGCCATACCAGACATCGCCCGGCTCGGCTTCCGCAGCGCGGTACGCGCCGATGCCGATATAGAGCGCCACATCGCTCGTCGAGACGACCTGCTGCCACCAGTCGATGAGCACCTCAAAATCTGCGATCTCGTAGCCGATCGACCAGTAGATCTGTGGGCAGATGTAATCCACCGTGCCGTGCTTGATCCAGTAGACCGAGTCGCAGTAGATCTCGCTGTAAGAGGAGCGGCCGTTTGTGTCGCTGCCCTTGGGATTGTCCGCTTTGTTGTCCCAGATGCCTGCGGGGCTGACGCCAAAGGCGAGCGCAGGGTCGATCGCATGCACGGTTTCGTCGATTGCAGCGATCAGGTCGTTGACATTGTTGCGCCGCCAGTCGGCGATGTCGTCGAAATCATCGCCGTAGCGCGCGTAGGTGGCTGCGTCGGCAAAGTCCGTGCCCGGATAGAAATAGTCGTCCAGATGGATGCCGTCGACGTCATAGTTGCGGGCGATCTCAGCTACGCCGTCGACTACAAGCTGCTGAACCGCGGGCAGACCGGGGTCAAAGTAATAGTTTCCCTCGTATTCCACAACCCATTCCGGATGCTGCTTGGCAGGGCTGGAGTCCGGCAGGGCGTCGTATTCCGTCTGTCCGTCCTTGGTGATGCGGTAGGGGTTGATCCAGGCATGCAGCTGCAGGCCGCGGCTGTGCGCTGCGCTCACCCAGTAGGCGAGCACGTCGAAGTCCTGGTCAGGTGCCTGCCCGGCCGTACCGCTGATATAGCGGCTCCATGGGAACAGGGAAGAGGGATAGATCGCGTCCGCCGAGGGGCGCACCTGCAGGAACACGGTGTTCAGTCCCATCGCCTTGATGTTGTCCAGCGTGGTATCCGCCTCGCTTTTCAGCTGATCGGCGGACAGGCCCTGTGCAGACGGGTAATCGATATTGTATACGGTGGAGACCCACACGCCGCGCATCCCGTCCTGTGCGGGCTGCGCTGCATAGGCGGCAGGGAGCATCATGGTGAGCACCAGAAGAATGGAAAGAATGCGTCGTTTCAGCATGGGTACACTCCTTTGCATTGAATCGTCATGTTATTCCTATTTTACCATTGCAGCCCGGGGAAAGCAAGAATGATTGACTTTACACGCAATTCATCGTATCATGGAAATCGGACAGAAAAAGGATGTGAACCCATTGCAGAAAAAGATTTTGGCGCTGCACGATCTGTCGGGCTTCGGGCGCTCTTCGCTTGTGCCGATCATTGCAGTGCTTTCCGCGGGCGGACACCAGTGCGTGCCGTTGCCCACCGCGATATTTTCCACCCACACCGCGATCCCGAACTGGGTGACCACCGACCTGACCGGCGCCATGCAGGGCACGATTGACCAGTACGATGCGCTCGGCCTGCGGTTCGAGGCGGTCTATGCGGGCTTTCTCGGTTCGGCGGCGCAGATCGACCGCGTGCGCGAGGCGGCGCAGCGTCTGAAAAAGCCGGGCGGCATCACCCTGATCGACCCGGTGATGGGCGACAACGGCAAGGTATACGACACCTATACGCCCGAAATGTGCACGCGTATGCGCGAGCTGTGCGCGATTGCGGACATCATCACCCCCAATACGACCGAGGCGGCCATTCTGCTTGACTGGGACCCCGCCGGCAAGCCGCGCAGCGCGGAGGAGGCGTGGGAATGGCTGCGCGCCCTGCGCGCGCAGTATCCGGCGCAGGTGGTGCTGACCGGGCTGGATTTTGAGCCGGGCCGCGTCGGCGCGGGCTGCCTGTCGGACGAGGGGGGTGCGCTCAGTATGCACCGCCGCATTGACCGGTATTACCCCGGCACGGGCGATCTGTTCGCTTCGGTGATGCTGAGCGCGCTGCTGAACGGCGCAAAGCTCGCCGATGCGTGCGACCGTGCAGGGGAATATGTCAAGGACTGCATCGCCTACACGGCGGCGCAGCAGACCGACCCCATGCACGGCGTGCAGTTTGAAAAGCTGCTGTATAAGCTGATCGGAGAAGCCCATGACGCATAATGAGGAACTGGCGGAGATCATTGCCTTTTACCGCGGCGCATCGCGCGATCAGAATGAGTTGGTGCAGCTGCTGCGCGAAGCGCAGACGCTGTACGGCGGCGTGCTGCCGCAGCAGGCGATCGAGCAGACTGCGCAGGCGCTGGGTCTGAAACTGACCTTTCTCGAAGCCGTACTCAAGCGCTACCCATCAATCAAAACCGAGCGGGCGCGGCACACGCTGGCGCTTTGCGGCGGCAAGACCTGCGCCGGGGCGCGGCTGGCGGCGTTCGCCCAGCAGACCTATGGCGTGCAGCCGGGCGGCATCGCGGCAGCGGGGTTCCGCTATCAGATAGCAGGCTGCATGAAGCAATGCGGCAAGGGGCCGTGCATCAAGTGGGACGGCGTGCTGCATACCGGCATGACGCCGGAAAAACTGCGCCGGTTGATTGACGGGAAGGCATAACAAAAGCGTGCGCACCTTATATGAGGGACGCACGCTTATTATGTATAGTAACAGGGTTAGGCAGCAGAGCCAAGAATTTATTTAAGATGTATCAAAGATGCAGTATAAAGGAATAGAGGCGCATTGCACAAAACAGGTGCCTGCCCGGGAACACAAAATCCGCCCATCGAGGACGGATTTTGCGAGGCTCCGGCTGACTAGGGCAGTCGGCCTAATCGCACGGGCTACCAAACAGCCCACCGGGCTGTTTGGCTTAACGCCCTTTCAAGTCTCGGAACCATTTCCAAAAGCAAAAAACCTGTCCAAAGGACAGGTTTTTTGCTTTTGGAGCGGCTGACGAGGCTCGAACTCGCTACCTCCACCTTGGCAAGGTGGCGCTCTACCAGATGAGCTACAGCCGCATTTTTTATCGCGCCGAACTCATCAGCGCGATATTTATTATAGCAAAGGGGGCTGGAACTGTCAAGTTAAAAATGCAAAAATTTTCAGCGAATTTTGCGGGCGGCAATGCGCACACACAGGCATGCGAGCAGATAGAGCACCGCGGTGAGCGGCAGAACAAAAAGGGTGGGTACAGGCCTGAATTGCGCGACCAGGTGCAGCGCTGTCTCCGCCGCCCAAAAGCTAGGCAGCAGCGCAAGCGCAAAGATGTTGCACCGCCAGTAGGCGTGCGCCCACGCGCGGCCTGCCGCGTCATCCTGCGCGCGGATCGAGTGGCACAGCCCGAGGAACAGCGCGCACATACCGATTTGCACGATCAGGCCGAGCAGGGTGGGGATATGATAATAGGTCTGCTGCCACAGATCGTAGAGCATCAGCGCGGCGCCGAGAATGTTGCCGCCCATGGTCAGATTGAACAGCATCGGCGCGCCCCGCAGCATGGACTGCACCGAGGGGATGCCGTCCTGCGCGCCGGCGGGGCTCTCCTGCGGTTCAATGTCCCGCAGCAGCCAGTCGGTCGTCACCTCGAAAAATTCCGCGAGCGCAACGATTTTATCTGTGTCCGGCTTGGCCTCCATGGTTTCCCATTTGCTGACCGCCTGCCGCGATACGCCCAGCGTGATCGCAAGCTCCTCCTGCGACAGGCCGCGCTTTTTGCGCAGGTCCGTGATTTTTTCTCCCAGTGTCATGTTTGGTTACCTCCTTGTGTGATGGCCCTATTTTACCGGAAAGTCGGGTTGCATGCCACCAGGTTGGGCTGGAAATCCCGCAACCTGCGGTTGCAGACACAAAAAACGGCGCGTTTTTTTGGAAAACGCGCCGTTTTACAGGCGGATGTAATCAATAGCCGAGCGGCTCGCCGATCAGCACGATCTCGCACTTTTCCATGCCGAGCGGCGGTCCCATGTGGACGACCATAGCGCGGCAGATGCGGTTCGGGCTTTTGCAGTCGTGGCATTTGCCGTCCACCGCGCAGGGGGTGCGCACGCCTAGCCGCTGGGCGTTGCGCGGCGCGGCGATGTTGCGCGCGCGGTCGACCGCGCTTTGCAGGTCCGGGCACAGCTTGTTGACGCCGCACACGAAAATGCACCGCTTGGGACCGAACAGGGTGGCGGACACGCGGTTGCCCGTGCCGTCGATGTTGACGATCTCGCCGGTTTCGCTCAGTGCGTTGGCAGAGGACAGATAGATATCCGGCTTTTGAAAATACTCACCCTTGCGCACCCAGTGCCAGTGCACAGCTGTGCCATATCGGAACGCCTCGGGGAAGCCGAGCGCCTTGAGCGTCATCGACCCGCCGAGCGAAACCGACTTGCCCGCGCAGACGTCGCTCAGGTAGCTGACTGCCTCGGCTGCGGTCGCAAAATAGGTAAAACCGAACCCGCGCGCAGTGAACGCCTTGCAGATGGAATCCACGTGCAGCAGCCCGCGCTCAAACATGGGCAGCAAATCGGCGGGACTGTCCGCCAACGCCGCCGCCCCGGCCTGCCGCAGCTCATCGGCTGAGCGGAAGCCCCAGGTCACGCCGACCGCGGTCAGTCCGGCGTTCTTTGCAGTCTGCATATCAACTGCGCTGTCGCCGATGTACAGCGTCGTGGCGGGGTCGCCGCCCAGCTCGCGCAGCAGCGCGAGCGTGCTGGTGGGGTCGGGCTTGCAGGGGATATCCGGCCGCTCGCCGTGTGTGATCTGCACCAGATCGCCGAAATAATGGCGGATCAGCCCCTTGGCCGCCACATCATATTTGTTGGACAGCACGCCGACTGCCACGCCCGCTTTTTTGAGCGCGCGGAGCAGCGGCAGGATGCCGTCATACGGCTGGGTGCGATTCATCATGCGCTCATTGTAGGCGGTGCGGAACTCGTCGAGACAGATATCGACCATCGCCTCCGTGCACTTGTTTTCCGGGATGCATCGCTCGATCAGCCGCCGCACGCCGTTGCCGACGCGCTGGCGCGTCTGTTCCTCGGTCACGGCGGGGAAGCCGTGGCGCAGCATGGCGCAGTTGACGCTGTCGCACAGGTCGCCGAGCGTGTTGAGCAGGGTGCCGTCCAGATCAAAAATTGCCGTTGTAATCTTCATGCTATCGCTATCCTTTTTCTTGCCGCACGGGAAAGGCCCGGTTTGCGCGGGAAAATTATCTCATATAGGTTTTGGTGATCTCGCCGAGCATGGAGGAGACCGTTTTGTTGAGCGCCTCCTTGCGCACGCGCCAGCGCCAGTTTTTACCGCCGATGGTTGCAGGGGTGTTCATGCGCGCGTCCGCGCCGAGCGAGAGCAGATCCTGCAAGGTGGTCATCGCAATGCGCGCGGGCGAAGCCCACACGCTCTTGATCGCGCTCCAGCCCATGGCCTCGCTGTGCGAGGTGCGCAGATACCGGTAGGCAAACTGCTTTTCCGGCTCGGTGCAGATGTCCATGATCTGCTCGCACACGGTCTGCGAATCGTGGGTAGAGGTGTAGACAATGCTGTTCGGCACATAGTTGTGCGGGAGGTGTTCGTTGTCCTCATCCGGCGTAAAGCCGAAAATCAGCACCTTCATGCCCGGGAAGCCGCTCTCCGCGAGCAGCTGACGCACCTCGTCGGTCTGCACGCCCAGGTCCTCGGCGATCAGCTTGACCGGACCGAGTGCTTTTTCGATGGCCTGGAACAGCTCCATGCCCGGCCCCTTGCGCCAGTGGCCGTTGATCGCCGTCTCCTCGGTAGCCCTGACCTCCCAGTAGGCCGCAAAGCCGCGGAAATGGTCCAGACGGATCACGTCAAACAGCGCCATGTTGCTCTTCATGCGCCAGATCCACCACGCGAAACCGTCCGCGCGGTGCGCGTCCCAGTCGTAAACCGGGTTGCCCCACAGCTGGCCGGTAGCGGAATAATAGTCGGGCGGCACGCCCGCGACCAGTTTGGGGCTGCGGTCGGCCTTGAGCTTGAACAGTTTGGGATGGGTCCACACATCGGACGAGTCGGCCGAGACATAGATCGGAATGTCGCCGATGATCTGGATGCCCTTTTCGTTGGCATATTCGCGCAGTGCAGTCCACTGCTTGAAAAAGATGTACTGCAAAAAGATGCGGAAGTCGATCTCATCCCGCAGTTCTTCGGTCACCTTGGCGAGCGCGGCGGGCTTGCGGTCGCGCACCGCCTTTTCCGGCCACATGTAGACCGGCATATGGTGGTACTTTTCCTCTTTGAGCGCCATGAACAGCGCATAATCCGGCAGCCATTCGGCGTTTTCCTCGGTGAAAGCCGCGATTTTTTCACGCATTTCGTCGTCCACACGGGAATAGGCGCGGCGGAACAGAGGCCAGCGGGTGTCCGCGAGCTGCTCGAAGTCCGCCTCGTCCGGCGAAGCGTCAAAGTCGCCTTGCTTGACTTCAGCCTCGGTCAGCAGGCCGTCCTCGACCAGCAGGTCCAGGTCGATCAGATACGGGTTGCCCGCCGCGGCGGAAAAGCACTGATAAGGCGAGTCGCCGAAGCCGGTGTGGCCGAGCGGCAGCACCTGCCAGTAGGTCTGCTGCGCGTCGGCGAGGAAATCGACAAAGTCGTAAGCGGCTTTGCCCATGGTGCCCACGCCGTGCGGCGAGGGCAGAGAAGTGACGTGCGCAAGCACGCCGCTGGAGCGTTTGAACATACTTTCTTCCCCCAATTCAAGATGCAACCATTATAGCACAGTTCGTCCATTTTCCCAAGCACTATCTTGCGCGCGGCGGATACAGGCGGCGCGGCAAAGACTCTTGCAAATCCCCGGCCATGCCTGTATAATGAAAACACTGAAAAATCGAAAAAAGGGGAATATTCACGCATGAGAATGCGCAAAAAGAAAAATTTGGACGTGCGGTTTGCCGCCTGCGCGGATGTGATGGCGTTTGAGCCAAAGGAGAAGCGCGGCCGCTGGCGCGCGCTGTTCGGCAACGACCATCCGCTGCATCTGGAAATCGGCTGCGGCAAGGGCCGGTTTGCCATCGGCATGGCGGAGCAGCATCCGGATGTCAATTTCATTGCGGTCGAGCGGGAGGAGGGCGCGCTGATCATGGCGGCCGAGCGGTGCCAGCAGCATCCGCTGCCCAATCTGCGCTTTGTGTCGTTTGACGCCGCCGAGCTGCGCGAGGTGTTCGCGCCCGGCGAGGTCGACCGCATTTATTTGAATTTTTCCGACCCGTGGCCGCCCAACCGCCAGCGCAAGCGCCGCCTGACCTGGCGCGCTTATCTGGAAGTATATGATGAAATCCTCGCCCAGCAGGGTGACCTGTGGTTCAAGACCGACAACCAGCGGTTTTTCGAGTGGACGCTCGCGGAGATCTGCCAGTTCGGCTGGCTGCTGCAGAACATCTCGCTCGACCTGCACCACTCGGATTTTGAGGGCAATGTGATGACCGAGTACGAGGAGAAGTTCTCGTCCGAAGGCGCGCGCATCTACCGGCTGGAGGCCAGGCGGCGCCGGCCGGAATTCCTGCGCAAGTGAAAACAGAGTGAAAAAGCGGCGGAAAGCCGCTTTTTCTGATATATAGCAGAAAATTCTCATGCGGCACAGGCAGCTGACGGTGATGCCGCAAAGGATTTATTCTTGACATATGCCGGAAATGTGGTATCCTATACATAGTAACCGGCATATGCCGGAAATAAAGCGGAGGCGTTTGTTATGAAGATCGCAGTCACTTACGAGGACGGCCAGGTATTCCAGCACTTTGGACACACGGCCCAGTTTAAGGTATATGAAGCAAAGGACGGCAAAATTCTCTCGTCGCAGGTGGTGGACACCAACGGCAGCGGCCACGGGGCGCTGGCGGGCTTTCTGTCCGCACAGGGCGTGGACACGCTGATTTGCGGCGGCATCGGCGGCGGCGCACAGGCAGCGCTGGCTGAGGCGGGCATCCGCCTGCTGGGCGGCGTGCAGGGCAGCGCGGACGCGGCGGTCGAGGCGTTTCTGTCCGGCGCGCTGCAGTATGATCCGGATGTCAAGTGCAGCCATCATGAGCACCACGGTGCAGGGCATGACTGCGCTTCGCATGGCGATCACGCCTGCGGCGGCCACTGCCACGGCTGATCCATGCCCCGGCCGAAAAAATGCCGCCGGGTGTGCGGCCTGCCGTCCTGCCGGGAGTTCGGCCCGCGCGGCGCGGGCTGCCCGGGGGAGACGGTCACACTCGGCCTGGATGAATACGAGGTCATCCGTCTGATCGATCGGGAGGGCTTGCAGCAGGAGCAGGCTGCGGCGCAGATGGGCGTTGCACGCACGACCGTGCAGGCGATGGTGTGCGCCGCGCGCCGTAAAATTGCAGATTGCCTGGTAGAGGGCAAAATACTGCGCATCGAAGGCGGGGACGTCGCGGTGTGCGAAAGGCGGGAGGGCTGCCCGCACCGCGGCGGATGCTGCGGACGGCAGCGCTGCGCAAAACAAAAGCCGGAAGGATAGTCCTTCCGGCTTTTTGCCGCTTATTCGCCTGCATCCGGCAGTAATATATTGCTCTCCGTGAGCGCCAGCACGAATTTCTGGTGCGAATCGCACATGCCTGCGCTCTGGTAGAACCGGTGCGCGTCCGTGCGGTGCCGGCTGCAAGCGGCCTCGAGCTGCGTGCAGCCGAACCCGATGGCGCAGCGGCACGCCTCGCACAGCAGCAGGCGGCCGATGCCGCGTCCCCGGTGTTTTTCTTCCACGACAAATTCCATGATTTCCGCGATGCGGCCCGCGTGATGCAGCTGGTCCTCAAAGCGAAGGTTGAGTATACCGACCGTTTGGCCGCCCTGCTCGCCCAGCAGACAGACATACCGGTCCGCTTCGGCCAGCTGCCGGGCAAAAACGGCCTCAAACCGCGCCTGCGGCAGGGTTTCGTCCTCCAGCGCGCAAATCAGGCGGTAGATCACCGCGCAGTCCGCCGCACCCGCGCGCCGGATAGCGATTTTGCTGTTCTGCAGATCCATATTACAGTTTGGTGTAGCCGCGCGGGGTCACGATCGCGTCGAGCGGCTGTCCGGCCGCACAGGCAGGGCAGTCCTTGCCGCGCACAAAGTTGTGGTAGTGCGGGAAGTCCGCGCCCGAGAACAGGCTGATGACCGGCATCCCGTCCAGCTCGGAGATGTTGGCAAACAGCGCGGAATAGCCCGCAACCCGTCCGCCGTAGTACCGCACGCATTCGCGCGCCTGCCAGAGTGTCTGCCCGGTGGAAGCGGTGGTGACCAGGATGAGCACATTGCGGTGCTCGATCATGTGGTGCAGGTTGTCCGCAAACATGAATTGGCCGTTGACGTTGCTGTCCGGCTCAACCAGATAGATATCTTTGCCCGCGTTCATGCCGCCCAGACCGGCGTTGGACAGCTCGCGCGCGATGAACGCGCCGATGTACTCCGTGCCTTCCAGGCACAGGATGGTGTCCACGCTGACGGTGGAAAAGTGGAACGCAATGCTGCGCGCCGCCTCGAGCGCCAGGGTATAATTGTGCTTCAGTTCGGACATGTCGATGTAGTAGTTGATATGCGAATGGTTGGTCGCAAAATGGCCCGGGATCGCATCAGCGTAAAGCCGCTTGTTGACACGGGATATGATTCGGATCGGCTGCTGCATGGAAAAACCACCTTTCATTCATTCTTCTGCTACCAGTATATCACAAATCAGCCGCACAGAAAATAGAAAAAAGCCTGTCCGAAAAAATCGGACAGGCTTTGCAGCGATAGGAGTGCGCGGATTAAAGCGCAGCCTTGGCCTTCTCTGCCAGCGCAGCGAAAGCGGCCTTGTCGTTGACAGCCAGATCAGCGAGCATCTTGCGGTTGAGGTCGATGCCAGCCTTCTTCAGGCCGTTCATGAAGCGGCTGTAATTCATGTCGCAGGACTTGGCGGCAGCCGAAATACGGGTGATCCACAGGCGGCGGAAGTCACGCTTCTTCTGCTTGCGGCCGATATAAGCGTACTTCAGGCTCTTCATAACCGCCTGGTTGGCTACGCGATAGTGGGTAGACTTGGCACCCCAGTAGCCCTTGGCACGCTTGAGGATCTTCTTTCTTCTTTTGCGCGTCATCATTGCGCCCTTAACTCTTGCCATTGTAATTTCCTCCTGTTATGATGAAAAGATACTGTTCTGATTACTTGTACGGCAGCAGACGCTTGAGCTGCGCTACATTGGTGGAATCCGCAAAGCCTTCCTTGCGGAGGTGGCGCTTGAGCTTGGTCGTCTTGCCATGGCCATTGAGCAGGTGGCGCTTGCCAACGTGGCCGCGCTTGAACTTGCCGTTTTTGGTAACGGTAAATCTCTTCTTTGCACCGCTGTGCGTTTTGATCTTAGGCATAAGGTTTACTCCTCTCTGAATTGGCGCGACAGGCGCGCTTTTGTTTTACTTGTCCTTGACGGGCGCCAGGAACATGATCATCTGGCGGCCTTCGAGCTTGGGCTGCTTTTCCACCGTGCTGCAATCCGTGCACAGCTCCGCGAAGCGATGGAGCAGATCCTGACCGAGCGACGCGTGCGTGACCTCGCGGCCGCGGAAGCGGACCGAAACCTTGACCTTGTCGCCCTCCTTGAGGAAACGGCAGGCGTTCTTCACCTTGGTGTTCAGGTCGCCAACGTCGATGTTGGGCGTCAGGCGAATCTCCTTGATCTCCACGACGCGCTGATTTTTGCGCGCTTCCTTTTCGCGCTTTGCCTGCTCGAAACGGAATTTGCCGTAGTCCATGATTTTGCAGACAGGCGGCTTGGCCTGCGGGGCGATCTTGACCAGATCCATACCCTTCTGAATCGCAGCCTCCTGCGCCTGCTGGATGGGGACGATGCCGAGCTGTTCGCCGTCACTGTTGATCAGACGGACTTCCTTGTCGCGGATCTCGTCGTTGATTTGATGTTCCATGCTGCTGATTGGTAAGCACCTCCAAACGGTAAATAGGTTAAGACAAAAAGAAAAAGGACCGGCCGAAACTGGCTGTCCTTCAAGCATTAAAACGCAAAACCGCACGCGGGCGGCTCAGTGCTTTATTGACCCGTTTGCTCGTACGCTGCGGGTGAGGACGCTGCCTTCTTCTTTGTTACCTGAGATACTATAACAGAACCGGAGAGAAAAGTCAAGGCTTTCTTTCTCTGATTTTTGCTGGTATGATATTTCGCATGGACGGCATACTATGACAGTGCCGGGCCCAAGAATAGGGCTTTACAAACCGGGCGCGATTTGTTATGCTGTAAATAGGGAGAGGAAATCCCTGATTTTCAAAAGAACATAAGGAGGTGCCGGACCCATGAGCGAAGAGTACGGCAACGATTTTGTAACCCTGATCGATGAGGACGGCAACGAGGTCGAGTTCGAGCATATCGACACGGTCGAGTACGAGGGCGTGACCTATCTGGCCTTCATCCCGGCGGAGCTTTCGCTGGAGGAGGACGCCGAGGTCGTCATCATGCAGATCGTCGAGGAAAACGGCGAAGAACTGCTTGAAGCGGTCGAGGACGACGAGATCGCGGACGCGGTGTTCGACATCGTGATGGAGCGCGCCGAGGCGGAAGAGGACGAATGACCCTCTGCGCCGCGGGCGTGTAAAATGGGGCCTGCCGCGTGCGGCGGGTTTCCCCCAAACAGGGCAAAACAGTTCGCAAGGAACAGTTTGCCAAGTCAGTAAGGTTCCGCGCGGCAGCGCGGTGAACCATCCCTGCCCTGTGCGACAGCAGCCTTTTTTTAACCCACATTTTTAGTACGGGATTTCGGAAAGTTTTGACACTGAGCAGCAGGCCTCCCGGGTATACACGGAAGTTGGAAGCGCAGACGTGCCAAACAGAAAACCCACCTGCCGAGTCGTGCAGGTTACTAATTGGGCTGCATCGGCAGGGCGGGGCTTTTTCATTTTCCGGCAGCAGTGATGCCGGAAACCCATATCATCAGAGCCGGAGGGACGGCCGCAGCGGTGCGGCGCGTCCTTTTTTTCGTTTCCGGCATGCCGCACACCACCATTCCACAGGGCATAGATTGCAGGGAAAGGTGGTTTTTCTATGGTGATACATACCGTCCAGCCCGGGGACTCGCTCTATCGGATTGCGCAGATGCATGGCGTGACGCTGCCCTTCCTCATCCAGCAGAACGACCTGCGCGAGCCCTACCGGCTGACGCCCGGACAGACGATCGTCGTGCCGCAGCCGGTCCAGACCTACACGGTCCGGCGGGGCGACACGCTGGGCGACATCGCCGCGCGCAGCGGCACGACCGTGCTGTCCCTGTGGCAGAACAACCCGCAGCTCGGCGGCACCGACCGTATCTGGCCGGGGCAGACGCTCGTCTTATCCTATGGGGAAAAGCTGGGCCGTTTTGCGGTCAACGGCTATGCCTACCCGAATATTGATGTGCGCGTGCTGCGCCGCACGCTGCCCTATCTGACCTATCTGTCCGTGTTTTCCTATGGGTTTGACAGCATGGGCCGCATCCTGCCGCAAAACGCCGACCTGCTCACGCGCATGGCGCGGCAGTACGGCGTGCGCCCGCTGCTCGTGCTGACCACACTCGGGGAAGACGGTCAGTTTTCGGGCGAGCGCGCACACCGGCTGTTCCAGGACACGACCTCCCGCAGCGCACTGATCGAAAACCTCGCGCAAACCCTTGCTGCGCAGGGCTTTGCAGGCGTGGACATTGATTTCGAGTTTGTCCCGCCCGAGGACGCGGCGGCCTACGCGGCCTTTGTACGCGATGTGCGCGCGCGGCTTGAGCCGGCGGGATATACGGTCCTGGTCGCACTGGCGCCTAAAACCTCGGGTGACCAGCGCGGGCTGCTGTACGAGGCGCACGACTACCGCGCGCTGGGTGCAGCAGCGGACTATGCGCTGCTGATGACGTATGAATGGGGCTACGCCCTGTCCGAGCCCATGGCGATTGCGCCGCTCGACAAGGTCGCGCAGGTGGTGCGGTATGCAGTGTCGGTCATCCCGCCGGAAAAACTGCTGCTCGGCATCCCGAATTACGCGTACGACTGGCAGTTGCCCTATATACAGGGCCAGTCTCGTGCGCGCACGCTGGGCAGCGTGCAGGCGGTCGAGCAGGCGGTGCAGGTGGGCGCGCCCATCCGGTATGACGAAAACGCCCAGTCGCCGCATTACAATTACTGGCGCGACCGCGCCGAGCACGAGGTGTGGTTTGAGGACGCGCGCTCGATCCGCGCCAAGCTGGCGCTGGCGGGCGAGTACCAGCTGCACGGGGTGAGCGTGTGGAATATCATGCGCTGGTTCCCGCAGCTCTGGCTTGTGCTGAACAACCTGTATGAGATTGAAAAATACGCTTAAAAATCGGGAAACCCGGCCGGAAAATTCCTTTTTCGGCCGGGTTTTGCCGTACTTTGGCGGACACGGCAGGCATTTCCATTGCAAAACGGTTACAAAGTCCGCTATACTCTGGCGCGTGGGGGAAAACAAACCTTTTTCGTTCAGGAAAACCAGAAAGGAGAACCATCATGCACTGGAAGAAAATTATGCCGCTTGCACTGGCGGCCGCGATAGCTGCCGCACCTGCGGCTGGCGCGGCGCATACGCAGCAGCCGGACAGACTGATCCTGCAAACGCAGCAGGCCGGCTGGCTGTGTGAACTGCCGGACTGGGACATCCCGTCCCAGCGGCCGGAGAGCGCGCCCGACCAGACCCCGGAGCAGGCGCCGGATACCGAACAGACGCCCGAGGAGCAGCCGGACAGCACGCCGGAACAGACCCCGGAGCAGGACAATGGGACCGCGCAGGGGGACTATGCGTCCCAGGTTGCGGCGCTGGTCAATGCGGTGCGTGCGCAGCACGGCCTTGCTGCGCTGACAGTCGACACTAAGGTACAGCGGGCCGCGCAGGTGCGCGCCGCGGAGACCGCGCAATCGTTTTCGCATACGCGTCCGAACGGCTCGTCCTTTTCGACCGCTCTGACCGAGGCGGGCGTTACCTACCGTACAGCGGGTGAGAACATCGCCTACGGCCAGTCCACGCCGCAGGCGGTGGTGGACGCATGGATGAACTCGTCCGGCCACCGTGCGAACATTCTGAGCAGCAGCTACACGACCATCGGCGTGGGCTATACGGTGGTAAACGGTACAGCGTACTGGGCGCAGCTGTTTACAGCGTAAAGACTGGATGGAAAGCACACAACATCGCTTTCCGGTATCAGCCACCCGGAAAAGCCGGGCGTTTTTGATGCGAAAAGCCTGCCATGCGGCAGGCTTTTCGCGATTGTACGGCATCTGCGGCGCAGTCTTGGCGGTTCGTGTCAGGCGGACAGCGGATATTCGGTGCCGTTTATGATGACCGACTGCACGTCCGCCAGGTCAAAGGTGCGGGCGAGGACGTAAACCGAGGTATCGGTTTCATATCCTGCGTCCCGGCCGAAGCCCATGGTATACAGCGTCTGGTCGGTATTGCTCTCCTTATCCAACACGACCTGTTCGGTGCCGTCCTTCATTTTGACGGCAATGTGCCGGATCCGGTCAACCAGCACCTCATCCGACAGCGATGAGGTAACACGCAGGCCGATCTGCGAAAGCGTGACCACGCCGTCTGCGGTCTGGTAATAGGGCATCTGCTCAAATTCCGGCAGGGTCACATCCAGCACAATCACAGCGGTTCCCGAGTCATCGCCCCAGGGCTGCCATGTGCCCTGCTCCTGCGCAACAAGGCGCAGCGGCATACCCGGCGTGTAGTCGCCCTGTGGGATGAACGCGCCTTCTATATAATAGTCGTTTTCGGTCGAGCGGCTTTTGTCCAGATAGAACCGGCCGCCGCAGAAGCCGAAGTCGCCGTCGTAGATCACGTTGAAAACATACTGCCCGTCCTTGACGTTGATCACTTCCGACAGATTGCTCCGGACAATGCCCGGTTTTTTGTACGTTGCCAGGGCTTCAGCGGATTCAAACGGCATCACACCGTCGCCCGACTTGTTTTGCAGGTGCAGGCTGACCAGTCCGGCCCCCGCGCTTTCGTCATACAGCACGGACTCGACCGTTATCCGGTATTTGTCGTTTTCGTCCACCACCGTGCCCGGCGCGGGGGTAACGGTGTAGTCCTGCAATAGCTGCGCGTCCTCGCCGTGCAGCAACAGGGTGAAGGTGCGGCCGATGGCCGCAGGCAGGTCGCTTGCCGCAAATGCACTCACACTGACGCACAGCGCGGCGGCCACGCCGATGGCGGACAACGCCCGGCGGAAGGGGAAGCGCCGCGCCGGCTGCGGCTGCGCGGGCAGGCTTTCAAGCGTTTGCCGCACACGCTGGTCAAATTCCTCGGTCATTTGGGGGAAATCGTTATGGTTCATCATGCAAAGCACGCTCCTTCCAGAATTTTGCGGAGTTGTTCGCGCGCGGCGCGCAGGCGGGTTTTGACCGTGCCCTCGGGCACGCCCAGCATGCGCGCGATCTCGCGCGTTTTGAAACCTTCCAGGTAATACAGCACCACCGGCAGACGGTATTTGTCCTCCAGCGTCAGCAGGGCGGCATACAGGTCGCTGTGGTCCTCTGCTGCGGGCGCGGGGATGGCTGCCGCAGCCTCAGGCTCATAGGGCGCAAAGCGCTGCCGCCGGCGCAGGATAGCGTTGCACTCGTTGATCAGGATGCGCGTCAGCCAGGTTTTGAAATACTGCGGCCGGCGGAGCGTCCCCAGCTGTTCCCAGGCGCGCAGAATGGCCTGCTGGGCTGCATCCGCACAGTCGTGCTCGCTGCCCAGCATGGCCTTGGCCACGCGGTAGAGCGTCGGTTCGGCCTCGAGCACAGCAGCGGTGAATTCGGTTTGATCCATCATAGCGGTCTGTCCTTTCTGAAAGCGGGTGGCGGCCGCCTGTAATCTGCTTTCACTGATTAGATAAACGGGGCGGAATTTTGGTTTTCCGGCAGGGAAAAATTTCTGCTGCGGCGTCTGCAAAACGCAGGGCCGGGGCGCGCCCGTATTACAGACAAAGGAAGTGTACAAATTCGATAGACAAGCGGGCGGTTTTTATGTTATACTGACCCTGTCGGATATGCTGCATACAGCCCGACCCGACAAAACAGGATATTGCTATTATTGATATTTGATATCAATTAAAATTTTATTTTTATTTTTACAAAAACCTATTGACTTTTTGGTGGAACAATACTATACTAAGGGTGTTCCAATTAGAGAAAGGAAGGAACGAATTGAGAATCACACATGAGGCAGACTATGCAATTCGTGTGACCTACTGCCTGGCGCTCGCCGGGGGAAAGCAATGTGCCAAGGATATTTCCGAGCAGGCCGGCGTCACGCTGCGCTTCGCGCTTAAGATCCTGCGCAAGCTGACCCAGTCCGGCATCACGAAATCCTACAAAGGCGTGGCAGGCGGATATGAGCTCAACCGGGCCCCTTCCGAAATCAGTTTGGGCGAGATCATCGAATGCATTGACGGGCCGATCGCGATCAACCAGTGCCTGTCCAATGAATTCCAGTGCACAAGAGTAGGCAACCGGAGGGAATGCGATTTCCATCGGGTCTTCGGAGAGATCAACCGGTCTCTACGGGATCAGCTTTGTTCCATTACGATGGACCGTTTCCTTCCGTCCGAAAAATAAGAAAGGATTCAGGAGGAAAAAATCATGAAGAAGTTTGTTTGCACCGTATGCGGTTATGTACATGAGGGCGATTCTGCTCCGGCTGAGTGCCCGATCTGCCACGCTCCGGCTGAGAAGTTCAAGGAGCAGGTTGGCGAGAAGACCTGGGCTGCTGAGCACGTAGTCGGCGTTGCCAAGGGCGCACCGGAAGAGATCCTGCAGGGCCTGCGCGAGAACTTCCAGGGCGAGTGCTCTGAGGTTGGTATGTACCTGGCAATGGCGCGCGTTGCGCACCGCGAGGGCTACCCGGAGATCGGCCTGTACTGGGAGAAGGCCGCTTACGAGGAAGCTGAGCACGCTGCGAAGTTTGCTGAGCTGCTGGGCGAGGTCGTTACCGACTCCACCAAGAAGAACCTCGAGATGCGCGTAGACGCTGAGAACGGCGCAACCGCTGGCAAGTTCGAGCTGGCGAAGAAGGCCAAGGAGCTCAACCTCGATGCCATCCACGACACCGTTCACGAGATGGCGCGCGACGAGGCTCGCCACGGCAAGGCTTTCGAGGGCCTGCTGAACCGTTACTTCGGCTAATTTCATAACGAAAGATACGTTTGAGAGGGTGGGCAGAAATGCCCGCCCTCTTTTCGCACAAAGAAAGGGCGGGATTGCTCCCGCCCCATTCTTATCGTTCAGCAACGAAATAAGTAAAATACTCCTTACCAGAGGAACTTGGCAGGCCAAGTGTTACAGTAAATTCATCATTAAGAGTTTCCGGCTCTACCCCTATAATTCCTATGGTCCTAAATGAAATTGTTTCCCCAGCGCCTAATAAGTAATTATTTGTGTCATTTTCTTCGAGCATATCTCCACTTTCAGGGTCTATAATAGCCGCAGGGAACAAGTCCATACCGAACATACCATCAAAGTTTAAATCGTATTGAGTTACTCTATATTCTTCGCCATTGTATGAAACGGTCCAATTTAGGTTTAAATCGCTGCTTTGGTCTTTGATCTCAATATTTCCGCTTCTATCTTTGTTGACTACCGTGAATGAGGGGATGATAAGAGAAGATCCCACTTTCGCGCCAAACATAGTTTCTTCCTCGACTGGCTGCAAAAAACTCTTGTCAGCTGTCGCACTTGCATAAATTGACAAGTCACAATCATTCAGGGTGAAGTCAACGATATCCGTTGATACTGTTTCACCAACATTATAGTATTGTGTGTCGTCTCCACTATTACTGCCGCTGGCGGCAGCTTCACCACTATCGCTGGAAGTATTTTCTGTTCCGCCGCAAGCCGCCAAGGACAGCATGAGCGCCGCTGCCAACATCAATGATAATACTTTTTTCATTTTTGACTCTCTCCTTCCTGAACAATCTCCGCAAAGGTGTGCTTGACAATTTATGGACTAACCATAACATAGCCGTGCGGCATTGTCAATCATTGGTCAATCTGAACAGCAAAGATGGCAGCAAAAAGAGCGGCGTGCGCCGCTCCTGTTGTTTTATGCCAGCACCGCCGCCCCGACCGATACAATCACTGCGGTCAGCAGTCCGGCCACGCCGATGGCAAGGCCGCTCATCGCGCCTTCGGTCTCGCCCAGCTGGATGGCGCGCGAGGTGCCGACCGCGTGCGCGGCTGTGCCGATCGAAAGCCCCATCTGTACCGGATCGCGCACGCCCAGCCCCTTGAGAAAGGCGGGTAGCAGCACGGCGCCCACGATGCCGGTGAACACGACCGTGATCGAGGTCACAGCGGACAGGCCGCCCAGCATATCGGCCAGCGCGACCGCGATCGGCGTGGTGACCGACTTGGGGATGAGCGAGCGCATGGTGACATCCGACAGGCCGAACAGGCGGCTGAAGCCGATCACGCTGGCGATCGAAACCAGCGAGCCGACGAGCGCACCGCTCAGAATGGGCAGCAGGTTGGCGCGCAGCACGTCCAGCTTGCGGTAGACCGGCACAGCGAGCGCGACGGTCGCAGGCGTGAGGAAGAAGGAAATCAGCCCGCCTGCGCTTTGGTAGGTCTGATACGGCGTGCCGGTGACGACCAGCACCGCGCCGACCAGCACGGCGGCAACCAGCAGCGGATTGCACAGCGGCGAGTCGGTTTTGCGCTGCAGCCAGATGCCAAGCCCATAGCAGGCGATGGACAGCCCCATCCAGAAGGAAGCAGAGGAAAGCAGCTTAGTCATGGCGGAGCACCTCCGTGTTCCGGCGTGCGCGCTTTTGCAGGCGGCAGACCAGATGCACGGTCAATGCGGTGGCGCCCGCGGTGCACAGCGTGCTCAGCACGCACACCGCGAGGATTGCAAGCACCTCGCTTCGGATCTGGTCAAACACATCCAGCACGTCCAGACAGGCGGGCAGGAAGAAAAACGCCATGTTTTGCAGCAGAAAATCCGCGGTGCGTGCAACATGGTGCAGCCGCACCCAGCCGAGGATGAGTGCCAGCAGGAGCAGTATGAGCCCCAGCACATTGCCGGGCAGCGCACCCTGCAGGAGAAAAGAAAGGGCGTCGCCCGCGATGCAGCACGCGAGCAGGACGCCCAGTTGCTTCAGGATATCCAAGTGTTTTATTCCTCTTTCTTGTTTTCGGTTCCATAGTCTGCGGTCATCGCGGCGAGCAGGGTCTGGTAGATCGCCTCCGCGTTGGCCTTGAAGGTGTGTTCGAGCATGGCAGCCTGTCCATGGCTGACCACGTTCATCTCAATCGCAAACACCTGCTCCATCTCCATGCGGACGGTCAGGTCGTTTTCCGTGCGCTCGGTCACGCTGGTGTGGATGGCGGCGTCACGCCGGATCTGGCGCACCACGCGCAGCGCCGAACGCTGCGCCGCTTCGCGCACCGGATAGGGCAGCTGCTTTTCAAACACCCGGATGGCCTCGCGGCCCTTGTCCGTGATGCTGTAAAGCGCCTCGCCTGCGCCCGCCTGCTCCTGGATGTGGCCGGTGGGTACCATTTCATAGAATGCCTCACTCAGCTCAAAATATCCAAACCCTTCGTCGCACCAGGTCGTCAAATCGACGATTGTGCTGAAGCTGACCGGGAAGGGCAGCAGATCCATGGCGAACAGGACGAGGAATTTGATATCCTCCTTGGAATGAATAAATCCATGGCGAGCCATTGTGCAGGCCTCCTTTACAGAATGGTTTCCAATATGCTTCAACAGTATACCCCAATCCGGCGGAAAAAGCAACCGCGGCGCGCCGCAGGCTGCGAAAAATTCAGCCGGAAAAACGCACAAACGTCAAGCGAACAAATGTGCGATTTTTGGCGGTGCGCGGATGAAAAACCTGTTGAACAAACCATAGCGGCGCGGTATAATAAAAATGATATCGTCAGCCGCGCCGGATGGCGTTTTGCGGCTGCTTTGCGCCCGGATTGCGGGCGAGTTTTATGTAAATGGGGAAGAATCAATGCCGGAGATCATCCTGCGTCCCGCGACCGAAGACGACGCCGCGGATATGCTTGCGCTGTATGCGCCTTATGTTATTCAGACCACCGTATCCAGTGAATACGAACCGCCTTCGCTCGACGAGTTCATCGGGCGCATGCGCACCTATACCGTGCGCCTGCCCTGGCTCGTCTGCACGATCGACGGGGAGGTTGTCGGCTATGGCTACGCCGCGCCGCACCGCACGCGTGCGGCCTACCAGTGGTCGGTCGAAACCTCGATCTATGTTGCGCCCGAGTGGCACCGCCACGGCATTGCGGGCGCGATCTATGCCGCGCTGTTTGAACTGCTCGCCATGCAGGGATACTATAACATCTATGTGGGTATCACCTCGCCTAACGAGCGGTCGATGAAGTTCCACAAAGCGATGGGCTTTATCATTTCGGGCGCATATCAGGAGAGTATGTATAAATTCGGCCAGTGGCGCGATGTGCTGTGGATGGGCAAAAGCCTGCGCCCGCACGAGGGCGAGCCGCAGCCGACCGTGCCCTTCCCGGAGATCCAGGACAGCCCGCTGGTCAGCCGCGCGTTGCGGCAGGCCGTGCAGCGCATCCATCTGTAACAAAAGGAAGGAGGCCGCGTGATGGCGGACCACCCGCATACCGGACACCGCAAGCGGATGATGGAAAAATTTCGCCGCTTTGGCATGGATATTTTTGCCGACCATGAGGTGCTGGAAATCCTGCTGTTTTTTGCCATGCGGCAGGGCGATACCAACCCGACCGCGCACCGCCTGCTCGAGCGGTTCGGTTCGCTGCACGCCGTGCTCGAAGCGCCGGCCGAGCAGCTGGAGGAGGTTGCGGGCGTCGGCCCGCACACGGCCGACCTGATCAAAACCGTGTATGCGATGATCGGCCGTTACCGTGCGGACGTAAGCAAAAGCGAGCGGTACAGCGACCGGCTGAACACCTATGAGCGCGTCGGGGAATATTTCGCGCCGCAGCTTGCGCACGAGCGCGACGAGGTGCTGCTCGCGGCCTATCTGGATGGGGAAGGCCGCGTAATCAAATGCGAGGAGATTGCCCGCGGCGGTCATGCGCACGTGGCGGTGGACCCGTATAAGATCGCGCGCGGCGCACTGCTCTGCCATGCGGCAGGCGTGGCCATCGCGCACAACCATCCGACCGGCGCCGCGCGCCCGTCGGAAGCGGATATTCTGGTCACCAACCAGCTGCGACAGACGCTGGCCGGGCTGGATCTGGAACTGATTGATCACTGTGTGGTCGCGCGCGGCAAATATGTTTCAATCGGCAAAATGCAGAATATCGAGATTGTAAAAAGCATGAAGCGGAGGAAATAGCCAATGCCGGAATTTCAGATCGTCAGCCCGTACAAAATGGCGGGCGACCAGCCGCAGGCGGTGGCGAAGCTGGTCGAGGGCATACAAAACGGCCTGACCGAGCAAACCCTGATGGGCGTGACTGGTTCGGGCAAGACCTTCACCATGGCCAACATCATCGAGCAGACCCAGCGGCCGACGCTGGTGCTCGCCCATAACAAAACCCTTGCCGCACAGCTCTGCACCGAGCTGCGCGAGTTTTTTCCGCAC
This sequence comes from uncultured Agathobaculum sp., assembly GCF_944384765.1. Taxonomy (GTDB): domain Bacteria; phylum Bacillota; class Clostridia; order Oscillospirales; family Butyricicoccaceae; genus Agathobaculum. The sequence continues at coordinate 24,611 of NZ_CALWUM010000013.1, read as the reverse complement.
AATGCGGTGGAATACTTTGTTTCCTATTACGACTATTATCAGCCCGAGGCATATATCGCCTCGACCGATACCTATATTGAAAAAGACTCCGCGATCAACGATGAGATCGACCGCCTGCGCCATTCGGCGACCTCGGCGCTTTCCGAGCGGCGGGATGTGATCATCGTCTCGTCGGTGTCGTGCATCTATTCGCTCGGCGACCCGATCGACTATAAGAAAATGGTGATCTCGCTGCGGCCGGGTACTGAGATCAGCCGCGAGACGCTTATCCACCGGCTGATCGACATCCAGTATGAGCGCAACGACATGGTGCTCGAGCGCAACCGCTTCCGCGTGCGCGGGGACACGGTCGAGATCTGGCCGGTTTACTCGGATGAGGACGTGGTGCGCGTCGAGTTCTTCGGCGACGAGATCGACCGCATCAGCCGGATCAACCCGCTGACCGGCGTGACACTGGGCGAGCTGGGCCATATCGCGATTTTTCCGGCGAGCCACTACGTGACACCCAAGGACAAATTGCAGGCCGCTATCCGCGACCTCGAAGACGAGCTGGACCAGCGCGTCCAATATTTTGAGGAGCGGGGCAAGCTGATCGAGGCGCAGCGCATTGCGCAGCGCACGCGGTACGACATTGAAATGCTGCAGGAGATCGGTTTTTGCAGCGGCATTGAGAACTATTCGCGCGTGCTTTCGCGCCGCGCGCCGGGTTCCGCGCCGTTTACGCTGATCGATTATTTTCCCAAGGACTTTCTGCTCATCGTGGACGAGAGCCACGTCACCCTGCCGCAGGTGCGCGCCATGTATCACGGCGACCGCGCGCGCAAGGAGAGCCTGGTCGAGAACGGGTTCCGCCTGCCCTCGGCCTATGACAACCGCCCGCTGAACTTCGAGGAGTTCAACGAGCGACTCAACCAGATCATCTATGTTTCCGCCACGCCCGGCGAATATGAGCTGTCCCGTTCCGGACAGGTGGTCGAGCAGGTCATCCGCCCGACCGGCCTGCTCGATCCTGAGGTCGTGGTGCGCCCGGTCGAGGGGCAGATCGACGACCTGATCGGCGAGATCAACGCGCGCGCCGCCAAAGGCGAGCGTGTGCTGGTCACAACGCTGACCAAAAAGATGGCCGAGGACCTGACCGACTACCTGGAGACCGCGGGCATCAAGGTGCGCTATATGCACCACGACATCAAGACTATCGAGCGGCAGGAGCTGGTGCGCGACCTGCGCCTGGGCGTGTTCGACGTGCTGGTGGGCATCAACCTGCTGCGCGAGGGCCTGGACATCCCTGAGGTGTCGCTCGTCGCGATTCTGGACGCGGACAAGGAAGGCTTCCTGCGCTCGGAGACCTCGCTCATCCAGACCATCGGCCGCGCCGCGCGCAATGAGCACGGTATGGTCGTGCTGTATGCGGACAGTATCACACCTTCCATGCGCCGCGCGATGGATGAAACTGAGCGCCGCCGCCAGCTGCAGGACGCGTTTAACAAGGCGCACGGCATCGTGCCGCGTTCGGTCAAAAAGAAGGTGCAGGATGTGATTGAAATCACGTCCAACGTGCCGTCGGGCAGCAAGAAAAAGCTGCGCAGCAAGGGCGAGCGCGAAAAGGAAATCGCCCGCCTGACAAAGCAGATGAAGGAGGCGGCCAAGATGCTCGAGTTCGAGATCGCCGCTCAACTGCGCGACCAGATCAAGGCGCTGGAGGAAGGAAAATGAAGATCATCACGCTCATGGAGGATACCGCGTGCGCGCCGGACTTTGCCTGCGAACACGGGCTGAGCTTTTATATCGAGGCAAACGGCAGAAAGCTGCTGTTTGACATGGGGCAGACCGGCCTGTTTCTGCAAAACGCCGCGGCGTGCGGCGTGCAGCTGGACGAGGTGGACACCGCCTTTATCTCGCACGGGCACTATGACCACGGCGGCGGACTGGCGGCGTTTTTGGCTGTGAACGGCCATGCGCCGGTCTATCTGCACGAAAAGGCATTTGAGCCGCATTTTTCGCGCAAGCCGGAGGGAATCCGGTTCATCGGGTTGGACCCAGCGCTTGAGCAGAGCAGCAGGCTGGTGCGAACGGGCGGCGTGACAAAAATCGACGAAAACATGACCCTGTTTTCCGACGTGACCGGGCAGGACTGCTGCCCCCAGGGCAACCGCACATTACTGGAGCGGGCCGGGACAGACTATGTACCCGACCGCTTCCAGCACGAGCAGAGTCTCATCCTGCGCGAGGGGGACAAAACCGCCCTGTTTACCGGCTGCGCTCACCGCGGCGTGGTCAATATCTGCGCCCGCGCAAAGGAGATTATTGGCCGCGACCCGGATTTTGTCATCGGCGGGATGCACCTGTTCAGTCCGTCGAGCGGCAAAAGCGAGCCGGATGAGACCATCCGCGCGGTCGCCGCGCGGCTCGCGCAGACGGGCAGCCATTACTACACCTGCCACTGCACGGGGCAATATGCGTTCGGGCTGCTGCGTGAAACGCTCGGGGCGCGCATCGATTTTCTCGCCGCGGGCAGCGTGGCAGAACTATAAATTATTGATACTGCATCGGGATAAGGATAGGTGAACATGCAGGAATATATCCATGTGAAGGGTGCGCGTGAGCACAACCTGAAAAATATCGACATCAAAATTCCACGCGACAAGCTGGTCGTGCTGACCGGCCTGTCCGGCTCGGGCAAGTCGTCCCTGGCGTTTGACACGATCTACGCCGAGGGCCAGCGCCGCTATGTTGAGTCGCTGTCCAGCTATGCGCGGCAGTTTTTGGGGCAGATGGACAAGCCGGATGTGGACTACATCGACGGCCTGTCGCCCGCGATCTCGATCGACCAGAAGACCACCTCGCAGAACCCGCGTTCGACGGTCGGCACGGTCACCGAGATCTACGACTATCTTCGCCTGCTCTGGGCGAACATCGGCACGCCGCACTGCCCCAAGTGCGGCAAGGAGATCCACCAGCAGACCATCGACCAGATCATCGACCGGCTGATGGCGCTGCCGGAAAAGACGCGGCTGCAGATCCTCGCACCGGTCATCCGCGGCAAAAAGGGCGAGCATGTCAAGGTGCTCGAGGATGCGCGCAAATCGGGTTATGTCCGTGCGCGTGTAGATGGCGAAGTGCGCGACCTCTCCGAAGAAATCAAGCTCAAAAAGACCCAGAAGCACAACATCGAGATCGTGGTCGACCGCGTGGTCGTCCGGCCGGACGCGCGCGGCCGCATCACCGACTCGGTCGAGACCGCGACCGCGCTGTCGGGCGGCCTTGTGATTGCGGACGTGATCGGCGGTGAGCCGCTCTCGTTCTCGCAGAACTATGCGTGCGATGACTGCGGCATCTCGATCGAGGAGCTGACGCCGCGCATGTTTTCGTTCAACAACCCGTACGGCGCCTGTCCGGTGTGCACGGGCCTGGGGATGCAGATGCGCGTCGACCCGGACCGCATCATCCCCAATAAAAAGCTGTCCATCAAGCAGGGCGCCATCCGCGCATCGGGCTGGGGCAGCGCCGAGCCGGGCACGATCGCGGCCATGTATTACACCGCCTTGGGCAAAAAGCACGGCTTCACGCTCGACACCCCGATCGAACAGTTCTCGGACGCGGCGATGCACGACCTGCTCTACGGCACGGGCGACGAGCCGCTTGATCTTGCAGTCAGCCGCGTGTCCGGCGGCGTGATGCGCCAGCCGTTTGAGGGTATTGTGACAAACCTGGAGCGCCGCTATAAGGAGACTTCGAGCGACTACGCGCGCGCGGAGATCGAGGAGTGCATGAGCGAGATTCCGTGCCCTGCGTGCCATGGCCGCCGCCTGCGGCCCGAGGTGCTCGCGGTCACGGTCGGCGGGCTGAACATCGCGGAGTTTTCCGAAAAGTCGGTCGTCAAGGCGATGGAGTTCTTGCATACCCTCCAGCTGACCGAGATGCAGCACAAGATCGGCGACCGCATCATCAAGGAGATCAAGGACCGGCTGGGCTTTTTGCAGTCGGTCGGCCTGGAATACCTGACCCTGTCGCGCGCGTCGGGCACGCTGTCCGGCGGCGAGAGCCAGCGCATCCGCCTGGCGACCCAGATCGGCTCGTCGCTCATGGGCGTGCTGTATATCCTGGACGAGCCGTCCATCGGCCTGCACCAGCGCGACAACGACAAGCTGCTCGCAACCTTAAAGCGTCTGCGCGACCTGGGTAACACGCTGATTGTGGTCGAGCACGATGAGGACACCATGTTCGCTGCGGACCACATCGTGGACATCGGCCCGGGCGCGGGCCGCAACGGCGGCGAGGTCGTGTTTGAGGGCACGGTGGACGAGCTGCTGAAAAGCGAGAAGTCGATCACCGGGCAATATCTGTCCGGCCGCAAGTGCATCCCGGTGCCCGCGGTGCGCCGCAAGGGCAACGGCAAAAAGCTGACCGTCAAGGGGTGCGCGGTCAACAACTTAAAGCACACGGATTTCACCATCCCGCTCGGCACGTTTACCTGCGTGACCGGTGTTTCCGGTTCGGGCAAATCCTCGTTTGTCAACGAAATCCTGTATAAAAAGCTCGCCGCTGAGCTCAACGGCGCCAAGACGCGCGCGGGCGCGCACGACAAGATCACCGGCCTGTCCTATCTGGACAAGGTGATCGATATCGACCAGTCGCCCATCGGGCGCACGCCGCGCTCCAACCCCGCGACCTACACCGGCGTGTTCAATGACATCCGCGAGCTGTTCGCCAAGACCGCGGACGCCAAGGCGCGCGGCTACGGCCCGAGCCGGTTTTCCTTCAATGTCAAGGGCGGCCGGTGCGAGGCCTGCGCGGGCGACGGCCTAATCAAGATCGAGATGCACTTCCTGCCGGATGTGTATGTGCCCTGCGATGTATGCAAGGGCAAGCGCTACAACAAGGAGACGCTCGAGGTGCGCTACAAGGGCAAGAACATCTACGAGGTGCTCGATATGACGGTCGACGAGGCGTGCGAGTTCTTCGCCAACGTGCCCAAAATCGCGCGCCGGCTTGAAACCATGCGTGAGGTCGGGCTGGGCTATGTCAAGCTCGGGCAATCGTCCACCACGCTGTCCGGCGGCGAGGCGCAGCGCGCCAAGCTCGCTACCGAGCTGTCCCGCCGTTCGACCGGCAAAACCATCTATATCCTCGACGAGCCGACCACCGGCCTGCACGTTGCGGATGTGCACCGCCTGGTCGATGTGCTGCAAAAGCTGGTCGATGCGGGCAACACCGTGGTCGTCATTGAGCACAATCTGGACGTCATCAAGACCGCGGACTATATCCTCGACCTCGGCCCCGAGGGCGGCGACGGCGGCGGCCGTCTGGTCGCGTGCGGCACGCCGGAGGAGGTTGCCGCGTGCGAGGATTCCTATACCGGCCAGTATCTGAAACCGGTGCTCGAGCGCTATCAGGCGATCAAAAACCAACAATCCTGACGCTTTTCTGTACGGCAGGCGTTCCCATTGCGGAGCGCCTGCTTTTTTCGCCTGGCGCACAATCGCGTGCCGCAAAGGACCGCAGCTGCGCTTTGCGGGAATTTTACAAGCGGATTTTGTTCTGGTTTTGTGCAATTTGACGCGTTTTGCCGCGTAAGCGTCTGCGAATCGGACGGAAAACACGCACTTTGATGACAAGAATTCAAATTATGCCCGTTTGCCTTGAGCTTTTGGGTATGTTTTGGTATAATAAACCTAATAAAAAATAAATGAGGGAGTTTCTATGAAAACAAAGCGATGGGTGATCGCCGCGCCAGACCCGGCGCGCGTGGACGCGCTGTCGCGCGCGGGCGGTTATGCGCCGCTCACCGCCGCGGTTTTGACCGCGCGCGGGATCGACACGCCGCAGGCGGCGGCAGCCTATCTCAGCTGCGACCGCGCCGGCCTGTACGACCCTCTGCTTATGGCCGATATGGAAAAGGCCGCCGCGGTAATCCGCAGCGCGGTCAGCCGGGGCGAGCATATTGTAGTCTATGGGGACTATGATGTGGACGGCATCACTGCAACCTGTATCATGGTGGATTATCTGCGCAGCATCGGCGCAGTATGCGAATATTACATCCCCAACCGTTTGCGCGAGGGCTACGGCCTGACGCGCGAGGCGATGGAAAAGCTCTATGAGCAGGGCACCCGCCTGCTGGTCACAGTGGATTCGGGCATCACGGCGGACGAGGAGATCGCTGTGGCGCGCGAGCTTGGCATGCAGGTGGTGATCACCGACCACCACGAGTGCCACGATACGCTGCCTGACGCGGATGCGGTTGTGGACTATAAGCGGCCGGACTGCACCTATCCGTTCGACAGTCTGGCAGGCGTGGGCGTGGCGTTTAAGCTGATCTGCGCGCTGGCAGGCGACGCGGACGCGGTGCTGGACCGCTATGCCGACCTGATCGCGCTGGGCACGGTGGCGGATGTGATGCCGATTGTGGGCGAAAACCGCATCATCGTGGCCGAAGGGCTGCGGAAAATGGCCGAGACCAGCAACACCGGCCTGGAAATGCTGCTGCGCGAGGCGGGCATGAAGCACAAGCGCCTGACCTCGTCCACAATCAGCTTCGTGCTGGCGCCCCGCATCAACGCGGCCGGCCGCATGGGGCAGGCCGAACTTGCTGCTGAGCTGTTCCTGACGCACGACCCGGTGCGCGCGCAGGAGCTGGCTGCGCGCCTGTGCGAGCAGAACAAGCTGCGGCAGCAGGAGGAGAACGAGATACTCAAGCAGGCGCTTGCGCGTCTGCGCACGGAATACAACCCGCTCGAGGATAAGATCATCGTGCTGGCGGGCAAGGGCTGGCATCATGGCGTGATCGGTATTGTGTGCTCGCGCCTGTGCGACCGGTACGGTTGCCCGGTGGTGCTCATCTCGCTGGACGAGGACGGTACCGGCAAGGGCTCGGGTCGCTCGGTGGGCGGGTTCAACCTGTTCGAGGCACTGTCCTCCTGCGAGGACCTGCTCGAGCGTTACGGCGGGCATGCGCTCGCCGCGGGGCTGACGGTGTCGGCGGACAAGGTCGACGAGTTACGTGCGCGTCTGCGCGCCTATGCGGAGGAGCATGTCACCATGGCAGAGCTCATCCCGCAGCAGCACATCGACTGTATGGTGCGGCCGGAGTGGCTCACTCTGCCTAATATTGAGGCGCTCGGCGTGCTCGAACCGTATGGCATGCGCAACCCTGAGCCAGTGTTCTGCATGAAGGACATGACAGTCGAGGAGATCACGCCGATCTCGTCCGATCGGCATGTACGGCTGACGCTCATCAAGGACGGCACGCGCTTTTCGGCCATCTGGTTTGGCGCGGGCGCGGGCGGGCTCGGCTTTGTCGAGGGCAATACCGTGGATGCGGCCTTCCATCTGGAGGTCAACGAATTCCGCGGCCGCCGCTCGGTGCAGCTGACCATCTGCGATGTGCAGCTGAGCGAGTGCGAGCATCTGGCCGACCAGAAGATGCTCAACGTATATAACACCTACATGGCGGACGGACCGCTGACCGCGCGCGAGGCGCGCCTGCTGCTGCCCGACCGCAAGGATCTGGTCGCTGTTTGGCGGCATATCGTTTGCCGCGCGGAGGACGGGCGCCTGTCCGTGCCGGACGGCGCGCTTTCGCGCCGCGTCGCGTGGGAGAGTCGCAGGGACATCAATATCGGCAAGCTGTTCGTGTGTCTGGACGTTTTTTCCGAGTCCGGTCTGATCAGCTACCATTTCAAAGAGGGGATGCTCAACATCCTGCTCAAGCCTTACGAGGGTAAGGCGGATATATCTGGTTCGGTCGTCCTGGCTACACTGCAAAGCATGGCGGGGTGAACGGAATGGGGGAACAAAGTATGCAGAATAAACTGGATTTTTTGATCGAGCGCGTGCAGAAGCAAAACCCGCAGGCCAATATCCGGAAAATTCGCGCCGCTTATGAGTGCGCCGCTAAGGCGCACGAGGGGCAAAAACGCAAAAACGGTGAGCCTTACATCATCCATCCGGTCTCGGTGGCCGAGATCGTGGTCGAGATGGGGCTGGATACGGATTCGATCTGCGCTGCGCTGCTGCATGACTGCATCGAAGATACCAACTTTGGTTATAAGGAAATCGAAAACAAGTTCGGCACTCCGGTTGCCGAACTGGTCGACGGCGTCACCCGTCTGGGTATGCTGCGCTATTCCAAGGAGCAGGAGCAGTTTGAGGACCTGCGAAAAATGTTCATGGCCATGGCCAAGGACATCCGCGTCATCCTGATCAAGCTGGCCGACCGCCTGCATAACGCGCGCACCTTCCAATACCTGCCCGAGCGCAAGCAGCGCGACAAGGCGCTCGAGACCATGGAAATTTACGCGCCGATCGCGCACCGCCTGGGCATGAGCCGCATCAAGTGGGAGCTGGAGGACCTGTGCCTCAAAGTGCTTGACCCGATCGGCTACAATGAGATCGTCGAGGGCCTCAAGGCCCAGAGCGAGCAGCACGAGGAGTTCCTCAAGGGCATTCAGGAGCGTATCGGCGAAAAGCTCAAGGAAGCGCATATCAAAAATACGATCTCCGCGCGCGTCAAGCACATCTACTCGATCTACCGCAAGATGTATGCGCAGCACAAGACGATTGACGAGATCTACGACATCTGCGCGGTGCGCGTGATCGTGGACACGGTCGCGGACTGCTATAACGTGCTCGGCTATGTGCACGACCTGTATAAGCCCATTCCGGGCCGCTTCAAGGACTATATCTCCACGCCCAAGCCCAACGGCTACCAGTCGCTGCACACGACGGTCATCGGCCGCGCGGGCATCCCATTCGAGGTGCAGATCCGCACCACCGAGATGCACAAGATGGCGGAATACGGCGTGGCGGCGCACTGGAAATACAAGCAGGGCTTGGATAAAAAGGGCAACGAGGAGGCCTTTGCCTGGATCCGCCAGCTGCTCGAAGCGCAGCAGGATACCGAAGCGGAGGACTTTATCAAAAACATCAAGGTCGACCTGTTCGCGGACGAAGTGTTCGTGTTTACGCCCAAGGGCGACGTGGTCAATATGCCCGCGGGCGCAACCCCGATCGACCTGGCTTACGCCATTCACTCGGCGGTCGGCAACCGCATGACCGGCTGCAAGATCAACGGCCGTATTGCGCCGATTGACAGCCAGCTGAAAAACGGCGATATTGTCGAAATCCTCACCTCTAAGGAGGCGCATGGCCCCTCCCGCGATTGGGTCAAGATTGTCAAGACCACCGAGGCGCGCAACAAGATCAAGCAGTGGTTCAAGAAGGAGTGCCGCGAGGAGAACATCGTCAACGGCCGCGAGGATCTGGACCGCGAGCTGCGCGCCAATCTGCTCTATAACGGCTTTTACGACAACGAGGAAGTGCAGAAGAACACGCTCAACAAGTTCTCCTTCAGCACACTCGACGAGCTGTACGCCGCCATCGGCTACGGCGGCATCACGCTGACCAAGGTGATCAACAAGGTCAAGGACGACGTCGGCAAGCTGCGCCGCCAGCGCGAGCAGGCCGAGCGCGCGGCCCATCCGCAGCCCGAGCAGCCGCAGAAGCGCATCACCAAGAGTGCGACCGGGGTGGTGGTCGAGGGCATTGACAACTGCCTGGTCAAGTTTGCGCGTTGCTGCACGCCGATCCCGGGCGACGAGATCGTCGGCTTTGTCACACGCGGATACGGCGTCTCCATCCACCGGCGCGACTGCGTCAACGTGCACATGAGCGAGGACCCGGACCGCTGGGTGCGCGCCTGGTGGGATGAGGACCTGGCCGCGTCCGACCGCTCGAACCGTTTTTCGACCGGCCTGCAGATTTCGACCCGCAGCCGCATCGGCGTGTTGAGCGACGTGACCGCTGTGCTGGCGGCCTGCAAGATCAATGTGCATGAGATTTCCGCGCGCGACCTAAACGACGGCTACGGCGTGATCAACGCGATGGTGGACGTCGCCGGCGTGCATCAGCTGGACAATCTGATCGGCCGCCTTCGCTCGATCAAGGGCGTGGTGGATGTGACGCGTACGGTGGACACAAACTGAGTTTCGATTGCGGCGTACAGCCGCAATCGAGGGGATGCGTCCCGGGACGCGAAAAAGTTCCGCCCAGCGAAACTTTTTCGCTTTTAGAGGAATAAAAACCGTGATACTTGCTCCCGGTTTTTATGGAAATTGCATTTTCTGCAATTTCCTGTTTGATGCGCGCTGCGGCGCGAAGAACTTTTTCGACAAGATAAATGCCGCTATGCGGCATTTTCTGTTGCAAGGCACATGGACAGAAATGAGGAACGACAGGTATGAGGGCACTCATTCAGCGCGTTTCGCGCGCGTCGGTGAGCATCGACGGCGCGGTGCGCGGCCAGATCGGGCAGGGCTTTCTGGTGCTGCTTGGCATCACGGACGGAGACACCGCGGACGACGCGGTTTATCTGGCGGATAAAACGGTTAAACTGCGGGTATTCACGGATGAAAACGACAAGATGAACCGATCGCTCGCGGATGTGGGCGGCGGCATCCTGATCGTGTCGCAGTTTACGCTGTATGGGGACTGCAAAAAGGGCAACCGGCCGAGCTTTACCGCCGCGGCCCGCCCAGAGACCGCAATCCCGCTCTATGAAAGGTTTATTGCGCGCTGCCGCGAAAGCGGCCTGCCGGTCGAGACCGGCGAGTTTGGCGCGGATATGAAGGTCGACCTGCTCAACGACGGGCCGGTCACCCTGTGGATGGACACCGCCCAGATGCGGTGAAGAAAAGGAGACAGCTTATGAAAATCATGCAGCTCTGTGTCGGCCTTGTCGGCACAAATTGCTACATCGTATATGACGAAACCACCCGCGCGGCCGCGGTGATCGACCCGGGCGACAACGCCCCTTCGATCCTACAGGCAGTCCAGCAGGAAAAGTTGGACGTCAAGTATGTCCTGCTGACGCACGCGCATTTTGACCATATCCTCGCCGCGCATGAGGTGCTTCAGGCGACGGGCGCGCAGTATGTCGTGCCCGAGGCCGATCAGTGGCTGCTCGACCGGAACAACATGGGCCAGTTCCGTGGGCTGGCGCGCAGCTATGTGCAGGACACACCGGATATCCTCGCCTCCGAAGGCACTGAAATCACCTTCGGCGGCCTGACCGCGGTATACATGAGCACACCGGGTCATACGCCCGGCTCATCGGTCATCCGTATTGACGACTGCCTGTTCACCGGCGACTGCCTGTTCCGCCATGAGTGCGGGCGCTGCGACCTGGAGGGCGGCGACTTTTCCGCGATGCTGCGCTCGCTGCGCCGCCTGTACGAGCTCGAGGGCGACTACAAGGTGCTGCCCGGACACGAGGGGCTTTCCACCCTGAATGAAGAGCGCGCCGCCAATCCATATATGCTGCAGGCGGTCGGCAAGCGATGATCTATACGCTGGAAGGACACGAACTCAAGCACGCGGTCGAGGAAATGCTGTTCCACCTGCTGCCCACGGTGACGCTCACGCGCGCGGAGCAGACCGGGGAAGGCGACTGGTGCCGCAGCATCCTGACCGAGCAGGACGGCGAGGCAGTCGGCCGTGCGGTCGTGTGCCTTGGCGGTAAGGTGTATGAAAGCACGCGCCGCGCGCAGGTTGCGGGGCTTGCGCCGCTCGACTACAAGCGCGCGCTGACCGAGCTGGTCAAGATGACCGTGTACGATGCGGTCGTGCCCGCGCTGCCGCAGCCGCCCGAGTGGGGCAGCCTGACCGGCGTGCGGCCGGCCAAGCTCGCCCGCGGCCTGATCGAGCGCGGCATGACCCGCGGCGAGGCAGCGGAGTATCTGCGCGCGCATTTTTATGTCTCGCCTGCGCGCACCGCGCTGACCATCCGCGCGGCGGCGACCGCGATGGAGCTGGACCGTGCGATCGGCCCGGACGATATCTCGCTCTATGTCGGCATCCCGTTCTGCCCGTCGCGGTGCTATTACTGCTCGTTTGTCTCGTCGACGACCGCGCAGTCCGGCCATCTGATCGCCCCCTATCTGGACACCCTGTGCCGCGAGATCGCGGAGACCGCTGCGCTGGTGCGCGAGGCGGGCAAGCGGGTGCAGAGTGTATATATCGGCGGCGGCACACCGACCACGCTGGACGAAGACCAGCTTGCGCGCCTACTGGCGGCGCTGGCAGAAAACTTTGATTTTTCGCATCTGCGCGAATATACTGTGGAAGCAGGGCGGCCGGATACCATCACGCCCGGCAAGCTGCGCGCACTGCGCGAGGCGGGCGTGGGCCGCGTGAGCATCAACCCCCAGTCCATGGATGACAAGGTGCTGGCCGCGATCGGCCGTCGCCACACGGCGGAGGACGTGCTGCGCGCCTATGATGAGGCGCGGCAGGCGGGCTTTGACGCAATCAATATGGACGTGATTGCAGGGCTCACCGGCGATACGGCCGAAACCTTTGCCCGCACGATCGACACGCTGACCGGCCTTGCACCCGAAAATATCACCGTGCATACGCTGGCGATCAAACGCGGCGCGGATCTGACCGACAAGGCTGCAGCCGCCGCGCAGCATGACACGGTCGGGCGGATGCTGGACGGCGCCGCGCATGCGCTGCAAAATGCGGGCTACGGCCCCTATTACCTGTACCGGCAGAAATTCACCGCGGGCGGATTTGAAAACGTCGGCTGGTGCAAGCCGGACACCGAGTGTTTTTACAATGTAACCATGATGGAGGAGCTGCAGACCATCCTGTCGCTCGGCGCGGGCGGCGTGTCCAAGCGCGTCGACCGGGACACCGGATGGATCGAGCGGGTCAACAACCCCAAGTATCCGCTCGAGTATATCCGGGCGGCTGAGCGGCTGGCTGCCGGCAAACGCAAACTTCTTTTTCCCAGGCAATGAGGAGGGAACGCTATGGCGGAGTACACCCTGAAATATATCAACCACCGCGCGCGGTATGACGCGGCGGCGTTTATTGCGCAATGTGAGCAGCAGTATCACGATCAGGTCGCCCGTGTGGCCGAGCAGATCGCGGAAAACAGCATTAGCAAACCCATTGTGCTGCTCAATGGCCCGTCCTCTTCGGGTAAGACCACAACCAACGACCGCATCGCCCGCGTGCTGGCACAGCACGGTGTGCGCGCGGAGATGATCTCGATGGATGATTATTACCGCACAGTCGGCACCTATGAGATCCCGCCCGACACGGAAAACGGCGTGCCCGATCTGGAAAGTCCGGAGTGCATGAACCTGCCGCTGCTGAGCGAGCATCTGGCGCGGCTGGCAGCGGGTGAGGAGATCGCGCTGCCGCGGTTTGATTTTGAAACGCGCACCTCGATCCCGAACGCGCGCACCCTGCGGCTGGATCCGGATGAGGTGGTGCTGATCGAGGGCATCCATTCGTTCAACCCGGTCATCATGGGCGACCTGGCGCACGCGGCGACCAGCATCTACCTGTCGGTGGCCAGCGCGGTCGTACCCGGCGAGGGGCCGCGCATCGAGCCGTATATGCTGCGCTTTTTGCGCCGCGCCATGCGGGACAGCCTGTTCCGCAATTCCCCGGTCGAGGAGACCATCCGCCAGTGGAACTCGGTGCGCCGCGGCGAGCGGCTGTATATTTCGCCCTACCGCGGGCAGGCCGACCTGACGGTGGATACCTTCCTGCCGTATGAGCTGAACATCCTGATGCAGCACCTCGAGCCGCAGCTGCGCCTGCACGCAGATGTGCTCGCGGGGGCGGATCTCGCGCCCATCGGCGCAGTGCTCGGACAGGTTGCGCCGATCGACTACGCGGACTTTATCCCGGCGGACTCGGTGCTGCACGAGTTTATCGGTTAAACAGGAGAGGACAGCGCGCCTTGCTTTTTGACAGGGCATGCAGTATAATAAACCAAATATGGCGGGAAACCGCCGGAAGGAGCGATGGACAATGGATGCAAAGGTACAGTCGTTTCTGGATAAGATCAGAGTGATGGCGGATAAGACCACCCAGGCCGCGGGCCGCGCAGCGGACGTTGCGGGCAAAAAGGCGAGCGAGCTTGCCGGTGCAACCCGCATCAATCTGCAAATTTTTGATTTGAACGCCGAGTGTGAGGCGCTTTACAAGGAGATCGGCAAAATGGTGTACGATCTGCACCGCGGCACGGAAGTCTCGAACGAGGAGATGGACGACAAGCTGGCCGAGGTGGACGCCAAGCAGGAAAAGATTTCTGCCCTGCGAGAGGAACTGGCCGGCATGCGCTCGGTCGTGACCTGCCCGCACTGCGGCAAGGTCTGCAGCCGCGAGGACTCCTTCTGCGCGGGCTGCGGCAGCGCGCTGTGAGCGCATATTTCGCCGCGCCCGGCCATACCGTAAAATAAAGCGGCGCCGCGCATACCGCTTCCGCGGCGTCAGGCAAGATCAAGTAAAAAAGGGCGTGTAGCGTTTGCAGCGGAAAAAACAGAATTTTGTGCAGGGCGCGGTGATCCTGATGGTGGCGAGCCTGGTCGTAAAGGTGATCGGCGCGTTTTTCCAGATCCCGCTCCAAAACCTGATCGGCGGCGAAAAGTCGCCGGCCTTCGGCCTGTTCAGCGCGGCGTACCGCATCTATACGGCCATGCTGGTGATTTCGACCGTCGGCCTGCCGGCGGCGCTGTCCAAGATGGTCGCCGAGGCGACTGCGTTTGGCCGGGAGCACGAGGTGCGCCGGATCATCCGCGTGGCGGGCGGGATATTTATCCCGGTCGGCGCGCTGGCAACGGTCGTGCTGTTCTTCGGCGCGGATACGTTTGCGGGCTGGATCCAAAGCCCGGATGCGCGCCTTGCAGTGATGGCGATCGCGCCGAGCGTACTGATGGTTTCCATCCTGTCCGTGTTCCGCGGCTATTACCAGGGCCGGTCCAACATGGTGCCGACTGCGGTCTCGCAGGTGATCGAGGCCATGGGCAAGCTGTTTGCCGGCCTCGGCCTTGCGTGGTACGCGATGCAGCGCGGCATGGAGGCGCCCGCGGTCGCGGCGATGACCGTGCTTGGCGTCACGCTGGGCGAAGTGGTGGCGGCCGCCTATATGCTGGTGCAGGCGGCGCTGACCCGCCGCCGCGCAGCGGCGGTGCGCAGCTTAAACGACACCGTCCGACCGGCGGGGCAGCTGGCAAAGATTCTGCTGTCCCTGTCCATCCCGATCACGATCAGTTCGGCGGTCATGAGCGTGACCGACCTGATCGACGTGGCGCTGATTTCTGCGCGGCTGCAAAGCCCGGCGGTCGGTATGGCGGCGGAGGAGGCGATCACGACCTACGGCATCTATACCGGTCAGGCGATCAACTTTTTCAACCTGCCGCAGACCCTGATCACCGCGCTGGCGGTCAGCGTGCTGCCGACCATCGCCAACGCGCGGGCGGCGCAGAACTTCACCAAAGTATCCAAAACCATGGCGACCGCCTTGCGGCTGACCATGATGATCACACTGCCCGCCGGGGCGGGGTTCCTGCTGCTGTCCACACCCATCCTGCGCCTGTTTTACAGCGAGGGCACCGCGCTTGGCGGCCAGCTGATGGCGATTTTGGGCTTTGCGGTGCCAGCGGTGGCACTGGTGGCAATCACCAATGCAATTTTGCAGGCGTTTGGCCGCATCGACCTGCCGCTCGTGTCCATGTTCCTGGGCGCAGTGGTGAAAATTTTGGGAGATTATTTTCTGGTCGGCAGTCCGGTCTTTCAGATCGCAGGCGCGCCGATCAGCACAGCGGTATGCTACTGGCTGATCGCACTGCTCAATCTGTTCCACATCGGCAGGCTGTCGCACGCGCTTCCGCCGCTCGGCAGAACGGTGGGGCGGCCGCTCGCGGCGACGATCGGTATGGGTGCAGCGGTTTATATCTGCCGCACCGGCCTGGCTCATCTGCTGGCTGCGGCGCCGGGCTCGGCACTGGATAAGCTGATCACGCTTGCCGTGATCGTTGTGGCGGTGGCGGTATACGGCGTTTTGCTGCTCGCGCTGCACGCGGTCGAACGCGAGGATGTGCTGCTGCTGCCAAAAGGTGAAAAAATCGCGGATATTTTACATTTAAAATGACGGAAAGTGTGTTAAAATGGTTGATTTTCAGCAAAAAGAGAAGTATAATTTTAACGATCTGTTGCGCATCATGGAGATCCTGCGCGCGCCGGACGGCTGCATGTGGGATCGAGAGCAGGACCACCAGTCCATCCGCCGCAATTTCATCGAGGAGACCTATGAGGTCTGCGAGGCGATCGACGAGCAGGACCCCGAGCACCTGAAGGAGGAGCTTGGCGACGTGCTGCTGCAGGTCGTATTCCACGCGCAGATGGAAAAGGAAAAAGGCGTGTTCGACATCGAAGATGTGGCGGACGGAGTCTGCAAAAAGCTGATTTACCGTCACCCGCATATCTTCGGCACAGTCGAGGTCGGTTCCTCGGAGGAGATTTTGCGCAACTGGGATGAGCTTAAGCGCAAGGAAAAGCACCAGAAGAGCGATACGGACACGCTTACGAGCGTGGCAAAAAGCCTGCCTGGCCTGATCCGCGCGGAAAAGCTGCAAAAAAAGGCAGCTAAGGTCGGTTTCGACTGGGACGGTCCGCAGGGCGCGCTGGATAAGGTCGCAGAGGAGCTGGACGAGGTGAAACGCGCCGCACATGGCGATGGGGATACCGAGGAGGAAATCGGCGACCTGCTGTTTGCGGCGGTCAATGTCGCGCGGCATCTGGGAGTCGATTCCGAGCGCGCGATGGAAAAGACCTGCAATAAGTTCATCCGCCGGTTTGCGCATATGGAGCAGCAGGCCCGTACACAGAATCAGGCGCTTTCCGATCTGTCCCTGACAGAGCTGGACGCGCTCTGGAATCAAGCCAAAGAGAAGGAATAGCCCAAAACGGAGGTACCAATATGAAGAAAAGCGAATTTATCGCAGTTGCCGCGGAAAAGGCAGGTCTGACCAAAAAGGACATGGAAAAGGCGATGGATGCGATGTTTGAGTCGATCGGCGACGTGCTCGCCGCGGGCGACAAGCTGCAGATCAGCGGCTTCGGCACCTTTGAGACTCGCGCGCGCGCCGCACGCACGGGACACAATCCGCGCACCGGCGAGGAAATCGCGATCCAAGCCTCGACCATCCCGGCTTTCAAGCCCGGCAAGGCACTCAAGGATAAGGTGGACGCAAAGTAACGTGAGACTGGATAAATACCTCAAAGTTTCGCGCCTGATCAAACGCCGCACGGTTGCAAACGACGCGTGCGACGCGGCGCGCATCACGGTCAATGGCAAGCCGGCTAAAGCCTCTTATCAGGTCAAGGTCGGCGACGTGATCGAAATTGCCTTCGGCCAGCGCACCATGCGGGTCGAGGTGCTGAATATTGCGGAGCACGCCCTCAAGGCGGACGCCGCGGCAATGTATAAAGAACTTCCGTAAGCAGACGCATCCTGCCCCGGCCGGGCAGGATGCATTTTGTTTATGCCGTCATATTGGGTGCAGGCAGCACATAGGATGCAGGGACAGGATGTTTTCTGCAGAAGGAGGGGACTGGCATGGCACCCGATGAGCGAAACAGGGAGATGCCGCATACTGTGATCCTGGAGGGAAGGGAGAAGCTGTCGGTTTCAGGTGTGGTGGACGTACAGAGCTTTGACGAGGAACAGGTGCTGCTTGAGACCGTGCGCGGCATGCTGGTCGTGCGCGGGCAGGGGCTGCACGTGGAGCGGCTGCAGCTGGAAGCCGGTGAACTGATCGTGCAGGGCGAGATCGGCCTGATGGAATACGACGACAGTGTGCAGCCGCGCGGCAGCCTGCTGGGTCGTTTGTTCGGCAGGTGAGCCGGAATGGATGTGTTCACCAATCAGGAGCAGCTGCGCCTGCTGCTGCAAAGCGTGCTGCTGGGGGTAGGAACCGGCCTGCTGTACGATGTGCTGCGTGCTCTGCGGCGGCATTTTGCATGCGGCCGCGGGGCAACGGCTGCGCTCGACATGGTGTTCTGGCTGGTGCTTGCAGCCGGTTTGTTTGAGTTTGGGCTGGTGTTCGCTGCCGGACAGCCGCGCTTTTTCGTGCTGGCCGGCGCTGCGGGTGGGGCGGCGCTGTATTTTCTGCTGCTGAGCGGCGCGGTTCTGCTGATATTGGCCGCCGTGCTGCGCGCCGGGGCGCGGGCTTGGGCGGTGGGAACAAAAGCAGCACAATGTGTGCAAAATGTTTTGCACTACATGGGGATTTCAAATAAAATCCGACAGTTTGCAAAAAAAATTCAAATTTCCTCTTCCATTTTTCGCAGGAAAGGTATAAAATAAAAACCGTATCAGTCTGGCGCGGACAGAGACAGTGTGAGGTGGTAGCAATGTCCAGACGGAAGGTGCCGGGAATCGTTAAAATCGCGATGCTGGTTTTCCTGATCTATGCGGCATTCACCATTGTCAATCTGCGGTCCCAGATCGCGGATAAGCGGGAGGAACTCGATTCGCTTTCGCTGCGGGTGCAGGAGTATGAAGAAGCCAATGCAGCCCTGCAGGAGGAAATGCAGAGCGGGATCTCTCAGGAGGACATCAGCGAGCTGGCGCGCAATGAGCTGAGCTATGCGGAGCCCGGGGAGCGCGTTTTTGTGGACGCGTCCAGCCGGTAAAAGGGAAAAGATTAACGGAGGCAAAAAAACTTATATGGATTTGGCAGTTGGAACGATCGTAGAGGGTAAGGTGACAGGTATCACCAAGTTCGGTGCATTTGTCGCACTGCCCGAGGGCAAATCTGGGATGGTGCACATCTCGGAGGTTGCGGCAACCTTCGTCAATGACATCAAGGACTTCCTGCAGGAGGGGCAGCAGGTCAAGGTCAAGGTTATCAGCATCGATCAGGCGGGCAGGATCAATCTGTCCATCAAAAAGGCGCAGCCGCACGAGCCGCGTCACGACCGCGCAGGCGGCCATGCAGGCCCGCGTCAGCCGCGGTTCCAGCAGCGCACGGGTGCGCCGCGCAGCCGCACGCAGCAGGCGCCCAAGGATCCTGCTGCCATGAGCTTTGAGGATAAGCTGAAGGCGTTCATGTCGGACAGCGAAAGCCGTCAGGCCGATGTGCGCCATGCAACCGATCGCAAGAACGGTTCGCGCAGACGCCGCTGAATACAAAAACCGAGGGCGACCTCGGTTTTGTTTTTATGCTGGGAAAACCGTGCGCTTCCCGCACAGCAAAAAAAAACGCGCCCTTTCCATGAAAGGGCGCCAAAAGTAGGATTGTGGGGATAAAGATATGAACGGTGCATGGCAGTTTTCCCAACTGCCATGTTTAATATACCATATATTTCCATAAATGTCAACCATTATTTTCAAAGAGGTTTTGCATGAAACAAACACTGATCCAAAATGTGCAGGTGTGGACGATGGACGAGCAGGACACCCGCTTTACCGGCTGGGTGCTGCTTGCAGACGGCCGGATCGCCGATATGGGTGAGGGTGAGCCGCCCGCCTGTGCGGATGTGCTGGACGGGGAAGGCGGCGTGCTCACGCCGGGCCTGATCGACATTCACTCCCACCTTGGCCTGTATGAAGATGGGCTGGGTTTTGAAGGGGCGGACGGCAATGAGGATACCGACCCGGTCACGCCCCACCTGCGCGCGATCGACGGCATCAATCCCATGGATCGCGGCTTTTGCGAGGCGCGGGAGGCGGGCGTAACCGCGGTTGCGGTTAGCCCGGGCAGCGCCAACCCGATCGGCGGGCAGATTGCACTGATTAAGACCGCGGGCCGCCGGGTGGATGATATGGTGCTCAAGGCGCCACTTGCGATCAAGTTTGCGCTGGGTGAAAACCCAAAGTCGGTCTATCACGATAAGGATCAGGCGCCGGTCACCCGTATGGCGACCGCGGCGCTCATTCGCGAGGAGCTGTACAAGGCAAAGGAGTATTTTTCCCGCAAGGCGCGCGCAGAGGACGACCCCGAGCAGGACGACCCGGATTATGACTGCAAGCTCGAGGCGCTGCTGCCGCTGCTCTGGGGCAAGGCGGAGGCGCATTTCCACGCGCACCGCGCGGATGATATTTTTACCGCGCTGCGTATCGCCAAGGAATTCGGCCTGCGCGCGGTGATCATCCATGGCACCGAGGCACATCTGGTTGCCGACCTGCTGGCGGAAGAGCAGGTGCCGGTCGTGTGCGGCCCGTTTATGACCGACCGCTCCAAGCCTGAGCTGCGCCATTTGACCGACGAGGCGCCGGGAATTTTGTGCCGGGCAGGCATCCCGACCGCCATCACGGTCGACCACCCCGAAATCCCGCTGCGGCTGCTGCCCATGGCGCTTATGCTGGCCGTGCGCGCGGGTATGGATCGGACGGACGCGCTGCGCGCGGTCACCTCGGTTCCAGCGCGCATTGCGGGTATGCAGGACCGCATCGGCAGCCTGCGCGTGGGTCTGGACGCAGACTGCGTGCTGTGGAGCGGCGATCCGCTGGATTTGGCAAATCAGGTGCAGGCCGTTTTTGTAAACGGCGCACTGGAATACAGGAGGACAAGATGAGGACGATTGATGTTTCGGAAGTGACGGGGCTTGTACGCCAGCTGTGCATGGATGCAAACTACTACCTGCCCGCTGACCTGCGACAGGCGTTTGTGGACGGCCAGCAGGCCGAGCAGTCGCCGCTCGGCAAAGAGATTTTTGGCGAGATGATCGCAAACTGCGATCTTGCGCGGCAGAACGACGTGCCGATCTGCCAGGACACCGGCATGGCGATTGTATTTGCTGAGGTGGGACAGGATGTGCACCTGACGGGCGGCGCATTCGAAGATGCGGTGACCGAGGGCGTGCGCCGCGGCTATCTTGACGGGTATCTGCGCCTGTCTGTGGTGGGCGACCCGCTGCGCCGTGAAAACACCAACGACAATACGCCCTGCGTGCTGTATACCTCTATCGTGCCTGGCGACAAGGTGAAAATCACGGTTGCGCCCAAGGGCTTTGGCTCGGAGAACATGAGCGCCATGAAAATGTTTACTCCCGCGGCGACCCGCGAGCAGATCGTGGATTTTATCGCGGACGCGTGTATTCACGCGGGTTCCAATCCCTGCCCGCCGATCGTCATCGGCGTGGGCCTGGGCGGCACAAGCGATAAGGCGGCTTACCTTGCCAAGCGCGCGCTGCTGCGCCCGGTGGGCGCGCATAATGCCGATCCGCTGTATGCGGAGATGGAGCAGCAGATCCTGGACAAGGTCAACGCCTCGGGCGTGGGGCCGCAGGGTCTGGGCGGTACGGTGACCGCGCTCTCGTGCGCGATCGAGCCGTTCGGCACGCATATTGCGGGCCTGCCGTGCGTGGTTAACATCTCCTGCCATGTAACGCGGCACGCGGAAGGGGAAATCTGACCGCAGGCAGGCACTGTGACGGGCCTTGGGAAAAATGCTGAACAATTTATGAATTTCTGTAAAATAGATTGGACAATTTTGCCGAAGCCGTGGTATACTAAAGATAGCAAATCCCATAGCACCGCTGGTGTATGAACGTACACTGGCAGTGGGAGAAACTTAGGCGGTCACGCCTGTTAGGAGATGATGTTATGAAGTTTACCATCGTCGAAAGAAAAATGAAAATTGACGACGATCTGCGGCAATACGCGCTGCGCAAGGTGGAAAAACTGGACCGGTACTTCCGTCAGGATTCCGATGCAACGCTCACCTTCAGCGAGCTGCGCGGCAAGCAAACGGTAGAAATCACGGTGCGCCAGGGCGCTCTGGTCGTCCGCGCAGAGGAGACCACGAGCGATATGTTCGCATCGATTGACGGTGCGATCAGCAGCATCGAGCGTCAGATCCGCAAGCACAAGACCCGTCTGGAAAAGCGCCTGCGCGAGGGTGCGTTCGACAAGATGGCCGAGCAGCAGGCGGCGCTGGCCGAGGAGGAGTTCGACGTGGTGCGCCGCAAGCGCTTCCAGGTCAAGCCCATGAGCGTGGACGAAGCCATTCTGCAGATGAACCTGCTCGACCACCAGTTCTATTTCTTCCGCAACGCGGACAACGACAACGTGCATGCGGTCGTTTACAAGCGCGCGGCAGGCGGCTACGGCCTGATCGAGGGCGAGGAATAAGCCCACCTGGCCGGATAGAGAGCGTATACAGGGGCCGGCGGCATTGCCGCCGGCCCCTTTCCGGGTGTATCAAACAGGGATCGGGAGGAGAGATGGATTGGAGACCGTGTTAAAACGGCTGCGCCGGCGCAGCCCGGATGCGGTGCGGGCGCGGCAGCTTTACCGCGAGGCCTTTCCGCCGAATGAGCGCGCACCGTTTTTCCTGCTGGCGCGGCGGGCGGAAAAGGGCCTGGCGGACTGGTGGAGCGTGTGCGAAGGAAACGAGTGGCGCGGCTTTTTCTATGTCGTGAGCGACGCGGATCTCGCGTATGTGTTCTATTTTGCGGTTGATCCCGCGGCGCGGGGCAAAGGCTGCGGCACACGCGCGATGGCTGCGCTGCGCGGGCAGTATACTGGATACCGCCTGTTCCTTGCGGCGGAGGCACTCGACCCCGCAGCAGGCAACTACGCGGCCCGCGTGCGGCGCAAGAAGTTTTACCTGCGCTGCGGCCTGCAGGACTTGCATGCCCGCGTGCGCGAGGGCGATGTGATCTATGAGCTGCTCGGTGCGGGCGGCGCGGTCAGCGGGGCGGAATACAGCCGGTTGGTGCGGCGCTGGGCCGGTCCGGTGCTCGGCCGCATGGTCACGATGAAAATGCTTCCATAAATGGGGTAGACAGGAGGATGCACATGAACCTTTGTGATATTGATACCATCCGCGCAGTGCTGACGCGGCATGGATTTCGCTTTTCCCGTTCGCTGGGCCAGAATTTTCTGACCGATGAAAGCGTCCCGCGGCGCATCGCGGAGCAGAGCGGCGCGGCCGAGGCGGGCAATGTGGTCGAGATCGGGCCGGGCATGGGCTGCCTGTCCGCCGAGCTGTGCCGCCGGGCGGACAAGGTGGTCGCGGTTGAGCTCGACCGCGCGCTGCTGCCCGTGCTGGACGAGACGCTTGCGGAATTTGACAATTTCGAGGTTGTGCAGGGCGACGTGCTCTCGCTCGATCTTGCCGCGCTCTGCCGTGAAAAATTCGGACAGGCCCGCGCGGTCGCCTGTGCCAACCTGCCGTATTACATCACCACGCCCGCGCTCAGCGCGCTGCTCGACAGCCGTGCGTTCGAGCGCATCACGGTCATGGTGCAGAAGGAGGTCGCGCAACGCATCTGCGCCGCGCCGGGCACGGCGGCATATTCCGCGTTTACGATCTATGTGCAGTACCACGCGGCGGCGGAAATCCTGTTTGACGTGCCGGCGGACTGCTTTATCCCGCAGCCCAAGGTGGACTCTGCCGTGCTGCGGCTGACGCCGCTGGCTGAGCCTGCGGTCAAAACCCAGGATGAAAAGTTGTTTTTCGCCCTGGTGCGCGCGGCGTTCAATATGCGCCGCAAGACGCTGGTCAACGCGCTCGGCCCGGTGCTCAGCACCTCGATGGGCAAGGAGGAGATTACCGAGCTGGTGCAATCGGTCGGCCTGGACCCGCGCGTGCGCGGCGAGCGGCTGAGCCTGCAGGACTTTGCGCGCCTGGCGGACGCGGCGGCCGAGCAGCTGACCGGGGCGTGAGCCATGGCGAGCAGCCCGGAATTTGTGCGCTTTGTCTGCGAGCAGCTTGCCGGGGCGGGGCGCATCCGCTGCAAGCGGATGTTCGGCGAATACGGCCTTTGGTGCGACGGGGTGTTTTTCGCCACGATTGAGGACGGTATGTTGTGCCTCAAGATCACCGACGCGGGCCGCGCGCTGCTGCCCGGCGCGGAGATTGTCGAGCCGCACGAAGGCGCGCGTTTTCTGTATGTCGCCGAGCTGGACGACCGCGATTTTCTCGCCACGCTCGTGCAGCGCACCTGCGCGGCGCTCACGGCGTCGAGGCGCCGCGGCGGGAAAAGATAAGCAGACGGGCGGAGACGGGCTGTACGACGGCCTCCGCGGCCGTATCTGGGGGCGGCCGGCCGCTTTCCCTGGATGCCTCCACGGGCGGGAGACCAAAAGACAAAAAAGCGAGGGAATACCATATGGAACTAACCCATCTGGACGAAACCGGCGCGGCGCGCATGGTTGATGTGGGGGACAAGCAGATGACCCGACGCATGGCGCAGGCACAGGCGGTCATCACCATGCAGCCGGAGACGCTGCAGGCCATTCTGGACGGCAGCACGCCCAAGGGCGATGTGTTTTCCTGCGCGCGCATTGCGGGCATTATGGCAGCAAAGCGCACGAGTGAGCTTATCCCGATGTGCCATCCGCTGCCTATCGACAGCGTGAAAGTCGAGCTGACGCCGCTTCCGCCCGACCGGGTGCGCATCACAAGCACGCTGCGCTGCACCTATAAGACCGGCGTGGAAATGGAGGCGCTCACAGCCGCGTCGGTTGCCGCGCTGACCGTTTATGATATGTGCAAGGCCGTGGACCGCGGTATGCGCATCGATGAAGTAATGCTGCTGCACAAGGAAGGCGGCAAGTCGGGTGACTATACCCGCGGGGGATGAGCGGCTTTGCCGCAGGGAAAAAGAACAGGGCAGTCTCCTGCCAGCCATGAAGCTCGCGGGGGACTGCCCTTTGTCGTGAAAAAATATCCGTGTGACCAGAAAAAGAAAAAGTACCGATTCTCTTAAAATCGGTACCATTCCTGGTGCGGATGGGGGGACTTGAACCCCCACGTCCTTGCGAACACTAGCACCTGAAGCTAGCGCGTCTGCCATTCCGC
>NZ_CALWUM010000012.1 GCF_944384765.1 uncultured Agathobaculum sp. | reverse complement strand
CTTCGGCTAACAGTTCCTACTGCCAAGTCTGTAGTGGACTTTCACCACCAAGTTATTGCCCATGCCGGGCGCACCAACAGCACGCCCCGGATTCCGCATTTGGAATCCGGGGCGTGCTGTTTTTCTGGTCTCCGCACCCAGCCAATGGCACTACCGCATTGTAAACCTTTATAAAAATTAAGTTTACAATAACAACAGGATGTGTTACCCTAAATGCAATTTGATCGGCTGCCACGGCCGCGGAAAACTGGCATTGCTATCCGGCAGTTGCAGCATTTGATCCCAAAACAGACAGGTGGAGGCAAGGAGATATTATGAAGACCATGCAAACCAGAAATTTAATGATATGTGCGCTTTTCGCCGCGCTGATCGCCGCGGGCGCTTTTATCAAAATCCCGATCCCCGTTGTGCCCTTTACGCTGCAGCTTTTGTTTACCATGCTGGCTGGGCTGCTGCTGGGCGGAAAGCTGGGCGCCATCTCGGTTGGTGTTTACATTTTGATGGGCCTGATCGGCCTGCCGGTATTTGTAGAAGGCGGCGGCATTGCCTATATTTTCAAACCGACCTTCGGCTATCTGATCGGGTTTGCAGTCGCCTCGTATGTGACAGGGTGCATTGCGCACCAGGCGGCGCTTCCGTCCTTCCGCCGCCTGCTCGCCGCCAACCTGATCGGCCTTGTCATTGTTTATGCCTTGGGGATGAGCTACTGCTACATCATAAGCCGATTCTATCTTGCAGCCCCGATCGGCCTGTGGCCGCTGTTCCTGTACGGGTTTATTCTGTCAGCGCCGGGCGACATCATGTTGTGTTTCCTGGGCGCGATGCTGGGCAAACGACTGATCCCCATCATCCGCAGGCAATCCGTATCCATCAAGGAGAATCCCCTATGAATCTTTCCGAATTGACGAGTGCCGTATTGCAGGGTATGCAGATCTCCAAAACGCAGGCATTATTCCTTTGGCAGCAGCCGTTTTCCGCCCTGTGCGAGAATGCCGACCGGATCCGACGGCATTTTTGCAGCAACCAGTTTGATATCTGCACCATTATCAATGCCAAAAGCGGGAATTGCTCGGAAAACTGCAAATTCTGTGCGCAATCGTCGCACAGCCATACCCACGCGCCCCGGTATGCCCTGCTCCCCAGAGAAGAAATTGTGGCCGAGGCTTACCGGAGCCACACACAAGGTATCCAGCGCTTTTCCATTGTTACCTCCGGCAAGCGCCTGTCCGATCGAGAAGTGGAGGAAATGTGCGCAGCCGTTCAGGAAATCAAGGAAAAGGTCGGCATTTCTGTCTGTGTTTCCTTCGGTCTGTTAAGCGAACAGCAGTTTTCAAAGCTGAAGCAGGCCGGCGTTACCCGCGTTCACAACAATCTGGAAACCTCACGCCGCAATTTCCCAAACATCTGCACCACCCATCGTTTTGCGGACAAGGTGCAGGCAATCCGGGCCGCCCAGGCGGCAGGGCTTTCGGTGTGCAGCGGCGGCATCATGGGACTGGGCGAAACGGTGGAAGACCGGATCGACCTGGCGCTTAGCCTGCGCGCGCTCGGCATCCGGAGCGTTCCTGTCAATATGCTCAACCCCATCCCTGGCACGCCGTTTGCCCATCACCCCAAGCTGACCGAACCGGAGATGCGGCGCATCACCGCCGTCTTCCGTTTTATCCTTCCCTCGGCCTGGATCCGCCTTGCAGGCGGCAGAGGGCTGCTGCCGGACCGGGGCAAAAGTTGTTTCCTGTCCGGGGCCAATGCGGCGATTTCGGGCGATATGCTGACAACCGCAGGCATCACAACCCAAACGGACATGGAGTTATTGCGCGAACTGGGATATGAGGTGAAACGCTGCAATGGGTAAACATCTGTTCATCACCGGAACCGGAACAGAGGTAGGCAAAACCTATATCACCGGACTGATCGTAAAAAAACTTCGGGAGGCGGGCAGGCACGCCGCCTACTATAAAGCTGCGATGAGCGGCAATGCCCGCCGCTCCGACGGCAGCCTCATTCCCGGCGACGCCTTGCAGGTGAAAACCCGCTCCGGCATCGCGCAGCCGCTGGAAGAAATGTATTCCTATGCTTATGAAACGGCGGTTTCGCCGCATCTCGCAGCACGCATCGAAGGCAATCCGGTAGAGCTGCGGCGCGTGCTGAACGATTTTGACTGGCTTTGCCGCAGCTACGACTATGTGACGGCAGAAGGCTCGGGCGGCATCCTGTGTCCGCTTCGCTTTGACGGGCAGCAAATCCAGCTCACCGATTTCATTACAGCACGGAATCTGCCCTGCCTGATTGTCTCCGACGCCAGGCTTGGCGCAATCAACGCCGTTGTGCTGACAGCAGAATATATGAAAAGGCACGGCATCCATGCGCGGGGCATCATCTTCAACCGCTTTGAGCCGGGCAACATCCTGCACGAGGACAATCTGCTCATGTGCGAGGCTCTGACCGGATTGCAGGTGGCTTTCTGTGTCCAAAATGGGGCCACGGATTTGGATATACCGCCCGCCATACTGGAAGGGCTTTACGCGGACAGCGGAGGCTGAAACCATCGCCTAGTATCCGTATGCGCAGAGGCATAAATATCCCCCCGCAAAGCGGAGGGATATTTATTATATTTTACTATGTTACTGACTGCCGTTTTATCCTTTTGCATTCACAGGAAATATTGCACCGCCGCCCGGCGTTTATAGCCCTCCTCCAGTTCGGATTTATGGTATAAGTAACCCGGATCGTCGTAGTATTTCGCGCCGCGCGGGCACTTTTTGATGCACGCGCCGCATTTGATGCAGATGCCTGTGAACACGCGCACATCCTGCGGGTCGATCGAGCCCATTGGACAGACCTCGGCGCAAATGCCGCAGTTATCGCACTTGTCGTTCGTTTTCGGCTTGACTTTGCGGATGTCGATCGAATGACCCGCGCGGTCGCGCGGCTGGTAATAATCCCGGTCTGCCCTGTCGCGGCCGGGCACCGAAATGAGCGGCGTATCCGCTGTCAGTTCGGGAACACGCGCCGCCACCTGTTCGGCAAACTGCGCCGCAAGCGCCAGATCATCCGCATCCGGCCGTCCGGCGGCCAGCGTGGTGGAAAACGAATGCTCGCCGACAAACGCCGCCGCGGCAAACGGCCGGAACCCGTTGTCCGCTAGGATATCGCGCAGCTCAATCAGCGAATCATCAAACGCGCGGTTGCCGAAGGTGACAACCGGCACAGCTGCCGCGCCGCTCCCCTTGACCGTCGCAAGGTATTTGAGCAGCACATTGGGCACCCGGCCCGCATAGGTCGGCGTGCCGAATACCACCACATCCTCCGGCGCAAAATCCGGCGCCCCCTGCCGCGCCCCTGGCAGGGTGAAATCGTATTCCTCCAGCGGCAGTCCGAGCTTTCCCGCCATTTTCGCTGCAATCGCGGTCACTACGGTTTTAGTGGTGCCGGTCGCACTCCAATACATTGCCCATATCCGTTTTGCCTGCATAAACCATACCTCCCCTGTCCCCACAGTTCGATAACTTCAGTATAGCAGACCTGCCGCTCATCGTCAAAGATTAACATGGTCTTAACATAGAAAAGCAACCCCCGACCGGACGGTTTGTGACGGAAAAGCGGCATCTGCGTGACATCAGGCGCCGGTTTACGTTTTTTTCCTTCTTTGCACCAACCGTCTGCAAACCGCATCATCGTGCTGTTTTCCGGTGATGCAGCGCAGATTTGATCTGTTACAAATCATGAAATCGCTTACATTTAAAAGGGTGTCAAATAAATCTTTATTGGCTTCACAGGAATACTGACCTTACAATTTGCGCGCCCTCTATATTGTCGATTTTCATAATTATTATCATTTTAATTAACATATATATAAAATCTACGCAAAGCACCTTGCTTTTCCAGTTCAGGAATGTTATTCTATAGCCAACAATTGATCGAAGTGCATACCACATTATGTAAGTGCTTTCAATCATACAGAAGGAGCTAATGCCGGATGAGTAGTCCCACCATCTATGATGTATCCCGCCTTTCCGGCGTATCGACCGCGACCGTCTCCCGCGCATTCTCCGAGCCCGACCGCGTCCGCGAGGATACCCGCCGCAAGGTATATCAGGCTGCTGCTGTGCTCAACTACCAGCCCAGCGCGATCGCGCGTGCCATGGCGCGCCAGCGAACGGACAATCTCGCCTACATCATCTGCAAAAAAGGCGCGACCATACTTGACGAGTTTTATGCCGGCATCTGCGAAGGCGTCATGCGGCGCGCGAACAGCCTGGAGTATCATCTGGTTGTTTCGACTGCCGAAGATTGGCAGCGCACCCCGCAGCGCAAGCAGATTGACGGCGCAATCCTCGCGGGTGATGCAGAGCCCGATCTGATTTCCGAGCTGCAGCGGCAGAATGTGCGCGTTGTATTGGTCAACCATGTTGCGCCGGGCTTCGACCTGCCCTGTGTGGTAGCCGACGAGCAGGACGGCGTCCTGCAGGCGCTGACACATCTGGTAAAACAGGGACACCGCAGCATTGCCCTGCTCGCCGGCCGCTTTTCATCCTATATCACCAGCGAGCGGTACAACGCGTTTGTTTCCGCAATGAAAAAGCTGAATTTGTCCCTGAAGGAAACCAATATTGCGATGTGCGACCGCGATATTTACAGCGCAACCCGGGCGGCATTCACGCTGCTCGACCGCCCGGACCGGCCGCACGCCATTTTCGCGTTTAACGACACCCTTGCGGCAGGCGTTATGAAAGCCGCCGGCAGGCTTGGCCTGCGCATCCCGGAAGATGTCGCCGTTGTCGGATACGACGATTCGACCGCTTGTGTATTGCTTGAGCCGGAGCTGACCTCGGTTCATGTGGATTGCCGGCAAATGGGCGAGTTGTGCATGGAGCGGATGACCGCCCTGGTCGAAGGGAAAACCGATATCCCACGTCTTACCGTGGTACCGGTTTCACTGAAAGTCCGCAATTCATCGTAAAAAAAACATGGAGGTCATGCGCGCCAAGGGAAGCGGAAGCACAATTCCTATTGCGATCTTCTCCCTGCGCCTGGCCAAGAATTGCAGCATCAAGGAGCTGCTGGAACGAATCAGCCTGATCGAAGGCGTGGTATCTGCTGAAGAGTTGTAAAACACTAATCATCTGGTGCAAAAAGAGAAAGGAGTGGCGCGCCGCACCGGCGCGCAAAAAAAGATGGAGAAAAATTATGATGTAATGGTAATCGGCCCGGTCTCACTCGACCATAATATCGACCACCTGGGCAACGAACACAAGGAAGTCGGCGGCGCGGTCGTCGCGTCGGGCTTTGCCGCCGCAGGCAGCGGCGCCAAAACCGCGATCTTCTGCAAGCTCAACCCGGAGGAAGCCGATCTTTCCGAGCGCTTTGAAGGCATCGCCGCGGATCTGTACTGGAAGCCCTCGACGCATACCTGCTCAATCCGCAACCAGTATTTCACTGCGGACAAGGAAAAGCGTCAGTGCACCTCGCTCGGTGTATGCGATCCCTTCCGCTTTGACGAGCTGCCCGATGTGAAAACCGCAGTTTACCACTTTGCCGGCCTGGTATACGGCGACTTTGACGGCCCGCTGTTTAAGGAGGCTTCTAAACACGGCAAGGTCGCGCTGGACGTACAGTGCATGCTGCGCCACGTCGAACCGGACAAATCCATGGCTTTCCACGACTGGGCGGAAAAGAAGCAGTATCTGCCGCTCATCGACTACCTCAAGACCGATGCGGCCGAAGCCGAGATCATGACCGGCCTGACCGACCGCGCCGCGGCGGCCCGCCTGCTGCACGAGTGGGGTGCCAAGGAAGTGCTCATCACCCACAACACCGAGGTGCTTGCATTTGACGGCGAGCAGATCTACACCTGCCCGATCAAGGCGCGCAATCTCTCCGGCCGCACCGGCCGCGGTGACACCACCTTCGCGGGTTATATCACCGAGCGCCAGCACGCCAGTGTGGAGGAAGCGTTGCGCTACTGCACCGCGCTGGTCTCGCTCAAAATGGAGACCCCGGGGCCCTTCCGCGGCACGCGGCAGGACGTACTGGATTATATGAAGGAATTCTATTGATCCTCCCTGTCTTTTGTTAGCTCTCTCTTTTCCCCGGCGCATTGGGCCCCTGCGGCACAGTGCGCCGGTTTTCTTTTGGTTTGCCTTCCATTATAACGAATACAGAAAAAACAGCGCGTACGCAGGCCGTTTTGGCTTGCACACGCGCTGTTTGCAGTTTTATATCAGGCTTTCGGGCCGTCAGATCTCCATGATGATCGGCAGCACCATCGGGCTACGCTTGGTCTTTTTGAACAGATAATCGCTCACGTCTCCCTTAATGGCGGACTTGAGGCTATTCCAGTCACGGCGGTTGTCAATCGCGCAGCGGTCGAGCGCCATCTGCGAGATATTGCGCAGATCTTCCATCAGCGCCTCCGCCTCCTTGACGTAAACAAAGCCGCGCGAAACGATATCCGGGCCCGCAATGACAACGCCTGTCGTCGCATCCACGGTGACGACAATCACCAGCAGACCGTCCTCGGACAGGTGCTTGCGGTCACGCAGTACAGCGGTGCCGACGTCGCCCACGCCCAGTCCGTCCACCAGCAGGCGGCCGGAAGGCACCGGGTTACCTAGGCGGGCAGAATTCTCACTGATCTCGACCGGACGGCCGATTTCGGTAATCATGATGTTGCGCGGGTTGACGCCCATCTCACGCGCGAGCTCCGCGTGCCGCACCAGCATACGGTATTCGCCGTGTACAGGGATAAAGTACTTCGGTCGGCACAGACCCAGCATGAGCTTGAGATCCTCTTGGCAGGCGTGGCCGGAAACATGGATAGCCGCCGAGCGGTCATAAATGACCTCTGCGCCCAGTTTGTACAGCTCGTTGACCATGTTGTTGATCGACTTCTCATTGCCCGGGATGGCGGACGCTGCGATAAGGATGCGGTCGCCGGCGTTGACTTCCACCTGTTTGTGGCTGCCATACGCCATGCGGTACAGGGCGGACATGGTCTCGCCCTGTGATCCGGTCGATACGATGATCAGCTGGCTGCGGGCATAGCGCTTGATCTCGGAAATATCGATCATCACCTTGCCGTGGTCATGCAGATAACCCAGCTCGCCCGCCACCTTGGAGATTTTCTCCATGCTGCGGCCGCAAACGGCTACCTTGCGCCCCGCCTTGGCGGCGATGTCCAGAATCTGCTGCAGACGCGATACGTTGGACGCAAAGGTCGCAATGATGATGCGCTGGTCGCTTTCAAGAATGAACTTCTCCAGCGACTTGCCCACGATCTTTTCGCTCGGAGTCGAGCCGGGGCGCTCCACATTGGTCGAATCGCTCATCAGCGCCAGAATACCCTTCTTGCCCAGCTCGCCGATGCGCACCAGATCGATCATCTCGCCCGATACCGGCGTCAGATCGATCTTGAAGTCGCCGGTGTGCAAAATCGTACCGAGCGGCGTCGTAATCGCCAGTGCGACCGAGTCCGCGATCGAGTGGTTGGTGTGGATGAACTCGATCTTGAAGCAGCCCAGCTTGATCGTGTCGCCCGCGCGCACGCGGTTGAGCTTAACCTTCTGGGGCATCTTGTGCTCGGAGAGCTTGGTCTCAATGATGCCGCAGGTCAGGCGCGTGGCGTAGACCGGTGCGTTGCACTCGCGCAGCACATAGGGAATCGAGCCGATGTGGTCCTCATGGCCGTGCGTGATCAGATAGCCGCGCAGCTTGTTCAGGTTGCGCTTGAGATAGGTCGTATCCGGAACAACCAGGTCGACACCCAGCATATCGTCATCCGGGAAGGCCACGCCACAGTCGATGACCACAATGTCGTTTCCGTACTCGATCACGGTCATGTTCTTGCCGATCTCATTGAGGCCGCCAAGCGGAATAATCTTCAGTTTTTCTTTCATAATCGCTTTATCACTTTCCTTTATTCAGATTGGTTGTCGTTTTTATTACATCATAATATGGCACGCGGCTTACAGCCTGCGTGTTACAAAGACAGATCTGCCATCCCGTTCCTCTGTCTTTATGAAAACAAATGGCTACTGCGTTGCATACCGGTTTCGCCACCCGGAAACGAGCGCCGTATCCCCACGCGGTGTGCAAACACTTATAATATAGAATACCACAGCTGATCCCTTGTGTAAAGATGTTTTTGCTGGATCTCCTGCGGGACAGTCTACTATACCTATTTATAATATATCCTGTCCGAATCTGCACACGCGCATACACGCGCACGGTAGTTTTTCCCCACCCACACGGTGGTACGCGTTTCCTGTCGAAAACAAGTCCCCACTCAGCTGGTGGATTTTGCGGTTTTGTAACCTTTCTCTGTAACCTGTCCCCCATATACCCGCGAAAACGCCCGATTTTTCGGATGACTATACAGAGATTCGCCCTTGAAGGATTTGCTATTGTGAATATTGTACAAAATTAATCAAAACCATTTGACAAATCCGATGTCTTACAGTATCATAGGTTACAGAACGGAAACAGAATGAAAACAAAACAGTAACAACTTGAAAACAAATCGGTAACAGCCGATGCCGCGCGCAGCGCGGGTTTTCACGACGATTTTAGGAGTGTAATACAAATGTCCAAATTTCTGCGAAAGCATCTTTCCAAGCTGCTTGCCGCAACGCTTGCGGTTGGCACGATGGCTTCGGTCAGTGCCGCGGCACTGAGCCAGCCGGTCGCTGTGCTTTCTTCCAATCTGAACTCTTCGGTCGGCACAGTGCTCACCTCCGACCAGATCACGACCGCCGAACAGGCACTCGCCAAGGCCAAGGCCGCAGCAGAGGCCAAGGCGAAGGCCGAAGCGGAAGCCAAGGCCAAAGCGGAAGCTGCGGCAGCGGAAAAGGCAGCTTACGACAAGCTGCTGACCGATCCGCTCTATGCGAGAACAGTCGCTTATTCCTCTTCCCTGCTGGCTAGTGACACGATCAAGGCCAACGCAACCGCGTTGGGCAACTTCAAGCTGACCTTCTACTGCCCGTGCGCTGTCTGCAACGGCGTTGCCGGCGCAAAGACAGCTTCCGGCACTACTCCGACCGAGGGCCGCACGATTGCGGTCGACACCTCGATTATTCCGCTCGGCAGCCGCGTTTATATCGAGGGCTACGGTGTATTCATTGCAGAGGACACCGGCGGCGCGATCAAGAACAACAAGATCGACGTGCTGGTTTCTTCCCACAGCAGAGCGTATGAGCTCGGCGTACAGTCCGCAAACGTTTATCTGCTCGGCTGATCCCAAACAAACGACAGAGGCTATGCATCGCATAGCCTCTCTTCTTTTTTTCACAGTTTCTTTGCCGGTGCGGCACTTGCATAATCCCCATTCTTTTGCTATGATAGTGACAGGTAAGGAAGTGACCGAACATGAATGCTGCTGAACGACGAACCAAGATCACCCACCTGCTTGCGCAGGCGGATAAACCGGTTTCTGCCACCGTCTTGGCAGCGCAGTGCGGCGTTAGCCGCCAGATCATTGTGGGGGATGTTGCCCTGCTGCGCGCGGGCGGGTTGTCTGTTCTGGCAACGCCGCGCGGCTACGTGCTGGAAAACAGCAGTACGCCTACTTATGCGGAACGCCGGGTTGTATGCCGCCACGGGGATGACCGCCTGCTCGAGGAACTGTATACCGTGGTGGATCTTGGCGGCGCGCTGATCGACGTCACAGTCGAGCACCCGATTTACGGCCAGATCTGTGCCCCGCTGCACATTTTCTCGCGCTATGATGCGGATGCGTTTTATGCCAAGCTGCAAACCCCCGGCGCCAAGCCGTTGTGCGACCTGACCGAGGGCATTCATCTGCACACTCTGCGCGCTGCAGACGAGGCCGCGCTCGACCGTGTCACACAGGGACTGCTGGAAAAAGGGTTCCTGTTCTCGGAAGAAAAGCAGGGATCATAACCATAAAAAGATAAGCCGAGGGAAAGCGTTCTGCTTTCCCTCGGCTTTTATATGCCCGGCATTCAGGCCTGCGGCCCGAAGAACAGCTGCAGATCATCCTCCACCGTGCCGATGCCGGCGATGCCGAAGTTGTCCACCAGCACCTTGGCCACATTCGGGCTGAGGAAGGCCGGCAGCGTGGGCCCAAGGTGGATGTTTTTCACACCCAGGTGCAGCAGCGCCAGCAGCACGATGACTGCCTTCTGCTCATACCAGGCGATATTGTACACAATCGGCAGGTCGTTGATGTCGTCCAGCCCAAACACCTCGCGCAGCTTGAGCGCGATCACCGCCAGCGAATACGAGTCGTTGCACTGGCCTGCGTCCAGCACGCGCGGGATGCCGCCGATGTCGCCCAAATCGAGCTTGTTGTACTTATACTTGGCGCAGCCGGCGGTGAGGATCACCGCGTCCTGCGGCAGGGCCTTGGCAAAATCCGTATAGTAGTTGCGGCTCTTTGCGCGGCCGTCGCATCCTGCCATCACGACAAATTTTTTGATCGCACCGGACTTGACTGCCTCAACGATCTTGTCCGCCAGTGCGAGCACCTGCGCATGGGCAAACCCGCCAATGATCTCACCGCGCTCGAGCTCGCGCGGCGGCGCGCAGCGCTTCGCGTGTTCGATCAGGGCGGAGAAGTCCTTGGTTTCGCCTACGCCGCCCGGAATGTGCTTGCAGCCCGGAAAGCCTGCGGCACCCGTGGTATACAGACGGTCCTTGTAGCTGTCCGACGGCGGCACGATGCAGTTGGTGGTCATCAGGATCGGGCCGCAGAAGGCTTCAAACTCCTCCTTCTGCTTCCACCAGGCGTTGCCATAGTTGCCGATAAAGTTGGGATATTTCTTAAACGCCGGGTAATAATGCGCCGGCAGCATCTCGGAGTGGGTGTACACGTCCACGCCCGTGCCCTGGGTCTGCTCGAGCAGCATCTCCAGGTCGCGCAGGTCATGGCCCGAAACCAAGATGCCCGGTTTGTCTCCCACCCCAATGCTGACGCGGGTGATCTCCGGATTGCCGTAGGCGCTGGTATTGGCCTGATCCAGCAGCGCCATGCCCTGCACGCCGTATTTGCCGGTTTCGAGCGCCAGCGCAGTCAGGTCCTCCACAGTCAGGCTGTCATCCAGTGTAGCGGCCAGTGCGCGCTGCAAAAAGGCGTCCACCTCGCCGTCCTCCTGCAGCAGCGCATTGGCGTGCTTGGAGTAGGCGGACAGGCCCTTGAGCCCATAGGTGATCAGCTCACGCAGCGAGCGGATATCCTCATCTCTGGTCGAAAGTACACCCACCTGCGCAGCCTTGGCAGCAAATTCATCCTCTGCCCCGTCCCACCTGGCGGCTTCGGGCAGCACGGCCGGATCGGTGACCTGCGCGAGCAGCGCCCGCTTGGCCTGCAGCGTCCGGTGGATGCGTTCCACAATTGCAGCCTTGTCAAAATTCGCGTTGGTGATCGTGATAAACAGATTGAGCGTCACCAGATGGTTGATATCCACGCCCGGCTCGATGTGCTGCGCGCGCAGCTGGGTGGTGACGGCGGCAAGGCCGCGGGTCACATAAACAAGCAGGTCCTGCATCGCTGCTACATCCGGCTTTTTGCCGCACACGCCCGACATCGTGCAGCCCTTGCAGCCTGCGGTTTCCTGACACTGATAGCAAAACATTTTGTTTTCCATGGTTTCCTCCTGATTTGCTCCGCTTCGCGGGGCGGTCTTGCTTGCGCCGGGTTGTCCCCGGCCTTGTGTCACCTACTATACGTGAGGTAGCGCCGAAAATCCGTTGTTATTACAACAAAATGCAAATTATTTGAACAGACGCTTGACACGCCTGTGCTTGTCCCGGGTTTCCTGCCGTGCTATACTGGTAGAAAAAGGAGACGATACAGAAAGCGGTTGTCTCCTGCCAGCCCGTACGTCTATCTGGAGGGAAAGCGCATGAAGAAAAAGTTGATCGGTGTA
Organism: uncultured Agathobaculum sp.; assembly: GCF_944384765.1. Classification (GTDB taxonomy): domain Bacteria; phylum Bacillota; class Clostridia; order Oscillospirales; family Butyricicoccaceae; genus Agathobaculum. Next base: position 47,451 of record NZ_CALWUM010000012.1, on the reverse strand, counting down.
CTGCTCATGCTGTGTATGCTGCTGCCCGGCGCCTTTGCCGTCGACCTGTATGTGGACGGCAGCGCGCTGCAAACCGATGTGCAGCCGGCCATCATCAGCGGGCGAACCCTGGTGCCGCTCCGTGCGATTTTTGAAGCGCTGGACGCGCAGGTGCAATGGGACGGTGCCACCCGGACGGCGCTTGCGCAAAAGGACGGCACCAGCGTCCGCGTCACGATTAACAGCACAACCGCCTATGTCAATGGACAGGCCTATACACTGGACGTACCGGCACAGCTGATCCAGTCGTGCACCATGGTGCCGGCGCGGTTTGTCTCCGAATCGCTGCACGCGCGTGTGTTGTGGGACGGCAGCACGCAGAGCGTCTACATCCTGACCGAAAACCATGAACCGCTTGCCGTGGACTATCTGGATGTGGGTCAGGCGGACAGCATACTGCTTTCAAGCGGCGGCGAATATATGCTGATCGACGCGGGCAACAACGCGGATGGAGACGACGTGGTGAACTATCTGCGGCAGGCCGGTGTGACACAGCTGAAATACGCGGTTGGAACGCATGCGCACGAAGACCATATCGGCGGTATGGACGACGTGATTGACGCCTTCCTGGTACAGCAGGTACTGCTGCCGGATGCGACCACCAATACGCAGACCTACCGCGATCTGCTCGATGCGATTGAGCGCAGCGGCGTGCCGGTCGCTGTGCCCCAGCGCGGCGACACCTATTCCCTTGGGGACACACAGATTACGGTCATCGCCGCGCAGGCGGCGGATGATTTAAACAACACCTCGATCGTCCTCAAGGCGGTATACGGTGAGGCCAGTTTTCTGTTCATGGGTGACGCGGAGACCGCGGTCGAAAACGCGATCCTGGCCACGGGCACGGACATCGACTGCGACGTGCTCAAGGTCGGGCATCACGGCTCGGATACCTCGACCGGCAGCGCTTTCCTTGCAGCGGTCTCGCCGCAGGCCGCTGTGATCTGCTGCGGCGCAGGCAACAGCTACGGCCATCCGAGTCCGTCCACCCTTTCCAGGCTGGACGGTATTCCGGTTTGGCGCACCGATCTCAACGGAACGGTCGTTGCCATGACAGACGGCAACAGCATTCACATCATGGCAGACCGCGGAACTGCTGCAACCACCGCGCCATCTGCACCGCAGACGCCGTCCTCCCCTGCCCCGGATCCAGGCAGCGGTGAAACAACAGACAGCCCGGTGCCAGACATACCTTCGGTGGTCTATATCACGCCGACCGGCAAGCGGTATCATTATTCTTCCGATTGCGCGGGCAAGAACGCATCCCCGTCCACCTTGCAGCAGGCGCTTGCAAAAGGCTTAACCCCCTGCCAGATATGCGCCGCCTGAACATCATCACGCAAACATGCCCTGCGGCAGCTGCCGCAGGGCATATCTTTGCACAGAAGATCTGACCGGCAGATCATCCATATTTTTTCGACTGAAGAAATGATGTACAGGCGGGGCACCAAGCCCCGCCTGTACACCAGATATGATAGGAGAATGTAAGTAGATAGAAGCGACTGACTTATACGTCCACCTCGGAGATCTTGACCGGGCGGCCTTCCTTGAGCGACTTGTTTGCCGCGGCAGCCATCAGAACCGGATACAGACCATCCAGATCGGTGATCGGCGGCACCTTGTCGTTGATGACAGCGTCCGCAAACGCCTTCATCTCGTCGATGAACGCCTGGGTGTAACGATCCCACATGACCTTGTAGGCCGTGCCGTAGCTGGTGCCGTCCGCACGGGAGATGATCGCGGTGTTCGGGATGTCGTTCTCGTCCTGTACCGCACCCTCGGAACCGAACACCTCGAGGCGCTGGTCATAGCCGTAAACCGCCTGACGGCTGTTGTCGATCACGCCGATCGCGCCGTTCTCAAAGGTCAGGGTGACGATGGTGGTGTCCACGTCGCCTTCCGCGCCGATCGCCGGGTCAACCAGCACAGCGCCCTTGGCATAGACCTCGGTCACTTCGCAGCCTGCGAGGAAACGGATCATGTCGAAGTCGTGGATCATCATATCGTAGTAGATGCCACCCGAACGGCGTACATACTCGATCGTGGGGGGCTCAGGATCGCGGGAGCTGATGCGCAGGATGTGCGGCGTGCCGATCTTGCCAGCGCGGACCGCGTCGTAAACCGCGCGGTGGTTGTGGTCGAAGCGGCGGACAAAGCCGATCTGCAGCTTAACGCCAGCCTTCTTGACCGCGTCGAGCGCCATGCGGACGCGCGCCACATCGTGATCGACCGGCTTCTCGCAGAAGATATGCTTGCCGGCTGCCGCAGCCTTGACGATCAGGTCAGCATGCGTGTCGGTGGAGGAGCAGATGAGCACCGCTTCGATCTCGGGGTCTGCAAAGACCGAGTCGACATCCTTGGTGATATTCTGGATGCCAAAGCTCTTGACAAATGCTTCGCCGTCAGCGTTCAGGTACGGATCGGCAACCGTCTTGATCTCCATCTCGCGCACTGCCATGCTGATGTTCTCGATGTGCACACGGCCGATGCGGCCCGCGCCGATAACTGCTACTTTCATGTTTTTTCTCCTTTCGTTTTGAAACAGGGTTTTTTATGTTCAGCAAATTGCCTTCTTCAGGATTTTAATGTCTTCGCGCAGCAGGTCATACGGATTTTCCGCCTGCGTGCGCAGCGGCAGCTGGTCATAATAGTTCTCCAGCAGGATATAGCCGGTGTAGTCATGGCGGTTCAGCCAGTCCATGGTCTCAAAGAAGCCCGAGTCGCCCGTGCCGAGCAGGCCGCCGCTCATCGCGCCGTTCGAGCCGTCCTTGACGTGCAGCTGGTTGCACATGAGCGGATACAGGCCCTCGAGGATATCGGTCTCCCGATAGCCGCGGTTGAGGAAATAGTTCTGGCTGTCAAAGTACAGATAAAAGTTCTTGCGGTCGACCATGTCGTACAGCTTGCGGAACTCCTCTGCATTCATCACGTTCTCGCCTGCGACCGAGATGCCGTATTCGCCGGCCGCGTCGCACAGGTACTGGAACGCACGGGCAGAGTGCTCCATATCCTCCTCGGACTTGATCTCGCTCGCCACGAAACCGGGCACCTGGATGATCTTGACGCCGAGCGCCTTAGCCGTCTTGACCGCGCGGCCAAGCAGGTTCCATACAATGTCGTATTCCTTGGTCCCCTTGCGGGCATGCATGGGGATGTTGTCAAAATCGTTGAGCGCGATCGCGCAGTACTCGATGCCGTACTTCTGCTGTTCGCTCAGATAGATCTTCTGCATTTCCGGCTGGGTCAGCGGATAATCGAACTCATAAAGGCCAATCTTAAGGGACAGCGCATCCAGCCCCACCGCTGCCGCGATCTGGGTAGCGTACAGGCCGTTGCCGGGCAGGCCCCAGTCGCATGCGCCGATTTTAATGTCTTTCATGCAAGCTCACTCCTTCATATAAAAACTACATTTCTCCTCGTGCTTCTCGTTCAGCCAGATCCGACATAACCTTCGGATAAATCTTGTCCAGCTTATACAGGATCAGCACAACGACTGCAATGCCCCAGATGATCGCCGGGCCAAACTTATAGATGGTGATGATCATTTCCTTTGCACTGTCCGGCTGGACTGCGCCGCCGGTGGTCGAGCTGATGTAGCCCGCATTGGTCAGCAGCATACTGATCAGCGCGCTGGTCAAACCGGTGCCGATCTTGAAGCCCAGCGAGCCGCCGCCGAATACCAGGGACTCCTGACGGATGTGGAACTTCCACTGGCCGTACTCAATAACGTCGCCCATCATGCCGAATACCAGAGCGGTCAACGGCGCCTGGCCGATGCCGCGGATGATGGTGACTGCCATCGCCCATTCATAGCTCATCGGGTTGAACAGGAACAGCAGGTGGCCGACGACTGCGAGGATACAGCCGGCCAGAGACAGGTCGCGCTTGTTAAACCGGCCGAGCAGCAGCGGGCAGACCATTGCGCCGACAATCAGGGTGATATTCTCGGCCAAATATAGCGAGCTGTACATCCAGGTATCGTTGCCGAAGATGTATTTGCAGTAATACGGCAGGTCGGTACCAACCAGCGTGGAGTGAACACAGGTTACGGTCCACAGTACGAGGGTAGCCCAGAAGTAGGGGTTCTTGACCAGGGCGAAGAAATTGCGCTTAAAGCCGCCGCTTGCCTTTTCAACCGTCTTATCGGGCACCTTAACGTGCTCTTTGCAGGTGACGAAGCTGAAGATCAGCAGCACAAACGCGATGGCGCACCACATAGCCATTGCCTTGACCCAGGCGGACTGGTCGTTGCCGAACAAACGGACAACCGGCATGGTGAAAGTGACCGAAATCAGGCGGCCAACCGGCGCCAGCGCCATACGCACAGAGGAGAGGATGTCTCGCTGGTGCGAATCGCGGGTCATCATGGTGGACAGCGAGCCGAGCGGCACATTGATCGCCGTGTAGCACACGGTGGTGCACAGGTTGTAGGTTACAAAGATGTACAGGAACTGCAGGGTCTCCGAGGTCTGCGGGACCGTGAACAGGGCGACCGACGTGATAACGTACGGCAGCGCCATCCACATCAGCCAGGGACGCGAGCGGCCCCAGCGCGAACGGGTCTTGCTGACGACGACACCCATGATGACATCCGAGCTTCCGTCAAAGAAACGGGAGATCAGCATGACCAGACCAACTGTTACAAACGAAATGCCGACGTAGTCCGTGTAAAACAGGGTCAGCAGGGTATTGATCATACCATAGACGATGTTACAAGAACTATCTGCCAAGCCGTAGCCGATGCGGGATACCCAAGGGATCTTGACGAATCCGCTCCGCTCTGCAGTAGCCGTTCCGCTGGTTGCTGTACTTGCAGAAGTGTTTTCCATTGTTTCGCTTCCTTTCCTTTTGCGTTCTCCAATTACACTTGTTTACCTCTCAGAGTCATTCATGAATGCTTTATGAGTTCATTATAGAAAAAACACCTCTGCTGCGTTAGGAAATTCCTGCTGTCTTTTCTCGGCAAACGCGATGGTTTTTTCCGGGAAACTTTTATATTCTTGCGTTGGCTTCCAAAAGCCGAACGCGAACTTTAGCCAAATTAACCAATCGGGCACAATTTAAGTTTTGTTGAAGCAAAGTAGCGTAATCTTGCTTTTTCACACCTTTTGGCAGCAATTTTGTGTAAACAAAAAATGGATGCCTGCAAATCAGGCATCCATTTATGTAAATATATGTTTTCCCACCGGCCTATGGTGTGCGGAAATGCTGCCGGTACTGTGTCGGCGTCAGACCAACGTATTTTTTGAACGTGGTGCTGAAATGGCAGTTGTCACTAAAACCCAGTGTTTCGCTGATGGTGCCGACCGGCATATCCGTATTCATCAAGAGGTTCTGCGACTGCCCGATCTTCCGGTGCATTACATACTTCATAGGAGACAGACCGGTTTCCGCCTTGAAGATATGCGACAGGTAAAACTGGCTGATGTGAAACCGCTCGCCAAGGCTTTGCAGCTGGATCGGCTCCATATAATGCTCATCCAGATACTGCATAATGCTTTGGATGAATTCCTCGTTGTTTTTCTCGGTCACCGCATTGGCCTGCTGGCGGCGGCGCAGCTTTTCGGCCACGATCTCCAGCATGGCGTTGGCGAGCAGCTCACAGGCGGCTTTGTTGGCAGCCTGATGCGAAAACAGGCCGAACAGCGCTATCAGGATGTGCTCCACCTCCGCCCTGTCCTCTGCAAAATAAAGCACCGGATTCCACGAGGGCTTGGATATCACGTTGGGCGGCAGACCAGGCCGCGAGACCCCTTGCAGCACACAGCAGTAGCTTTCCATATTGTGCTTCTGAAACGGTTCTTCGCCGTGCATCACGCCGGCGTTGCAGATGACCAAGTTGCCCGCCTGCACGATATAGCCTTTGCCGCCGACAAAATACTGCCCCTCGCCCTTCATGACATAGAAAAGCTCCAGCACATCCTCATGCTTATGCAGCAGCTGGGAATGCTGTTCATGGTATTTCTCATCGACAAAATGCAGGTTGACAAACCGCGCCAAAGAGACTGAATTCTCGGACACGATCTCCCTCCTCCCTCTCAGATTTCTACTGTAAGCATAGCGGACTTTTGGAAAAACTGCAACCGTGTTTGAAAATTAACGCAAGAAATTAGAAGTAAAAAACTGTTAGTTATGCTATCTTGAAACTGTTATGAAATGCCGCTCCACGTTGTTGCAGAAAGGAAAGAGAAATGCTTCAACACTTTATGGAAGAGGAGGTTTCCCCGCTATTTTCTTCCAAGACAAAACCACAGCTTTATTACATGGGGAAGATCCTGCCTGAAATCAGCAGCTATCCACGTATCATGCACTCGCATGCCGGACACGTGGAAATCAGCATTATTTACAGCGGCACAAGTGAATATCTGATCGGAGACCGACGGCAGCTGATTCAGCCGGGCGATGTGATCATCTATAATGCCGGTGTGGTGCATGATGAGCTTTCCAGCAAGGATGCACAGATCGGCAGCTACTTTTTTGCCGTCGGCAATCTGGATGTGCCGCACCTGCGCCCCAATGCGCTGATCGAGGACGACGTCAATCCGGTCTTTCATATTCGGGAAGGGTTCGAAAGCATTCAGGCGCTGTGCGAAGGGATGCTGTCGCATTTTGAGAACCCCTCTGTATGGTCCCGGTATATCGTGCACTTTGAAACACAGGCGCTGCTTGAGATCATCTGGCGTGTCATCTACGCCGACCGCAAAACCCAGGAGCAGCACCCCAACTACTACCTGGGCCGCAAAATCAAGGAATACATCGACGCGCACTACCGTGAACCGCTCAGCATGAAACAAATCAGCCAGGCGCTCGGTATGAGTGAATCCTATCTGTCACACGTGTTTAAGGACATGATCGGCTGCCCACCCATGCAATATGCGCTGCGCAAAAAGATCGGCGAAGCGCAGACCCTACTGATCACAACTGACTACACCATCACAAAGATCGCCCGCATGGTCGGGTTTGATGCGCAAAGCCATTTCAACAAGCTGTTCAGCAAATATGTCGGTATTCCCCCTGGACAATTCCGCAAAAATTACAGAGGTGCACAGAACAAAGACTAATGCTGCTGCCAGCATGCCGTTTGCAAACGGCATTGCCGGCAGCAGTTTTTTGAGCAGCTGAAAAGCAGAAAAGTACAAAAAGTTTATGACAAAAGCGACAACCCCTCTTTGCGTCTTTCCGCCCCCACATCCAACACCATCTCAGTTTTACCGGTTGAAACGCGGGGTTTATCGTCTTGAATTTACATATTTTGCAACTATTTATCGCTTTGTAATTTTGTATACATTGCCAGAAACCGCTGCTGCTTTGTAGAAGTCAAAATTCCGAAAATGCGTAATAATGGTTTCACAAACGAAACCAGCATCAACCGCTGCCGGACCGGATTAAACTTTTGGAAAAGGAGAAAACACCATGGGTATACACATTTGCGGCGCACCCTGCTGCTGGGGTGTGGACGACATCACCAACCCGTATCTGCCGACTTGGCAGCGGGTGCTGCGCGAGGCGCATGAGGCGGGTTATAGCGCCATTGAGCTCGGCCCGAACGGCTGGATCCCGACCGACGATATCGAGGGCGTCACTGAGGAGCTGAACAAAAATCAGCTTTCGATCGTAGCCGGTACGATCTTTGACGACGTGCTCAGCGATGACAACTATGAAAAGCTGCTCAAGCAGGTCGACGGCATCTGCCAGCTGATCACCAAATTGCCGCCGCTTCCCCGCGAGCCCGGCCAGCGCTGGCCGACCCCGTATATGACCGTCATGGACTGGGGCCACGATGAGCGCGACTATGCAGCCGGTCACTCCGACCGTGCACCGCGTCTGGACGAGGCCGGCTGGGCCAAGCTGGTCAGCCACTTCAAGGGTCTGTGCGAACGCGCAAACAGCTACGGCGTGCGTCCGGTGCTGCATCCGCACTGCGGCGGCTACATTGAGTTTGCCGACGAGATCGACCGTCTGGCTGAGGAGATCCCGAACGACATGGCGGGCTTTGTTCTCGACACCGGCCACCTGCAGTATGCCGGCATGGACCCGGTCGAGTGGCTGCGCAAGTATAAGGACCGCCTGGATTACGTCCATTTCAAGGATATCGACCCCAAGGTCTATGACGAGGTCATGCACGAGCATATCCGCTTCTTCGAGGGCTGTGCAAAGGGCTCCATGTGCCCCATCGGCCAGGGTATGATCGACTACAAGGCGGTTGCCGATGTGCTCAAGGAGATCGACTATAACGGTTATATCACGATCGAGCAGGAATGCGATCCGCGCAATGTGGAAAACAGTCTGGCAAACGTCAAGGCGAGCGTGGACTTCCTAAAGGGCATCGGCTACAAAATCTGATTGCACAATACAAATAACACATAGTAGAAAGGAATTATTGATTATGAAGCAGGTAAAAGTCGGCCTGATCGGCGCTAACTGGATGGGCAGCTTCCACTCCATCGGCCTGAACAATGTCCGTCAGGCGTATCACGATGTAGAGCCCGTATTTGAGCATGTTGCAGATGTTAACGAGGCTGCTGCCAAGCTCGCGGCTGAGCGCTTTGGCTACAAGAAGGTATCCACCGACTGGCACGATGTCATCAACGATCCTGAGGTCGAGCTGGTTATCATCGCAACCCCGAACTTCACCCATGCTGAGATTGCAATTGCGGCCGCTGAGGCCGGCAAGCACATCCTGTGCGAAAAGCCGATGGCAAACACCCTGGCTGAAGGCAAGGCAATGGTAGACGCGATTGAAAAGGCGGGCGTCAAGAGCTTGGTTGACTTCATTTACACCAAGTGCCCGGCAAACGTACTGGCCAAGGAACTGATGGACGCGGGCAAGCTGGGCGACTTTGTCACCTTCCGCGGCGAGTTCGACTGCTCTTACTGCGCTGACCCGAACACTCCGGCAACCTGGCGCCAGCTCGCAGCGACTGCCGGCACCGGTGCGCTGGGCGACCTGACCGCGCACGTTGTTTCCCTGTCCGACATGATCGTCGGCAAGAAGATCGTCGAGGTCTTTGCATCCTGGGATACCCCGTACAAGCAGCGTCCGGATGCACGCGACCCCTCCAAGATGCTGAACATCGATACGGATGACCAGATCTATGTCATCGTCAAGTACGAGGACGGCCGCATCGGTTCGATGTCCTCCAGCCGTGTATCGGTTGCACGCCCGGTCAGCCTGGCGTATGAGATCCAGGGCAGCAAGGGTTCGGTCCGCTTTGAGATGACCCGCATCAACGAACTGCTGTACTACTCGAACGACTGCGACCCCAAGGAGCGCGGCTATAAGATCATCAAGGGCAACACCCGCAACGGCGACTACGCAAACTTCTGCGGCACGGACGAGCAGGGCATTGCCTACAACGAGATCATGTCCATCCAGGCGCATGACATTCTGACCGCAATCACTGAGGACCGCAAGGTTGATATTGACATCGCTTACGGCCACTATGTGGATACAATTCTGGAAGCAATGGCCACTTCGGCGCGCGAAGGCCGCTGGGTCAAGGTTTCGGAGATGCAGGCATAAACCCAAATATCCGGCAAAAACGCGGTGCAGCATACAAGCTGTACCGCGTTTGCGCACAGATATATCTGACTGAGATTGGAGAAAGCGTTGAATCATTCCCTTCCTGTACAGTGCTTTGCCAAAAAGAATATCCCACCGGTATTCACCGAAAAAAACAATCCCCGCCTGCTCTATGTAGCGGATATTCCGCCGCACGCGAGCGTCCATCCGCGCATTCTGCATGCGCATGAGGATTTTGTTGAGATCATCCTGATCGTCAGCGGGCAGAGCGAATATCTGATCCACAACCGCAAACAGACCATCCACGCGGGCGATGTGCTGGTCTACAATGCGGGGGTCGTGCACGACGAGGTATCCGGTCCGGACAGGGAGATCGGCAGTTTTTGCGTTGCTGTCGGCGGACTGCATATGCCCGGCCTGCGCGAAAACGCCCTGCTACCGGATCATGCCGGATACATTTTTTCAACCGGAAGGGATTTTGAAACAATCCGCGCGATTTGCAGCATGATGTTCCGCAGTTTATCTGCGGGTGAAGCGATGGCGGAAGAATTCTGCCACTGCCTGATGCACGCGCTGCTGATCAAGGTGCTGGCTGTGGCTGAGGGCTGCGCTGTGCCGCCCAAGCAGCCGGACGAGCCGTATGCACTCGGATATCTGGTCAAAGACTATATCGATCAGCACTACACAGAACCGATCACGCTGCAAAGCATCGGTGATGCACTGCACTTCAGCCCCTACTATCTGTCTCATATTTTCAAAGAAATGAGCGGCTACTCCCCCGGTCAGTATCTGCTGCGCCGGCGCATCGGAGAGGCGCAGACACTGCTGATTTCGACCGATCTGCCGGTTGCACGGATCGCCGAGATGGTCGGATATGAAACGCACAGCTACTTCAATCTCCAGTTTACCAAGCACGTCGGTATGCCGCCCCGGCGGTTCCGGGAAAATTACGTTGTACCCGACCATACGGCGGGCCGCAAAAAGCGGCAATAACACTCCGCAGGTGTTGGCCTGCGCAGCGAACAACCGGTTATGCAAAGCAGGCAAGGACCCAGTACATTTTGTACTGGGTCCTTGCCTGTTCGTCTGCTACAAAGCAAAGAGGCTGCCAGCTGGCAGCCTCTTTGTAATCCGATCTTACTTTCTGGCAATTGCCTTTTTCGCCGCAGCGACAATGTCGTCTGCCGTCAGGTTGTATTCCTTCATCAGGAAATCCTGCGGGCCGACCTGGCCGAAACGGTTCTGGATGCCGACGCGCTCGAGCGGCACCAGGCACTTCTCGCTCAGCACGTTGGCGACCGCCGAGCCGAGGCCGCACGAAACCTGATGGTTTTCTGCGGTCACGATGCAGCCTGTCTCCTGCGCTGCCTTGACAACGAGTTCCTCGTCCAGCGGCTTCCAGGTGTGCATATCGATCACGCGCGCGGAAATGCCTTCCTTCGCCAGCTGCTCTTCCGCCTTCAGCGCCTCGTCAACCAGAATGCCGGACGCGATGATAGTCACATCCGTGCCGGTCTTAAGGGTGACGCCCTTGCCGATCTCAAACTCCGAGCCGTCCGCATAAACCGTGGTAAAGCCCTTACGGATCAGGCGCATATAGGACGGGTGGCCGTCCGCCGCGAGCTTTTTGGTGAGCGACTTGGTCTGTGCAAAGTCGCAGGAATCAATAACAACTGCGTTCGGAATGGTCATGTACAGCGCGCAGTCCTCAAACGGCATGTGGGTCGCGCCGTTGAACGCCGCAGTCACGCCGGGGTCGGAACCGATGACGTGTACCGGCAGCTGGGAATAACCCGCGGACAGGAACGCCTGGTCGAACATACGGCGGGAGGCAAAGCAGCCAAACGAATGTGCAAATACGGTCAGGCCGGTCGCCGCCATGCCGGCAGCAACGCCCATCGCGTTCTGCTCCGCGATACCGGCGTTAAACGTACGGTCCGGATGGGCTTTCAGCAGCTTGCCGGTGTTGATGCAGCCCATCAGGTCGCAGTCGATGTGCACCAGCTTATCGTTTTCCGCCATCATCTCCAGCATGGCCTCTACATAGCCGTCGCGGTTGGCGCGGCTGTCCTTCTCATGCTTGCCAATCAAAGTATAGCTCATCTTGTTCTCCCTCCCTTACTTCTCGTTCTTGACCGCTTCGAGCGCCGCCTGCGACGCTGCGATCGCTTCGTCCCACTGCTCCTGGGTCGGCTGCGAGGAATGCGCGCCCGTGGGCTCTGCAAAGGTTGCGCCCTTGCCCTTGACCGTGTTCAGGATCAGGCAGGTCGGCTTGCCCTTGCAAGCATACGCCTGCTGGATCGCGTTGTAGATCTGCTCTACATCGTTGCCGTCTTCTACATTGATCACATTCCAGCCAAACGCATCAAACTTCGCACCGATGCCCTTGCCGTGGCTCATAACGTCTGCCACAGCGCCGTCCAGCTGGCGCTTGTTGTCGTCTACCAGGCAGGTCAGGTTGTCCAGCTTGTAGTGCGCGGCAAACTGCGCGCCTTCCCAGATCTGGCCCTCATCTGCTTCGCCGTCGCCGATGGCAACAAACACATGGCTACTGCGGCCCTGGACGCGGTTGCCGAGCGCTGCGCCGACTGCCTCGCTCATGCCCTGGCCGAGCGAGCCAGTGGTCAGGTCAACGCCCGGGGTCTTGTTGCGGTCGGTATGGGACGGGAAATCCGTGCCCGGCTGGTTAAGGGTGTACGCCTTTTCGATCGGATAGTAGCCCTTGAGGCCGAGGGTCGCGTACATAACCGGGCCGCCATGGCCCTTGGAGAGCACGAACCAGTCGCGGTCCTCCCAGCGGGGGTTCTTGGGGTCGATATTCATTACTTCGCCATACAGCACAGCCATGGCGTCCGCCATGGACATCGAGCCGCCAACGTGGCCAAAGCCGCGCGAGGCGATAATTTTAAGCGTTTCCAGGCGGATTTCCGCCGCGAATACGCGGAGCTCATGCAATTTCTGCTGATCCATAAGTTCCTCCTTTGTCGGAAAACAGCACCCGCCCGTTGTGCCTGCGGACGGGCGCTTTTCTGTGTTGGTTTTACTTGATGCGGGCGATCTTCTTGGCCAGTTCCTTCTTCATCTCGAGGTTGGACTGACGTGCGATCATGATACGCTGCGCCTGCGGCGAGCCTGCGCCGTGCATGGACTCAGGCAGATAGCCGACTGCAGCAGTACCCATGGTCATGTTCTCGATCAGGCGGAGGACACGCATACGGTCCTCGGTCGGAACGGAAGCCACGCCCTTGAGGTACTTCTCGATGTAATCGTGGGTTGCCGGGTTGCGGTAGTCCGCCTCGGACGGCTGGGTGACCATCAGGCCGCCGGCCAGATCCTGTGCCAGACGTGCAATTTCGTACGGGAAGCGGGTGACGTTCTGCTTGCAGACGTTCGCGAGCAGCAGGTCGATCAGGTAGTTGCCGGACTTGGTCTTGGTGCCCTGCGAAGAGCAGGCAATACCGCAGCAATACAGGGTCTCGTTCAGGTGGGTCATCTCGATGATCTTGTCCTTGACGTGGGACGCCTTCGCGCAGCCCGCCATCTCGGTCGCCAGTGCAGTCGCGCCGATCAGCACGTCGCCTACGCCGACCTTGCAGCCGCCGTAAGACTGACGGTGATAGCCTGCGAAACGCTCGACCATCATGCCGGCAAACTGTACTTCGCCATTGAGGAAGATCATGTCGTTCGGGATGAATACGTGGTCGAAGATGACCAGCACTTCGTGGCCGCCATAAACCTTGTTGCCAACGTCGATGTCATTGTACTGCTCGGTCTTGCGGGTGTCGCAGGACTGACGGCCGAGGATCAGGGTGATGCCCTTTGCATCGGTCGGGCAGGCAAACGAAATCGCGTAATCCTCGTCACCCTCACGCATGGAGATGGTCGGCATAACGAGCACATAGTGGCTGTTCAGGTAGCCGGTCTGGTGCGCCTTGGCGCCGGTGACATAAACGCCGTCCGCAGTGCGCTCAACTACATGCAGGAACAGATCCGGATCCGCCTGCTTGGACGGGGACAGGCCGCGGTCGCCCTTGACGTCGGTCATTGCGCCGTCAACTGCCCAGTCGTTGTCCTGTACGTCGGTCCAGAACTTCTTGAAGTTCTCATGATACTTGGTGCCGCACGCCTCATCGGTCTCATAGGTGGTGGAGAACACCGCGTTCGCCGCATCCAGACCAACGCAGCGCTGGAAGCAGGCTGCGGTCTTCTGGCCAAGCAGGCGCTGCATCTTGACCTTCTTGATCAGGTCGTCGGTGGACTGATGCAGATGGGTGAAGCGGTTGATCTTCTTGCCGGTCAGCGAAGAGGTGGCAGTCATCAGATCCTCATACTGGGGGTCCTCGGCCAGCTCATAGGTCGCGGCAAAGGAATTGAGCGACGGACGGACGATCGGGTCGTCGACCACGTTTTCTACCTTCTCGCCAAAGCGGTACAGGTTGAGATGCAGCTTACGCAGGGATTCAATGTACTGTTCTTTTGTCATCATAATTATATTCTTCTTTCTTTCCTGTCCTGAAAAAGGAAAAGCGCCGGCAGCGAGCAATATGAGGAGACTTGAACGGATTACTTATCATCAGTCCCGCGAACCGGCGCGAATCCACAAGTGATGGTAAATGATGGATCAGAGCGCGAGTTTCTCGCCGAAACGACGCTCGTATTCCTCCGCCAGCTCGGGGCGGAACTTGGGGTGCGCAATCGCAATCAGGCGCTTTGCACGCTCACGCAGCGTCTGGCCACGCAACTGTGCCACGCCGTACTCGGTCACAATGTAGTTTACGTCGCACCGGCTGGTCGTTACCGGCGCACCGGTTGTCAGCGTCGTTACGATCTTGCTCGCCGCTTCGTTCTTGGTCGTCGAATGCAGCGCAATGATCGAACGCCCGCCCTTGGACAGGTTCGCGCCGCGCACGAAGTCCATCTGGCCGCCAATGCCGGAGATCTGCCGCAGGCCGATCGCCTCTGCGCAAACCTGGCCCTGCAGGTCTACCTCAACGCACGAATTGATCGACACCACGTTGTCGTTCTGCGAGATCACCGCCGGGTTGTTGCACACATCCACCGGCAGCATCCGGATCACCGGGTTATTGTCCACATAGTCATACAGCTTGCGCGTGCCCATCAGGAAGGTCACGCAGATCTTGCCTACGTCGCGCTGCTTCTTGCTGCCGTTGATCACACCGTTTTCCAGCAGCGGCAGCACGCCGTCCGAAATCATCTCAGTGTGCAGGCCCAGGTCCTTCTTGTCGCCCAGGAACGAGCATACCGCATCCGGCAGTGCGCCGATGCCCAGCTGCAGGCAGTCGCCGTCGCGCACCAGTTCGGCAATGTACTTGCCGATCTGCCGGTCCTCCTCGGTGATCTTCGCCGGGGGCGACTCGGGCAGCGGCTCCCACGAGCACAGGAAACCATCGATCTCCGTCACGTGCACAAAGGTCTCGCCGAACGTGCGCGGCATGTTCGGGTTTACCTCTGCAATGACGGTCTTTGCCGACTTGACCGCCTGTGCGCCATAGTCACACGACAGGCCCAAGCTCACATAGCCGCGCTCGTCCGGGGGCGAGCAGGTAAATGCAAACACATCCACCGGCAGCGTGCCGTCGCGGAACATACGCGGCACATCCGAGAAGAACACAGGCGTGTAGTCCGCGCGGTGCTCGGCAATCGGCTTGCGCGCCGCGCCGCCTACAAACAGCGCATTGTGACGGAAGTGGCTCTCCATACCCGGCTGCAAATATTCGCCCGAGCCCAAATACACCATGTGTGCCACTTCGACGTTATGGAACTGCTCCGCCATGCGCGCCATCGTACGCTGGAAGATGATCGGCTCGCCCACCGCATGGCCGAATACCACGCGGTCGCCGTCCTTGATCACGCTTACCGCCTGCTCCGGCGTCATCGTGTGTTCTTTATAATACCTTCTCCATTCCATGCTTACCCCTCCTGCTTAGTATGCAGCGCGGTAAATCGCAAGAATATCCTCTTCGGTCAGCTCGACATAGTTGTTGCCCAGCAGGCGCTGCTGCGTCTCGATCACGCTCTTGGCAAAGCCCGGCAGCTCTTCCGCCGTCACGCCGTGCTCACGCAGCGGATCCTTCTTCAGCACCTCGTCCATCAGCTCGTACAGCTTCTCCATTGCGAATACCGGCTCCACGTCCAGTTCCTTTGCCAGCAGTTCTTCCAGCTGGTTGAGTTTGCCGATCGGCTTCTTCTCCTGATACTTGCGCATCACGTCCGCAAACATCAGCTGGTTTGCCTGGCCGTGCGGGATGTGGTGCGTGCCGCCGAGCGGATACGCCGTCGCATGCACTGCCGCGCAACCCGCGTGACCGAATGCGATGCCCGCAAAGTTGGACGCGCGCAGGAAGTCCAGCGCATGCGTCTTCCAGCCGTCCTTGCTGCCGGACGCCACTGCGTCCTTCCAGCCGCGCAGGATCAGCTGCAGCGCCTTTTCCGAGAACAGCTCGCTGATCGGGCAGGCGTTCGGGCTGAGGAAGGACTCCACCGCGTGCACCATGGCGTCGATCGAGCTGGTCGCAAACACCTGATACGGCAGACTGTTCAGCATCGCCGGTACCAGAGCCGCTTCATCTGCAAACATCGAGGGCGATACCAGACCCACCTTGACGCCCTTGGTCGTGCGGTTGATGATCGCGATGTTGGTGACCTCGCTGCCCGTGCCGCAGGTCGTCGGCACGATAATCAGCGGATGCTCCTTCTCCAGGGACGCCATGCGGTCGTACAGGTCGTCCACCTTATCGGACGGACGCGCCACGGTCAGCACCTTGGCGATATCGATCACCGTACCGCCGCCTACTGCAACGATGCGGTCATAGTCCTTGTCCCGCAGATCGTCCAGGATCGCGTCCACCATCACGTCGGTCGGCTCGCCGCCGCCGTACTTCTCCTGGAAGCAGGTGTGGCAGCCCAGGTTCAGCGACGCGATCGTGGGGTTATAGATGTATTCATTGGTCAGGATCAGATCGGCCGGGCCGAGCTTCAGTTCGCTTGCCAGCGCGCCGAAATCCGCATATTCCGCAATGGCCGGGATCAGCTGAAAGGCTTTCATCTTGTCTGCGCCTCCTTAAATGTCCGGGAAATACTTGGCGTCCGGCGCCGTTACCCACTCATATTCCTTCACCGTCGTGGTGATGATGTTCTTGTCGTCCTGCAGACGGATGCACCACAGATAGTACTCTGCATAGCCCGGCGCCGCTGCCTGCGAATGGGTCACGTTGCACGGCATGCCGGTCAGGTCGTTGTTCTTTACCTTGTATGCGTCATCGCCGTACTCTGCCAGGCCGTAGCCGTTCTCCGGCAGGAACTTGTAGTAGTACATCTCCGGCTCCACGTGCTGATGCGGCGGATAGGAGGACCACTTGCCCGGGAAATGTACGACCTCGCCGATGAAGAAGTTGGTCTCCGGGCAGTTGGAACGGTCAAAGAAGGTGCGCACCATACGGGTCGAGCACTCGTTCATCTGGCCCGCACCGCGCTCCTCGTTGGCGCACAGGCAGTCCTCCGGACGCATCAGCTTGGCCTCGAAGCTGCGCTTGTTCTCCGTGCGCGCCACTGCAACCTCGGTCTCGCTCTCCGCGGTGATCGTCACCTTGGTGTTCTGCGGCACATGCAGCAGGATCGCGCCCTCGTGGAAGCAGTCCTTGCGCTCTACGGTCTCGCTCTTGCCGTCCCACGCAAAGGTCACCTTGCCGGACAGCAGGTCGTAAACGACCTCCTGCGCGTAATCAAAGTGCATCACGTCGCCCGCTGCCATCTTGACTACGCCGAACTCCATGCCCATCATCTCCGGGTTCTCCACCGCGGAGATCATCTTGTTGTAGCCCTGTTCAAACGGGCCCTTGCTCGTATATTTCATGTCTTTTTCGCTCCTTTTCCCTGATTTTGAGTAGCAAAAAGCCGCCCGCTCAGCGGCAGCACGAAAAACGCGCTGCCATAACGGGCGGCTGTGCCTGAACCATATATATGATAAAGTACTTGGCGTTCCCTCTCCTACGGCTGTTATCTTACCGCCCCTGCGCAGCGCGCACGGCCATGCACGCGCTGCACCTTGGACGGCGTGAGAGAAAATAATTCCGGAGAATGCAATGAGAAGTTAATACCGTGGAAGAAGAAAAGGGAATTAACCTTTGTTGGGATTGCCTCAGTACATTCTCGCCTCTGCGAGGTGGTCGTCGATGCGCTTACGCGCTTCCTTGACCGCGTCAGACTTCGAGGTCGAAGCGACGCCGATGTGCCACCAGGACTCGTAGCCCTCTGCCATGGTCTTGGGCAGAACCTTCGCGTCGATGATGCAGGAGCAGGTCTCCTTCTTCGCGTCCTGTACCGCCTTGCGGAACTCATCCGGGGTCTTGGCGTAGAACGCCTTCATGCCGTAGCCTTCGCCGACCTTGCCGAAATCGGTGTAGCAGTACTTGCCGTCCAGCTTGCCGGTCGCTTCGTTGCGGTGACGCATCTCGGTCGCGAGCGAAGAAATGCCGTTGCCCATCTGCAGGTTGTTGATGCAGCCAAATGCGCAGTTATCGAATACCACGATCGTGATCTTGGCGTTCTCCTGGATCGCCGTCGGGATCTCGGAGTTGAGCATCATGAACGAGCCGTCGCCGACCAGCGCGTATACTTCCTTGTCCGGCTCAGCCAGCTTGGCGCCCAGTGCGCCTGCAATCTCGTAGCCCATGCAGGATGCGCCGTATTCCATGTTGTAGGAATCCTTCGCATCGGTTACCCACAGACGCTCGAGGTCTGCCGGCAGCGAGCCTGCTGCTGCTACCACAATCGCGTCGTCGTCGATCTCCTCACGCAGCATGCCGACTGCATTGGACTCGGTGATCGTGCCACCGATATCGTTTACAAAGTCGTTCATGATCTTCTCAGTCCAGCTCGGTACGCACGGTACGAACTTGCCTTCGCCGAAGCCCTCGCCGTGATACTGGACACCCAGTACGCGCAGGCGCTCCTCTTCCCATACCTTGCGGATCTTGTCGATCTCGTCGGTGTATGCGGTCTTGTAGTTTGCTTCCTTCAGCTTGGCCTCGATCGCTTCCAGCGTTACCTTCGCGTCGCCTACGCAGCGGGTCGCGTCCAGCTTCTCCGCATGGAACTCAGAGGTGTTGATCGCCAGCACCTTGATGTCCGGGTTGCGGAACAGCACCCACTTGGAGCCGGTGACGAAGTCGTTGAAACGGGTGCCGACGCCGATAACCAGGTCGCAGTCCTTGCACAGCTCGTTGGCTGCCAGGCCGCCGGTGACGCCGATGCCGCCCACGGACAGCTCGAACGAATCCGGCAGTGCGGAGTGACCCGCCTGGGTCTGGGACACCGGGATATTGAATGCCTTGCAGAAGTCCATAACGGTCTCGCCCGCCTCAGAGTAACGGACGCCGCCGCCGGAGATCAGCATCGGCTTCTTGGATGCCTTGATCATTTCAACCGCCTGGTTGATCTCGTAGTCGTCCGCAACGCGGCGGGCAACGTGATGGACGCGCTTCTGGAAGAAGTAGTCCGGATATTCATAGCTCTCGCCCTGTACGTCCTGCGGCAGGGAGATGACGGCGGTGCCGCAGTTTGCGGTATCGGTCAGCACGCGCATTGCGTTGACCATTGCGCTCATCACCTGCTCCGGGCGCGAAATGCGGTCCCAGTAACGTGCGACCGGCTTGAAGCAGTCGGAAGCGGTCATGGACAGGTCGTTCGGTACCTCGAGCTGCTGGAGCACCGGGTCCGGCTGGCGGGTTGCAAAAGAGTCAGACGGGAACAGCAGCAGCGGCAGGTTGTTGATCGTCGCGGTGAGCGCTGCGGTTACCATGTTCGCTGCGCCGACACCGATCGAGGACGAGCAAGCGATGATCTTGCGGCGGTTGTGCTGCTTGGCATAAGAAATAGCAGCGTGCGCCATGCCCTGCTCGTTGCGGCCCTGATAAACACGCAGGTGACCCGGATCCTCTTCCAGCGCCTGGCCAAGGCCGACTACCATGCCGTGGCCGAAGATCGTGAAGATGCCGTCCACGAACGGCTCTACCTTGCCGTCCATCTCGATGTACTGCTGGTTCAGGAACTTGACGATCGCCTGACCTACTGTCATTTTGGTTTTACCCATTTTTCTTCCTCCTTAGTTCGTGTTATCGTCACTCTCTGGCCGCTTGTTCTGCGGCCTTCGCTTTTGATGGTTTTAGTGTAACACTTTCCGCGGCGATATTTCTTCTAACATCTTGGCAACTTGCCTTATCAACACAAATTTCTTTCTATGTGTCTCTTTTGTCGTCATTTATCCAATTTTTCACAACTAATTTCGTATTTGAATCTTATTTTTGTGCACATAAGCCAATCCCCTGCCCCGCAAAATCCACCGCAGTTTTTTCTAATATCCCGCTTTTTTGCATTGTCTCAGGCCGTCCGGCGTGCGGCAGGCGCCATATGCAGGGCGGTACTGCCACAGCGGAAGGCCCGGCCAGGGCGCAGCGCCCCTGCTTTTTCCGTGCGGAACACACTGGTTTTCCGGTCCCTGCCTCAAGATTTTCACAAAAACCGGACGGGCGCAGGCCTGCCCAGCGGCAGCGGCTGCACCCGTCCGGCGCGCGCTTTTTCATTTTATTGCGCTGTTTTCTCCGCGCGGCGGACGGGTGATTGCCGCGTTCTTGCATTTCCTTGCGAAACCGCGCCAAACGCAGGAAACTGAAAGAAATATCCGTATTTTCCTGTTATGATATAGTCACAAAGGAAAAACAGATGTTTTTCTTTCACGCATTACCAAACTTTTTTAACTCTCTCTTTTTTCTCCTATTCTTATTCACCACACATCACCATTCATTCACATCACAGAAATCATCTAAAAGGAGTGTATCATCATGCTGTTCGGTATCTTCGCTATTGCTATCATCTTTGCGGAAATGTACTTTACCCGCGACAATGTAATCTACTATCACCCGGACAAATCCTCCTACGACTACCGCTGAACATTTCCAATCCCTTTTCTTCTTGCCGTCCCGGCACACCGGGGCGGCATTCTTCTGCAAAAAAGCATAAAAAGGGCGCGCTGCCATTTCATCCCCCGCGTGCAGCGCGCCCTTATTCCGTTAGTCTGTTTTGGTATTGCCTTTCCGGCGGCTCTTGCCGCCCGGTTTTTTCGCCTTTTGCGATACGATGTAATTCTGCCGGAACTTGCCCGGCGACATACCCACATTCTTGGTGAACTGCAGGTTAAAATAGCTCTGCGTGTCATAGCCCACCATCTCCGCGATATGCGTGATCGACAGCTCCGTGGTGATCAGCAAGGTCTGTGCTTCGCCGATCCGGCGGCGCAGCAGATACTGCACCGGCGAATACCCGCTCATCTGCTTGAACACATGCGACAGATAATAGGGGCTGATATGCAGCGCCTCGCCCATGCTTTGCAGGGTGATCGGCTCCATATAATGCTTATCAATATATTCCTTGATGCGGCGCCCCAGAATCGGCGGCTCATCCACCGGTTTTTCCCGTGCGTCCGCGCCGTCGGTCACAGCCAGAACCTTGACCAGCAGCGCGTGCATCAGGCTATGTGCAAACGACTCTGCGCGCGGTTCCTCCCCGGCCAGGTTGCGGAACATCATCTCAAACAGAATACGTAAGTCACCAAAACTGCCCCGCGTGGGAAACACATATCCCGCATCCGCCGGGATCAGCATATTCGGCCCCAGGCCGGGCATATGCAGCCCGCCGATCGCCACGCAATAGCTGCCGATTTCAATATCCGGCCCTGAGATCTCATCGTGCACCACGCCGGCGTTGTAAATCAGCAGATCGCCCGGCTGGATGAAATATTTCTTATCATGAATCAGGTACTCGCTTGAACCGCTGCAAATCAGGATGATCTCGACGAAATCCTCGTGCGCGTGCATCACGCGCGGATGCGCGCTTGCATCCGGGCGGATATCGCTGACATACAGCAGCCGCGGGTTATTCTCCCCAACAAACAGCGGCTGGAAATCCTTTTTGACAAAACATTGTACGTTTAGTGGGTTGTCCTGTGCCATGTATGAACCTCCTGTTCTGTTCAGATTATAGCACAGTTTTTCCACCAAATATAGCGATACCTTGCTTTTTCCTAATTCTGCCCGTTTATCTCGCCCTTGCGGAAGGATTGCCGGAACTTTCCGGGCGGCATCCCCACGTTCTTTTTGAACATGGCGTTAAAATGGCACACACTGCTGTATCCCAGCCGGTCCGCCACCTCCGCAACCGGCAGCTCGGTGTTCATCAGCAGCTCCTGCGCCTCGCCGATGCGGCGCTTCATCACATACTGCATCGGCGGAATGCCGAACTCCTGCTTAAAGATATGCGCCAGATAGTATTCGCTGATATTAAGCTGACTGGATACGGAGGCCAGTGTCAGCCCTTCGTTGTGGTGCTTATCCAAATACTGGCGCACCCGGTGCGCCAAAAAGGACGGGGAGGCATGTTCTTCAATCGTCTCCGTGCGCGCGCGGCTGTTCAGCAGCTCCTGCGTCAGCAGCAGCATGGAATAGGCCAGACTGCCGCAAAGTTTGCCCAGATGCGCGGTATCTGCCGACAGCAGATAGAGCAGCTGCATCAGCTGCCCGACATGTACGGCCAGCTGCCCGCAGGACACCACCGGTTTGGTTTTATAATCGATCAGGCAGTTCGGCGGCAGCCCTTCCATCTGCACGCCGGTCATTGCCACGCTGTAGGAATGTATCTGCCGCACCAGCGAGGGTTCCTCCCCATGCAGCACGCCCGCATTGCAGATCACGATATCGCCCTCACGGATCGGATAAAGGCGATTATCCACCATATATTGTCCCGTTCCCGCGTAAACGTAGAACAGCTCCAGCTCGTTTTCATGCACATGAGGAAGGTGGGATTGCTTATTATTATTCGATCTGTCGATCAAGATGCAATTTACAAATTCAGGAATTTGATTTGTTTGTCCCGTCGCCATTGTATTCCCTCCCGCAATCACAAGATTTCGCAATTCCTCTCCAAAATTTCTGCGGATTTCCAGCTCTGGCGCGAAATTTTTGGGCAAGAACCCGCTAACGGGCGCCTGGATTTTTCGCTTATAATAATTACAGATAAAGCGTTGGAACCGCAGAAAACACGGTTTAAGGACGCAATATTGTAACAATATTGGTCTGCCTGCGCGCAATTCCGTGTGGTTTTATTATACCACTGTTTTACGTCAGGCGCAAATTTCTGCTTTTTCAGCGCGAAAAGACACAAGTCATGATATGACAAAGGAGAGTGTATGAAGATGAAAAAGGTTCGTATTGGTTTGCTGGGTGCTGGCCGCATTGGTAAGCTGCATGGTGAAAACCTGGCGCATGCTGTACCGGAAGCTGAGCTTTACGCGGTTGCCGATCCGTTCATGAACGACGCGACCCGCGCCTGGGCAGCGGACATGGGCATCGAGAAGTGCTATGAGGATCCGGAGATGATCTTCAGCGATCCCTCGATCGAGGCGGTATTCATCTGTTCCTCCACGAACACCCATGCGGAGTTCATCATGCGCGCGGCCAAGGCCGGCAAGCATATTTTCTGCGAGAAGCCGATCGACACCAACCTCGATAAGATTAACGAGGCGCTCGAGGCTGTCAAGCAGGCCGGCGTCAAGCTGCAGGTCGGTTTTGTCCGCCGCTTTGACCACAACCACAAGATGGTGCGCGACACGGTTGCTTCCGGCCGTCTGGGCAAGCCCAACATCGTCAAGGTTACTTCCCGCGATCCTGACCACCAGTCCATGGACTACATCAAGGTTTCCGGCGGTATCTTCATGGATATGACCATCCATGATTTCGATATGGTTCGCTACCTGGCTGGCAGCGAGGTCACCGAGGTCACCGCTTACGGCGCGGCTCTGTCCGGTGCGGGCTACGACAAGTATGACGATGTTGATACCGCAATCGTCATGATGAAGTTTGAAAACGGCGCGCTCGGCGTGATCGACAACAGCCGTGCAGCACACTATGGCTATGACCAGCGCACCGAGGTGCACTGCGACAAGGGCTGCGTACAGGTTTCCAACGACCTGAACGACCAGGCTATGATCTCCAGCGCGGACGGCGTTGAAATCTCCAAGCCCACCTGGTTCTTCCTCGAGCGCTACAACAACGCGTTCATCGCGGAAGCCAAGGCTTTCACCGAAGCTGTTCTGAACGACACCGAGACTCCGGTCAACGGTTTTGACGGCCTGCAGCCGGTCAAGATCGCAATGGCTGCTGCCAAGTCCCTCAAGGAGGGCCGTCCGGTCAAGCTCGACGAGATCGGCTAAACCAAAACTGGAGGCTGAGTGAATATGCAAAACACTGCCACTGTAAATACTTCGGACCCTAAGATTACCTGGGGTACCCGAGTTTCCTACGGCTTGGGCGATACCGCATGTAACATTGTAATGGGTATTACCACCGCCGTACTTACCCTGTTCTACACAGACTATGCAGGCGTTAACGTTGCTATCGTCGGTGTTGTCATGCTGCTTTCCCGTATTTTCGATGGCACATCGGATGTTATCATGGGTATCATCGTCAACCACACCAAGTCCAAATGGGGCAAAGCGCGTCCCTGGATTATATGGATGGCGATACCGTATGCGCTATGTACGATTTCATTGTTCTGTATTCCGCAGTCCAGCGATACCGTTCAGTTCTGGTACATTTTCGTTACTTATAACCTGACCACCACGGTCTGCTACACGGCCATTAACGTGCCGTACGGCACGCTGTCCACCCTGATGACCCGCTCTTCGCATGAACGCGACCTGCTCTCTGTCATCCGTATGGGCCTGTCGCCGTTCGGCAAGATCATCGCTGTTACCTTCACCCTGCCGATCGTCAAGATGGTCGGCAACGACCAGGCGGCCTGGATCAAGGTTATGACCGCATGGTGCATCATCGCTGTCATCCTGCTGGCTATCTGCTTCTTCCGCTGCAAGGAAACCGTCAGCTTTGAGGCCCAGCAGACCCAGCAGCCCAAGGTTACCGCAGGCCGCAGCCTTAAGGCGCTGCTCGGCAACCCCTACTTCTGGGCGACCCTGATCCTGTGGGCGGTCACCTGCATCCACACCACCATCATTGGCACCGACCTGCCGTACTACTGCAAGTATGTACTGGGCGATGACGGCCTGTACAGCTTCATTTACACCGCTGAGATTATTGCACTGATCGTTGGCGCATTCGCCTGCCCGGTGCTGCTCAAAAAGTTCAACAAGCGCGATCTTTCGCTGATCGGCTGTATCGTCGTCGTGGTTGCACACGCATTGATCCTGGTTAACCCGACAAGCTTTGGCTGGCTGATGGCAATGACCATCATCCGCTCGCTCGGCCAGGCGCCGCTTACCTCGGTTGTATTCGGCATGATGGGCGACGTAGTAGAGTATGGCCAGTGGAAGAGCCACATCCGTCAGGAAAGCCTGATCTTCGGCGCCGGCTCGCTCGGCTTCAAGGTCGGCACCGGTATCACCAGCGTTGTTATGACCCTTCTGCTGGAGGGCGCGGGCTTCCTCAGCTCGACCACCGGCGGTGCAACGCAGCCGGATTCCGCACTGTCTATGATCTCCACGATCTTCCAGTGGGGCCCCATCCTGATCTGGGCTGTTGCAATTGTTGTTCTGCTGCTGTACAAGCTGGATAAGATTTATCCGACCATTATGAAGGAGCTGTCCGAGCGCGAAGCGCGCGGCGAAATGTAACAAAAGGAGGACACTACTATGCTCAAACTTGGTTTTAACGAAGCAACCTGTAAAGAGAACTCCTCTGTGGAGAAGGATCTCGAGCTGTGCGAAAAGTACGGCTATGACTACATCGAGCTGCGTCTCGATATGCTGAAGGAATACCTCAAGACCCATACCGTTGACGATCTGAAGGCCTTTTTCGCAAAGAGCCACCTCAAGCCCTACGCCTTCAACTCGATTGAAAACATCAACTTCTGCACCCCGCAGGAGTGGAAGGATCTTGTTGAACTGTTCACCTTTGGCTGCGAGATCGCGCAGCAGATCGGCAACCCGTATATCATCGTTGTGCCGACCGTAAAGGACGAGATCTGCACCAAGAACGAGCAGGAAGTGTTCGACGATTCGGTTAAGGTGCTCAACGAGCTGGCTGATATCGCAGAACCTTACGGCGTCAAGCTGTCCTTCGAGCCGATCGGCGACCGCAAGTGGTGCTGCAACAGCGTGCGCCAGGCGCTCGAGATCGTGCAGGCGGTCAACCGCGACAACGTCGGCCTGACGATCGACTGCATCAACGTTTATCTGCATGACAAGTGCGCGGACGTTGACTTCATCCGCAAGGTGCCGAAGGATAAGCTGTTCGTATTCCACATCAACGACTGCGAGGATCTGCCGCTCGGCATCCTCGACCACTGCCACCGCCTGATGCCCGGCCTGGGCGCGATCCCGGTCAAGGAAGTTGCAGACGCGGTCAAGGCTGTCGGCTATGACGGCCCGGCCTGCCTCGAGCTGTTCCGTCCGGAATACTGGGCGATGAATGCAGAGGACGTCATCAAGATGGGCGCCGAGACCACCCGTCCGTACCTCTAAAAGCAGGATTTTCAAAAAAGAGCCACAGCACGGTGCGTTGGCGTGAGCCGGCGCACCGTGTATCTCATCACTTTTTTCCATTCCAGACACCTGTTGTTTTTATTTGTTGGACAGTTTTTGCATCTTTTTACCGTATTTTTCAAAAAACCCAAGAATTTGAAAGAAAAATCTGGTCAAAATTGCTAAACTGTACTTACAAAGAGAGCAATAAACTCACGCAACACGAAAGGAAGGAATCCCAATGTTAGATCCGAAGAAAGTAAAAATCGGCATTGCCCCGATCGGCTGGACCGAAGACGATATGCCTGAAATGGGCGCGGAGAACAGCTTCCTCCAGACCATCAGCGAGATCGCGCTGACCGGCTATGTCGGCACCGAGATCGGCTGCCAGTATCCCCGTGATCCCGCGATCCTGAACAAGGAATTCGGCCGCCGCGGCCTGTCCGCCATCACCGCTTGGATCAGCACTTACCTCAATGAACAGCCCCTGTGGTGGAACGAGCGCGAGTTCGTCGACCACATGAACTTCTTAAAGTCCATTGGCGCGACCATCATCAACACCTCGGATCAGTCCTTCTCCATTCAGCACCGGTGGAATACGCCGCTCGCGAACAAGAAGGTGCTCAACGACGATGAGTGGGAAGTGCTCACCAAGGGCCTCAACCACCTCGGCAAGATCGCTTACGACAGCGGCATGAAGATCGTTTACCATCATCACATGACCACCACCGTGCAGAAGACCGACGAGATCGACCGCATGCTGGCCATGACCGACCCGAAGTACGTCAGCATGATCTATGATACCGGCCACCTGACCTTCTCTGGCGAGGACCCGATCGAGATTCTCAAGAAGCACCACGACCGCATCGGCCATGTGCATCTCAAGAACGTACGCAAGCCTGTCATGGACAAGTGCTATGCTGAGGGCAAGAGCTTCCTGCGTTCCATCCCGGAAGGCGTTTTCACTGTACCGGGCGACCCGGAGGGCTGCGTAGACTTCCCGACCGTATTCAAGCTGCTCGACGAGTACAACTACGAGGGCTGGCTGGTTGTCGAGGCCGAGCAGGACCCGGCCAAGGCAAATCCGCTTGAGATGGCACGCATGGCGCGCAGCTACATCACCGAGCAGACCGGCCTCTAATTCGAATAAGTGCACCGGCTTATCACACTGTAATCGAAACTTTTAGATAAAGGAGTACTACTTATGAAAAAGCTGAAAATCGGTATCATCGGCGTAGGCCGTCTGGGCTATGAGCATGCCTGCAACATCGCCAACCGCGTTCCGGGCTCCGAGCTGGTCGCGATCGCCGACAAGAATTTCGACCGCGCAAAGCAGGTCGCGGAGGAGCTGGGCGTTACCGCTGTTTATCAGGATCCGAAGGCGCTGTGCGAGGACCCCAATGTTGAGGCCGTTGCGATCGTCACCAATACCGACTCTCACGTTGATATGATCAAGCTCGCGATGGACGCGAACAAGCACGTCTTCTGCGAGAAGCCGTTGGCTGACACGGTTGAGAAGTGCAAGAAGGCCGAGGAAATCGTCGCTGCACATCCGGACCTGATCTTCATGCTGGGCTTCATGCGCCGCTATGACCACTCCTACCAGATCGCCAAGAAGAAGATGGAAAACGGCGACATCGGCGACGTTATCCTGGTTCGCTGCTACTCGCAGGACCCGATCTCCATCATCGAGGGCACGCTGGAGTACGCACCGCGTTCGGGCGGCCAGTTCATCGATATGTCCATCCACGATTTCGACCTGATCCGCTGGCTGACCGGCTCCGAGCCGAAGAAGCTGTGGGCGATCGGCGGCTGCTACGAGTTCAAGCAGTACAAGGATTGGGACGACGGCGACAACGTCAGCGGCCTGATGCAGATGGAAAACGAGACCATGGCATTCTTCTTTGCCGGCCGTGCGGCAGCACACGGTTCCGCTGTTGAGACCGAGATTATCGGCACCCGCGGCACCCTGCGTATCTCCTCCGTACCGACCGATTCGCTGGTCGAGGTCATGAGCAAGCACGGCGTATGCCGCGAGTGCTATCAGGACTTCCTGACTCGTTGGCACGATGCTTACGTTACTGAGATGGAAGAGTTCTGCGACTGCGTCGCGACCGGCCGCAAGGCGACCCCGGGCGTCATCGACGGCACCCAGTCTACCAAGATCGCGTTCCGCTGCAAGGAGTCCTTCCTCAAGAACGAGCTGCTCACCCTCGAATAATCCAGATCCTCTCGCAATCATATTGCATTATCCCTTTTTTCTCTCACATGCTGAAATGACAGAAGGACGAAGCGTTTTGCTTCGTCCTTCTGTCATTTTTTCATGTATCAACAGGTGATCTCTGTCAAGCTGATACTGTGCTTGCGGCCGGTAATGGTATGGTCATGAACCCGACCAATCCTGCGCTTTTCCGTATCTCCATAAACCGCCGCATCCAGGGGGACTTACCTTTTTCTGTACTGTAACCATCGAGCTGCTTGCACTGGCACGACATATGCCTGTATAATGAAGATAACAACAGCCCCATCCGTGTCATGCAGCTGATGACAGCATAGGGCGATATTGCGACTCCCTGCGAGAGGAGGGTTATGATGAGCCAGCGCACCAAATTGTTCCGCCGCAAGGACCCTTACGACTTACCTGCCAGTGACGAGCAATTTTTGGCAGCGGTTCGTGAAAACTGTGCCTTTCATTATGCGCACTGCCCGCCATACCGCCGTGTGCTGGACAGCTTTTCTTTTCACCCGGAGGATTTGAAAGAATCTTCGGATTTGACGCGCCTCCCCTTCCTGCCCACAGCCACGTTCAAGCATCACCGACTGTTTTCCCTGCCAAGGCGGCGCATGGCTGCCGTTTCCACCTCGTCGGGCACGTCAGGCCAAGTCAGCGAGATCGGCTTTGATTTTCCCGCTTTGTGGTGCGACTGGAATATGCTGTGGAGGATCGGACGAACGCGGGGCTTTTTCTCCCCCCGGCCCACACATTATATCATACTGGGGTATCCGCTGCGCCGGGGCAACCGAACCGCTGTGGCGCGCACGGCCTTCGGCGCAACCCTGCTGACACCGGCGCTCAGCCGGACGTATGCCCTGCAATACGAAAATGGCCACTATGTTCCCGACATGGACGGGGTGGCGGATGCGCTGATCCGCCATGCGGCCTCGCGTTTCCCCACCCGACTGGTTGGCTTCCCGTCTTACACCTACTTTCTGCTCCGCCTGCTGGAACGGCGGGGCGTGCGGCTGCGCCTGCCTGCGGGTTCCAAGCTGATGCTGGGCGGCGGCTGGAAGCAGTTTTACGCGCAGCAGGTGGACAAAACGCTGCTCTACGCCTTGACAGAACGGGTGCTCGGCGTCCAGGAGGAATACATCATCGAGGTGTTCAGCGCAGTAGAGCACCCGATCCTTTATGCTGACTGTGTTCACCACCACTTCCATATTCCGATCTACAGCCGTGTGATCATCCGGGATGTCACTACGCTGGAGCCGCTGCCGCCCGGCCAGCCGGGGCTGGTGGAGTTCATCACCCCGCTGCTCACCGCCACACCGATTCTGGCCGTCATGACTGACGACCTTGGCATCCTGCATCCCGGCGGCTCCTGTCCCTGCGGCAATCCGTCGCCCTGGCTGGAGATCCTCGGCCGGGTGGGGCTGAAGGAAATCAAAACCTGCGCGGCCGGCGCGGCAGAACTGCTGTCTGGAGGTGGCAAACCGTGATTCTCGCCAACGGAAAACTGTATGACACTGCCCGGCAGGATGCCATCCTGTCCGGTCTGGAGACATGCTTCAACCGCACGCTGGCGGAGCGTTCTCTGTCCCCGGACATGGTGATTTGCGCCATTGACCGGCTGGGACAGCGGCTTGATCAGGGCGATTTTGATGCGCTGCTAGCGCAGATAGAGCAGGCAGACCGCTATCTGGCGCAAATTCGTCCGCTGCTCAGCCGTGCGGCTTTGCAGTATAAGCTGCAAATGGAGTTAGGCACGGACACCGCCTATACCACATCGCCGCCGGGCAACCTGCCTGCTATTGGTGTCCGCCGGGCGCCGCTGGGCGTACTGTTTCACATTGCCGCAGGCAATGTGGACGGTTTGCCCGCTTACAGCGTGGTGGAAGGGCTGCTCACCGGTAACATCAACATCCTGAAGCTGCCGCAAGCGGACAACGGCCTGTCCATCGAAATCCTTCGTGAGCTGATCCGGGAGGAGCCTGCGCTTGCAGCGTATATCTATGTTTTTGACACGCCCTCCGCGGATGTTGATGCCATGCGGCGCATGGCCGCGCTCAGCGATGGTATTGTCGTATGGGGCGGCGACGAGGCGGTGTCCGCCGTGCGGCGGCTGGCCCCGGTTGGAGCCAAGCTGATCGAGTGGGGCCACCGGCTCAGCTTTGCCTATCTCTCCGGCGCACAGGACCGGGCACGGGACTGGCCTGCACTCGCAAAACACATCATACAAACGCGCCAGCTGCTTTGCTCGTCTTGCCAGGTGATCTATCTGGACACGGATTCCATGGAAGAAATCCATGCGTTCTGCCGGGCATTCCTGCCCATTCTCGAGCAGGCGGCGCTTGGTTCGGCTGCAGGATTGGGGGCAGCGGCCGAACAAACCCTGCGCCGGTATCAGGCGCGGATCGAGCGCGCGATCTCCGGTCAGACCGGCAAGAGCGGCAGAACGGTTTATGACGGGAGGGGCTGCTCGCTCACCGCCTGTGACGACCCGGAACTTGAGCTGTCCGACCTGTTTGGCAACCCGCTTGTCAAGGCGCTGCCCCGCAGCAGGCTGCTGCCTGTTTTACGGCACCAAAAAGGACGGCTGCAAACCGCAGGGCTACTGTGTCCGGAAGCGGATCGCGCCGGGCTGACCGATTTACTGGTGCGCGCGGGCGTTACCAGAGTGCTCCGCGCAGGCGAAATGTCGGATTCCTTCTGCGGAGAAGCGCATGACGGGGCCTATCCCCTGCGGCAGTATACGCGGATGGTCAATATAAGGTAGCGCCGGACTTTCTTATCAAAAAAGGCGGCTGGTTTGAACCAGCCGTCTTTTTCTTGGCATGCGGGAAGAACCCGCACTGATTTTATGGCTATTGGAGATCACCGTTGCCGTCTGTCGAAATATAAGACAGGTCATCCCGAACGTAGATGATGGCATCCGGCTGCCAGTTTTCCAGATAATCATAAATGGACATGGCCGTATAATAGCGATAGTCCAAGCTGCGCATTTCGTCAAACGAGGTATACAGGATGCTTTCCAGCGCATTGGTAAACGAGTCGCCCACAACCAGTACATCCGGCAGCTCCGGCCGATTGGTCTGGATGATGGTCTCCGCGATATCGCCGCCCATATAGTAAGCATACACATTCCGGTTGGCCTCGCTGTATACCGTTGCTTCGACCGGTTTTCCATTGTCCGTGCGCGTAAACGGCACCGGCTCGGCCAGCGTGCCGGTATAGAGCTGGTCATCGGTTTCAAACAGGCCCAGCAGCTTGCGGTTGCGCGAGCCGAGGAAATCCGTGTCCACCGGCGTGATTGTCAGGTCGGTCGTGACCGGAGCGGCAACACCGTTTGCGTTCAGGTATGCCATGATGCGCAGATAGGTCTCGTATGCGCCGTACAGATTATAATGATGGTCGGTCTTGCTGTAATATTTGTCATAGTCCGCAGACAAATACTGCGCCATCCAGAGATGGTCGATGCCGCGCGCCTCCACGCCGGCCATAAAATCCGTGCGCATCGTATCATCCCGATAGCTGGAATCGTTCAGATAGGACGGATAGCGATCCCGAAACGCGTTGCTTTGCTCCGGTATGCCGACATACAAGAATTCGATCCCCTTTTGCGTGCAGTAGCTGTCCAGCTCCTGCAGCATATCCAGTTCCTGTGCCATCTTCGTTTCGTCATAGTGGTCGAGCACAGTGCCGTGATAGGGCAGCAAGATGTCCTGCGTGACCACGGTATCGTTCACCACGGGATTGTGCAGCGCGAGTTCTTTCCGCGTATTGTATTCCAGCAGCGAATCACGCCAGGCAAGATGGTCGTCGATCCAGGTTTCCACCTGCGGGAAGTATTCGCCGTCCAGCACCTCCTGCATACTGAAAGGCGGGAACACCGCAAGCGCGCGGTTTTCGTAATAGGAAGTCGTTGCCGGCTCCTTGAGCAGTGTCTGCGCGGATACTAGGAAGAGCGCACCGCAGAACAGGATGATCTTGAAAAAGTGTTTCATCATCGCACCGCCTGTCAAAACCGAAAATAGATAAAAGGATTATAGCTGCCCGCCAGCAGCGACATCACACATAACACAAACAGCACCGCGAGCAGCGGATAGCTCAGCACCGTATACACCCTGGTCTTTGCGATCCGCTGATACAGCGGCGCGGACAGCACCACGCCGAACAGGATATACGGCCAGAACCGCGCAAGGTATTCTATCACAAGCGGATCCACCGTCATGCTGGGCGTGAACATCACCTGCAGGAAATCCAGTGCATAGGAGAGTGTGTCGCTGCGGAACAACACCCAGCCGATGACAATGAAAAACAGCGCATACAGATGGGTCAGGAGATGCGGCATCCGGTCGAGCACGCGGGAGAGGGCATATTTCTCCACGATCAGCAGCACACCGAAATACAGGCCCCATGCCAGAAAGGTGAAATTTGCCCCATGCCAGAACCCGGTCAGTCCCCAGACCACCAGCAGGTTGAAGATGTGACGCTTTGCCGAGCAACGGTTGCCGCCGAGCGGGATATACACATAGTCGCGGAACCAGCTGGACAGCGAGATATGCCAGCGGCGCCAGAACTCTGTGACCGAGCGGCTGATATAGGGATAGTTGAAGTTTTCCAGGAAATGAAAGCCGAACATCTTGCCCAGACCGATCGCCATGTCCGAATAGCCGGAAAAGTCATAGTAGATCTGCAGAGTATAGGCGATCGCGCCGAACCAGGCCAGCGGGCTGGTCAGCTCCGCCGCAGCGCGGTCAAACACGCCGTCCGCAATTTGCGCAAACACATTGGATAGCAGAACTTTTTTTGACAGACCATAGATAAACCGGTCAATGCCCTCGGAGAAAACAGCCGCTGTGTGTGTGCGCTGCGCGATCTGCTCGTCCACATCGCGGTAGCGGACAATCGGCCCGGCGATCAGCTGCGGAAACATGGAGACGTACAGCGCCAGAGAAAACGGGTTTTTTTGCGGCCAGGCTTCGCGGCGGTATACGTCGATCACATAGCTGAGCGCCTGAAAGGTGTAAAACGAGATGCCGATCGGCATGACGATACCGGTCAGCGGAAGCGCTGTGCCAAACAGACTGTTCGCGGTGGAAATGAAAAAGTTCAGATATTTACACACGCCGAGCAGCGTGATGTTGACGATCACGCATAATGTCAGCCAGATTTTACGGTATGGGCTGCGCATGAGCAGGCCAAAAAAATAGTTGATAAAAATAGATATCAACAGCAGAACGATCAGCCGCGGTTCCCCATAAAAGTAAAAGAAAAGGCTGAACGCCAGCAGCACGCCGTTGCGAACCGCCAGATGCCGCTGCGGTACAATATAGTAGCAGAACAGCACGGCCGGCAGGAAAAAGAACAGGAAAATCAGACTGCTGAATACCATACTGCACCTCCCCCTCTTAAATATTTCTATCTATGGCGCGTATGATGTCATTCGTTATCCGTGTTGATGGACCATAACAGCTTGTCTTGTGAAATGCACAATACTTGATGCCATATGGAATAATCATGCATAATTTGCAATATTTTAAGATTACATCATACCGGGAAATGATGCAAGATGAAATGTGGACAAATCCAAAAATGCAACCTCAAAAATTATTATGTGATTTGTATAAGGCTGCGCGGGCGGCTCGCGGACGGGTGTACCGCTGCATTGAAACATGAAAAAACCACCTTGACTTTCGTCCTGGTGGTTTATTCGTCTGTTGCTTCCCATCAGCCACCCGGGCTGCTGCCGTCGAAATAGCGTAGGGACGGTTTTGACACGGCGATCCGCTTCCCCTGCAAAACATACCGGACGGCTGCCGCAGCGCGGCATCAGAGATAGAGTTCATTATTCTTCCGCTGTGAGCACGCCTTTTTCAGCATGGCATTTACCGCAGCCAGCATGATGCCATTGACCCGCCGCGCGCCATGGGGGCAAATCGATACGCAGCGCATACAGGAAATACAGGCAGTTTTGTCCACCTTACCGGGGTCTGCTCTGTCTATGGCCTGTACCGGGCATTTTTCTGCGCACAATCCGCATTTCACGCAGCCTTTGGTGGGCTTTGGGACCATACCGGCGTTGCCGCCTTTCTTATACGGACGATTGCCCGGAATTTGCGGTTCGAGGCAATCCCCTTCTTCCAGTTTCCGCTGAATTTTCTGCGCAAACTGGCGCAGCTGCGCGTTGTCCTGTTCGTCCGGACGCCCCGCTGCAAACTGGTGTGCGATAGAATGCTCTGCAATGGCGGCAACGCCGGCGATCACACGGAACCCCGCCTGCTTTGCCACATCCTGCATTTCCGCCAGCGTATCTTCATAGGCACGGTTCCCATAAACGCAGACGAGAACCGCTTTTGCGCCGTTGGCCTGAATGTGGGAAAGGCGTTCCGCCGCCGGGGCGGGCACACGTCCGCCATAGGAGGGAACCGCAATCACTGCGGTGTCTTTGTCCTGTAATGTGACGGCGCGGAAATCCGTGCTGCTTTCTGTCAGGTCAATAGGATGGATGTCCTGTGACAGGGCTGCGGCCAGACTGTCCGCCACTTTTTGGGTTCCGCCTGTGGGGCTGAAGCTGATTTCATAGAGATTCATGATATCCTTACCGCCTTTGCTTGCTATCGTCTTTTCCTTCTGCTTATCGCTGCATCAGCCCCCTCCCGTCAGCAGCCCCCTTTCACCAGCGTAAAGGCTTCTGTGCGGTCCTCAGGGCATCACGGGACGGCGCACCGTCCGGGTGCACAACGAGAAAGCATTATTGCCCGCCCCGCTTTTCCGCCGGTCCATATTTTACACCGGCAGCCGTGAACCAAGCGTGTGCCGCAAAGCCGAAATAGCGAGGACAGAGGAAAAGATTTTCTTTCCTTGCAATTTTGTCCCGGAATAGGTAGAATAAATGTAAATTTAACATTTACATCAAATGCAGTATAGCACGCCATTGATGTAATGTCAATGTTTACATCTCTATCTTGCCAATTCCTATTGATATGAAAGGGTTCCATCATGCAGATCAGTATGAAATGTTCCGTAGCTGTGCACTGTTTGCTCTTTATCTGGGAGGCCCGAGGCAAAGCTCGTGTCACCAGCACACTGCTGGCGCAAAGCACTGGATGCAATCCCGTCGTCATCCGCAACATTCTCAGCGCGCTGAAAAAAGCAGGGCTGATTACGGTACACCGGGGTAAGGGCGGCGCGGCGCTTTGCAGGGAACCGGCGCAGATCACTCTGCGCGAGATCTATGCCGCTCTGGAGCCAGACGGACTCTCCTCCCTCATCGGCATCCACCCCTGCGATGACCGGCCCTGCCCAGTAGCGCAGAATATCCGGCGTGTGCTGCAAAAACCTTACCACCAGATCGAGGACTCCATCGCCGCTACCATGGACAGCATTACGCTTGCCTCCATGATTGCAGATCTGGAATCCGGCCTAACCGCGCCGCCTGCGGCCGAGTAAGGGGCTATACCGGCGTGAACAGGGACACTGTTCCCCCCTATGCGCGCGGGTGCACCAGTCCGAGCCGCACAAACGCCTTCCATAACCCATCGCATTCGACGGCATCGGTCACAAAATCCGCCATTGCGCGGATTTCTTCCCCGCCGTTTCCCATCGCAACGCCGCAGGCGCAGTATGACAGCATGGGGATGTCCACTTTCGCGTCGCCAAACGCGACTGTATCCGCCCGCTCCGCGCCCAAATGCGCGAGCAGCACGTCGATCGCGTGCGCCTTGGTGATGTCCTTGACGCCAAGATCACCAAACAACGCGGTTTCCCCGCTGCCGCCCCAGGTGCCCGCCTTGAGGTCGGGAAACGCCGCTGCGGCATCCAGAAAGTCCTGATAGGTGCGCAGCACAAAGCTGACCTTGCTGACATCCTCTCGGTACAGGCTGCTGCCGTAAACCATATCCGGAAAGGCCTCGCGCACGGTCAGGCTGCCCGCCTCGCCATTTTTGCGGCCGCTGTATGCCCGGATCGCCTGCGCCGCGCCTGTTTCAAAATCCGCTCCGGCATACAGACCGCTGCTGCACTCCAGATAAAACGGCAGCCCGCGTCCGTTCAGCCAATCGACCACCGCGCGGCACTGTGTGCGGGTCAGTGTCTGATGCATCAGCACATCACCGTGGTCTTCCACATAGCTGCCGTTGCCGCCGATCATCCCGTCTAGGCCGATCTCCCACAGATATGGATAGACCTCTGCGCGGCTGCGGCCGGTGCAAAGGTAAACCCGGTGACCGTTTGCGCGCGCGTCCCGTACTGCGCGCGCAGCGGAAGCCGGCAGGCGGCCCTCATAATCGACCAGCGTGCCGTCCACATCCAGAAAAATAATTTTCCGCTCCATGTTCTCTCCTTATGCAGCGCGGCGGGCCGAAACCGGCCCGCCGCTTTTGTTTCTCACAGATTTTCCTGGAAAAAGGCCTGCATCGCCGCTGCGGCAGCCTCCTCGTCCGCGCCTTCCACGGTAACGGTCAGCGTATCGCCGCATTTCACACCAAGGCCCATCACGCTCATCATGCGGGTCGCGTCCGCGGACTTGCCGTCCTTTGCCAGCATGATCTTGCTTTCATGCTGCTTTGCTTCCTTGACCAGCAGGCCTGCCGGGCGGGCGTGGATGCCCACCGGATCGGTAATGACATATGCAAACTGTTTCATATTCGTCTCCTTCTTTCTCAGTCCAGATCTTCGCCGTTGGTCGAGATGACCTTTTGATACCAGTAGAACGACTTTTTCTTCAGGCGGGCAAAATCGCCGGTGCCGTCGTCATAGCGGCGGACGTAAATCATGCCGTAGCGCTTGGCATATTCGCCGGTCGATGCCGAAACCAGATCGATGCAGCCCCACGGGGTGTATCCCATCAGGTCCACACCGTCCTTGACCGCTTCCTTCATCTGCTCAATGTGCTGGCGCAGGTAGTCGATGCGGTAGTCGTCGTTGATTGAGCCGTCTGCCGCGATTTCGTCCTTGGCGCCGAGACCATTCTCCACCACCATCAGCGGCAGCTGGTAGCGGTCATACAGGTCGTTCAGCGCATAGCGCAGGCCCTTGGGGTCGATCTGCCAGCCCCAGTCGGAAGCAGGCAGGTTGGGATTGGGCACGCCGCCGAGGATGTTGCCCTCGCCGCCCTTCATGTCCTTTGCTGTCTGGCAGGAGGACATATAATAGGAAAACGTGATAAAGTCCACCGTGCCGTTTTTGAGGATCTCGTCGTCCTCGGGCCGGGTTTCGAGCGTGACGCCCATCTCTTCCAGCATGCGCTTGGCAAAGGCCGGATATGCGCCGCGCGCCTGCACATCGGTGCAGTAGTAATTATAGCGGCGGTTGTACTGCTGGCAGGCGAGCACGTCGTCCGGGTCGCAGGTCAGCGGATAGCTGGCCGAATAGATCATCATGTTGCCCACACGGTAATTGGGGTCGATCTCATGCGCCATTTTGAC
Source organism: uncultured Agathobaculum sp. (assembly GCF_944384765.1). Lineage (GTDB taxonomy): Bacteria > Bacillota > Clostridia > Oscillospirales > Butyricicoccaceae > Agathobaculum. The sequence goes on along the minus strand of NZ_CALWUM010000012.1, from coordinate 9,697 downwards.
TGCAAGCGCACTCGCAACCAGCATATGGTGCAGGCCCTGGTAGCGCTGCTGCGGGATGTCCGGCTGCTTCATAAACTCGGTCGGGTGCTCGAGGTCGTTGAGGATGCCCTGGTTGAGCAGGGCGCCCATGGGCTCGGATGCGCTGTTGATCTCATTAAAGGTCAGCCAGTACTTGACCTTACCCTTGTACCGGGTGAAGATCGCGCGGCAGTAGTTGAGGAAATAGCCGATCATGTCGCGGCTGACCCAGGCGTTGCATTTCTTGGTCAGGCCGAACGGCACCTCATAGTGTGAGATGGTGATCAGCGGTTCGATGCCGTATTTGCGGCACTCGTCGATGACCTCCTCATAGTGGCGCAGGCCGGCTTCATTCGGCTCGGTCTCGTCGCCGTTCGGGAAGATGCGCGTCCAGGCAATCGAGAAACGGTAGCACTTAAATCCCATCTCCGCAAACAGCGCAATGTCCTCGCGGAAACGGTCATAGTGCTGGATGGCCTCATGGCTGGGATAGAACGTCCCCTCCTCGAGCACAGGGGTGATGCGCTTGCTCTGGCCGAACTTGCCGCCCGTGCAGATATCTGCGACCGAAACGCCCTTGCCGTCGCGGTCCCACGCGCCCTCGCACTGGTTGGCGGCTGTTGCGCCGCCCCACAAAAAGTTTTCAGGAAGTACCATATATTTTATCCTCCAATCACGATTTTATTGCCTTCGATGGTGATGTCCCCCACATCCTCCGCATTGGTGACGATAATCGGGGTCTGGATCTCGCAGCCCGCCGCCTTGATTGCGTCAATGTCAAATTCGAGCAGCAGATCGCCCTTCTGAAACCGGTCGCCCGTCTTAATATGCGCGGTGAACGGCGCGCCGTTCAGGCCAACGGTCTCAAGGCCGACATGGATGAGCAGCTCAACGCCGCTGTCCGACATCAGACCCATGGCATGCAGCGTATCAAACAGGTTTTCGCACACGCCGTCAAAAGGCGCATATACCTTGCCTTCGGACGGGACGATGGCATAGCCCTCGCCCAGTACGCCGGAGGCAAACGTCTGGTCCTTGACCGCGGTCAGCGGGATAACCTCGCCCGGGATCGGGGCTTCGATCTCGGTCTTGCCGCCCAGCGCAGGCGCCGGGGCTGCCGGCGAAACAGCCGGGGCCGCAGGTGTCTCTGCCGTATCTTCCGCCGCTTCCCGCGCCGGGGTCAGGATAAAGGACAGCAGGAAGGACAGCACAAAGACCACCGCAAAGATAACGCACGCAAACAGGAAGTTGTTGCCGCCGTCCGGCGCCACAAACTGTACGATCGCAGTCAGGCAGGGCGTGGCAAACGCATAACCTGCGAGGTGGACAATGCCGGAGATAATGCCGCCGATTGCGCTGGCAATGCAGGCCGCCACCATCGGCTTTTTCAGGCGCAGGGTAACACCGTACATCGCGGGTTCGGTAACGCCCGCGAGCAGCGCCGAGATACCAGCCGGAATGGCCATCTGGCGCATATCCGCATCCTTGGTCCGGAATGCGACGCCGAAGGTCGCGCCGGCCTGCGCGGTATTGCTGCACAGCATGGCCGGAAGCAGCATATACTCAAACCCCGGGTCGGCCAGCGCCATCAGGCAGGCCGGGACAAACGCCCAGTGCATGCCGGTCATGACAATAAACGGCATCGCGCCGGCGAACAGCAGCATCGCAAGCCACGGGGCAAAGCCGTAGATTGCATTGATGACCAGCTGCAGTACATTGCCGATCATCAGGCCGAGCGGCGCCAGCAGGCACAGCGTGATCGGCGCGGTGATGATCACGATCAGCAGCGGTTTCAGGAAGTTCTTGGACCAGTCCGGCGTGATCTTATCGATCAGGATCTCCACATATTTGAGCAGGAGGGTCGACAGCACGGCCGGAATGATGGACGACGAATAGCTGCCGTGCGTCACCGGGATGACGCCAAACAGATAGGTCGGCGCATCGCCGCCGAGCAGCGTGATCACATCTGGATAAAGCAGCACGGCGGCAACCATGACCGACAGATAGGAATTACAGCCGAGCTTTTTGGATGCCGTGAACGCTACCAGGATCGGCAGGAAGTAAAACGGCGCATCGCCCAGCGCATTCATCAGGATATAGGTATCGCTGGTGTCCGACATCCAGCCGAGCAGTGTCGGCCCGAAGATGACAAGCAGCACCTTGATCAGGCCGCCTGCGATGATGGACGTAAACAGCGGAGTCATGCAGCCCGCGATGAAGTCGAGCGCCGCCGAAACCGGATTGACCTTTTGTTTTACAGTGTTCCCCGCACCTTGTGCATCTGCCTGCACGCCCAGCGCGACCATTTCCCGGTATACGCTGCCGACCGAGTTGCCGATGATGACCTGATACTGGCCGCCTGCGATATTGACGCCGACAACGCCTTTTATCTTGGTAATGCCGTTTTTCTCCGGAATGCTCTGGTCTTTGAGCACGAAACGAAGTCTGGTCATACAGTGTGTGACCGAGGATATATTCTCCTTGCCACCGACCGCCGCCAGCACCTGTTCGGCGACCTGTTTATAATCCGCCATGGGGATGCCTCCTTATACTTCTCTTTGATGGTAAAAATGATTAAAAACAGCGTCGGGCGCGCTTCCGCCGCCGGTTTTCACAAAAATAAAAACCTTCCGCAGCAATGGACGGCATGCGCAAAAAGCATGTCGGTCCCTTGCCGCGGAAGGTAATGCTCAAAAGCTTGATGACAACCCTTCCCGGGTGCAAATTCGATTGATATGCATGAACAGATACAGCTGCTCTTCCTCCGACAACGGGAGATTCCATTTATCCTGAAAATATTGCCGGATCAGATCGACACAGCGGGCGATCGCAGGGCGATCCGCCTTGAGTGCGCTGTACATATCGCTCATGTTGGAGTCCAGAATGCTGCCCGAACCCAGCCGCTGCAGCAGATACATCAGATGGGAGGAATATCGGGCGAAATTGAAGGAACTTCGATTGATGACAATACCGATCTCGTCCTCCACAATGCTGACCGTATCTTCCAAAACGTCGTCATACCGTGTCTGCCACAGCATCGAGACATCCATTTTGGTCTTTGCATTAAAGCGGGCATTGACAAAGTGCATCGCAATCCCTGACGCTTCGTTCTGGTCAAGCTGGATGGCAAACCGTCGCTCGATCTGCTTGAGCGCATAGCGCCCGAGCTTGCCTTCCCTGGGATACTGCTGCTCTACCTCGTAGATCAGCGGCATTTGCACATAAATATGGCTTTTGGCCCGTTGGATACAAAAATTGATGTGATCCGCAAGCGTCAGTACGATATTGGGATTGAGCTCATAATCCAGCTCATTTTTCGCAATATCAACCAGTTTTACCGTGAAATGCAACACTTTTTCCGGCAGCTCATTGAAAAGCGCCAGATATTTCTGATCGACATCGTAAAACCGCCGGTCAATCACCGTGGGATCGGTGATTTCATACGGCGTTTTCGGAAAACCGATCCCCTTGCCGTATGCAATAAACTCCTGTCCCTCTTTGTCCACACAAATGGCAAAATTATTGTTCAATTTTTTTGTCACGCGCATGGGCTGATCACTCCAAAAGAAAAACCCTTCAGGGGCACAATACACCTTACGGTGCTATTAGTAATGCCTCGAAGAGTTACAACCTAACAACGAATTTATTTTAGCAAATTCTTAATTTATATTCTATCCATATTTTGCACAAGTTTTTACATTGATTTTTGAGCATAAAGCGAAATCCGGCCGGGATTGCTCTGCTGTGCGCACAGCTATCGCAAAACAGCAGGCGCATCATTGCGGCCTGTTTTCCGGGCAAAAACAGACGCGCCGCTTCCTTTAGAACACAGCACGTCTGTTTATCCGCGCGGCACCTTTACTCCATATGCAGGACAACTTTGACCGCTTTAGCCGGATCCGCCGCGACTGCAAATGCCTCCGGCGCCTGCTCCAACGGAAAATGATGCGAAATCATCTTGGCGGGATCGATCTTTTTATCCCGAAGATTGCAAATCACTTCTTCGATATCCGCAGGTTCATAGCCGCGCGACCCCATCAATGCGCACTGGGTGCTCATCACCTCGTGGAAGCGGACAGGCGTTTCCGTCCGGTGTACAGCAATATCACACAGACGGGCGTACTGCTTCGCATGGCGCAAAAATTCGTCTACAAACGCCGGAATGCCGACACAGTCGAACACAGCATCCACGTCGAGCACGCGGTTTTCTGTGATATCTACGTCGCCGCCCTCGCCGAACCGCACACGATGGTTTGTGTTTTCTGTCACACCAAAATAATGTTCCAGCTGCTCTTTCAGGTTCTCCAAATCATTATCCGTGCTGAGAATCGGATGCGCGCCCATGGACTGCGCACAGCGCAGGCGGTGTGCATCCCGATCCACTACCGCGACAGACCGATTGCCCTGCGCCAGCAGTGCAGCTGCCACCCCCAAACCAATCGGGCCGCTTCCGCAGACCAGCGCCTTTTCCTCCGGTTTGACGGCTGCGCGGTTTTTAGCGTGTGTGCTTACACTCAGCGGTTCGATCAGCACAGCATCTTCATAGGAGAGTGCATCCGGCAGAAGATATAGATTTTTACCCACGCAGGCATGATTGACCTTCATGTACTGAGAAAAGGCGCAGGCCATATTGGCTTCCATCGGGTCCAGAACCGCTTGCGCCGGCTCGACAAATACGCGGTCGCCTTCCTGCACACCTGTCACCCGCTCCCCTGCTTTCCAGACAAAACCGACCACTTCATGGCCGAATTCATGCCCCGGCAGGATATTCATGTTTTCGCCGCCATGCAGATAAGCGGTGAGATCGGACCCGCAGATCGACGCACGCACGGTCCGAACGATGACATCGTCCGGGCCGCAGTCCGGAATAGGGCGATCCTCTACCCGGACATCTTTCACCCCATGGTAAATCAGCGCCCGCATCCTGTTGTTGCTCATGTTATTCGTCTCCTTTTGTCAAAAAATCTTTAGCAAATCCGGCTTGCCGGATGAATTGGTCCCGCCTGCTTTGGCGCAAACGGTCTGTTGTGTTCTTCTTTTGTGCGTATTATAAGCGGCATTTGTTTTCAAATGTCCACAGTCGTGTTATAGAATTATTAAAAACCAGATAAAACGGGATTTCCCTAAGCCCTGGTTCTAATTATCCTTTCATGGAAACCAATTTCTTCCGCAGATTGTTTACAATTTATTTATAGACGATACCGTCTATAAGTGCTATACTCATTATCAGAAGCGGACGAAACGCCGCCTAACACAAGGGAGGTCCCGGCTATGGAAATTCTTTTTGATGTATGCAGGCTTCTGCTCTCTATCGCGATTGCATTTTTCGCCGGTAAGCTGATTGCCAAACTTCACCTGCCCTCGATCCTCGGCTGGCTCATCGCCGGCATGATAATCGGGCCGCATGCGCTCAATCTGCTGAGCAACTCTGTGCTGGATGCAGCATGGTTCAGCGGACTGGAGAGCCTGCTCGAATGCGTATTCGGCCTGATGATTGGCACGGAGCTTATCTGGAAGCAGATGAAAAAATCCGGCCCACAGATCCTGGTCACTACCATTACAGAATCCATGGGCACGTTTCTGGTGGTCAGTCTCGCATTCGGCATCATCTTCTGGTTTGCTGACATTCCCATTTATTTGGCGTTTATGTTCGGCGGTATCTCGCTGGCCACAGCACCCGCCCCTTCTTTGTCCGTGGTGCGGGATATGCAGGCAGACGGCCCGGTAACCCGCACCCTGATCCCGATGGCTGCTCTGGATGATCTGGTAGGCGCACTGGTTTTCTTCCTGGTGATTGCCTTTGTATCCGCCCATCTCTCAACCCAAGGCATTCCCGTCCCGATCATTCTCCTGCTGGTATTCCTGCCGGTGTTTATCGGCGGCGCAATCGGCTTTGTGGCCGGCAAGCTGCTTCAGCATACCAGAAGCGCCGGAACCACGCTGGCCGTGATGCTTTTTATGCTTCTGCTCTCGGCCGGTGCGGGTTTTGCAATCAACAGCGCCCTTCCCACCCCGGTGCTCAACTTTATGCTGATCGGTATGTCCTATTCCACCGCTTTCGCCAACATGATCCCGCAGGAAAAATTGGATCGTATCATGAAGGTCATGAATCCTGTCATTGGCTTTGCGATGATTGTAGTCATTTTGAATCTGGCAGCGCCGCTAGACTATCATTTGATTTTCGGAGCGGGCGCATATACTGCAGTGTATATCGTGGCCCGTGCAATCGGCAAATACAGCGGTGCCTGGTTTGGCGCAACGATTACCCATGCACCGGCCACGGTACGCAAATATCTGGGGTTTACCCTTCTTCCGCACTCCGGTGTATCTCTGGTCTTTACCGGCATTGCGGTATCCGTTCTGAGCGGAGCAGATCCGGAAAGCGCCTCCATCATTCAGGGCACAATCGCGGCAGCAGCAGTAATCAACGAAATCATTGCTGTATTTATGGCGAAAAAGGGGTTTGAGTGGGCCGGAGAGCTGCATCAGGCCGGACATACATCGACCAATCAACAAACGGAAAAAGGAGTATCGGTATGAAACAGCAGGAACGTCAGGCGCACAGCCGCCGCGAGATTCTTACCGCAGCGATGGAGGAATTCGGCAGCCGGGATTATGCCCAGGTCAACATGGAGAACATCTGCAAAAATCACGGGATCTCCAAGGGCATGATGTACCACTACTATTCCAATAAGGACGAGCTGTTTTTGCTGTGCGTTGAAGATACTTTCAACGCATTGAATGATTATGTGATACAGCACAAGGATCGCCTGAACAGCCCCAATATTCCGGAACGGATCAGGGATTATTTCATGCTCCGGGAATACTTTTTTCAGCTCGACCCCAAACGCAAGCAGATTTTTGAGACTGCCATGCTCCATCCGCCCAAGCATCTGCGCGGACAGATCCAGACATTGCGTGAGCCGCTGCGCCGGACTAATCAGGCGTTTCTGGAGCAGGCAGTCCATTCCAGAATTCTCCGTCCGGGCCTGGATCGGGAACGGGTGATCCGCTACCTGGACAGAATGGAAGCTGTATTTCAGGAAATTTTCCTGTCCGATCAAAACAGCGAAAGTGTACCCGATCTGCACGCGCTGCTGGAATTGGCAGGTGAAGCCGTTGACCTGCTGCTGTTCGGTGTGCTCCGTCAGGAGGATACAGCGGCATCCGCTATACCGGATGCACAGTAAAAACAGGCAATAGATAAAGCGCCCCCTGATGTAGGCAAATGTAAGTTACATCAGGGGGATAATTTAATGATGAAAAAGTGAAGGCACTTTTTCTTGTCATACAGCAGATACAGACGGACGGGAAAGCGCGGAAAGAAATCGCAAAAAGTTGGGGCTAAAAAGTGAAAGAACGGTAAACGATCTGCTCTATCGGACACGGCACAAACAGCAAACAGCGATTCCGAATCCGAGAGGGAGAAAACCAGCCAGGACATCGGCAGATTACAAGTATGGAAACAAAAGACTCAAAATGGAAAAAGAACTGCTGTGGGATTTTCTGCAATCGATATGACCTGCTGTCCGAGGTTCGTCGGCGCAGGAAATAGCAACAGATGGGACAGCAGGTACACAAGCACAAGAATCTGCTCACCAGTGAGTTCCATGCGCACAGGCCCAAATTGGTAAAAGACATTTCCTGCATCCACACCAGGCAGAGACATTCTGTAGCTGTCCATGCTCCTGGGCTCCTTCGGAAACAGCATCTATACTATAAAACCGCAACACAACAAACGGTGAACCTGGTTCTAGGCACCGTCCGCCTAGCCGTGAAGCGAGAGAAAGAGGGCCGCCGCGGAGCTGCAACTCCACGGTCAGCGATTCCAGTATGCCTCGCAAGTATACTTTAACCGAACAAAATCGTATGGCATTACGCCTTTTATGTCAAGATAGGGAAATCCGTATGACAACGTGATGGCGGAAAATTTCTTCTCAATTCTTAAAACAGAATGCATCTACCGCCATAAACCTGCTACGCTTTCCGAAGCCAATGAAATGATTGACCGCTGCTTCTACTTATACAACCACGATCGTATCCAGCTGAAAACGGGAGAGGCACCGCTGGCGCGACACCTCTCCTGATAAACATTTATATTCCTGCTTCTCACAGGCGCTTTTGGGTGCTGTCCGTACAATTTGACGCAGTTCAGTCTCCATGGCTAGCTCTATTCATTTTCTCATAACCTTATTTGACAAATTATTGCTTAGGATTATTTCTTATGATATATTATTATTGGATTTTCACAGATCCTATAATAACAATAACACGCGGACCATGTGAGATAGGGCCGTTCCGGCTTTATCCCACTTTTTATCCGGCGCTGAATATGATCATAAATGCAAAATCCGATCCCAAATCCTTTGGTAAATCAGACGATGCTGATGTTACCGGATACCTGTAAGAACTGCCGCAAGTTGTTTTTTTGCATAAAACCGGCTCGGTTGCTCAACCCGGACGGCGCACCCAATGCGGAAAACTCCGTGCAATTTGCTATCCTGCGGCAGGCGTGGAACCGGCGGCAACCGGTTTGCGGGCCAAAACACAGTTCCCAATTTCGGAAGATCATAATGCGTTGACAAAAGCGTAAGAGAGGGGTAATGAACCATGAAAAAGAAAGCTGCGGCGCTGTTTTTGGCCGTGGTGCTGGCGTTTGGCCTGACAGGATGCGGCAATCCCAACGAGCAGTCTTCGCAATATGCCCAGGCGGAAAACTGGGCTTATCTGGAGACGGACAAAACAGCAGATGCAGATGTATTTTTCATCTGTCCCACGGTCTACGGCGGTGAAGAAAACAGTTTCCAAATGCCCATGGATGACCAGTCGGCCAAGGACGATTTTCTGGGTGCCATCAACATGGAAAAAGGGATCTACGATGGGGACGCCCGTTTCTTCGCCCCCTACTACCGGCAGGCAGGCCTCAATGTCTATGCGCTGCCCGTGGCAGAACAAGAGTCCTATCTATCCGCCGCCTATGTAGATGTAAAGGACGCCTTTACCTATTATCTCGACCACTATAACGACGGCCAGCCCATCATCCTGGCAGGTTTCTCCCAGGGAGCCGATATGTGCATCCGTTTGCTGAAGGACTGCTTTGCCGATGAATCGGTCAACGATCTGCTGGTCGCCTGTTATGCCATTGGCTGGCGCATCACCGAGGAAGAGCTGGCCGCGTATCCCCATCTCCGGTTTGCCTCCGGCGAGGACGACACCGGCGTGATCATTTCCTTTAACAGCGAAGCCGAAAATGTCACGGACTCGCTTATGATCCCCGCGGGCACCCGCACACTGGCGATCAATCCCCTCAACTGGACAACCGACGGCACGCCCGCCGGCAAGGAGGAAAACCTGGGCGCCTGCTTTACCGACTATGACGGAACGATCGTCACCGAGATCCCCCAGCTGACCGGCGCCTATATTGATGATGTGCGGGGCGCGCTCAAGGTGCCTGATGTAACGCCCGAAGAATATCCGCCGGTGCTGGACATTTTCACCGACGGCATATATCATCTGTATGACTACCAGTTCTTCTACCGTAATCTGCAGGAAAACGTCAAGGTGCGGCTAGATGCCTATCTGGCAGAACACGCAGCCTGAACGATCGAGTAGGAGGCCACCCATTAATTGAGTAGCCGTCCTCTCACACCACCGTGCGTACCGTTCGGTACACGGCGGT
>NZ_CALWUM010000011.1 GCF_944384765.1 uncultured Agathobaculum sp. | reverse complement strand
GATTATGCTTTTTTTCTGGAAAAGCTGGCGATTATAAAGTGATGTTTGCGGTTACTAGAAAGTGTCGCTCGACAGTATATCGGTTTGGTCGACCTTCGGGATCACCCCCGCACATGCGGGGAAAAGGCGCCTTCCTCTGCCTCTGCTCGCCCCTTCTCGGGATCACCCCCGCACATGCGGGGAAAAGCTGGAGATTGCAGAGACGATCGAGACCGATATGGGATCACCCCCGCACATGCGGGGAAAAGATAGGTCGCGCATCCTCCTGCTTGTTTTGCCTGGGATCACCCCCGCACATGCGGGGAAAAGTCGTACCGATATTCGGACAGCCTGCCGAGGATGGGATCACCCCCGCACATGCGGGGAAAAGCTTCCAGTATTTCCGCCTCAAATTGGTAGGTCGGGATCACCCCCGCACATGCGGGGAAAAGCGATCTTCCCGGTCTTGGGGTGGAACGTCAGTTGGATCACCCCCGCACATGCGGGGAAAAGCCGCTGGTTAATCGGCAGTTGTCCGCCGCCCTGGGATCACCCCCGCACATGCGGGGAAAAGCGCCATGCCCGCCGCCGATCAGTACCGCGCGGAGGATCACCCCCGCACATGCGGGGAAAAGTCGGCCGGAGGATCGGCAGACCAACCAGCTCAGGGATCACCCCCGCACATGCGGGGAAAAGGTGGTAAATGGACAGACCGTAGAGGTTACGGAGGGATCACCCCCGCACATGCGGGGAAAAGTACCACAGAACCCCTAACATCCTCTCTTTTTTAGGATCACCCCCGCACATGCGGGGAAAAGGGTTCGCTGCCACGCCTGTGGCAAACTGGTGAAGGATCACCCCCGCACATGCGGGGAAAAGCCGGTTGATGAGGATGGAAATTCACGGGAGCTGGGATCACCCCCGCACATGCGGGGAAAAGCGGAATTGGGCGCAAGGTCCAGCCGCGGGGCAGGGATCACCCCCGCACATGCGGGGAAAAGGCAATGCGCACGAAGCGCGCCTCTTTGGTCTCGGGATCACCCCCGCACATGCGGGGAAAAGGCAAGGGCGAGCAGGGACAGGCGGCCATTATCGGGATCACCCCCGCACATGCGGGGAAAAGCAAGCGCTCGGCGGCGCGATTTCGGGCGGCGTGGGATCACCCCCGCACATGCGGGGAAAAGCTGCCTGTACTGGTCGAGGTGTCCCAGGTCATAGGATCACCCCCGCACATGCGGGGAAAAGTTGCCAACTTCAAGCACTGCGGCGACTACTTAGGGATCACCCCCGCACATGCGGGGAAAAGCGACACCGTGCGATACACCATGCGCGTGGTGTAGGATCACCCCCGCACATGCGGGGAAAAGGGTAACACAGTTATAGACCCCCTTTTCGCCCGGGGATCACCCCCGCACATGCGGGGAAAAGGTCTTGACCGTGCGGCTGATCTCGGCAAGCGTGGGATCACCCCCGCACATGCGGGGAAAAGGGCATCAACACCCAGACTGGCACGGACGGCGCAGGATCACCCCCGCACATGCGGGGAAAAGGACCAAGCACTACAAGATGTTCCGCGGCGTGGAGGATCACCCCCGCACATGCGGGGAAAAGGAGGCAAAGCAGCTCGTCCCGCAGGGCGAGTGGGGATCACCCCCGCACATGCGGGGAAAAGTCTCCAGCGCCCGACATACTCCCCATGGACATAGGATCACCCCCGCACATGCGGGGAAAAGCCGTGCAGCTGTGGTGGTTGTCGCGCAGGCTGAGGATCACCCCCGCACATGCGGGGAAAAGGCTGGGTACAAGGCATCAGGAGAATGCATTGCGGGATCACCCCCGCACATGCGGGGAAAAGCTGCATCTCCGCCGCCCGGCGGGATGCAATGCGGGATCACCCCCGCACATGCGGGGAAAAGGGCGAGGTGGCCGCAGAGTTTACGGCAGATCTGGGATCACCCCCGCACATGCGGGGAAAAGTCGACAAGGGCAACAACAAGGACCAGATGAACAGGATCACCCCCGCACATGCGGGGAAAAGGATCGAGCCGCAGTATTACACACTGCCGGACGGGGATCACCCCCGCACATGCGGGGAAAAGTGTAGAACGCCTTTGCCCAGGGCTTAGCCATGGGGATCACCCCCGCACATGCGGGGAAAAGTATCAGTCCGAGTCCAGCCAGTTATGCAGCAGAGGATCACCCCCGCACATGCGGGGAAAAGCCGGGAACATTATAGGTGGTCTGCCCCCTCTGGGGATCACCCCCGCACATGCGGGGAAAAGATGCGGGACAGGGACAGCGCGAGACGGCAGCTGGGATCACCCCCGCACATGCGGGGAAAAGCTGACCGCTACGTCCCTACGCAGCAAGAGCACGGGATCACCCCCGCACATGCGGGGAAAAGACTAAAACACGTTTTGATTTCACGTTTATTTCGCACATAACCATTACTTACATCGCAATTTTGTGTAGATCATTTGCGTAAGCTTGCAATCTGCCAACGCACGATGCAATTGTTCATACGGTAAGGAGAAATAATCCGCTAACGTGTTCAGTTTATAATTAGGGATCCCTTGAATCCGACGCCGTGCAAGTTGTAACGTATCCTCCCATCTGTTTTGCGGCAAACGCATCCCGCACTGCCTGCATGCAGCCCGAAGAAATGAAAAGTCAAAGGACAGATTATGACCTATTAACCTATCACTTCCCAGAAACTCAAAAAATGTCTGCAAGCCCTGCATAAGCGGTACGCCATTTTTCAGCATCTCATCTGTAATGCCGGTCAATTGCTTGACCTCATCCGGCAAAGGTCGTTCCTGCCGGATCAGGAGCGATAGCTCTTCTGTTCGGCCCCCGCCTCGCATTCGAATCGCTCCCAGTTCTACCAGGCAGTCCTTATTTGGGTTCAAGCCACTTGTCTCAATGTCGATTACCGTGTAATCACCGTCACGCATTCCATCGGAACGCGCTTGTGCAGCCTGTATACGCCGGATTTTTTGAAACTTCGCCGCTTTACTATAACCCAAACCGGCTTCGGCCTCTTCCTGTGGAGTGTCAGACTGCAACTTTGGACGCCGCATCAGTTTGATCCCATCAAAATCGATCGGCTCCCAAGTGGTGTTATGCACCCGAAAATCCATCCCCTGCTCATTATTGGTTTGAAACACCATCGTGGCGCGGCCAGTATGCAAATTGCTGCATATACGCTCCCACAATTCGTCCCGCACCCGGCCGCTCAAATTCCCTACGTAAACGCCCGTGTTAATTTCACACAGCCACTTCGATAAATCCCCGCGCAGCTTAGGTGGACACTCCGTCAGGGTAACCACGATCATACGCGTTCACCCGGCTCTTTGCCATAGGAAATTCCATTGCGCACGGCCTCCCGCTGGTTATTCCATAAGAGCACTTTATTCTCTTCATGCGGACCATCTTCTTCGCCGTCAGACAACAGCCATTTTATGTCCTGCACCATCCTTTCCAAAATGTGTTGCCGGACAAAAGCATCCCGCACCCGGCGCCGTGTCACTGCCGGCAGATCATCCGGCTGCTGTGCTGCAACTTCGAAAGCAATCGGGATGGTCGTCTCCGCCTTATATAAGTCCGCAATGTCATAGACAAAGGAGTTTTCGTGCCCAATGTGGACAAACCCCAACCCTGCCGAGCACCCAAGTGCCACAATCACTGCATGCGCCAGGCCATAGAGGCAGGCGTGTCCCGCCGAAAGCGCTTGATTGACCGCATCCCCTTCTGCAAAATTATCCGGATCATACAGACGGCCGCTCCATTCGACACCCCATTCTTCCGCTGCCCGGCGATATGCAGCCCGCACACGTGCGCCCTCCCGTCCGCGCAGTTGAGGAAGGGTCAAATGCGCAATGTCCTCGCCCGGAAAACGCAGCTGGTACATTTTCCGCACCACATCTAAATGCTGCTTCTTGTTGCTTGCCAGCGCAGCTTGCCGCATAAGCAAACCTGCACGGTGCGTCAATGGCCGTCCGCTTGCATAATAGCGCACACCATGCTCACCGACCCATATCATGCAGACGCCGGCATCCCCAATCAACTCCATCGCCCGGTGGGTGACCGAAGTGCCCGGTCCGAGCAACAGTACAGAAATAGCTGCTGCCGGAATCAGCACAATCCCGGTTTCGTCAAGCACCGAAATAGCGCTGTCACGACGGTTGATCTGGCAACGCTCCAAATAAAGGAACGTCATACGGTCCCGGATTTGCGGCAGCGCTTGCAAATCCGGCCGATTCATTCCATGCGGCTCCTTCATAGGCATGGTGCCGCACGGACAACAGTCAGCATGCCCATGCCATATGCCTTCCCTCTGCCGATCCCCTGCGTCAACGCTTCCCGGAATAACGCAGAATCGGTCACCTGCAGCACACCTTCATAAGTTACTGACAGCAGTGTAACCCGTTTGGATGCATCCCCTTTTCGGAAGGTAAACCATTTTGTATGTACAACGGAAAAGCCATCTTCCATCAGTCGGAAACCGTGTTTCTCTGCCTGACGCAGCAGCCATTGTTCCTGATACCGGGTGGAAACATGAGCATGGACCGACCCGCGCAGTCCGCTCTCTTTGGCTGCACAGCTTTTGGTTGGATTTGCGGTCAACCGAAAGCGCCACACGCTGTCCGGCTGGATACGTGCAAGCAATGGGCCGTAATCCCGCGTTTCCCAGTCCTGCCCCGGTACACCGAACTGTTGTGCCAGTTTTTGCGGTTCTGGCTTTGTCGGGCTGACAAGCAGCAGGTAGAGTCGTCCCTGCAACGGGTCAATTCTCCACAAATTGCGAACCCGCTCACCGGGAAACGAAGACTCGACCGCACCATGAATCAGATTTGGCATATCCAATGCTTTCATCGTACTGCGACGGCTGGTATCCAGTTCAATTCTGCTCAGATACACGCTCTTCCTCCTCTCTTAGTTCCGCCATCGCATCGTGATCAGCCGCCGTCCCATTCGCTTCTATTGCCCAGCTGCACACGGTGGCATACCGATAGCCGAATTCCCGATGGGCAATGTCAAACGACACCGGCCGGTCACGTAAACGGCGCACCGCTCCGTTTGTTTCGACGCCCTCCAGCACAAGTTTAAGATGTGTATCGAGTTTTGGCCTGCGCCAAGGCGCCGCCTGCCATGGCTCACGCTGCAACGCCGTCTGCAAATCGGACGCACGCAAGCCTATCACCAATGGCAGCGTTGGCGGACAGGCGCGGCGGCCCAGGAACAGCGGGAACACCGGCGTCTGTAAAGCCGCCTCTAAAGTTTCCAGCAGTCCTGCATCCTCGCTTTCCAGGCCCACCAGGAACACCGCATCGGCCAAATAAAACCGAGTGGTGGTGTATCCCGTTCCTTGGTGCGGATGTGCCGTGTGAAAGTCACGCAACAATGTCCCCGGTTGGTCGACCCGCACGCCCATGCGCAGCTTGTCCAACCGCTGCAAGGTCTGTTCATCATCCCTGCGGCAGCCAAGTGCCGCCATCAGCAAACCGACCACGCCGCTCTTGGTCGGTTCACGCTCGGTGCGGCGCGTTTCAAATTTGGACTCCGTTCCCCAAGCCTGTAGCGGTCCGGCCAGGCGGATCAGCAGCGTACTCATGACTGTCCTCCAGCCGTCATTTCGCAGCGCACTACATCGTCCAGCCAGTCCAGCATCTGAGGAAGCGACCCACTCTTTGCCAGTTTACAGAGCGGCTGACCAACCACAAACGCTTCTGCCGGCGGCGCAGCAAAGGTCTGATACATCTGTTCTGCATATGTACACAGCCGCTCGGCAGAACGATCCACATAGCCCGCTGCACTGGCAGGAACTGCTTTCTCAAAAGCGCCGGACAGATTGACCGGCTGATCATGTCGTATTGTAACATAAACCGCATCCGGCAAGGTACGATTGGCGAATGTATTCTGTTTGCCCGTCGGCATGGAACAGATCAGCGCCTGCGCAAATCCACGCACCACATCGGCCGCCTGCGCACCGAGCGTCTGTTCGAGCTCGCGCACATTGACGGTTGCATACCGGTAAAGTGTTGCGGCGTTATATTCGACTGTGCCAAGATGGCCCGCCCCGCTCGTATCCTCAGGCGACAGGTCATCTACCGCAGTGAAGTAATCAAATTCCGTCTGCACCGCATGCGTGGAAATGCTGTGCGCGACCTGTGCCGCCGCATCATAATTCAGTGAAGGATCACTCGCCACCATGCGGCCAAACAGCGCAATATCAATGGAAGGTGTGTCAGAAAGCGCACTTTGATATACTTTGTCTGCTTTTTCTCCGGCAAGCGCTAGCGCTGCCAGCGCGTCTGCCTGTTTTTCGCTCATGAAAAAAAGGACGTCAGTCATTTTATCCTTGGCATTTACCTTGATCCCGGCTTTTTTCAGCGCATCTTCTGCCATTTTCTCTGCATTTTTTTCTGAAACGGCATTATCCTGTGCCCGGATGGCATCGCGGAGCATTTGTACCACTCGCTTGGTGCGTTTTCCCAGCTCGCTCTCATCAAAAATCTCCCGGAACATCAGACGCATCGCGCGTTTCCAAGCCTGCGAGGATACGCGGGCACGCACCGTGCCGCCATAAACAGCGGTTTTGGGGCTTCCGGTATCATCCCGGTTCACACAGCTGGGTGGTACAGTCTGCAAAATATGGAAGTCCACATACAATTTCTGATTCAATGCCATGCTCATTTCTCCTCCTCTTGATTTGTGCCGTCGCTTTCTTCCTCGTTTTTCGCGGGTATGCGATAAAAATCCTGCGCCCAACGAAGGCGCACAAATGCAACGCTTTCCGTAAACTGGTATTGATACAAATCGCGCGTCAAGGCGGCATAGTCCAGTGGTATATCACCGGCACGCAGCAACTGAATCAGGCTGCGCAGATGCCGTGCCACACTCTGTATTTCCGAGGCGGTCGCCAATTGCTCAAACCGGCGCATCACGCGCGCCTCTGCATCGGCATCGCCCGGCGGCACCAGACGGCGCACGGCCCGTCCTATGGTATATCCGGTGCAGTGCATGGGATGACCGACCGGATCGTTGCCCTGCTGATGCAGTGCGAACGAGGTCAGCGCAATATATGCAGCCCATTCCGCCCGACTGGGATCGCCGCTGTTATTCATCCACGCTTCCGGAAAATCCTCCAGTAGCACGCCCCACAGCGCAGGCAGCTCACCCGGCACCTTGCCCACGCCCCGCCGCAAATTTGCCAGCAGAGCTTTTTGCGGCCCCGGCGCAGGCATTGAGAGGATACGCTCAATCCGATGCCCCACAAAGCCAGCCAGTTGATTCGCCACGCCTTTGCCTTCCGATTGCGTCATGTCGTCTCCCTCCCCTGATAAATTTCATAAATTCTCTTCCGAAACCAGGAATATGCCCGCGGCGCGGCATAAATCTGCTTCTTCCCGGTTTTCTGGTCTTCAACGACTGTTTTCCCGAACAAGGCGTCTGTTCCCGCATTTTCCATATAGGTCCATCCGGTATGAAGCGCCAAGCGCCGTGCATTTGCTGTCCACTCCGCCATTTTCTTCTCGTCCACTGCATGGTTTTCCGGCTCGATCGCATACAGCCAGCGTCGGAATGGCTCATCGATCTGTTCGTACCATTTTTCCTGCGCTATCTGCTTCACCCGTTTCTGCCGGTCATTCTGCTTCTTTTTTCCCGCGCTGCCTATATCACCGCCGCCCGCAACATCAATACGGCTCGCCAGCAGGCCAATCTCCTTTGCCGCTTCCTCGCATTTTGCGATTTCGGCTTCAATTCTGTTTTGCCAGGCGGTGCCCAATTCACCCAGCAGCGCAGTGTGCATGGTCAACATATCGCCCAAAGCATCGGTCACTGCGCTTTTTTGTGAGCTATCGTATCGATTACAGACAGCCGCAAATTGGACATACCTTTTTTTCGACAAACACCTGTGCTTTTGCAGCCGGGCCACCCACCGCACAATACCGGGCGCGCAATCGGCTGACTTCGATCGGTTCAGTGCAAACAAATTGGAAAAATCACGCCACATCTGTCGTCCCGGCTCGTGTGGCCGCGGTATATAGTATAATGGCTCGTTTTTCTTCTCCACTTTTGTCCATGCTGTCATCTGCTCGCTCAAGGCGTTTTGCGGCGAAAATGAATCGCCGCATAAAATACCGTATTCCGTCACCTGACTATCTTCACGCATGAGCCAAATCAAACGAGATTGCAATGTAAGCAGTTCAGCCTGGTTATCCGGCAATGGAATTGTGCGCAATTCCTCACTGCGCGGTGTCTTCTGCTCCCACGCTGGACGATTTTCTCCCCAAAGCGTCCCATCCGGCCGCAGCAAGGTCAGATTAAGCAGCAACGTCTCAAATAAATTATCGCCTCGGGCGTATACCAGACCCAGCTGCCCCAGCCACGCTGGTGTGATTTTCGCTTCCCGTTCTTCTTTTGGGATGTGCGGCTTAAGCGCTGCATCATCAAACCCATTGAGGTAAACCAGCCAGCGCGCAGCCTCCGCATAGGAAATCCGTTCTTTTCCCCACCCTGCGCGCGACGAAAAAAGCCGCGGCTTGTTTTCGCTTTGCGATATCTCTCCGATCAATTTTGCCGCCTTGCACTTTGTCCCTTCCCGTGCAGCCTGCGACTGTCCAAAGGGGCGTGTCGGATGGAACAGCCAAAACCTTTCGTGCCATTCGTTCAGATACTGTACAAGAGGTTCTTCAGGCAGCGATCCACGCGACCACAGCGCTATCCAACGGCTAAGCGCATCGTTAGGGTCCGTAAGCGGTGCTGGTACTCCCGTCTCATCGACACGGGAAAAAACCGTATGTAGCACAGCCAGCAACAAGCGCAAAACTGCAATGTTTTGTGTTTGCAGTTCCCCTCCCAAATCGGAAAAGGTATGCGCACGAAGCAGTGCGTCGCGCAGGGACACCTCCTGCACTGCCCCATCCGTTTCCAACACACGAATCCAAGGCTCGTCCACCAGGTTAAATGCCGTTTCTGTCATATTCCCCCTCCTCTTCTACACATAGTCCATCCTCTTTGGTGTATTGCAATCTGCAACCGCACAACATACCCCGGCCATCCTGATCAAGAAGCAGAAACAATTCCCCGCGTAGCCAGGGCGACTGCTGCCACTCCCGCAGCAACGTGCAGCCAGGTTGTTCCAGTTCCCGAATCACCTGCTCTACGCGCCAGCTCATGCTGAACCGCGCCGCTAGGCGCAGACGCTGCTGCGCAATATACCGGCATTCCTCGGCAGATGGTACATGATCAGTATATAGCATTTCTCCTATTCCGTCCATAGTAGACACTTGTCCTTCTTCATTGCAAACCAAGACAAGCACCTCAATCGACGGGGCGCCGCCGCGCACACTGGCCTGTGCGCCCGCCTCACGTCCATCTGCTTCTTCATCCAATAGGCCCGCTATATCATCCCACATGCCATATCCTGGTTTTCGAAGCAGAAAACCGGACGCATCACCGACCGCTTTGCGCTGCTCATTTTGATAAGCCCGCCAGGCATCCTGCTCCGCCTTATCCAACGTATCCGGATCAGGCTCCCTGTATGCTGCCTGCACCAAAACAGGGATGTCATCCGGCAGGCGGATATGGGACGTCAGCAGACTGCGCGTGCGCAGCAGCAGCCACGCGCCGTAAACCGCACACGCGCCGGGCTCAAGCTCCTCTGTTTCCAGTACAATACACTCCGGGACAGACAGGCGGTCTGGGCGTATCCGCATATGGCGATGCAGCCGCCCGATACGCTGAAGCAGCAAATCCATTGGACACAGATCTGTCAGAAGCAAATCGAAATCAATATCGAGTGATTGCTCAAGCACTTGGGTCCCCACAACGATCAAGCCATCCCGCTGCTGCGGTGTCGAATGCTTCCCAAGCAGCGCAAGCAGCCTTTTCTCGCGCTGGATGCGATCGGCCATAATAAACTGCGAGTGAAAATCCACCACCTTCATTTCCGGCATCGCCTGCCGCAGCTGCCGGGCCAACTGCTGTGCACGCCGTACCGTGTTGACAATCACGCCTGCGCAGCCGCCCGCAGCCAGTTTTTCCCGCAAGATATTTGCTATCTGCCCGGTTTTGGCATAAGTAATCCGAACCGAACTGTTCTGTCCCTCATCAGACACCGTGGTTTGTTCGACCGTCATCCCGTCTGTCCAGGTCAATAACGGATATTTCAGGCTATCCTGCCAATCCGGCTGCACATCAGGCACATACTTCTGCTTTCCAGCACGTCCGGACAAATATGCCTCGATCATCTGCCGCCGCCGGGATGCGGGCAGTGTGGCGGATAGTGCAATAACCGGAACACTATATGCGCCCAGCCAGTTCAGCGTCCGATCGAGATAGCAGTTCATATAAGGGCTGTACGAATGAATCTCGTCGATCACAACTACCTTGCCTGCAAGGCCCAAGTGCCGTAGCATCGTATGCTTTTGCCGGAGCGCTGCCATCAATAATTGATCGACCGTACCGACCACAAAGTCGGCCAATAATGCCTGTTTTCGGCCTTCAAACCAGCCATGCGCAATCAGACCTGCACTGTCCGCTTCATCCTCTGCCAAATTTGCGCTGCCGCGAAATAGCGCGCGGTATTGCATATCCAACGACGCTGCGCCGTGTGCCAAGCGTATGCTGTACACCTCGTGATCCAGCGCAGCCTGATGTGCTGCCCATGTGCGGATGCGCGGAAACAAGCCGTTCGCTGTCGCTTGCGTTGGGAGCCCGAAAAATAGGCCGCCCGCCGCCCCTTTGGCAACCAGCTGCGACGCACCTGCCAGCGCGGCCTCGGTCTTACCGGTTCCCATCCGGGCTTCCAAAACCATGATGCCGGGCTGCACAGCGTTATCCAGTTGCTCCATAACCGCCTGCTGTATCGCATTAGGCGCAAATCCGAAATCATCCTGAAAGGGATCCTCGTTTATGCTCTTTTTCCCTGCTTCCCAGGGGGCAGGCAGATTGATTGTCCGCCATGCGCGCTCAATACGCGCCGGATATTGCTGCCAAGAGCCGGTTTCCGTGACGTCAATCAGTGGAAAATATGCTGTATTACTGGCAATCCAATCCGCCATAATCAACAAGCCGGTCAGCAGCATCTGCGCAGTCATTGGAACAGATGGTGGCAGCTGCTCCACATCATCCAAGCCGGTTTCCTCCAGTGCCGCGTCCAGAAAATCGCGCCAACATTGTTTCCACTTCGCCGGTTCCGTGCCGCTGAAGTTCCGCGGCCACGTTTCAATGGCATCCTCGATATCCGTCATGACTGACTGCGGTTTGCCGTGATGTGCACCCACAATCTGTGCAATTCGCGGCGGGCAGCCATACCAGAGCAGGATAGCCTCGCTCGCCAGCGCATGCGGTGTGCAGTGTGGGTCGGTAAAACTGCCTCTATCCGGTACAGGCAGCCTGCAAACCTCAGAATCTTCCACCGCCATGCAGATTGTGCTTTGGAATATAGCTGTCAGCTTTCCTGCATCATGAACAAGTCCCAAAAAACGAATCAGCTGCCAAAAACATTCTGCACCTACTGATTCTTGTAAAAAGCAGAGTTCCGGCTGTGGCAGCCAGCTTTGGCAAAGCCGTTCCAATATGCCGGCCGTGTCTTCCGCGTGCATCCAAAGTGGTAAATAGTTTTCTCTGTCATCGGGATCAGATTTTGCAATCGCACCACAGGCCGCTTCCCTTAGGTCAAGCATATCTTGTTCCTCGCCCTCTTTATAATATTAAATATAGTATAACATACACTCTTTTGTGTGCATACCATAATATCCCAGTTTTGTGTAGAAAACGCCCGATATGCTTCAACCCTAAGGTATCACCGCACAATTAACCAGTAACCAGATAGGTAATGCCGAATGTTTAATACAAGAAATGGTGTAAACTGCCCCTGCATTTCTTCGCGAGGGTGCACCAACTCAAGCCGCCAGGCAGGGCCTGTCAGCCAGAAGCAGGTTCGCCAAGGCGAACATGATATTCAGTTTGGCGATCTGCTTTCGCAGACCTCGGTATCGCGTTTTTCGAAAACGCAGTTGCTTTTTGACAACACCGAACGCATGCTCTACCTTCGTACGGATAGAAGCCTTTGCGTGTTCCACTTTCTTTGCGGCATATCGGCCGCTCTTGTTCAGCGCTTTTAACTGAGATGGACGACGGTTGATTTTATATTTGATCTTGCGGCCGGCTTTGTTGCGAATGATCGCATCCTCGCGCTTATCGGCTCCGAGATAGGCGCTGTCGCCGTATGCCGCTTCTTCCTCACCGGTCAGCAGGGAGGATGTCTGCGTCACATCGTGTGCGTTGGCAGACGTTGCCTTCACTGTGTGAACCAGTCCACTGTCTTTGTCGACGCCGATATGGGCCTTATAACCAAAGTACTACGCATTGCCTTTTGGGGTCTGATGCGCATCTGGATCCCTCTTTTTCTCCTTATTCTTGGTGGAAGACGGCGCGGAAATTATGGTAGAATCCACAATCGTCCCCTTTTTCAGAATTAGGCCCTTTTCGGTCAGCGTGGTCACAACCTGCGCAAACAGCTTCTCCTGCAATCCGTTTTTCATCAGCGGTTTCGGAAGCGCCCGATGGTATCCCCATCCGGTACTTGGTTGCTGGAATCCACGTCACAGAAATCCGAAAATGCACGGCTATCGATCGCCTCTGCCGCTGTCGCCTCGTCACTCAGGTCGTACAGATTTTGCAGCAGATACAGCCGCAGCATGGTCTCCAGCGGATAGGGTTTATTGCCGCGCTCTCTTTTGTAATAGCACGGCTGAATCAGGGCAAGCCATTCCTTCCACGGGACGATCCGTTCTATCTGGGCGAGAAACTCTTTCTTCTTTGTCCGTACCTGCGCCAGCTCATCGCTTAGCGCGGATATTGTCATCTGCTTATCCTTGTTTTTATTACATCACGTCCCGCTGAGCCGTGCTTGATTTTTTGTGCGGTGGTGCCCTAACTGTCAAATCTCCGGACGCAAGTACAACGCCGCTGTCCAGACCATTTAAGGCAGCGATCGCGGCATTTGCTATTCAGAAATCTTAGGGATTTCAGATGCAAAGGATGATGTCTTTTACTCCACCCAGTCACTGTCCTGCCGAGCCGTTTGGGGCGCGGTATCCAGCACGCAGAACAAATAGCGATACAAATAAGTTATGTAGGTGCAGAAACGCTTTCTTAGTAGGAACTACTTTCTATATTTGATGTCTTGCACACGATTGTCTATTCTTCGCGTGTTCGCTTTGTTTATTAACTCATCTGCACACTTTACCAACCGTCCCTCAGGTAAAATTTCCGGTAGATTTTACCTGTCAAAACCCGTCACGGGCAGATATCAACCGGTGATAAAAAGCACTGGAAACAGACCAGAATATTCAAGCAGCGAGTTCACCCCCTCAGCTCCACCATTTTCTCAACCGATACCACCTGATATCAGGTGATATCTTTTTATTTTGTCCGATTTTTGCAACATATCATGCGCTCTCAAACTCCCGGCAGGTTACCTCTCCGCGTTTTTGGCATACCATGCACCGGCTACTCCAAAAGCACAAATATGTATGGATGTGCCCTGCGGTACAGCACTTCCTATTCCGGCTGCTCTTTTCATGCGCCCCCTTCTGTTCCCGCCCGGAAATTTTACGTTGCGCGGTTCTGGACTGCCCCGCCGCTGCATAGGATAGAGCAAACGCAGGAGGGGACAATGCTATGATCGTTTTTGCAGCCAAGATATCGGTCAAAAAAGTGGTGGCGGGCGTAATCGCAATCGGGGCGGTGGCTTTGGGTGTGGCCGTGCTCGCGCCGGCCGCAGCGGAGACGGTGAGCGCATCGGCCTCCCAAGGCGAGATGGATCTGGACAGCAAGCTCAAAACCAATGAACAGCGCGTGGCGCTGCTTGAAAGCTATGGCTGGACTGTGGACCCCGAGCCGCGCAGCGAGCGTGAGGTGCAGATCCCCAAAACCTTTGACGACACCTACCAGGCATACAATGCCATCCAGCTTGAGCAGGGGCTGGACCTCATCCCCTATCAGGGCAAGCGCGCCACACTTTACACCTACGAGCTGACCGACTACCCGACCGGCGAGCAAGGAGTGACCGCCAATCTGCTCATCCGACGCAACCGTTTGATCGCCGCGGACATCAGCTCGGCCGAGGCAGACGGATTTGTGCACGGTATCACCGCTATCCCGGAGACAGAAGCCGTGCCACAGCAGGACACCGCCGGGGAGAGCGCGGAGGCCGCGCCCTGAAGATGTTTCATCAAACCAAAACGCCGCCGCCATGCTTTGGCATGGCAGCGGCGTTTTCTATGCAGATCAGGCGTTTTCGCTGTTCGGGAAATCGAGCGGCAGCGGCGCGGGACGCTCAAAGGTCGTCTCAGGCTCGCAGAACACATGCTCGTGTGCGGATTTGAGGATGCACTCCATCACTTCGAGCGAATGCAGCGCCATATCGCCCGAGGCGCGCGGCGCACGGTGGTTGTGCAGCGCATAAACCATATCCACCAGGCCGATGCCGCGCGGGTTTTCCGCATGGCTGACCGAGTTGAACGGATGCTTGTTCGGCACGACCGTCCATGGCGTGTTCACATTTTCCGGACGGCGCTCCGGATCAGCCCAGCGGTACTGCGCCGGGGTGCGCAGCAGGGTATCGCCGCCGAACAGGTTGGGGCCGGAGATCGGGTCCTTTTCGTCGATCAGAATGGTGCCCTCGGTGCCGTACAGCTCCATGCGCGGCATTTCGGAATCCCACACGTCAAAGCTGCAGGTCAGCGTGACAATCGAGCCGCAGGCAAACTCCAGAATTGCGTCGATGTGCGTATCGACATCGACCGGCAACACCTGGCCCTTGCTCGGGCCGGAGGGCACAGTGCGGGTCTCGCCCGCCTTGGTGGCCATCGCACACACGCGCTTCACCGGGCCGAGCAGGCTGAGCAGCGCGGTCATATAGTAGGGGCCCATGTCGTACAGCGGGCCCGCGCCGGGCTGATAGAAGAAAGCGGGCGCCGGGTGGTGGAATTCATGGCCATGGCCGATGAAGTAGGCGCCGCCGCCCGTGATGCGGCCGATCTTGCCGCTGTCGATCATCTCGCGGATGTTCTGCAGACGGCCACCGAGGAAGGTATCCGGCGCGCAGCCGATCAGCAGGCCCTTCTCCTTGGCCAAGCTGACCAGTTCCTTGCCCTGTGCATAGGTCATGGCAAGCGGCTTTTCGGTGTAGACATGCTTGCCCGCCTTGAGCGCGGCAAGATTGTATTCATAGTGCGCCTGCGGGGTGGTCAGGTTGAGGATCAGGTCGATATCCGGGTCCGCGATGACCTCTGCGCCCGAGGCATAGGCCTTGGGGATGCCGTGCTGCGCGGCTTTGCGCTGCGCCTTTTCCAGGCCGCGCGAGGCGCAGGCGACAACCTCGACCGCGTCGTACTTTTTCAGATTGTTCAGGTAAACGTCGCTGATGTCACCGATGCCGATGACGCCGATGCGGATTTTTTCCATAAGTGAGGGCTCCTTTCCAAATTCTTGCATATTTTTGCGCGAAAACCAGGTTTCTGCTTTGATTTAATCACCTGCCGGGGGTGAAGTCAATCTAATATCTTGCTATATTCTATAAGACGGATAAAAGGCTTGCCAGATGCGCGCACTTATAGTAGGATAAGAAAAAGCGTTTGACAGAAATCGTTATGATATACAATAAAAGGACATCCCGGCAAAGCCCGCTTTGCCGGACGGAGAAACGGAGAGACAACATGCAGCACACCATTCTGATTGCGGAAGACGATCACGATATCATCGAACTACTCACCCTGTATCTGACGGGCGCAGATTTCGCCGTGCAGGCCGTGACCGACGGCGCGCAGGCGCTTGAGGCGATCCGCGCGGGCGGGATCTCGCTCGTGCTAGCCGACCTGATGATGCCGGGCATGAACGGGTATGAACTGATCCGGCAGGTGCGCACCTTCAGCAACCTGCCCATTCTGATTTTGTCCGCCCGCACCATGGATGCGGACAAGGTGCTCGGGCTGGATGTCGGCGCGGACGCCTACCTGACCAAGCCCTTCAACGCGCTCGAGGTGGTCGCCTATGTCAAGGCGGCGCTGCGGCGGTATTACGAGCTGGGCGCAGAGCAGGCGCCGCACGCCGCCCCGCAGGTGCTGACCGTGGGCGCGCTCACGCTGGACACCGAGCAGTTCATTCTGCGCAAAAACGGCCAAATCGTGCCGCTGACCTCGACCGAGCTCAAGATCCTGACCCGGCTGATGCGCTGCCCCGGCCGGGTGTTCACCAAGGCGCAGCTGTATGAATGTGTGGGCGGCGCGTTTTACGAGAGCGATGACAACACCATGATGGTGCACATCTCCAACCTGCGCGCCAAGATCGAGGATGACCCGGCGCGCCCGCAGTATATCAAGACCGTCAGGGGGTTGGGATACAAAATTGAAAGCCAGTAAACTGTTCGCGCGCAAGAGCTTTCTGCGCACCTGCATCACCTATTTCCTGCTGTGCTCGCTGCTGGTGCTGGCGGTGACCACAGCGTGCAACGCGCTGGCCGCAGCGCGACTCGACCGCGCCTTTCCCACGATCGACCAGCTGCTCGTCTACGAAGACGCGCTGCAGGAGGATGACTTTGCTGCCATCCCCATGCGCCGGCTGGAGGGCTGCGCCTTTCTGGTTTTTGACGGAAACGATCAGCTGCTGTACGCCTCGGACAACCGGATGAAGGAAGCCATCCGTGGAGAGGACCTGTGGATGATCGGCACCTCGGACTATAACCTGTATTATACGGTCTCCGAGACCTCGGATGAAACCGGCGAGCGGTATGCTTACATCGCACTGTACAGTTACCAGGAGGATACCGGGCTGGATGAATTCGTCGATTACTGCATTGTGGACGAAGATCTGCATATCATCGAGGGCACGCTATTCCCCGGACTCGACCAGCTGACCGAGCGGCAGTTTGAGCTGCTGCAGGGCGTATACCGCAGCGAGTGGTCGGTGAGCAAATATGAATATACGACCACGTCCGGCGCGGACCGCACACTGGTGTTCGCCTCCCCGCTGCTGACCGACGAAACCTATCTGCGGGCGCTCGCCCGTGCAAACCATATGTATCTGCTGACGCTGCCCATCCTGGCCATGGCGATCTTTGCGCTCGCTTTTCTGTTCAGCCGCAAGGTACGGCGCTCGATCCGCCCGCTCAACGAGGCGATCGTGGCCTATGGCGAGGGGCGGCGCGTCGAGGTCGATCCCGAGCGGCTGCCGCGCGAGTTCCGCTACGTGACCGACAGCTTTACCCATCTGCTCGACCAGCTTGAACAGGCGGACGCGGCCAAGGAGCAGGCCACGCGCGAAAAGCAGCGCGTGATCGCCGACCTGTCGCACGACCTCAAGACCCCGCTGACCGTGATCCGCGGCTATGCGCAGGCGCTGCGGGACGGGGTCGTGCCGCCGGAAAAGCGCGAGCAGTATCTCGATACTATCTGCCGCAAGGCCGCGGCAAGCACCGAGCTGATGGACACGCTGTTTTCCTATGCCAAGCTCGACCATCCGGACTATGCCCTGCAGGCGGAAGAAGGGGATTTGAGCGAATTTATCAAAGCGTATCTCGCGGAAAAATACACCGAGCTGGAAAACGCGGGCTTTGCGCTCGTGCCCGACCTGCCGGATACGCCGGTGCCGTGCACATTTGACCCGCGCCTGCTGCGCCGCCTGTTGGAAAACCTGACGGGCAACGCGCTCAAATACGATCCCAGCGGCACCACGCTGTTTTACGTCCTGCGGGAACATGGGGACCGCATCTGCCTGACCGTGGCGGACAACGGCATCGGCATCCCGTCCGCCATCCGCGAGACGTTGTTCGAGCCGTTTGTCACCGGCAGTCGGGCGCGCACCACGGGCAGCGGCACCGGGCTCGGCATGGCGATCGTCAAGCGCATCGTCGAGCTGCACCACGGCACGATCCGGCTGGTGTATCCGCCCAAATCCGGGTGGAAAACCGAGTTTGAAATCATACTACCGCGGCGGCAGCCGGAATAAGCCCTGAATATGCCTGCCCGGCGCTGTTTGATCTGCGTGCGCCTCCGGATCGAGTAGGAGGGAGTGATTAGCTCCCGTCCTCTCACACCACCGTGCGTACCGTTCGGTACACGGCGGTTTCAATAGTTTACGTGCAGTGACTGATAGGCTGTGACTAAATCATAAAAGCCACAGCTTATCAGTCTCTCTTTACTTAGTGCCCAGTTGACCGCTTTGTTTTTGGCATTGAACCAGTAGCCTTTTCGGTCATAGGCTATCGTTGCCGCATAATGACTGTCTACTCCCAATGACCTCTGCTGACTTCTGTGCGCTCAACACCATCTCACGATAATGCTTATTCCTTTCGGAGCATTCCGCACAGATCTCCCCGGGTACCACACGTTTCTTTCCCTCCATCTATCTGCCGCATCTACTGTACATGATTCCGTGTAGCTATCGGGCTTCATCTTGATTGGCAGACTTACCCTCATGCACAGCCTTCTATGCGATTTCTGTTCGTCAGACCAGAGGTTTGCCCGTGGGTTAGTAGGTTCCCCACATCCGGCTTCCTTCAGATTCCACCTCACGATGGACACCCTTGCCTTCGGCTATATCCTTCCCGCTACCGGGCGGATTTGGGACTTGCACCCTTAAGAAACGTGCGCCGCCAGGCGCACCAACCGAAAAAACACCCGCCTGCGGCGGGTGTTTTTCCTTTCAGCTGTTTTGTTTACGCGCCAATCTGTGCGGCGATCTCGTCCGCCAGCGCTTCAAAGGCGGTAAGCTGATTGTCCGTCGGCGCGGACTTGATCGCGATCGCGCCGTCCAGCACGGTGATATCCTTCATGCTGTCGACCACTGTGCGCATATGTTTGGCCGCAACCGGCGCCCAGGTGCCGTTCTCCAGCAGGGCGACCGTGCGCTTTTGCAGGCTGAGCGCCTTGACATCCGCCAGGAAAGACTCCATGCGCGGATACAGGCCGCCGTTATAGGTCGGCGCGGCGAGCACCAGATGGCTGCAGCGGAAGCTCTCCGCCACCAACTCGGACACATCAGTCTCGGACACATCGTACATAGCGATGTTCTTGACGCCGCGCTCGGCCAGCATACACGCCAGCACGTTCGCTGCGTTTTCGGTGTTGCCGTACATGCTTGCGTAAGCGATCATGACCGCCTTGTCCTCAGGCTCGTAGGTGCTCCACTTCTGGTATTTTTCCAGCATCAGGCCCAGGTTACTGCGCCAGATCGGGCCGTGCAGCGGGCAGATCATCTCAATATCCAGCGCGGACGCCTTTTTGAGCAGCATCTGCACCTGCGCGCCGTACTTGCCGACGATGTTGGTATAGTAGCGGCGGGCATCGTTCATCCAAATGTTATCAAAGCTAATCTCATCGTCAAAAATATTGCCCGCCAGCGCGCCGAACGTGCCGAACGCGTCCGCGGAGAACAGAATGCGGGACACCTCGTCGTAGGTGACCATCACTTCCGGCCAGTGCACCATGGGCGCCATAATGAAGTGCAGGGTGTGGCGGCCAGTGGAGAGCTTGTCCCCCTCGGCAACGACCAGCGCGCGCTCCTTTGCGTCCAGCCCATAGAACTGGTTCAGCATGGAGAGCGCCTTGGCGCTGCACACCAGCTTCGCGTCCGGATAGCGACGCAGCAGCACGTCGATCATCGCGCAGTGGTCGGGCTCCATGTGCTGGACGACCAGATAGTCCAGCGCGCGCCCGCCAAGCGCATAGGTGACATTTTCAAGGTACTGGCGGCTGATCGAATCATCCGCCGTATCCATCACCACGGTCTTTTCGTCCAGCAGCACATAGCTGTTGTAGGATACCCCGCGCGGGATGGGAAACAGGTTTTCAAAACGGCTCAGGCGGCGGTCGCTGCCGCCAACATAAATCAGGTCCTCGGTAACCTTTCTCGTACTGTGCATCGCACGACACCTCCGTCATTATTTTCTATCAAGATTGTACCATAATTTCACCAAACCGTCTACCCACGCCACCTGCCGCGCATGACAAAAAACCGGCTGTAAAAACAGCCGGTTTTTTACATTTTATATCGAATTCTATCGAAATCGGTCTTACTCCTTGTTAAGCGCTTCCATACGCGCCTTATTTTCGGCAATGACCTTTTCCTGCACCTGGATCGGCGCCTCGTCGTACCGCTCAAACTGGGAGACGAACGAGCCGCGGCCCTGGGTCATCGAACGCAGCGTGATCGCGTAATCGGAAAGTTCTGCCATCGGGCACTCAGCCAGGATTTCCTGCTTGCCGCCCTCAACCGGGTTCATGCCCATGATGCGGCCGCGGCGCTTGTTCAGGTCGCCGATGACGTCGCCCATGTAGGAATCCGGGATAAGCACCTTCATCGAGCACACCGGCTCGAGCAGCACCGGGTTGGCCTGCGGGATGCCGGCCTTGTACGCCAGACGCGCCGCCATCTTGAAGGACAGCTCGTTGGAGTCAACATCGTGATAGGAGCCATCGAGCAGGGTCGCGCGCAGGTTGACCATCGGATAGCCGGCGAGCACGCCGTGCTCCATAGCCTCGCGGATGCCCTTATCGACCGCCGGATGGAAGTTCTTCGGCACCGAGCCGCCGAAAATCTTTTCCTCGAACAGGTAGTTGCCCTCGGGGTACGGCGCAAACTCCATCTTGACATGGCCATACTGGCCGTGGCCGCCGGACTGCTTCTTGTGCTTGCCTTCGACGACAACCGTCTTGCGGATCTTCTCGCGGTAGGGCACGATCGGCGGGGTCAGCTCGACCTCGACGCCGAATTTATCCTTGAGCTTGGAGCACAGGACATCCAGATGGATGTCGCCCGCGCCCGAAATCGTGTGCTGCTTGGTCTCCGGGTTGAACTCGGTCTCAAAGGACGGGTCCTCATCGTGCAGGCGGGCGAGGCCGGTGGAGATCTTCTCTTCCGCGCCCTTGACCTTGGGCTTGATGCCCTGCGTGTAGCACGGCGGCGCGAACTCGATCGGCTCAAGCTCGACCTTGCGCACGCTCATGGAGAGCGTATCGCCGGTCTTGGTGGTGACCAGCTTGGAAACCGCGCCGATGTCGCCGCAGCCGATGACCGGTACCTCGGTAGTCTTTTTGCCGCAGACGGTGAAGATGTGGCTCATCTTCTCGTTGGCGTCCGCGCGCTTGTTGACCAGGGTCATATCCTGCTTGACCTCGCCCGACATCACCTTGAAGTAGGAGAAGCGGCCGTACTGGTCAGCAACCGTCTTGAATACGAAAGCGCAGGTCGAGCCGTTGGGCGTGCAGTTGATCTCAATCAGCTCGCCCTTCTCGTCCTCGCAGATCTCGACCGGCTTTTCATCCGGCGAGGGCATATAGTCCGCAATGCCCTTGAGCAGCGCATAGGAACCGATGCCGGTGACTGCGGTGCCGCAGAATACCGGCGCGATGACCAAGTCCTTCACGCCCTGGCGGATGCCCGCGATCAGCTCGTCGTCCGAGAACTCCTCGCCCGCGAAGTAGCGCTCCATCAGCTCTTCGGACAGCTCTGCGACGTTTTCGCACAGCGCCGCGCGGTGCTGGTCGATGCGGTCCTTCATATCGTCCGGGATTGGGATCTCGACGCGCTTGTTGCCTTCCATGCGGTAGGCCTTGCGGATGACGCAGTCCACGACGCCGACCGTGTCACGGTTGCCCTCGAAAATCGGGACGACCACCGGCGCGACCGAAACGCCGAACTGCTTCTGCAGCTTGTGCAGCGAGGTATAGTAATCCGAGTTTTCCTCGTCAATCTTGGAGATATAGAACATACGCGGCATGGAACGCGCTTCGCAGCGCTCCCACGCTTTTTCCGTGCCAACGCCCGGGCCGGACTTGCCGGTGGCGATGATCAGTGCGGATTCTGCCACGCGCAGCGCGCAGTTTACTTCGCTTTCAAAATCAAAAAAGCCCGGGGTGTCGAGCAGGTTGATCTTGCAGCCGTTAAATTCGACCGGCGCGACTGCCGTCGAAATGGAGAACTTACGCTTGATCTCTTCGGGATCGAAATCGCATACCGTGTTGCCGTCCGCGATCTTACCGACGCGGTCGGTTACACCGGCGATATTGAGCAGGCTCTCGACGAGCGAGGTCTTGCCGTCGCCGCCGTGACCCATCAGACATACATTGCGGATCTTGTTTACCGGGTAATTGGCCATAGTTGTTATACACTCCCCTGCCCGTGCCAGTGTGCGGGCGCTTTGTTAGCGGGAACAGCGTCCCCTGTTTGTTATTATACACTATTGTGCGCATGTACGCAAGCTGTTTTTTGTGCAGTTTTGATGTTGCATTCGCCGTCCTTGTCACTCTCTCCGGTCCGCAAATCTTTTTTCAAAAAATTTTGCAGTTTCCTGTCACAAAACCGGCCCCTCATCCGTCTATCTATACAGAGGGGCGGATGCGAGCGCCGTCCCCAAACCGAAAAGAGGCGACCGCCATGACACATATCTATCTCGCCGCAGCTGCCGCAGCGCTCTCGCTTGCGCTTGCCGTGTTTGCGATCCTGTCCCGGCTGCCGCTGTAACGCCTTTCTCTGCCTGCCGGCCTCCCATGCAGCTGGCGGGCTTTTCGCGCGCCGCAGGCGGCGCATAACCCAAAAATGCCCCGCGGAACCGAGGTTCCGCGGGGCATTTCCCGTCTCTCTGTTGCCGCTCAGTGGGTTTGCAGGGTGATGATGAACACCGGAATGTACCAGAGCAGCAGAT
Organism: uncultured Agathobaculum sp.; assembly: GCF_944384765.1. Lineage (GTDB taxonomy): Bacteria > Bacillota > Clostridia > Oscillospirales > Butyricicoccaceae > Agathobaculum. Next base: position 36,802 of record NZ_CALWUM010000011.1, on the reverse strand, counting down.
ACAGCAGCAGGTTGACAACCGGCAGCGCGCCGGCTGCGTTCTGATACACCAGGTAGAACACGATCAGCATGCCGCAGATGCCGGCAAACGCACCCAGCGTGAGCGCCGAGCGCACTGCACCTGCCAGCTTATCCGCACAGCGCAGCACCTGCATATAGGGGCCTGCGCCCTCGCGCGTCAAAATCGCCGCCGGTGCATCGCCCGCGGCATAGCGCGGGTCGAGCAGGCGGGCAACGCCCGCCGCGTCCGGCTGGTCGGCAAAGCCGCGGCGCAGGTCGAACTCCTCCTCAACCATGGCGGGCGAAACATTGAAGTCGCGCACCGCGAGCACCGCGTTCATGTGCATGCGGCGCATCAGGCGCATGGCCTGATAGGTGTGCTTGGTCGGCTGATAGCGCAGGGTGAGGATGCCCTCAAGCGCATTGTCCACCAGCAGGTAGATGCAGCTGTTCGTGCCCTGTCCCGCGTGGATGCGCACGCCCATGTTGACCATGAGCGCCGCTGTGCCGAGTACAACATGGCTGGTGCCAATCTGGCCGGTCAGGCCGCCGTCCACCGCCTGCACGTTGCGCACCGCCAGCGTCACGCCGCCGCGCTCGCGGACCACATCGGTCAGCATACGGCCCAGCGAGAGGCCTGCCGCATCGGTCAGCGCCGCCGCGCAGGCGAGGATGTTGTCATCCGTCATGCGGCCCATGTTCTCGAGCGACTCCAGATTGATCGAGCCGGTCGGGAACAGGTCATTTTCGGTCAGCACGACCTCCTCGGTGCCGCGCAGCAGGTTCGCCTGCCGCGCGCCCGCAATTGCCGCGCCCGAGGCCAGCAGGCGGCGGGATACGTTTTTATAGTTCGCACCGTAGGCGCAGATCAGGCCGAGCGGTGCAGAAACCGACAGCAGCGCGGAGAACGCCCAGAAAAAGCGCACCGGCTCGCCGCGGCCGACCGAGGCCAGCAGCGCCAGAATAATCGACGCGGCCAACGCAATCGGCACATAGATCATCGAGAAGCGGTCTGCTGTGTCCGGCCGCTCCATCTCGATGAGAAAGCTCTTGTTGTCAAACAGCGGGCCTTTGACCGCGCGGCAGGCGTCGTCCTCGGCGTCGTAGTGGCTGTATACCGCCATGGGCTGCTCGGCCGAGCAGATTGCCTGATAGGCACGCGCCTGAGCGGCGCAGCGGCCGCGCTCCTCGCGCATCGCCGCATACAGCAGCAGGATGCTGACCGCCAGATACGGGATATGTACGCCCGCCTGGTTGTCAAACACGATGATGGACGCGCTGTGCAGCAGCGCCGCAAGCACCGCAAAGGAAACCAGCGAACAACGGTCGGGCATGCCGTGCAGCAGGTTGCCGAAGCCCTTGCCGAACACGTCCACGCCGACGAATAGCGCGATAAACTGCAGCAGGATGAGCGCACCAATGCCCGTGGGCGGATTTTCCACTGCATCCAGGATGATCGGCAGCGGCAGCACGTCAAAGCTGGGCGCCAGGCTGATGTAGGCCGCAGCGGCAGCCAGAATGAGCACGATCAGCGCGCGCACGGACAGGCCGCGCGCGCGGCGCTTGCACGCCTGGGCCGCCTGCGCGGGATCGCGCAGCTGGATGTCCTGTTCTTCCTCGGCCTGTTCCGCGGCGCGGCGCGCAGCGCGCGCCTCCTTGCGCGTCATGCGCGGCGCGGGCTGCGCTTCGGGCATCTCCTGCGGCGGCATTTCGTCCGGCAGGGGCGGCATATCGTCCTCGTAGTCCTCTTCCTGCTCTTCCTGCTTTGCCGCGAGCTTTGCCGCGCGGCGCGCCTCGCGCTCCGCCGCTTTGGCGGCGGCCTTTTCGCGGCGCGCGGCCGCTTTGGCTTCGCGCGCAGCGATGCGCACCGCACGCGGATCGTATTCTTCTTCCTCCTCCGCCGGTGCATCCTCAAATGCGGCCGGATCGGGGAACTGCTGCACCGGCTCCTCCCGACGCGCGCGGCGCGTCTTGGGCGCATGTGCGGCGGGCGCCTGCTGTTCCGGCGCCTCGTCCTCGGTTTCCGCCTGCTCGCGGTGCGTCCGGCGGCCGAACAGACCTGCCCGGGGTGCGGGTTCCGGTTCGGATACGGGCGGCTCCGGCTCGGGCGCAGGCGCAGAAGCAGGCTGCGGTGCCGGTTCGGGCGCGGGACGCGCGGCCTGCTTCGGCTCAGCCGGTGCGCCGCCCTCCACCTCGGCAATGATGGAATCCAGATCGAACTCGCCGCTGTCCGGCACATCGCTGAGCAGCGCCTTGATCGCCTCCAGATTCATGGTATCGTCTTTTCTGTCCATAGCTTTATCCGATTGCCTCCTTTAGTCGGCCTGTATGCGGCGGCGCACTGCCTCAAACAGCAGCACGGCAGCCGCGTTCGACGCATTAAGCGAATTGACCCTGCCGCGCAGCGGAATGCTGACGATATAGTCGCACTTATCCCGCGTCAGGCGGCTGAGCCCCTGCCCTTCCGAGCCAATGATGATCGCCGCCGGCCGGTCGAACGCCGCCTCATACAGCGGGGCGTTGCCATCCGCCTCTGCGCCGAACAGCCACACGCCGCGTTCCTTGAGCTCGTCCAGCGTGGCGGCGAGGTTGTTTGCCTTGTGCACGCCGATATACGCCAGCGCACCCGCGGCTGCGCGTGCGACCGCGGCGGTCAGTCCGACCGCGCGCCGCTTGGGGATGATGACCCCGTGCGCACCTGCGGTCTCCGCCGAGCGGATGATCGCGCCCAGGTTATGTGGATCCTCGATGCCGTCGCATACCACGATGAGCGGCGGCTCGCCGCGCTCGTGCGCCACCTGGAAAATGTCCTCCAGCGAGACGTATTCCTGCGCCGCGGCCTGCGCAATCACGCCTTGGTGATTGCCGGTCAAGCTCATGTGGTCGAGCTTGCGGCGGTCGCAGGTGACCACCGGCACGCCGTGCCGCCGCGCTTCGGCGGCCACGTCGCCAATGCGCGCGCCGTCCGCCACAAATACCTTATCCACCGTGCGACCCGCGCGCAGCGTTTCCAGCACCGCGTTGCGGCCCTCGATCAGCGTTCCGTCATCCTCCCGCGGGGGACGGCGTCTGTTCTTGTCATAAGCCATTCGATTTCGCTCCAAAGAATTTCAGATATTGGTAGTATAGCACACTTTCTCCCCTGTTTTCAACGCTATACGGCCGAAAACATGAAATTTTACGGTTTCCCGCGCGGCGGGCACCTGCATTTTGTGGAAAACCTCGAAAAGCCTTCCAAAACGGCGAAAGGGGAAACCGCCCATTCCGGCGGTTCCCCCTCTGTCCCGCTGTTACAGCGGCGTATCCTCTCCGTTGATGCGCGCGGTCTCGTCCCCGTCCAGCGGAATGAGCAGGCACTTCTGCCCGTCCACCACTTCCGTGTGGATGCGCGCAGCCTTTTCCGCCGGCATGCGCAGCTCGATCGGCGCGGCCGCGCCGTCCCCGTCCCACGGCGGGGTATCGTCCCCGTCCGCCTGGCTGGCCGCATGCGCGGCAAGCTCCTGCTGGAGCGCCACCACCTTTTGCTCGAGCTGGGCGGTATGCGCACGGCGCGTGCCCTCCTCGACCAGCTTGTTATCCAGCACGTTGTGCGCCGCGGGCGGCACCTCGCCGAACACGTGCGCAAACGATTTGCCGATCTGCTCGCGCACAGTCTCGGGCACGTCCGCATCCGCCGCCAGGTCGGCCACGGTCTCGGCGGTCAGACTGACCGGCGGCAGGGATTCGTCCTCCTCGCGCTCGGCCACCATGCCGCTGATGGTTTTCTGGATCTGGAAAAAGGCTGCGTCCGCCTGCTCCTCATCCTCGCCGAACGCGCCCTTGACCACGCGCTCGAACGCCTGCTTGTCCTCCGCCGCGGTGCGCTGGGACACGCAGCCGAGCACATTCTCGATGAACTCCGGGTGCGATCCCTTGCCGGTTTTGACATAGTACATCACCGCGTTGACGTCGCTGCTGCGGCCGCTGAACGCGGGATAGACAAAGCCGAGGTCGGGCAGGCCGACCACCCAGTCGCGCTCGCGCGCGCCGATGCGGTTCTCGTCCTCGCGGTAGCCGAGCGCGGGCTTTGCCAGCTCGACCGGGCAGACCGCGCACAACAGGTATTCGTAAACCTCCTCGGACTCCTCCTGCTCCTCGCCCGAGGTCGCCTTGGACGGCACATCGTAAACATCGTGATAGACCAGGATCAGATAGTTGCCCGGATAGGAATACTGCTCGACAATCTGCTCATACAGCCGGTCGAGCAGTTCCTCATTTGCCAGCTTGCTCGATTTGAGCAGCAGCAGGTATTTCTGCCGCTCTGCCGCCGCTTCGCTGCGGTCGAATTCCAGCTCGAGCAGATTGCTGCCCAGCGTGCCGGACAGGGTCTTTTTGGCGATCTCGAGGTATTTGTAAAATTCGTCCTCCCCAAGCTCGGAAAACGGCTCGCGGAATTTGACCACAACCTGCTTGCCGCTGTTGACATAGCAACCGCACAGGTTGCCGAAGGTGCACTCGGTCTTTTTCAGTCGGCGGCGCAGCTCGAGCACGTCGCCCTTGGTGATATTCATGTCGGTTTCTCTCCTTTTCTGTTCCGGCCAGCGTGTGTTCGGTTTGCATATACCATATACAGCATCCCGCTCGCAGGGCGCAGGCGGATCTGCATGGATAGAAAAAAGCCTCGGATCGTTTCCGATCCGAGGCTTTGGTCTGGTGGAAGTTAACGGGCTCGAACCGCTGACCCTCTGCTTGTAAGGCAGATGCTCTCCCAGCTGAGCTAAACTTCCATTGGTGACCCGTGCGGGAATCGAACCCGCGTTACCGCCGTGAAAGGGCGGTGTCTTAACCGCTTGACCAACGGGCCAAGGGAAAATGGTAGCGGTAATTGGACTTGAACCAATGACCTTCCGGGTATGAACCGGACGCTCTAGCCAACTAAGCTATACCGCCATGTGTTTTCCCGCGCCGCCCGTTTCGTTGGCGACGATAGATATTATAACCCATCCCACCTGTCGTGTCAAGCACTTTTTAACGCTTTTATCAATTTTCTTTTTCCATGCTGTCGAGCAGGCGCTCGTAAAAAGCCTCGTCCCAGGAATGGGTGCGCGAAAGCTCCGCGGCGGTCAGCAGAAAATACTGTTCGGACACATATTCCCCCCGGTCGGGCACCGGGTCGTCAAAGGTGCAGTCGATGTAATAGGTCGTCCCGTCCAGCCGCACGGCGTTCCAGCCGTGGTTCATCTCCTCCGAGGCGACATAGACCGTCTCAATCCCCACTGCCTCGCACAGCATCGCAAATGCGCGCCCGTAGCCCGCGCACACCGCCTTATGGTCGAGCAGCGCGCCGTCCGCTGCAAAGGGCGCGGCGGCGCCGTCCGGCGCGTCCTGTTCGGCGGTGTCCAGATCATATGTGCACAGGCGCACGAGCGCGTCGTGCAGCGCACGCAGTTTTTCGGCTTCGGTCATATCCACGCGCACGCAGTCCGCCGCGAGCGCCGCGGCATATTGCTGTGCCTGCGCCTGCCGTGCCACGCGCGGCGTCTGCACTTCCAGCACGGTTGTACGGTCGGGGCGCTCGGTCGCGTGCAGCGCAAAGGCAAACGGATACCGTGCCTCAAGCGCGCGATAGACTGCGTCCAGATCAATCTCCTCAGTGCGGAAGGTCACCCCGTCCCCGCCGGCCTGTGCATCCTGCTCGAGCAGGGCCGCCGCCTCAAACGGGCTCTGCACATGGGGCGCGGACAGGCGCGGATAGCAAAACAGAAACACGCCGCCGGCCAGCACCAGCAGCGCCAGCAGCACAGCCGCTCGCTTCATGGTTTCTCCCCCTGTAAAAACGAAAAACGGACGGCTAAGCCGTCCGCCTCCAGTTGTTCCTTACATCAGCTTAACAGTATAGTATACCGCAGTGACAAACAGATATGCCGCAGCGCAGCCCATTGCGATCAGCAGCCACGACGGCATGAACAGCACGACCGCGGTCAGCACTGCCATGAGCACAGGGGTGACCGTCAGCATCGTATATGCATTGCGGCTGAAGTGCGAATCGACCTTTTTGCCGCGGAAGGTGAACTTGCCGCCCTTGCCGCGCAGCGTCCAAACGCAAATCAGCTGGATCACCGCCAGCACGACCGCTGCGCCGATCGACGCATAGGCCATCCAGACATGGCTGGCCGAGGCCAGCGCGCGATGCTCCAGCCACATCAGGCCGATCGCCACGCCGCTGTCCGCCGCGATGATAAAGAATTCCGGCGCATAGGAGTGGTATACCAGATAATACACTGCCAGCACAGGCAGGATCACATACAGCAGCTTAATCGGCTGCGCGCCCAGATAACCGATCAGCGCCATGCACAGCACCATCACAATGCTGACCAGCAACACATTGCGCCCGCAAATAATGCGGCGCGAGCCGTCCCGCTTGCCTGAAAGCTCAAGCACGAGCAGAACAACGCCCCAGATCACGCCTGCAACGCCGACACCCAGCAGCACCTTGACCAGCAGCATACCGGTCGCCCAGGTGTTTGCATAATCCAGCAGGCGCTGCACAATCATGAGCAGCAGCACGCCCAGCAGGCACACGCTGAATACGGTCAGCACCTTATTGGTGGTATACTCTTCCTTGCTGATCGTTTTTCTTCCCACATTGTTTTTCGACAATGCCCACACTCCCTCTTTTTACTCACATATTGCCGCCCGCATATAGCACGGCGGCCAACGCCGCAACCGGCGCCGTTTCGCACCGCAGGATGCGCGTACCGAGGGACACGCTTTTCAGTCCTGCGTCCGCTGCCGTTTCGGCCTCCTCCGGGGCAAATCCACCCTCCGGGCCGACCAGCAACGCAACTGAATTTCCTACACCGTCCGCAAGCGCTTCCCGCAGACCGGTCTGCTTTTCGTTTTCATACAGGAACAGTGCGGTTTCGCACAACCCCGCGCGCATGACCGCCTGCTCAAAGGAGATCACCGTGCCGACTTCCGGCAGCACACCTCTGCCGCACTGCTTGGCGGCCTCCGCGGCGATCCTGCGCCAGCGCTCCACCTTTTTGTCCGTTTTTTCCGGACGGGATACACAGTTTTTAGACAGATAGGGCACGATTTCGCTCGCGCCAAGCTCGACCGACTTCTGCACGATAAAATCCATTTTATCGCCCTTTGGCAGAGCCATAAACAGAACCAAGCGTTGTTTGGGCTCGGTGCGCGCAGGATGACAGTCCTGCACCCGGCAGGCAACCGCCTCCCGGCCGACTCTTTCCACAACGCAGTCATAATCCGTTCCTTTGCCGTCGCACAGCGTGACCGGATCACCCGGCCGCAGCCGCAGCACACGCGATGCGTGGTGCGCGTTTTCACCCTCCAGCATCAGCAGGCCGTCCTGCGGGCGCGCGGCAACAAAAAATCTTGGCATGATGACAAAATAACCTTTCCTATTCTATCAAAAAAAATGCAGTTTGGCAAGTAAACAATCCATGAATCATTTTTTTGCCGAAAAAGCCGACCAATCCGTGCTATTTGCATGGTGCAAAGTTACAAATCCAGTCCGTTCCAGCGCAGCGCGCACCTCATCCGCCCGCTCGTTTAAGATGCCTGAGCAGATCAGCGTGCCGCCGGAAACCAGCTTTTCATAGAACATCGGCGCCATGCCAATGATGATGTCCGCCACAATATTGGCCACGATGATATCGTACCCTGCGCCGATCTCCTGCGCGAGCGCGGGGTCGCGCAGCGCGTCGCCGCACAGGCCGCGGCCGATCGAAACATGGTTTTTCTCCGCGTTCTCCTGTGCGGTCCGCAGGCAGTTCTCGTCAATATCCACCACGGTCTGCACATCCGCGCCCAGCATCGCCGCGGCAATCGCAAGGATGCCCGAGCCGGTTCCCATGTCGAGCAGCTTATCGCCCGGATGGACGCATTCCTCGAGCGCGGTCATGCACAGCTGGGTGGTGTCGTGGCTGCCCGTGCCGAAGCTCGAAGCCGGGTCGATCTCCAGGATGCGCCGCCCCTGCGGGTCGTCCACGGTCTCCCACGAGGGCTTGATCATAAAGGTTTTTCCCACCGGGAAGGGCTTGAAATACTGTTTCCAGCCCCATTCCCAATCCTCCTGCCGGGTCAGTGCGGTTTCGGTGCACAGGCGGCCCCAGGCGTGCCCGGTGTCGCGCGCCTTGAGGTTTTCCAGCGCGCGGCACAGGTCCGCATACTGCTTTGCGCCCTCCTCATTGTCCGGCAGATAGATTTTCAGGCAGGTTTCCTGCGCGCGCTTTTCGCGCACCAGGTCCTCGTCCACATAGTCCCAGTAGATTTCCGTGTCCTTGAGGAATTCCTCAAAGTCCGCAGCATCCTCGAGCACATAGCCCTCGATGCCGTTGTCATCCAGCACGGCCTCCACCGGCCCGATGCCGGCGGTCGTGGTGTAAATCGCAACCTCTTTCCAGTCCATCCAGCGCCTCCATTCCAGCTTTGCGCGCATCCTGCGCAGGACGCGCCGGGGATGCGTCAGCCCCGCCGCAGGCCGGCAGGGGCTGTTCTCCTTTTTATAAACGGATCAGTCCGTACTTTTGTTCCAGATAATGCAGCACATCTTCGGGCTGTTCCCAAGTGCCGTCATACAGCGCAAGGCCGGGATACACCCGCAGGCCCTGCTCGAGCAGGTCGGCGGACTCCGCGCACAGGCACACCGGCCGCGAAATCATATACCGGAACTCCTCGAGCTTGATCACATCATCCTCAGTCTCGAGCACGAGCTTGAGCGCGCCCGCGTCGTCCTCTGCCTCGATCAGCGCCTCCTCCAGCCGGGGGCCGCACTCGATCTCGTCCGAAATATCAATCGTCGGGTCGATAAAGTGCGGGTTTTTGCCGTCCGGCGCAAGGATAAAGTCGTCATGGTCGCGCGGCACATATTCGCCGCCCGTGTGGCCGTCGAGGGCTTCAAGCAGGCGCGCGGTATCGTCGTGGTCAGCCGGCAGCACCAGTTCAGTGTTATACAGCTTGGTCTGTGCGCGCAGCCACGCGGAGTGCACGCACACGCCGAGCGCGAGCCGCGCATACGGTGCGGCGAGGTCGAGCGCCTCGGTCATGGCCTCGGGGTCGTGCGCCGTCAGGATCACCGTGGTTACGCCAATGCGCTGCAACACGCCGACCGCGGCGCGCACATCCGTGCCGTCCGCCATGCGGCCCTCGTCGTCTTCGATCGCGACCTCAGTGATCACCGTGCGTCCGCTGATGTCGCCCAGCGCGAGCACAGCCGCGCGCAGCGCGGCAAAGGTCTGCGCGCCGCGCAGATAGTAAAACGCGGCGTCCTCATGCAGCAGCGGGCGGAACGCCTGCTTGCACTGTTTGATATAGTACATGGTCACCGGCCGCTCGCAGTCCTCCTCATCCGGGACGGGCGGGCAGTCGAGCGCAAGCCCAACCGGCAGCGGCGCCAGTTCAGCCGCCCAGCGGGCGCAGGCCGCCCCGTCCGGCGCGATCGCGCCGCCGAAGCGTTCGGGCGCTTTGTGATAATAGGGCAGATCGTCCGCTTCATTGAGCAGGATCTGCGGTGTGTGCTCCATCTGACATAACGGAATGTCCAATGTTCTTCCCCCTAAGAAGCGTCAGTTCTTTGTCCAGCTGCCGTCCGGCAGCGCGGTGTACTGCTGCGGCTTGGCCGCGGCCAGTTTGCACATCTCAAGCGCGACCTGCAGCTGATCATCCAGCACATAGCTTTCGCCGTCCAGCGTATGCACGGCGTCGTCCAGCGCCGTGAGCAGATCGGGCGAGGCGTAAAGCAGCGTCGGATCGAGCTCATAGCTCTCGCGGAAGGCGGCGACCGCCTCAACCACGTCCGCGTCATAGGTATTGGTCGGCTCATCGATCAGGCCGAACAGCGCCAGGCGCTCGGTCATCGCGTAAACGTCGTCCGACTGCTGGCCGAAGCGCAGGGTCTTGGTGGTGTCGAGCGGCGAAAGCGCCGCCGCATCCACGGTCACCGTGCGGTTTTCAAGCTGCAGGTCGGGCGTCAGGCCGACGCCCTCATAGCTGCCCTGCCGCGGCAGCTCGAGTTCGAGCGTGGTAATCACCAGCCTGTCACCGTTAATCAGCGGGATGTGGAACTGCCCCTGGCCCTTGCCGTAGGTCTTTTCGCCCACGAGCGTGGCCGTGCCGGTGTCCTGCAGGCTGCCCGCGAGCAGTTCGGCCGCCGAAGCGGTGCCGCCGTCCACCAGTACGACGATTTTGTTCAGCGGCAGCCCGCCGCCGGTCGAATAGGTCTGCTCCAGGCCGCCCATATCCTCGCGCCAGTGCACACCGGCGAGGTATACACCCTCATTCTGCACCATCGCGTCCGCCATCTTGAGCGCGACGTCGATCACGCCGCCGCCGTTGCCACGCAGGTCAAGGATGACCGCGCGGGTGTTTTTTTCGTCCAATCCCTGCCAAATCTCAGAGAAGGCTGTCCAGTCGTTTTCCGATCCCATGGCGCTGACCTTGATGTACTCCACGCCCTCTGCCATGGTGCTGCTGGACACATACACCTGATTGACCTGGCGTCGCGTGCAGGTGACAGTCAACTCGCGGCCCTGCCGGCGCACCGTGACCGATACCGCCGTGCCTTCCTCGCCGCGCAGCAGCTCAGCGACATCCGCGCTTGTCATTGCAGTGGTGTCCTTGCCGTCCACAGCGATGATCACGTCGCCGATCTGCAGACCGGCTTCCTCCGCCGCGGAAAAGCGCATGACCTCGACGATCTGCACACCGCTCACGGTTTCCTGCATCCCCACGCCAATGCCGACAAAGCCCTCGAGCGTGGAAAAGCCCTGCGAGTATTCCTCGCTCGACAGATACATCGAGTGCGTATCCATCAGCGAAAGGATATCGTTAATGACGTTGTACATCTCCTCCGGGTGTTCGGCGAGATATTTGTTGATATAATTTTGCAGGATATACGGATTGTTCTCCGCCTTGAGGCCGAACGCATCGATCAGCGCCCATACGCCGTCAAACCAGGTCTCGCTCTGTCCGTCCTGCGTCACCGCGCCCGCCGGCACGACGAACATCGACGCCGCCAATGCCAGCGCGGCCAGACGTTTTGCAAACTTTTTCATTGCAATCTCCATTTTCCAGAGAGTCTATTGCGCCTCCGCGCATATTCAAACAGAAAATTCCTGTCTTGCAGGAATTTTCATCAAAACCCGCGGCATGTACGTGGGTTTTGATACAAGAAGGAAGAAAAGTTTCGCGTGTCGGAACTTTTCTTCCTCCGGGTTTCATCCGCGCCGGCAGGCGCGGTGGAACCCTCACTCGTTCCAACCTGTACGGTTGGAACGATGTCTTACATCGTCTCCGGCGCTTCGACGCCGATCAGGCCGAGGGTATTGGCGATCGCCTGCCGGGCCGCAAGACACAGCGCCAAGCGCGCCGCACACAGCTTTTCATCGTCGCACTTGATGCGGCAGGCGTTATAGAAGTGGTGGAACTGCTGCGCGAGCGTCACTGCGTACTTGTTCAGGCGCGAGGGGTCGCGGCTGGTAGCCGCCTGCACGATCTCCTCGGGCAGCAGCGCGATCTGCTTGATCAGCTGGCGCTCGTCCGCGCCGGTCAGCACGGACAGGTCAACCGCCGCGGTATCCGGCATGGGCACGCCGTTTTCCACACAGTTTTTGATCACCGAGCAGATGCGCGCGTGCGCATACTGCACATAGTAAAGCGGGTTATCCGAATCCTGCTTGACCGCGAGGTCCAGATCGAACTCCATCTGAGTCTCGGCTGCGCGCGAGTTGAAGAAAAAGCGCGCCGCATCGACCGGGATCTCGTCGAGCAGGTCGGTCAGGGTCAGGCTCTTGCCCGTGCGTTTGGACATACGCACGACTTCGCCGCCCTGCATCATGCGCACCAGCTGCATCAGCACGATCTCCAGACGGTGCGTGCCGTCCAGGCCGAGTGCGTCGAGCGCGCACTTGAGGCGCTTGACGTGGCCGTGGTGATCCGCGCCCCAGATGTTGATCACGCGGTCAAACCCGCGCTTTTCAAACTTGTTGCGGTGATAGGCGATATCCGCCGCAAAATAGGTGTAAAATCCGTTTGCGCGGCGCAGCACATCGTCCTTATCGCAGCCGAAATCGGTCGTGCGCAGCCAGAGCGCGCCGTCCTCGGTCTCGTAGGTTGCGCCCTTGGCGGTCAGCAGGTCGATGGTCTCCTTGACGTAGCCGCTCTTGTGCAGGTCGCTCTCGCGGAACCACACGTCGTAATTGATCTTATAGCGCTTGAGGTCGCGCTCCATGCGCGCGATATTGGTCGGCAGGCCGTAACCCTCGATGATCGCAAAGCGCTCCTCCGGGGTCTTGTCCATCAGGCTGTCGCCATACTGCTCGACCAGATCATGCGCGAGCGCCTTGATGTCGTCGCCCTGATACCAGGTCGGGTCAAACTCGATCGCGTCCTCGCCGCGGACCTCCTGGATATAGCGGCCCTCGACCGAGTGGGCGAACTTGTCCACCTGGTTACCTGCGTCGTTGATATAGAACTCGCGGGTCACGTCGTTGCCCGACCAGTCGAGCACCGAGGACAGGCAGTCGCCCAACACGCCGCCGCGCGCGTTGCCCATGTGCATCGGGCCGGTGGGGTTGGCGGAGACAAACTCGACCATGATCTTTTCCGGGTGGGCGGTCTGGGTGCGGCCGTAGTTTTCGCCCAGCTCAAACACGCCGCGCACCGCTTTTTCATACCAGCTCTGGCCCAGGGTGAAGTTCATAAAGCCCGGGCCGGCGATCTCCACCGTGTCAAAGCAGCTGTCCGACAGGTCGAGGTTTTGGACGATCGCCTCGGCGATCTTGCGGGGCGCCATGCGCAGGGGCTTGGCGCACTGCATGGCAAAGGTAGAGGCCCAGTCGCCGTTCGAGGCGTCCTTGGGGGTCTCGACCGCCACGGGCGGGATGTCGCCCGCGGGCAGCGTGCCCGCCGCTACCGCTTTCTGATAAGCCGCCTCGACGACGCGGGTCGCCTCGGCGCGCGCAATTTCATATGCGTTCATTGATTCTTTCACACTCCGTTATTTTGTGTTCACCGCGCAGCGCACAGCGTTATACGCGGATCGGTTCGGTCGAGACCACCATCTCGAAATGGTGCTCGCCCAGCAGCGAGTTATCCACCTCGACCGTGTAATCGAGCACCAGCTTGCCGCCGTTCTCCCCCACCGTGTTGCGCACCTGCGAGGTGTGCGTGGCCACGGTTATGCCCGCGCCGTAGGGCGTCTGATATAGGCCGACGTGGCGCTCATCCTCGGAAAAAAGTATATGCGAGGGGAAGGTGCCCGTGCGGATGAGCGAAACCGACTTGCCGTCCAGCTTGACCGTGGTGCGGGTGCCTTCCAGCCCGGTCAGCTCGCTCTCTTCATAGGCGATGTAGTATTTGCCGCCGCGCTCATACAGGGTCGCTGCGGTCATCAGGTCGATCTTTTCCTCATCGCAGTCCGCAAACTGCTGCTTGGATGAGATCGAAAGCCAAACATCCTTTTTCATAGAAAAACGCTCCGTTTTTTAATAGCTTGAAATGTCCACCAGATCGGCGCCCGTGCTGATTTTCTCCTGCAAAAACAGCCCGGCCAGCTGGTCGAACGCGCCCGGGTCGTCCGAGACGAAATAGCGCGTCTCGCCCGGGCCCTCGCCCGGCTCGAACTGGGTCGAGGCGAGGTTGGCCGCCTCCGCGCCCGAGTCGATCAGCGTGACCTCCGGCCCCATATAGTCGCCGATCACGTCGCCGAGCAGCGGGTAGTGCGTGCAGCCCAGGATGAGCGTGTCCACGCCCGCGGCTTTGAGCGGCGCCAGATATTCGGCCACCACGGTTTCGATCACCACGTCGCCGCGGTGCACGCGGCCGTTCTCCACGAGCGGCACAAACAGCGGGCACGCCTGCGTGAACAGCTGCAGGCTGCCGTCGGCATGGTGCAGATAACGCTCATAAGCCCCCGAACGGATGGTCGCGGCCGTGCCGATGACGCCCACTTTGCCGCTCAGCGTCTGCGTCATCGCGCGGCGGCATGCCGGCTCGACCGTGCCGATGATCGGGATATTGTTCTCCCGCTCGAGCAGATCGAGCGCCACGGATGAAACCGTGTTGCACGCGATGATGATCGCTTTGAGGTCGAACTGGCGCAGGAAAGCCACGTCCTGTCTGGCGTATTTGATGATAATGTCTCGGCCGCGGGTGCCGTAGGGCACACGGCCGGTATCCCCGAAGTAAATGATGTTCTCCTGCGGCATGAGCGCATGCAGGCGGCGCACCGCGGTCAGCCCGCCCAGGCCGGAGTCGAACACACCGATCGCACGGTTATCCATCGTGCTCCTCCAGCGCCAGCGCGATCAGCCGGTCGAGCAGCGCGGGGTAATGCAGGCCCTCGTGATCAAACAGCTTGGGATACATGCTGATCGAGGTGAACCCGGGGATGGAATTGAGTTCGTTGAACACGACCTCACCGCCCTCATGGGTGACAAAAAAGTCCACGCGCGACAGGCCGCGGCAGCCGAGCGCTGCATAGACGCGCAGCGCGTTCTGGCGCACGGTCTCGATCTGCTGCGGGGTGATGTGCGCGGGGATATAGAGCTGCGAGGTTTCGTCCTTGTATTTCGCATCAAAGGTGTAGAACTCCTGCGTGGGCGCGATTTCGCCCACGGTCGAGGCGACCGGATTGCGGTTGCCGAGCACCGCGCACTCGACCTCGTGCCCATCGATGAACTCCTCGACCAGTACCTTGTCATCCAGCTTGAACGCCTCAGTCAGCCCCGCGGCGAGCTCGAGCATATCGTTTGCCTTGGCAACGCCCACGCTCGACCCCTGCGAGCACGGCTTGACGAACACCGGGAACTTGCCCAGCTGGTCGGCCGCCGTGCGCACAACGCCCTCGGCGCCGCGCTCAAAATCATAGCGCAGGGCGAGGTAATACTTCGCCTGGCGCACGCCCGCCTCGTCCACCAGCACCTTGGTGATGGATTTGTCCATCGAGTTGGCGCTCGCCGCCACGCCGCAGCCGACGTACGGGATGCCCGCCAGCTCGAGCAGGCCCTGGATGGTGCCGTCCTCACCGCCCGCGCCGTGCAGCACCGGGAATACGCAGTCCAGCCGGATGGTTTCGGTTTTGCCATCCCGCAGCAGCACCAAGCCGTGCACGCCGCGGTCGGGTGACAGAACGGCAGGCACCTTATCGGTCAGACGCTCCCACGCGCCGTTCTCCACGCTGTCCGCAGAGACGTCCGGACAGTAGAACCACTGCCCCTCCTGCGTGATGCCGACCGGATATATTTCATATTGGGTTTTGTCCAGGTTTCGCAGTATGGAAGCGGCGGACAGGCACGAGATATCATGCTCGCTCGAGATGCCGCCGAATAACACAGCAAGTTTCATACTCCCTCACTCGCCCTTTCTCTAATCTACTCATACAGATAACATTATACGCGAACTCCCCCGCAAATACAATGTGAAAATGCGCTTTTCTGCGCACTGTTTCAACAAAATTTACAATTCCTTCACGGCTTTTTTTGAAATACCTGTTGACGCATGATATTATACATCATATAATATTATTGTAAACACAGAAAAGAGGTGGCGCTATGTCTTACCCTATCGCCTCCTCCCTGCTCGACGGGATCGTGCTTGCGGTGGTCGAGCGGGAGAGCACCTACGGCTACCGCATCACGCAGGATGTGCAGAAAGTGCTGGACATTTCCGAATCCACGCTGTACCCCGTGCTGCGCCGCCTGCAAAAGGACGGCTGCCTGACGACCTACGACGAAGCCTATGCCGGGCGCAACCGCCGGTATTACAAAATCACCGAGCACGGCCGCGCGCAGCTGCGCCAGCACCGGATCGACTGGCAGAATTACAGGAACGGGATCGACTCGATCTTTTTCGGGGGGTAACGCAGATGAACAGAAATGAATACATGGCCGCGCTGCGGCGCGCGCTCGCGGGCCTGCCCGAGGAGGAGCGTGCGAGCGCCCTGCGCTATTACGAAGAATACTTTGACGACGCCGGCCCGGAAAACGAACGCAAAGCGATCGACGGCCTGGGCGCGCCCGAGCAGGTCGCGGCGCAGATCCTCGCGGATTACCGCGAGCTGACCGCCGTGCCGCCGCAGGGCCGGGACGCAGGCAGCGCGGCGGCAAAGCCCCGGCGCCGCTGGCGCGGCATCAGCCCCTGGCTGCTGATCGTGCTGGTGCTGCTCGCCATCCCGGTCGGCGTGCCGCTGCTGCTCGGCGCGGCCGCCACGGTGCTCGGCCTGCTGGTCGCGGCGACAGCTGTCGTGTTCGCCTTTGCAGTCGTCATTCCGCTTGCGCTGCTGCTTGCAGGCGCGATGCTGTGCGGCTTTTCCTTCGCGCTGTGGGGCGCGCCCGCCAGCGCGGTGACAACGCTCGGCTGCGGCCTTGCGCTGCTCGCGCTGGGCGTGCTGGTCTCGCTGCTGATTATCAAACTGTGCATGCTGTTCGTGCCGCCGGTGTGCCGCGGCCTGGTCGCTCTGATCCGCTGGCCGTTCGACCGGCTGCACCGCCGCAAAAACGGAGGTGAACCGCAATGAAAAAACTGGTCATTGCCTGCTGCGCCGTGCTCGCCATCGGCGTCTGCCTGATGGCCGGCGGCTGGGCCGCGGGCGGCCGGCTGTACAGCTCGTATTACGACGGCACGCTGCATCCATTCTCGGAGAGCATCGCAGACATCCGGCACAGCGGCTGGTTTGACGGCGATTTCGACGACTGGATCGACGAGACTGTGGATGATGCGCTGGAGGACACCGGCTGGGTGGACGACTGGCTGGAAACCCGGCATCAGGCGATCGCCTCGCCCGACATCCCGATGCAGAGCGTCGATCGGATTCACAAACTGGATTTCACACTGACCGGCGGCGACATTTCGATCGAAACCGGCGGCGATTTTGACCTGTCCGGCGACTTTACCCTGGCCCAAAGTGAATGTGACGGCGGCACCTGGGAACTCGAGCTGATCGCGGACAGCGGCGGCGCGACGATCACCCTGCCGGACAGCATCGGTTCCTATCAAGCCATTGACCTCGAAATTGCGGACGCCTCGGTCACGGCACACGACGCACTGGTGTGCACCGAGCTGGACATCACGGTCGCTGCAGGCACGCTGGACGCCGATCTGCTGGATGCGGGTGCGCTCGATATCGAAGTGGGCGCGGGCAATCTGTATGCCTGGCTCGCTGCCAGCCCGGACCAGTACCGCATCAAGGGAAAAGCCTCGATGGGCAGCATCACGCTGAATGACGAGGAAATCGCCGGCGGCGCGCTCGGCGTCTACCGCTACGACAACCGCAGCACCGCCGCCAGTGCCCCGCGCGAACTCGAGCTGACCGTGGGCGCGGGCCGCATCGATTTGCACACCGAAGCCTGAGCATCCCCTTTTCCACTTGACGAACCATCCAAAACAACGTATGATAGATGAAAAGGAGTTTTTACGATGAAAGGTAAACGACTGTACCGCAGTTCGGACGACCGCATGCTGTGCGGCGTGTGCGCCGGCATTGCCGAGTATTTCGAGATCGATCCAACGCTGATCCGGCTGGCGTGGGTGTTCTGCTGCTGCTTCGGCGTGTTCCCCGCCATCATCGCGTATATCATCGCCGCGGTTGTGATCCCGACAGCGCCTTCCATTCAGTAAGCCCGCAAACGAGAGGATGTGCCCATTTATGAGCGAGAACCAGCAGCCGCTGGATCAGGAGGAGGAGCAGACCGCGCCGCAGGCGGAGGCCGCTGCGGCGGATGAGGACACTCCCGCGCAGGAGGAATCGGCCGCGCTGCCCGATGAGGCGGAAACCGAAACCCTGCCTGCCGAGGCCGGTGACAACGACCTCGTATCCGACGAGGACGACACCGACCTGACAAGCGATGACCAGACCGACGAGGAAGAGGAAGAACCGGACATCGACCCGGCCGATGTGCGCATTTTGGGTCTGCCGCGCGTGTGCTTCCAATGCGCTGCGTTCGGCGTGGCACTCGGCTATATTGTATGCGGTCTGTTCGGCATTCTGGCCGAGCGGATGGCGGGCACCACGATCGGCGACCTGCTCGCCAAGACCCAGAGCGTCACTGCCTGCGCGATCATCGGCGGCGCGATTGGCTATCTGATCGGCAGACACCTGCACAAAAAGCGTCTGGCCGCCCGAGAGGCCGAGGAGGCTGCCATGGCTGCGCAGCAAACCGACACCGAGGCTTGACAAAAAACAGCGGATATGCATCCGCTGTTTTCTTTTGTGCTGTGCGCTCCGCCGTGGTATACTAGAAGCAGCAACCATCCACGCAAGGAGGAACACGCGATGAAAACCGCTGTCGTCTATTATTCGCTGGGCGGCTCGACACGCTCGTTTGCCCGCGCCGAGGCGCGCGCCCACGACGCCGACCTGATCGAGCTGCAACCCGCGCATCCCTACAACCTGTTTACCGCCTTTGCGCGCGGCTGCCCGGCCGCGATCCGGCAGCAAGCCGTGCCGCTCCGGCAGGCACCCGACCTGTCCGGCTATGACCATATCATTCTGCTCGCGCCCATCTGGGCCAACCATCCCGCCCCGCCGTTCAACAGCGCGGCCGCGCTGCTGCCCGCAGGTACGTCGGTCGAAGTGGTGCTGGTTTCGGGCGGCGGCAAAAGCGGCACGCATGACAAGGTGCGCGCCCTGATCGAGCGCCAGGGCTGCACGCTGACCTCCCTGCGCGACGTCCGGCCGCACCGATGAAGGGCTACACTTATATTCTCCGCTGCGCGGACGGCACACTGTACTGCGGCTGGACCAACGACCTGACCGCCCGTCTCGCCGCGCACAACAGCGGACACGGCGCCAAATACACCCGCGGCCGCGGCCCGGTCACGCTAGTATACAGCGAGCTGCACGACACCCAGGGCGAAGCCATGCGCCGCGAGGCCGAGATTAAAAAACTCACCCGCGCGCAAAAGCAGGCGCTGATCGACACACAAAACGGGGACGAGCTGCTCACGGTTTACGACGCAGCCGGCCGCCCCTGCGGCGACCGGCCGCGCGCGGTCGTGCACGGGCAGGGGCTGTTCCATCATGTCTGCCACCTGTGGACCGTGGGCGTGCGCGGCGGGGTGCCCGGCGTCTGGCTGCAGCAGCGCCAGTTTGACCGGCCGCTCTATCCGGGCGGATTTGACCTGTCCTCGACCGGCCACATCGACCCGGGCGAAACGCCCGCGTCCGCTATGGTGCGCGAGGCGCGCGAGGAAATCGGCTTGGTGCTCACCGAAAACGCGCTGCTGGGCGGCGGCAGCTACCGCCAGCAGTATGCGCGCGGCGAGGGCAACGGCTTTGACGACGAGCTTGCCTTTGCCTTTCTCACCCGGATTGACGGCGTGCCGCCCTTCCGGCCGGGCAGCGAAGTGGCGGACATGGCGTTCGTGCCACTCGCGGACTTTGCCGCAGCGCATGAAAACCAGGCGGATTTAACCGGCTGCCGTATGGACGGCAGCGCGCTCACCATCCCGCACAGCAGCCTGTGCTGCCTGCACGAGAGCGAATGGGAGGGCGTGCACCCCGCGCTGGCGCAGCTGCTTAGATAACCAGACAAAAAAGACGCATCCCGCAGGATGCGTCTTTTTTTGTTTACATAGCTCTGCTGATCGCGCCCAGCGCAATGTTGACCACCAGGCACAGGCCCGCGGCAACCGCGTAGACCACGCCGCGCTGGCGGCACGCCGTCGCCTTGGGGTCGGACTGCTTATCCTCCCCTTCGACCCGGCCGCAGATCATGCCGTATCGCAGCTGCTGAAAAATGGTGAGCGCCGCGAACACCGCGAACAGGATCAGCAGCGCGCGCTGCACCGTTGCCATCTCAGTGGACCAGATTGAGCACGAGCGCCGCGATGACGAAGATCACGCCGACGACAGAGGTCAGGCGGGCAAAAATCTTATCCGAAGCGGTTGCCTTGCCGGCGCCGAAGAAGGTCTCCGCGCCGCCGGAGATCGCGCCCAGGCCCTGCTGTGCACCGTTCTGCAGCAGCACAACGACAACCAGAAACAGGCTTGCCACGATCATGACGATCGAAAGAGCGATTTGTGCGGTAGTCATGTTGATCAATTCCTCCACTTATCTTTTGCGCATTTTGCACAGTTTTGTTATGGCTCGCACCGGCACACCGGTGCGTCTATTTGCGTACATGATAGTTTACCACGATATTTGCACTTTTTCAAGTGCTTTTTTCACAAAACCGGCTTCAAAATATTTTTCAGCGGATCTCCCATACGGTTGGTATGCACCTTGTGCGCGCCCAGATCGACCACCGCCAGCCGGATGCTGGACCAGCCCTGGCCGATGTTGGTAAAATCGCGCCCGCCCTGCAGGCGGCGCAGCTTTTTGGGCACCGTGGAGGCGGCCGACGCGGTCACCAGGATGACCGAGACGATGGAAAACTCGTGGCGGCGGTCAGGCTGCACCAGCTCGCGCTCGGCTTTCTCGGCATACGCCCACCAATCCTGCAAATCCTGCTCGCCCAGCTCAGGCACAGCGAACAGCAGCCGGTATTCGTGCGCATGGCTCTTGCCGCCGGTCGCGATCACGCCCAGCACCTTACGCTCGCTGTCCAGCTCGAAGCTGCTGATCGCCGCCATCGTGCGGCCGGCCACCTGTGCGTTCAGATTGGTGATAAACGCCTTGTCCTGCGAGGCGATCAGGCGGTCGCGGAAGGCGACAAACTCGGTTGAAAAGTCCATTTTGCTCTCCTTTTACAGATTACAGATCTTCCGGATAGTCCCCGTTTGCAGTCATTTCCGCGATCGCTGCGCTGACCGCGGGCTTGTCCTCGCGGTAGGTGACGCCGAACCAGCGCGCCGACGTGGTCAGCACGCGGGCAGTCGCCCGGCCTGCGCGGATCAGTTCATCCACCGCAAAGGGCAGGTAATACTCGGCCTTCATCGGGTTTTCGGGCAGCTTTTCCGCGAAAAAGCGGCGCAGGCCCTGATCCAGTGTGTCCATGAACGAGGGCGTGAAGCCCCACAGGTTGAGCGAAACCGGCGTACCCGCCGCAATTTCGCCCGCGGGCACATCCCCGTCCGCCGCATAGACGATGCGGCCGTCCGCCGTGCGGGAAATCGCCGTGCGCTCGATGATACTGTCCAGCAGGCCGTTTTCGTCCACTGTGCACACACCGCGCGAGACCGTGCCATTTTCGGTCAGCGTGTTTTCCACACGGTAGCCCACCATGCAGTAGCGGTATTTATCGTCGTCCTGCGCCTGGGACAGGTAATCGTACATCTGACGGAACGCGTCCGCGCCGTAAAAATCATCTGCATTAATCACCGCGACCGGTGCGCCTGCGGTCAGCTCCTTCGCACACCAGACCGCGTGCCCGGTGCCAAGCGGCTTTTCGCGGCCCGCGGGCGCCTGCAGCCCTTCGGGCAGACGCGCGAGCGTCTGATACGCGTAATCCACCTGCATAAAGCGGCGCGCCTTGCGGCCGATGGCATCCTCAAACGCCTGCTCTAGTTCGGGCCGGATGATGAACACCACCCGCTCAAAGCCCGCGCGGTATGCGTCGTATACCGAATAATCCAGAATGATCTGCCCCTGCGGACCGACCGGGTCGATCTGCTTGAGCCCGCCATAGCGCGAACCCATGCCTGCGGCCATGATCACCAATACCGGCTTTTCCATCGCTTCTGTCTCCTTTTGCGCAGCAAGCTGCGAATTTTTCCACATTTTGTATTTCGTGCGGCCTTTTCCGCCGCATTTGTGCATGTTTAATTCCATACCCAGATTGGCATACTTCATTATTATACAAGACCGTATCAGAAAACACAAGATGTTTGCACGGGACGCACTTTTTTTTGTCGAAAAGCATGAAAATCCGGGCGCTCCTTGCCGGATGATTGCAAGACGATAAAAAAAATGCTAAAATATTGCTGTTAACCATATCAAATTTGTCAATCGTGATATGCAGAGAGGAATATGTTTCGATGCGCAAAACCAAAATTATTTGTACGCTGGGTCCCGCGACCGACCCGGTCCTGCCCGATCTGATCAAGGCAGGCATGAACGTCGCACGTCTCAACTTCAGCCACGGCTCGCACGAAGAGCATAAGGGCCGCATGGACGCGGTCAAGGCCGCGCGCCGCGAGCTTGGTATGCCGGTTGGCATCATGCTGGACACCAAAGGCCCGGAGATCCGCACCAAGACCTATAAGGACGGCAAGATCGAGATCGTCGAGGGTCAGGAGTTCATCCTCACCACCCGCGAGGTCGAGGGCGACGAGCACATCGTCTCCATCACCTACGAGGGCCTGCCGCACGACGTGCAGGTCGGTACCCGCATCCTGATCGACGACGGTCTGGTTGCTTTCGAGGTCACCGAGATCCGCGACGGCACGGACATTGTCTGCAAGGCGCTCAACGGCGGCCCGCTGTCCAACCGCAAGTCGATCAACGTGCCCGGCATCAGCCTGAATATGCCGTTCGTCTCCGAGCGCGACCGCGCGGACATCGAGTTCGGCCTGACCCAGGGCATCGACTTTATCGCCGCTTCCTTCACCCGCTCGGCACAGGACGTGCGCGACATCAAGGCCATCCTCAAGGAGCATGGCCAGGAGGATGTTGAGATCATCGCCAAGATCGAAAACATGGAAGGCGTCAACAACATCCAGGAGATCCTCGACGAGGCAAACGGCGTCATGGTCGCCCGCGGCGACCTAGGCGTGGAAGTGCCGTTCGAGGCGCTGCCTGAAATCCAGAAGAGCATCATCAAGATCTGCATCTCGCGCGGCAAGCGCGTGGTGACCGCCACCCAGATGCTCGAGTCCATGGCAAAGAACCCGCGCCCGACCCGCGCGGAGGTTTCCGACGTTGCCAACGCGGTTTACGACGGCACCAGCGCGATCATGCTGTCCGGCGAGACCTCGGTGGGCAAGTATCCGGTTGAGACCGTGCAGACCATGAGCCGCATCGCGTCCAACGCCGAGAGCACCATCCACTATGACCGCCGCCGCGCGACCCGTCTGGAGTTCCAGAACATGAACGTCACCGGCGACCTCAAGACGCTTGCGATCTCGCACGCGACCTGCTCGACCACGGCGGATCTGGGCGCTAAGTGCATCGTCGCCTTCACCGAGGCTGGCTCGACCGCGCGTTCGGTATCGACCTACCGTCCGGGTGCGCCGATCATCGCCGCGACCCCGAACGAAAAGACCTGCAACCGCCTGACCATGTCCTGGGGCGTCACCCCGGTGCTGGTATCCCATCATCCCAAGTCGGGCACCGAGCTGTATGACCTGTCCGAGCAGGCGGCCATCCAGGCGCTCGACCTGCGCGTGGGCGATATCATCACCATCACCGCAGGCATGCCGGTCGGTCACGTCAACTACACCAACACCCTGCGCGTACACCAGCTGACCTCGCGTTCGTTCGCGCACCTCGATCAGGACTGATTTTATGTCTCTCAAACGCATCCAGCGCAGGCTGGTCCGCATTCTGGCTGTTCTGGTGGTCCTTTCCGCCATATTCTGTGCCGGCCTGTATGTCTACCGCACCTTCCTCGGCTACAATTACGATTCCACACTGCAGGAAGAGGATCTGGCCGCAGGCATCAAGGCGGACGAAAACATCACGAATATCGCGCTGTTCGGTCTGGACACCCGCGAGGGCGACACCCAGAGCCATTCGGACTGCATCATGATCGTCTCGGTTGACAACACCCGCGGCAAGATCAAAATGATCAGCCTGATGCGCGACTCGCTCGTCGCGATCGACGGCTACGGCATGGACAAAATCAACGCCGCCTACTGGCACGGCGGGCCGAGCCTTGCCATCCGCACGCTCAATGAAAACTTCGGCACGGATATCACCGAGTATGTCGCGGTCAATTTTGAGCAGCTGGTCGAGATCATCGACGCGCTGGAGGGCGTGGAGATTAACGTGGAAACGCAGGAGGAGCTCACCGAGCTCAACCGCGTCATCCGCGATTACGGGATCGAGCAGGGGCAGACCTTCCAAAGCGTGGAAAGCACCGGCCTGCAAACGCTCGACGGCGTACAGGCGCTGTGCTATGGCCGCATCCGCAAGGGCAACACGGGCGACGACTGGGCGCGTGTGGAGCGTCAGGGCGTCGTGATGCAGGCCATGTTCACCAAGGTGCAGAGCCTGAGCGCCAGCCAGCTGATCGGCCTGATGCAAAAGCTCATGCCCTATGTGACCACCTCGCTTTCTGCAACCGAGATCGCGCCGCTGATCGTCGGCGCGCTGCAGCACGGCGTGCCCGAACTCGAGCACGCGCGCGTCCCACTGGACGGCGAATGGTACTACTCCGGTCCCTCCAATACCTATATTGAATACGATCTGGATGTCGCTGCGGAGCACATCCGCGCGTACATTTACGACGATGTCTTTCCGGGCGAAACAGCTTCCGACACATCGGACGGCAGCAGTTCGTCTACCACCACGCAGCCGGCCGATGCAAACGAGCCGCTTGGCGGCGTCGATTTCGACGAACCGCCCACCGCCCCGATGACTTCGGACGATACCGGCTCTTCCTCCAGCAGCACGGATGATCCCGCTTCGCTTGCCGAGGAAGGCGGCTGGTACGATCCGGAAACCGGCGATTATTACGATTCGGACGGCGACCGGTATTATCTGGACGACAGCGGCACCCGGGTCTATTATTAAGTATGAAGCAAACAGAACACTGGATTGGGGGGTATGGGTTCCATACCCCCTTCCCCATACGGAAGAGAGGCTGGCAGCAGTATGAGCAGTATGTATGAAAAACGTGTTCTCCCCAACGGCGTGCGCCTGATTGCGGAGAAGCTGGACAATGTGCGCACCGCATCGGTTGGCATCTGGGTCGGCAACGGCAGCCGGTACGAGCCTGCGGCGCTCGGCGGCATTTCGCACTTTATCGAGCACATGATCTTCAAAGGCACGGAAAAGCGCACCGCGCAGCACATCGCAATCGCGATCGATGCGCTGGGCGGACAGGCCAACGCTTTCACCGACAAGGAGTGCACCTGCTATTATATGAAGGTGCTGGACAAGCGCCTGCAAACCGGCGTGTCCATCCTGGCGGATATGTTTATGCACTCGCGCTTTGCGCCCGAGGACATTGCGCTCGAGCGCGGCGTTGTGCTCGAGGAGATCGACATGTACGAGGACTCCCCTGAGGACGTGGCGATCGACAAGCTGTTTGAAAAGTGCTACGAAGGCTCGTCGCTCGGCCGCCCGATACTGGGCACAGCCGAAACCCTGCAAACCATCAACTCCGAGGCCATGCACGATTACATGCACCGCTATTACCGGCCCAAGGACACGGTCGTAGCTGTGTCCGGCAGCTTTACGGACGATGACCTGGCTTACATCGCGGACCTGTTCTCGCAGATGGAGGGCGAGGGCCGCAACGAGATCACGCCCGCGGTCTACCACCCGAGCATGGTGCTGCGCGAAAAGGACATCGAGCAGAACCACCTGTGCCTGTCCTTCCCGGGCGTGTCCCTGCTCTCGGACGACCGCTTTGCGATGAACCTGCTCAGCTCGATTTTGGGCGGCGGTATGTCCTCCCGCCTGTTCCAGAGCGTGCGCGAGCAGAACGGTCTGTGCTACTCGGTCTATACCTTCACCACGCCGCATCTGGATACCGGCCTGCTGTCCATCTACACTGGTCTGGGCGCGGATACCGAGCGCCGCGCGCTCGAGCTGATCGTGCACGAGCTGCGCGCGTTCTGCGAGGACGGCCCGGCGCCGGACGAGCTGTCCCGCTGCCGTGAGCAGGTCAAAACCACCCTGCTCATGGGGCTGGAAAGCACGGGCACACGCATGATGACCATCGGCCGCAGCGAACTGCTGCGCGGCGAGGTGCCGCCCATCGAGGATGTGCTCGCGGCCTATGACAAGGTCACGGCGGAGGACATCCTCAACCTGGCGCGCCGCGTGTTCGACTTTTCACAGGCGTCGCTCTCGGTGGTTGGCCAGCCCGTCCACGAGGACCATTACCGCAAACTGCTGCAATCCGCACAAAACGCATAAAAAACGTCCCTGCAGGAGAAATTCCTGCGGGGACGTTTTGGTTTACCGGAATTTATGCGCGGCTCCACTGGGTGCCCTGGCGGGTGTCCTTGATCGTGACACCCATCGCGGCGAGCTCGTCGCGGATGCGGTCAGCCTCGGCGAAGTTCTTTTCCTTCTTGGCGGCTGCGCGCTGGGCGATCAGCGCCTCGATCTTTTCCGCGTCCGGGTCGGCAGCGGCGTCCTCGTGCTTCTGCACGATGTTGAGCACGCCGGTCAGCTCCATGAACAGCGCGTGCGCCGCGGTCAGGAAGGCCTTTGTCGCGTCCTGATGCGCGCCCATATAGGCGTTGATCTCGCGCGTCAGCTCAAAGATCGCGCTGAGCGCGTCCGCCGTGTTGAGGTCGTCGTCCATCGCGTCGATGAACTTCTGCTTGTATGCCGCGAGGGCTTCCATCTTGGCGGTCTCCTCCGCGGTCATCGCGTCGCCCTCAGCCTTGCTGATGCGGAACTCCATGTTGTTCCGCGCCTCGTACAGGCGGGCGAGAGACGCTTTGTTCATCTCCAGGCTTTCCGCCGAGTAGTTGAGCGGGGTGCGGTAGTGCGCGGACAGCATGAACATGCGGATAGTCTCATAGCCGAACTCCTTTGCTGCGTCGCGCACCATGAAGAAGTTGCCCTTGGATTTGCTCATCTTCTCGTTGTCGATGGTCAAAAAGCCGTTGTGCAGCCAGTAGTGCGCAAAGGTGCAGCCGTTGGCGCACTCGGACTGGGCGATCTCGTTCTCGTGGTGCGGGAAGATCAGGTCAAGGCCGCCGGAGTGGATGTCGATGGTCGGGCCGAGGTACTTGTTGACCATGGCCGAACACTCGATGTGCCAGCCCGGACGGCCCCTGGACCCCCACGGCGTATCCCACGCGGGCTCGCCGGGCTTGGCAGCCTTCCAGACCGCAAAGTCCATCGGGTCCTCCTTCTGCTCGCCGACCGAAATGCGCGCGCCGGCCTGCAGCTCTTCCATCGGCTGGTGGCACAGCTTGCCGTAATCCGGGTCGGATTTAGTGCGGAAATACACGTCGCCGTTCGGCGCAAGGTAGGCATGGCCGTTATCGAGCAGCTTCTGCACGATGTCGATGATCGCGTCCATGGTCTCGGTTGCGCGAGGATGCACGGTCGCCGGGGTGATGCCCAGCCCCTCTGCGTCGACGAAATACTCCTTGATATACCGATCAGCGATCACGTCATAGGTCACGCCTTCCTCGTTGGCCTTATTGATGACCTTGTCGTCGATGTCGGTGAAGTTCTGCACAAAGGTCACCTTGTAGCCGCGGTACTCAAAATAGCGGCGCAGCAGGTCGAACACGATGAACGGACGCGCATTGCCGACGTGGAAATAGTTATACACGGTCGGACCGCAGGAATACATTTTGACCTCGCCCGGGGTGATCGGGACGAACTCCCCCTTCTGGCGGGTCAGGGTGTTATACAGTTTCATAATTCAGTCTCCTTTTCGGATTTGTTTCCCAATTTTTTGTCCGGCATGTCGGACACGCGGAGCAGTTTGTTTTGCCGCACGGCGGCGAATACGCGCCGCCCCGTCGTCAGCCACGGCAGCTGCCGGCGCTTGCAGGCATACCAGCCTTCCGCCTGATGGGTCAGCGGCCGCAGACGCACCCATCTCTGCTTCTTGCCGGGAAAGCGGGTTTTCTCCCGCACTTCCAGTACGTCCGCGAAAAAGAAATCTTCAGGCTCGTTGCGGCCGGGCCAAAAGTCGAGCACCACATCGCCCACCGCAAGCAGAATATCCTCCCACATTTTGATACCTCCATCCAAAAAAGCCGCCTCTTCTACCCTAAAAGAGGCGGCTTTGCGTCGCGGTTCCACTCTTGTTTGTCACTCGAGCGCGCGGTAACGGGCGCATCCCGCGGGGCGTTTGACCCCGATGCTCAGCGGGCGCACTTCACCGCGCGACGCGCAAGGCCCTTGCAGCCAAAGGGGCCTCTCTCTCGGGCGCGCCGGAAGCCGGTTACTCTTCCCGCGTCATCGCATAAATTGCGATTTTAATTTGCCTTTAGTATAGCAATCCTGTGCAAAAAAGTCAAGGTCTGCGCGCTGGATGTGTTTTACGCCGTGGCGGCGTATTTGTCCACGAGCGTTTCCGCCATCTCAAGCGGCTTTTCACCCTTGTTCAGGCGCAGGGACAGATAAGGCGTCGAGCCGGCGTTGAGCAGCAGGCGGCCGCGGAACGCATCATCCCCGCACAGGGCGGACAGGCGCACAAAGTCGGTCTCTGCAAAGGTGAGCAGCAGGCGACCGTCCTTCTGCCGGATCTCGCTGATGCCCTGCTCGCTCGCGCGGCTGCGCAGCAGCGCGATGTCGAGCAGCGCCACCGCCTCCGCGGGCGGCTCGCCGTAGCGGTCGATCAGCTCGTCAAGCATATCGCTTTTCTGCTCCTCGGTGCGGATAAGCGCGATGCGGCGGTACAGATCCACGCGCTGCCCCGCGTCCGCCACATAGCCGGAGGGCAGGTTGGCAGACAGCAGCAGCTCGGCCGCGCAATCCACGCGCGGCTTGGGTGTCTCGCCCTTCTCCTCCTGCACAGCCTCCTCAAGCAGCTTGAGGTACAGGTCATAGCCCACGCTCATCATGTGGCCGGACTGCTCGGGGCCGAGCACGTTGCCCGCGCCGCGGATCTCCAAATCGCGCATGGCGATCTTGAAGCCTGAGCCAAAGGCCGCAAACTCGCGGATCGCAGACAGGCGCTTTTGCGCAACCTCGGAGAGCGCTTTGCCGCGGCGGTAGCACAGGTAGGCAAACGCGTGGCGCGAGGAGCGGCCGACGCGGCCGCGGATCTGGTGCAGCTGGGCCAGGCCCATGTTGTCCGCATCCTCGATGATGAGCGTGTTCGCGTTCGGAATGTCGATGCCGGTCTCGATGATGGTCGTGCAGACCAAAATGTCGATCTCGCCCTCGGCCATGGCGTTCATCACCGCGTTGATCTCGCGCAGCGCCATTTTGCCGTGCACAATGCCAATGCGCGCGTCCGGCAGGCGCTGCTGCAGCCCGGCCGCGCAGCGGTCGATCGAATCGACGCGGTTGTGCAGGTAATACACCTGCCCGCCGCGGGACAGCTCGCGCCGGATTGCGTCGAGCAGCACGCCGTCGTTTTGCTCGAGCACAAAGGTCTGCACGGGATGGCGGTCGAGCGGCGGCTCCTCGATGGACGACATATCCCGGATGCCGGACAGCGCCATATTGAGCGTGCGCGGGATGGGCGTGGCCGACAGGGTAAGCACGTCCACGGTCTTGCTCATCTCCTTGAGCGTCTCCTTGTGGGACACGCCGAAGCGCTGCTCCTCGTCGATGACGAGCAGCCCCAAATCCTTGAACTTAATCTTTTTGTTAAACAGCTTGTGCGTACCGATCACAATGTCCACCGAGCCGGCCTCGAGCTTTTTGAGCAGCTTGCTCTGCTCCGATCCGGTCTTGTAGCGCGTGAGCAGCTCGATGGTCACCGGATGGCCCTGAAAGCGCTGCAAAGCGGTCAGGTAATGCTGGCGCGCGAGCACGGTGGTCGGCACCAGAATGGCCGCCTGTTTGCCCGCAAGTACGCACTTCATCACCGCGCGCAGCGCGACCTCGGTCTTGCCGAAGCCTACGTCGCCGCACAGCAGGCGGTCCATCGGCCGGTCGGACTCCATGTCCGCTTTGATCTCCGCGATACAGCGCAGCTGGTCCTCGGTCTCCTCATAAGGGAAAGCGTCCTCAAACTCGCGCTGCCATGCGTCGTCCGGTGGGAAGGCATAGCCCTTGATTTTGGCGCGCTCAGCATACAGTTTGATCAGTCCCTCGGCCAGCTCCTTGGCCGCCGCCTTGGCGCGCGCCTTGGAGCGCGCCCAGTCCGCGCCGCCCAGCTTGTTCAGGCGCACGCGCTCAGGCTCGCCGCCGCCGATGTATTTGGAGATCAGGTCGAGCGAGGTTGCGGGCACATATAGGAAGTCCGTACCCGCAAAGGCGATCTTGATGAAGTCGCGCTCCGCGCCGTCCACGGTCATGCGCTCCATGCCGACAAACCGGCCGATGCCGTGGTGCTCGTGCACCACCAGATCGCCGGGCGTCAGGTCGGTGAACGACTTGACGCGGTCGCGGTTTGACTTTTTGGGCGGCACTTTTTTGCGCCGCGCCATGACCTGTCCCTCGGTGATGACCACCAGGCCCAGGTCGGGGTATTCAAAGCCCGCGGACAGCGTGCCCTCGAGCACGTTGACCTGTCCCCCGCGGGGCAGCAGGTCGCTGACCTGCGCCTTAAGCCCCGCGTCGGTCAGCGCGTCGCACATATTGCGGCAGCGCAGCGCACTGCCGCACACGACCGCCACCGCGCGCCCCTGCTCGGTATAGCTGCGGATGTCCGCGGCCGCCATGTCCATATTGCCGCCGTAGGCGTTCATCTGGTTCGCGATAAAGTTCTCCAGATGCTGCGGTGCGAGCTCGGGCACGTTATTCAAAAAGGTGTCCAGCCGCAGAATGGTGCGCGGCAGGCGGCTCAGCCCGGCGAAATCCAGCGCATAGCCGTCCAGCCCGGGCGGCATCTCGCCGCGCTCGAGCAGCGCGGTCACGTCGTCCCCGATGCGGCCGTTAAAATCACGCAGCGCGTCGCGCAGGCGGGGCGTGTCCTCGATCAGCACGATTGCGTTTTCGGGCAGATAGTCGAATGCGGTCGTCATTTCAGGATAGACGAGCGGCAGATACTTGTCCGCCGCCGGCAGGCTGCCGGTCTGCTCGAGCCGCTCGGCGTCGCGCTCGATGTTTTCGGCGAGCGCTGCATGCTTTTTCCGGCGGGTGGACAGCGTGCCGCGCACGGCCCCCGCCAGTCCGCTCACGCCGCCCGGCGCAAGATGCGGCAGGGTTTCCATGCACGGCAGGCAGCGCACCGCGTCCACCTGCTCGAGCCGCCGCTGGCTGCCCACATCAAAGGTCGCGATCGAATCCACCTCGTCGTCCCAGAACTCGACGCGGTAGGGGTGCTCGGCCTGCGGCGGGAACACGTCCAGAATGCCGCCGCGCACCGAAAACTGGCCGGTGCCCTCGACCTGGGCGCAGCGTTCATAGCCCGCGCGGGTGAGCCGCCGGGTCAGGTCGTCCAGCGGCGCCTGTTCCCCGGCTGCGACGGTCACAACCGCCTCTGCCAACGCTGCGGGCGGCAGCGTGCGCTGCGCCGCAGCCTGCACGGACGCGACCGCGAACCGCGCCCCGCCCAGTGCATCCAGCACCGCCAGGCGCTTTTGCTCATAGCCGCGCGACACGCCGACCACGTCCACCATGACCAGATCGCGCGCGGGCAGCTGGAGTACCTGCCGCTCGGCAAAGCCCTGCAAATCGGCGGAAAAGCGCGCGGCCGCGCTGTCGTCATCGGTCAACACGAACACCGGCCGGCCGGTATCCAGCCCAAGCGCCGCGGCAAGGTGCGCCTTGTGGATGGCCGACAGGCCGACCGCAAGCACGGGCGACCGCCCCTGCGCGAGCGCCTCTTTTAACTCTTTGTATTCTTTTAAGTATGTTATACTTTTTGTAATTTCAGTCATAGGTCACCTGCTGTACTTCTGCTGTGCGCCCGGGTCCGGACGCAGCCGACGCCAAAAGGGCAGATTTTGCAATCTGCCCTAAGTGTATGCGGTTTGTCTGTGCATCATGCACAGCGGTTCGGATTACTCCACGTGCGCGTCATGCTCATGATGGCAGGCGGCGCAATCCAGATCGCAGCCAAGGATCTCGGCCGGGTCCTTGCCCATGCGCTTGTAGTAATCCGCGATGGCCGAGCGGAGCGCCTCCTCTGCGAGCACCGAGCAGTGCATCTTGACCGGCGGCAGGCCGTCCAGCGCCTCGGCAACCGCCTTGTTGGTCAACTTGAGCGCCTCCTCAAGCGACTTGCCCTTGACCATCTCGGTCGCCATCGAGCTGGTCGCGATCGCCGCGCCGCAGCCGAAGGTCTTGAACTTGACATCCTCAATGATCCCGTCGTCCGACACCTTGAGGTAGATCTTCATGATGTCGCCGCACTTGGCGTTGCCAACCTCGCCGACGCCGTTTGCATCCTCGATCTCGCCCACGTTGCGCGGATGGGTGAAGTGGTCGAGCACCTTTTCACTGTATTGCATAATCGTTAGCTCCTTTATTGTCCGAAATCAGCTTGATTTGTAATTGATAGAGAGTTGGGGCAGCGTCCCTCTTGGACATCTTTAGCTGTGCAGCTCTGCCGCCGCGGTCAGGTTGGGCTTGCCGTTCTCCCACACCGGGCTCATCGCGCGCAGGGTCGCGACCACGTCGGTCACGGTCTGGATGATGTAGTCCACATCCTCCTCGGTGTTCTGCTCGCCCAGGGTCAGGCGCAGCGAACCGTGCGCGATCTCATGCGGCAGGCCGATCGCCATGAGCACATGGCTGGGGTCGAGCGAACCGGTCGAGCAGGCCGAGCCGGTCGAGCCGCACACGCCCGCCATATCCAGGCGCAGGATCAGGCCCTCGCCCTCGATCGCCTCAAACACGAACGATGCCGTGCCCGGCAGGCGGTTGACCGGATCGCCGGTGTAGTGGGTGTACGGAATGTTGTCCATAATGCCCTTTACGAGCTTGTCCGTCAGCTTTTTGACATAGCCCATCTTCTCATCCATGCCCTCGACGGCTTCCTTCATCGCCGCCGCCAGGCCGATGCAGCCCGCGGTGTTCTCAGTGCCCGAGCACAGGCCGCGCTCCTGGCCGCCGCCGTAAACCAGCGGCTCGAGCGCGATGCCCTTTTTGACATAGAGCACGCCCACGCCGCGCGGGCCGCGGAACTTGTGCGCGGAGAGCGAGAGCATATCAATGCCCATCGCCTGCACGTCGATCGGCATATGGCCGACCGCCTGCACCGCGTCCGTGTGGAACTTCGCGCCGACCGAATGCGCCAGCTCTGCAATCTCGCGGATCGGCTGAATGGTGCCGATCTCATTGTTCGCCGCCATGATGGTGACGAGCGCAGTGTCCTCGGAGAGCTCGCGCTTCAGCTGCTCGAGGTCGACATGGCCTTCCTTGTCCACATCCAGATAGGTGACGCGGTAGCCTTCCTTCTCGAGCGCCTCGCAGGTGTAGAGCACCGCGTGGTGCTCGATCTTGGAAGTGATCAAATGCTTGCGGCCCTTGGCCGTGGGGCCGTGCATAAAGCCACGGATGGCGAGGTTGTCCGCCTGCGAGCCGCCACCGGTGAAAATGATCTCGCCCGGGGCGTAGTCGTTCGCCTCGTTGACTGGCATCGCCGCGTTCAGGCACTTGCCAACCGTGGTGCGCGCCTCGTTGAGCGCCATCTTGGCCTCGCGGCCGATGCGGTAGAGCGAGGACGGGTTGCCGTAATACTCGGTCAGCCACGGCTTCATCGCGTCAAACGCAGTTTCGGACAGCGGCGTGGTCGCCGCGTTGTCCGCATAAACAAAACGGTTCATTCTATTTCTGCCTTTCTTTCCCAAAAAGGTTGATCTCTGGTTCAAAAACAGCCGGTTTTGCGGCTGTTTTTGGGGTACTACTAATATACACCTGAAACGCGCATTTTAGCAAGTGAAAAACCGACGAAACGTATGCTTCGCGCGCTGCACTTTTGCATCATTTCGTGCATTTTGCGCAGTTTCAATCGCGCTTATGCGTGTCCAGTTCCTTTTTCAGACGCTGAAGCACCACGTCATAGCGCGCCGAGCGCGCGGTCGGATTGCCGCGCAGCATGCTCTTGCGCGTGCGCCCCAAGCCGTCCGCACGGGCGGAAAACCGGCTGTGCAGCTCATCAAGCTGGGCGAGGATGCGCTCCTTGGCGTCGGCGAGCTGTTCTTTCGCGCCGCCCACCTTTTCCGACCATTCGCCGCGCGCCTCGTCCACGCGGTAGGACAGATTGGTCAGGCGCACCTTGGCGCTTTCGGACGCCTGATCATACGCGTCGCCCGCCTGCGCGCGGATGTCCGCGAGCTGCTCTTTGGCATCATCCACCTTTTCCGCCCACTCGCCGCGCGCCTCATCCACGCGATAGGACAGGTTGGTCAGATGCACCAGCGCGCTTTCGGACAGCTCGTGCCGCAGCTCCGCCCCCTGCGCGCGCAGCTCGTCGAGTTCCTCGAGCAGCTTGGCTAGGTCGAGCGCAGTACGCACGGATACCGCCACGTCGCCGGCGAAGGCAGCGGTCAGCAGCACGTCCACCACGACCAGCGCGGCAAACGGCAGCCCTGCCACAATCCATTCAACCGGCGGGTGGATCACCCGCGCGAGGATCAGGCCGAGAAAACCCCAGCACAGTGAGGATTGCAGGCAGATCCGTCCCTGGAACTGAAATCGGTGGTCGGAATAGTCCCAGTATTTGACTTTGAACAGTTTTTCCATGATCACGCCGACCACATATTCAAATACAGTCGCCGCGAGCATACTCGCGATAAACAGCGCCACCGGCTTGTTGTAAAGCGGCAACGAAACATGCAGCAAAATGGTGGCGCCGAAGCCGTAGATCGGCAGCATCGGCCCGCGCAGAAAGCCGCGGTTGACAAAATGCCGCTGCTGCACAGACACCACCGTGGATTCAAAGCACCAGCCGAGGAAGCAATACAGGTAAAAAACCAGAATCCACTGCCAAGCTGAGTAATCAAAAGGCACAAAAATCCCTCATTTCCATATCGTGCCGGACATCGCAATCTGTCCTATATTCTATCGAATATTTTGACTTTTTTCAAGGGTACAGGTATAATAGAAGTACACCATTTCATTTCACAGGAAGGGGCGGGACTGCGCCATGCTGAACTTTACCATCCACACCACAACTGAGGTTGTTTTCGGCCGCAACATTGAAGAACAAATCGGCCCGAAACTCAAAGAAATCGGCGCACACCGCATCCTCGTACATTTCGGCGGCTCGAGCGCGCGTTCCTCCGGTCTGCTCGACCGGGTGGAAAAAAGTCTGTTTAACGCCGGCCTGTCCTTTATTGAATTGGGCGGCGTGTCCCCCAACCCCAAGGTTGCCATGGTGCGCAAGGGCATTGCACTGTGCCAGCGCGAGGGCATCGACTTTATCCTCGCCGTCGGCGGCGGCTCGGTGATCGACTCGGCCAAGGGCATCGGCATGGGCGTAGCCACCGGACGCGACCCGTGGGAGTTTGCCGCCACGAACACCGCGCCGGACAAGACCCTGCCAGTTGCGACCGTGCTGACGCTGGCAGCCTCCGGCTCGGAAACCAGCAACTCCTGCGTGCTGACCAACGAAGAAACCAAGGAAAAGCGCGGCATCACCAGCCAGACCAACCGCCCGCGCATCAGCTTCCTCGATCCGGAGAACACGTTCTCGGTATCCAAATTCCAGACCGGCTGCGGCATTGTGGACATCATGATGCACACGCTCGAGCGCTACCTGACCCCGCAGGGCGGCGAGAGCGATATCACCGACCGCATCGCCGAGGGTCTGCTGATCGCCACGCGCGACGCGGGCCGCCGCGCGCTGGCCAACCCGAGCGACTACGAGGCGCGCGCCTCGCTCATGTGGGCGGGCAGCGTATCGCACAACGATTACACTGGCTGCGGCCGCACCCGTCTGTTCCCGGTGCACAAGCTCGAGCATGAGCTTTCCGCCTTCCGCGATGAGATCGCGCACGGCGCGGGCCTGTCCGTGCTGTTCCCTGCATGGGCGATGTATGAGATGGAGCGCGACATCCCGCGCTTTGCCCAGCTGGCCAACCGCGTGCTGGGCGTGGAGATGGATTTTTCCAATCCGGCGCGCACCGCGCGCGAAGGCATCTGCACGCTCAAGCGTTTCTTTGAGGAGATCGGCATGCCGGTGCACATGGCGCAGCTCGGCATCAAGCCGGAAAACTACGAGACGCTCGCCGAAAACACCCTGCGCACGGTCGGCGGCCCGGTCAAGAGCTATTCGCCGCTCGACAAGGCAGCGATCATGGAAATCTACCGCCTGGCGGAGTAAATCTGGTCACGCTGCGGGGAGAAACCGCGTTTCTCCCCGCATTTTCTTTCCCTGCTGCGTTGCTGCAAAAAATTTGCGGTTGCCTATTGACAAATTCCAGGGACGCGCGCTATAATAGTTAGGCTAACTGCGATAAGTGTACCAGCAATTTTGTACATTCCTCAATAGCTCAGTTGGTAGAGCATGCGGCTGTTAACCGCAGGGTCGTTGGTTCGAGTCCAACTTGAGGAGCCATACAGGGGTATAGCTCAGCTGGTAGAGCATCGGTCTCCAAAACCGAGTGCCGTGGGTTCGATCCCTACTGCCCCTGCCATTTTGCTGCTGTAGCTCAGTAGGTAGAGTGCATCCTTGGTAAGGATGAGGTCACCGGTTCAAATCCGGTCAGCAGCTCCAGATCAAGCCCGTCGTTCGCGCATGATGCGCCGGATGCCGGGCTTTTCTCACGCCTGACCAAAGTGTTGAAAAAGCCGCCAATTGGCGGCTTTTTCTTTTGTGCACATTTTTCCGTATGCCCCTATTGACAAACTGCGTGCTGCGTCATAATATGAATACATGAACATATGAGCAATTGTTCATGTATTGTACCAACAGGAGGCGAGGTTATGGCAAGCGAGCAGACGCGCACTGCCGTACGCGTGCCGGAGGCAGAGGTCGAAGCACACCATCACCACCACGGCGCGAAAAATCCCAATTCGTCAGAATATATTCACCACGATCATAGTGAAACTGCGCTATATCACAAACATCATCACCACGATGATGAATGCTATTGTGGTCACGACCACCACGACCATGAACATCACCACCACGATGGCGACGACTGCGGCTGTGGCCACGACCACCATGACCACGAGCATCATCACCACGACGGTGACGACTGC
>NZ_CALWUM010000010.1 GCF_944384765.1 uncultured Agathobaculum sp. | reverse complement strand
AAAAAAAAAAAAAAAAAAAAAAAAAAAAAAAAAAAAAAAAAAAAAAAAAAAAAAAAAAAAAAAAAAAAAAAAATAAACGCAACCCAATAAAGGGGGTGCGCCCCACCAGCGCACCCCCTTTTATTCCTTCCACTCGATCTCGCAGGGTTCGGGCAGAAACCGGAAGAATATCCTGATTTTCTGCCGCTTCGCCCTGCCCTTTTCCGTTTTTTCGTATGTACCCTGTCCCACCTCGATCCGCTCGATCAGCGCAAAGAGCAGTGCAGGCGTCAGCTCGCCGATGTCCGCATACCGGCGGATGATGGCGCGCAGGCGCGCCTGCTGTTGTTGTAGGCTGTCCATGCCGTCACCGTCCGGCAAGCCGTCCCGTTGTGTCTGCAAATCCCGCGTCTGCTGTTCGAACTTTTCGAGCAGCGGATAGAAGTTGGTTTCCCCGATCCGGCCCGCCGTCCGGTCCTCATACAGCTGCGCGACCAGCCGCCGGGTGCGTTCCAACGCCTTCTCCAGCCGCGCCCGCGCGCGTCCGGCCTCGTCCGTCCGGGCGTCCAGATGCAGACGGCAGTTCAGCCGCTCGAACAGGGCGTCGCACTCCTCCTCGGTCAAGCACACATACCGGCGGACAGCCTCCAGCACGCACTGATACAGTGTCTCGTAACGGATAAAGTGGTTGGTGCAGGCCGAGGACCCGTGCAGCTTATACGCCCCGCAGGCGAGGTTCGCCGCCGAACCCCGCTTGCGCGTGCCCACCGTGGACATAGCCTTGCCGCAGTCCGCGCAAAAGGCCAGCCCGGAAAACAGGTTTTGGAACGCCCCCTTCCGATCACAGCGGCGGGCAGCGCGCTGGCGCTGCACAGCGTCAAATATCTGCTTTGAGACTAGCGGCTCGTGCCGATCGCGGACGATAATCCACTCACCCGCCTGCTTTTCGCGCGTCTTTTTGCTTTTGAAGCTGATCTTGCCGGTCTTGCCCTGCGCGAGGTGCCCCAGGTAAACGATATCCTGCAAAATGCGGCTGACGCCCGCCGAAGTCCACTGCTTGTGCCGGGAATAATTATCCGGGTCCAGCCCAGGATGGTGCAGGCAGCGGTAAACCGCGGGTGGCGGTTCGCCGCCCGCGTTAAGTCCGCGCGCGATTGCCGCGGGCCGGACGCCCGCAGCGGCCTGCGCAAAAATCCGGCGCACTACCGCAGCCGCACGCTCGTCCGGGAGCAGGTGGTTTTTGTCCTGTGGGTCTTTTTGATAGCCGTAGGGTGCAAAATTGCCGACAAATTTGCCCACCTTCCTTTTTGCCTGGAGCGCACTGCGGATCTTGCGGCTGGTGTCGCGGGCATACATCTCGTTGACCACGTTGCGGAACGGCACCAGATCGGTATCCGCCCGCGCGGTGTCGATACCGTCGTTGACCGCAATCAGCCGCACGCCATACGCAGGGAACACCAGCTCCAGATACCGGCCGATCTGGATGTAATCGCGCCCCAGGCGCGAAAGATCCTTGACGAGCACAACGTCGAACTGGTGCTGCTCCATATCGCACATCAGATCCTGGAACCGCGGCCGGTCGAAGCGCGTACCTGACCAGCCGTCATCCACATACTCCCCGACGACTGCAAAGCCCTGCCGCGCCGCATAGTCCCGGAGCAGCATGCGCTGGTTGCGGATGCTCTGGCTTTCACCGCGGTCGTCATCATCGCGGCTGAGCCGCAGATAAAGCGCCGCCCGGTCGACGGATCTGCGGTTATCCATCCATTTTCTCTCCTTCCCGCTGAATGTCCACAGCCGGTGCTGTTTTCTTCCCCGCGGCTTCTGCTTCAAATTGTGCCGCGATAACGTTCTCGAGCAGGTCGAGCAACGCAGTATGCACCTGCGCCGGATACGTGGGGTCATCTGTGCGCTTCACCTGACTGCCCCCTTTTCCCCGTGCTTTGCCATCATCTTATGCTGTGTTTTCCGCTTTTACTACCATGGCAAGGTAAGCTGCGCGGATTAAAGCTGGGAGGAAGCGAAGCTGCCGGATCGGCGCGGCGCCGTCCGATCAACCGGCGCATCCGTTTTGCGCCCGAGCATGTGCATGGGCTTTGGTTGCAACGCCTGTGGCGTGACCGGCTGCCGCATCATTGATTCGCCGCGCGAGCGCCTGATCGCCATTCTGACCAACACGTTTGCGCCGTGCAACGGACGCTTCCCGCTGCTGATCTTTTTGTGCACGGCATTTTTCGCGGGCAGCGCCGCGGGCGGCGCGCTGCTGCTGACCGCGGTGATTGCGGGCAGCGTGCTGCTCACACTCGCGGTCTCGCGGCTGCTCTCGGCCACCGTGCTGCGCGGCATGCCCTCCTCCTTCACACTTGAGCTGCCGCCCTACCGCGTCCCGCAGGTCGGGCGGGTGATCGTGCGCAGCGTGCGCGACCGAACGCTGTTCGTGCTCGGCCGGGCGGCCGCGGTTGCAGCCCCGGCGGGCGTCGTGATCTGGCTACTCGCGCACATCACCGTCGGGGACGCCTCGCTTTTCGCCCACCTGACCGCAGCGCTCGAGCCGATCGCGCGCGTGTTCGGCCTAGACGGCGTCATTCTGCTCGCCTTTCTGCTCGGCTTCCCGGCAAACGAGCTGGTTATGCCGCTGATCGTCATGGGCTATCTGAGCACCGGAACGCTTGCCGGCGTGAGCGACCTTGCCGCCTTCCGCGCGCTGCTGATCGCAAACGGCTGGACCTTATGCACCGCGCTGTGCACGCTTGTGTTCACGGTAGCGCACTGGCCGTGCTCAACCACCTGCCTGACCATCTGGAAGGAGACGCGTAGCGTCAAATGGACGCTTGTT
Source organism: uncultured Agathobaculum sp. (assembly GCF_944384765.1). Lineage (GTDB taxonomy): Bacteria > Bacillota > Clostridia > Oscillospirales > Butyricicoccaceae > Agathobaculum. Next base: position 63,330 of record NZ_CALWUM010000010.1, on the reverse strand, counting down.
TCTGCCCTTCTGCCAACGTTCATCGGCTTTACACTCTGCCTGATCGTGCACGGCCTGTGCATAGCCGCTGGACTCGCCTAGTCCAAGCCGCCCACTGGGCGGCTTTTTTTCGTGCGCACGCGAATAGAACATTTGTTTTCTTTTCCGGTTTGTGCTATACTGGTTTCGTATCTCCAAAATGAAACGAGGAAACCCATGGAACCGACCAAATTCGATCTGAAATATGCCGCTGTGCGGCGCGCGGTCATCGAGCAGCGCTTCTCGAATCTAAACGACAAGCAGCGCGAAGCCGTGTTCGCCACCGAAGGCCCCCTGCTCATCCTAGCGGGCGCGGGCAGCGGCAAAACCACCGTGCTGATCAACCGGATCATCAATATTCTGCGCTTCGGCCAGGGCCTGACGAGCGAGTTTGCCCCCGCGGGCGCAACCGAGGACGACCTGCTCTTCCTGACCGAATACCTGACCGATCCCCAGCCGGAAAACCGGGCGCGCGCCGAGCAGCTGTGCGCCATACACCCGGCCCGTCCGTGGGAGGTCATTGCGATCACCTTCACCAACAAGGCCGCGCGCGAGCTGCGCGAGCGCCTGACTGCCGCGCTGGACGACGAAAAGGCCGCTTCCGCAGTCTGGGCCTACACCTTCCATACCGCCTGCCTGCGCATCCTGCGGCGGCACGGCGACCTGCTGGGCTTCGAGACCGCGTTCACGATCTACGACGAGGACGATAAAAAGCGCGTGATCACGGGTGTGCTCAAACGCCTGAACCTGGATACCAAGACCTTTGACCCGCGCACGGTCATGAACATGATCTCCCGCGCCAAGGACAAGCTGATGACGCCCAAGCAATTCGCCGCAGATGCTGCGGGTGATTACTTCCGCGAAAAGGTCTCGGAAGTATACAAACTGTACGAAAAAGAGATGAAAAAGGCCTGCGCGCTGGATTTTGACGACATCATCATGAAAACCGTCCTGCTGCTGCAAAGCAATCCCGAGGTGCTCGAATACTACCAGCATCAGTTCCGCTATGTGCTGGTCGACGAGTATCAGGACACTAACTATGCGCAGTATGTGCTCACCAGCCTGCTGGCCGGGTATTATGAAAACATCTGCGTGGTCGGCGATGACGACCAGTCCATCTACAAGTTCCGCGGCGCGACCATCACCAACATTCTGGAATTTGAAAAGCAGTTTAAGGACGCCAAAACCATCCGTCTGGAGCAGAACTACCGCTCGACCGGCAACATCTTAAACGCCGCCAACGAGGTCATCCGCAACAACGTCGGCCGCAAGGGCAAGGAGCTGTGGACCGACCACGGCGACGGCGCCAAGATCCGCCTGCACCGTTCGGACAGCCAGGAGGGCGAAGCCGCTTACATCGCGGACACCATCCGCGAAGGTGTGCAGCAGGGCCGCCGGTGGAGCGACTTCGCGGTGCTCTACCGCAACAACGTGCTCAGCGACAATATCGCCGCCGCGTTTATCCGCGCAAATATCCCCTACCGCGTCTACAAGGGACGAGACTTCTTCTCCCGCGCCGAGATCCGCGATATGTTCGCCTATCTGTGGGTGCTCGAGAACCCGGCGGATGAGCTGCGCCTGCGGCGCATCATCAACGTGCCCACACGTAAAATCGGCGACAAGTCGGTCGAGACCGCGGCGCAGGTCGCGCTGGAAAACGGTATGCTTCTGTACGACGTGGTGCGGCAGGCCTCGCACTTTCCCGCGCTCTCGCGCGGCGCGACGGCGATGGAGAAATTCGGTGCTATGATGGAAAACCTGCGCCAGCAGCGCCAGTTCCTCTCGCTCTCCGAGCTGTATGACGAGCTGCTCGACAAATCCGGCTACCGCGCGGCGCTCGAGGAAAAGGGCGGTGTCGAGGAGCAGGGCCGCCTTGAGCACATCGAGGAGCTCAAGAGCTATATTGTCAATTACGAAAACGACCACGACGAGGCGTCGCTCGCCGGCTTTCTCGAGGAGATGGCGCTCTACACGGATGCCGACCAGACCGGCGAGGACGAGGACGCTGTGCTCATGATGACCATGCACTCGGCCAAGGGTCTGGAATTCCCGGTCGTGTTCCTCGCAGGCATGGAGGATGGGCTGTTCCCCGGCTTCCGCGCGATGGAGCGCGAGGAGGATATGGAGGAGGAGCGCCGGCTATGCTATGTGGCGGTCACGCGCGCAAAGGAGCAGCTGTATCTGACCTGCGCCGAGCGCCGCATGCTGTACGGCCGCACGCAGTATGCGCACCCCTCGCGCTTCATCGACGAGATGCCGCGCGAGCTGCTGGACAGCAACATCAGCGAGAGCCGCTCTTTCCAGGCCGCGACCCAGCCCGACCCCACGCTGCCGCGCGCGCAGGTCGCGCGGGCACGCTATGTCTCCGCTGCGGCCAGCACGCCGTCAGTCACCCCCGCGCGGGCGCAGAGCGTCCCCCTGCCCAACTTTACTGCGGGCTGCCGCGTGCGCCACAAGGCGTTCGGCGACGGCATGGTGGTATCGGTCAAGCCCATGGGCGGCGACGCGCTGCTCGAGATCGCCTTTGACCAGAAGGGCACCAAACGGCTGATGGCCAAGTCCGCAGCGCAGTTTATGCAGAAAATTTAAGGCAATCCCGTATCATGAAAGCGCCGCAGGCAGAATGGTGCGGTGTTGCCTTGGGCCTGTCAAAGCATTTTGACAGGGAAACCCCGTCCGTCAAATATATTTGATGGACGGGGTTTCTATTTTTGCTGTATCATCATAATATGGACAGAAAAAGGAGGCGGACCGCATGGACATTGGTGCAAAGCTCAAGGCCGCACGCACCGCGGCCGGGCTGACGCAGGAACAGGCCGCGGCAGCGCTCGGCGTCAGCCGCCAGACGATTTCCAACTGGGAGAATGCAAAAACCTACCCCGATATTGTCAGCGTTGTACACATGAGCGATCTGTATGCGGTCAGCCTGGACCATCTGCTCAAGGGGGATGCCGCCCTGTCGCCCTATGTGCACCATCTGGCCGCAAGCACGGATGAAGTCGCAAGCCGGCGGCGGCAGTCGTTTATCGCGCTTGTGCTGGTCTATCTCGGCATCTGGGCGTTTTCTCTGATCGTGTTCTGGATTTTTGCCGGCGGGTCGGATGCCATGGGCTACTGGATCATGTTCCTTTGGATCCTGCTTCCGGTGACAACCCTGGTCATCTCCCTGCTGATCGGCAGGAACGGCTACGGAGGACGCCGAAAGTGGCTGACCTGCCCGGCCTGCGGCGTTCTGTATGCACTGGCGCACTATGCCACATTCAGCGCCGCCAATATGGCAGCATTCGGCCGGTTTTACCTGCCGTCGTGCTCCATGTTTGTGACGGGCACAATCATTTCCCTGCTCGGCCTGGCTGTCGGACACGTTTTTTCGCGCCGCGCCGGACGGACATAGCAAAACCGAAAAGCGGGCTGTCCCCCAGACGGACAGCCCGCTTATTCGGTTTCGGTCAGCTTTTCCCGTAGCGCCTGGATCGCGCGCTTTTCAATGCGCGACACCTGCACCTGCGACACGCCGATGATCCTGGACACCTGCTGCTGGGTCAGGTCGCGCGAAAAGCGCAGTGCCAGCACCTGCTGCTCGCGCGCCGGCAGGCTGCGCACCGCGTCGCCCAGCGACAGATACAGGCAGGTGCGCTCCTCCATGCCATCGTCGCCCACCAAATCACCCAGCCGGCCGCCGCCGGACAGCTCGCGCTCAAACGAGTCCACGGCCACGTCCGCCTGCTCGCAGGCCGCGACCTCTTCGGGCGTCAGGCCGGCGGCTGCGGCCAGCTCCGCAACCGTGGGCGAGCGTCCGGTTTTGCTTTCCAGCTCGCTCTGCACCCGGCGCACGCGCGCCGACCGCTCCTTGAGCGCCCGGCTGACCTTGACCGCCCCATCGTCGCGCAGAAAACGGCGGATCTCGCCCGCGATTTTGGGCACCGCATAGGTGGAAAACTCGTTGCCGCGCGCGGGCTCAAACCCGCGCACCGCCTTGATAAAACCCACGCACGCGAGCTGGTACAGGTCATCCGGCTCGGCGCCGCGGCCATAGTACCGCCGTGCAATCGACCAGATCAGGCCGCTGTTTTCCTCGATCAGCTGCGCCTCCGCGCTGCGGTCGCCCGCGGACGCGCGCTCGAGCAGGGTGCGCATTTCCGCTGTCACACGTCTCTCTCCTTAAGTACCTTGACCATAGTCACGATCGTCCCCTTGCCCGGCGTCGAGCGCACGCGCATGCGGTCGGTGAACGTCTCCATGATGGTAAAGCCCATGCCGCTGCGGGTGTCGTCCCCGGTGGTGAACATGGGCTGCCGCGCCTGCTCGACGTTCTCAATGCCGCGGCCCGCGTCCTTGACCTTGAGTTCCAGGATGCGCCCCTCAAACAGGCGCACGGTAACCGTGATAAACCCGCTGCGGTCTGCATAACCGTGCACGATCGCGTTGGTGACCGCCTCGCTGACCACGGTCTTGATGTCACCCAGTTCCTCCATAGTCGGGTCAAGCTGGGCGACAAACGCGCCCACCGACTGACGCGCAAACGCCTCGTTGACCGAACGGCTCTCGAATTTCAGGCTCATTTTGTTGATGACAGCGCGCACCTTACTCCCCCCTTTCAAATATCATGACCTGCGGCAGGCCGGACGCCTCAAACACCCGCATAGGCTGCGGCGGCGCGCCGCGCACAACAAATTCGCGTCCGCTGCGCGCGCAGGTGCGGTGCAGGTGCAACACGACTGCAAGCCCTGAGCTGTCCATGAATGTCAGCCCGGCGAGGTTGAGCACCAGCTTTTCGCAGGGATAGAGCACGAGCAGATCCTCCGCCTGCTCGATGGCCATACGCGCGGCGTGGTGGTCGAGTTCGCCCGCAAGCGACACCACCAGCGTTCCATCGCGCTCAGCCTGTGTGATTTGCAGCATATATCTTCACCTCATGCAAACAAAAAAGGCTTGTACACTTGTACAAGCCTCAGTTTACCAGTATTTTCCTATTTATTCTGACGTTTTCTGTCGCGCGTGCAGGATTTTTTCGGTTTCGCCGATCAGATAGAGCGAGCCGCAGATCAGGATGCAGTCCTTGAGCCCCGCGGCGGTAAGCGCTTGGCCAAGCGCATCCTCTGCCGTGCGGCAGGTGTGCACCTCCGCGCACGCGCGTGCAGCAATCGCGGAGATGATATGCGGGTCAACCTCGCGGCCGGCCGCGTCCGGCGCACAGGCATAAAACACATCCGCCCGGCGCGCAATTTCGCGCACACAGGTCTCGTATTCTTTGTCGCGCACCATGCCCATGACCACGTGCAGGCGGCGCATCTTGAGCAAGTCGTCCACCGCGCGGCAGAGCGCATCCACACCCGCGGCGTTGTGCGCCCCGTCGAGCAATACGAGCGGCTGATCGACCAGCCGTTCGAGCCGGCCGGGCATGCGCGCCCGCGCCAGCCCCCGCACCACGGCTTCAACCGGGACATTCCATCCGCGCTCGCGCAGTGCGGACAGCGCACGCAGTGCGGTCACCGCATTGTCGATCTGGTGCCGGCCGGGCATGGCGATCGTATAGCCCTGTCCGTCGTATACGAACGCCGAACCCTCGATGTCGCACCGCAGCACACGGCAGTCCTGCGTACCGGTGTACCACACCGCGCCGCTTGCCTCGCACGCATGGCGGATGACCACCATAGCCTCAGGCGCCTGCCCCGCTGCGCACACGGCCGCCGAACCAGGCTTGATGATCGCAGCTTTTTCGCCTGCGATCTCCGCGATGGTATCGCCCAGCACCTCCATGTGGTCGAGCGAAACCGGGGTGATCACGCTGACCTCGGTGGTCCGGATCACATTGGTCGCGTCGCACCGGCCGCCAAGCCCGGTTTCGAGCACGACAATATCGCACTGCTGTTCGACGAAATACAGAAAAGCAAGCGCGGTCGTGAACTCAAACGCACCGATCGACTCACCCGCAGGCAGCTGTATGCTTTCACACGCAACCGCCACCCGCTCGGCAAGGCGGGTCAGGGCGGCGTCCGAGATCATCACGCCGTCCACCCGGATACGCTCGTAAAACTGCACGAGATAGGGCGAGGTGTACAGCCCCACGCGCAACCCCGCCGCGCGCAGCGCGGACGCAATCATGCACGCGGTCGAGCCCTTGCCGTTCGTGCCCGCTAGGTGGACAAACTGCAGCCGGTCCTGTGGATCGCCCAGCGCTGCACACAGTGCGCGGATGCGGTGCAGCCCGGGCTTACCCGAAAAGCGGCCGAGGGAGTGGATATAGTCGATTGCGGTTTTGGGAAGTTCGGTGTCCATAATAAACCCTTTCCTGTCATGAGATAGCAACATTATAGCATGCTTTGGCAAAAAGAAAAAGGAGAAACCGCGTTTTTCTCCCTTTCCCGTATCTGGTCTGTCAGGGATCCTGGCTGCGTGCGGATGCCTCCCGCAGTGCGGCCCGCTTGCGACGGAAGCGGCCGTGGATTGCGCCCACCGCGCCGCGCGCGGTTGCCGGCATCTGAATGCCGAAAATGATTTTGGTCACCCAGATAAAGAACAGCAGCACCGCAATCGGCAGCACACAGTTGGTGATGATCAGCACCGCAATCGCATCGATAAACCGGCTGAGCATCTGCTCGGCCCGCTCGAGCGCCCCGGAGACGCCTGCGGTGATGGTCTCACCAATGCCGCTGAGCCAGTCACCGATCCCGCCGTCCTGCGTTTGCTCCGCTGCCTCCTCCTGTTCGAGTTCATTTGCTGCCTGCTGCACTTGTTCCACCGTCTGCTGGGTGTCGAACGTGTCCTCCATCAGCGCGCTTACCTGCAAACTTGCCGGCACGACCAGGCAGATCACCAGGCCAAATGCCGCGAGCCGCACCGCCAGGCGCAGCAGCACTGCCCGATTTGTGAACATCCAGATGATCGTCAGCACGCACGCTGCCGGGATAAGATACTGGAACGTCACCAGGCATGTCATGGTGAGCAGGAACTTTTCCAGCAGGATTGCGCCGACCACGATCAGCAGATAAGTCGCCATTTCCGCAATCTGGTTGGCAATCGGCGTGGTTGCGTCGCCCGGGATGGCCGAAACCGCGACCGACCCTGCGGCGGCCGCCGCGGTCAGCTCGGTCACGGTCACCTTTTTCTCGTCCAGCGCTGCGATCGAACCCGCGTGGAACGCCGGGTCGGACAGCCGCCCCGCCAGCACAAACGCGGACAGCAGCGCGATCACAACCAGCGCTGCCACCGCAATCCCTTTCCTGACTCTCGGGTCCATGGTTTTCATTTGCATCTCTCCCGTCTGTGTTTTTTGCGTTTTCCGCTAAGAGAACCTTTTTTTCGCGCACCGTTGTTCCATATTGTTTCAAGCATCGACATTATACCATATCTTCCGACAAAACAAAAACGATATGGTTTACCCATACCGTTTTGTTTTGTGTTTACCGGTCTGCTCAGCCCAGCGCGGCGATGGATTCCTCCAGCTTTGCGAGGTGCTCGCGCAGCTTATCCGCCTTTTCGCGCTCGACAGCGACCACCTTTTCCGGGGCCTTGCTGACGAAATTCGGGTTGTCCAGCTTTTTCATGACAAAAGCGATGTCGTCCTCGACCTTGGCCTTTTCCTTTTCGAGGCGCGCGCGCTCGGCGGCAAAGTCGATCAGGTCGCCCATCGGCATATAGATCTGCGCGTCGCCCGTGACAACGCTCGCCATCTTGGCCGCATCCGCGGGCACCGCGTCGATCAGCTCAATGCCGGAGGCATACGCCAGCTTGGGGAAAAAGCCCGCGCCCGCGGCGAAGGTGTCCTTCTTCTCGGAGAGGATAAGCACCTTGGCCTTCTTGGAGGGTGGCACGTTCATCTCACTGCGGCGGTTTCGAATCGCGCGAACCGCGTCCATCAGCGTCTCCATCTGCGCTTCCTCAGCGGCAAAGTGCAGGTTTTCGTCGTATTCCGGCCACTTGGACACCATGACCGACGGCCCCTCGTGCGGCAGCGCCTGCCAGATGGTCTCGGTGATGAACGGCATGAACGGGTGCAGCAGCTGCATCGCGCCCGAGAGCACATAGCACAGCACCTTCTGCACGTTCTCGTCGCCTGCCTGCAGGCGGGTCTTGGCGATCTCGATATACCAGTCGCAGAAGTTATCCCAGATAAAGTCGTTGAGCTTGGCGGCAGCAAGGCCGAGCTCGTACTGGTCGATGTTGCGGGTGACCTCCGCGACCAGCGTGTTGTATTTGGAGACGATCCACTTGTCCTCGAGCGCGAGGTCGGCCGGCAGCGCGGCCGGGCGGCTCTTGTCGATCGTCAGGTTCATCTGGATAAAGCGGGAGGCATTCCAGATCTTGTTGCAGAAGTTGCGGCTTGCCTCGACGCGCTCGGTCGAGAAGCGCATATCGTTGCCGGGGCTGTTGCCGGTCGCAAGCGTGAAGCGCAACGCGTCCGCGCCGTACTGGTCGATGATCTCGAGCGGGTCAATGCCGTTGCCGAGCGACTTGGACATCTTGCGGCCCTGCGCGTCGCGCACCAGGCCGTGGATATATACGGTCTTGAACGGGGTTTCGCCCATGTGCTCCACGCCCGAGAAGATCATGCGCGCCACCCAGAAGAAGATGATATCATAGCCCGTGACCAGCGTGGAGGTCGGGTAGAAATAATCGAGCTCCGGGGTCTTATCCGGCCAGCCGAGCGTGGAGAACGGCCACAGCGCGGAGGAGAACCAGGTATCCAGCACGTCCTCTTCCTGGCGGACATTGTGCGAGCCGCACTTCGGGCAGACGTGCACGTCGGTCTTGGAAACGGTCATCTCGCCGCAGTCGTCGCAGTAGAACGCCGGGATGCGGTGGCCCCACCACAGCTGGCGCGAAATGCACCAGTCGTGCACGTTTTCCATCCAGCGCAGATAGGTCTTGGCGAAGCGGTCGGGCACGAACTTGGTCTTGCCCTCCTTGACCACGTCCATGGCGGGTCCTGCCAGCGGCGCCATCTTGACGAACCACTGCGCCGAGGTCATCGGCTCGACCGTCGTGCCGCAGCGGTAGCAGGTGCCGACGTTGTGCTCGTGATCCTCAATCTTAACCAGATAGCCGCCCTCTTCCAGGTCCTTGATGACCGCCTTGCGGCACTCGTAGCGGTCCATGCCCTGATACTTGCCGCCGTTTTCGTTGACGGTCGCGTCCTCGTTGAACACAAGGATCTGCTCGAGGTTGTGGCGCTGGCCCATTTCGAAATCGTTCGGGTCGTGGCAGGGCGTAACCTTGACGCAGCCCGTGCCGAACTCCATATCGACGTAATCGTCGCCGAAGATCGGGATTTCGCGGTTCATAATCGGCAGGATGCAGGTCTTGCCGATCAGGTGCTTGTAGCGCTCGTCGTTCGGGTTGACGGCAACGCCCGTATCGCCCATAAAGGTCTCCGGGCGGGTGGTCGCGACGACCAGATCGCCCGAGCCGTCCGCGAGCGGGTAACGGATGTGCCACAGCTTGCCCGGCTGGGTCTCGTATTCGACCTCGGCGTCCGACAGCGCGGTCGCGCAGTGCGGGCACCAGTTGATGATGCGGTGGCCCTTGTAGATCAGGCCCTTGTTATACAGGTTGACGAACACCTCGCGGACCGCCTTGGAGCAGCCCTCGTCCATCGTGAAGCGCTCGCGCTCCCAGTCGCAGGACGAGCCGAGCTTTTTCAGCTGGCTGATGATGCGGTTGCCGTACTTGTTCTTCCAGTCCCACACGCGCTCGAGGAACTTCTCGCGGCCGAGGTCGTAGCGGGTCAGGCCCTCCTCCTTGCGCAGGTTTTCCTCTACCTTGATCTGGGTTGCGATGCCCGCGTGGTCGGTGCCCGGCATCCACAGCGCCTCATAGCCCTGCATGCGCTTGGTGCGGATCAGGATATCCTGCAGGGTCTCGTCGAACGCATGGCCCATGTGCAGCTGGCCGGTCACGTTCGGGGGCGGAATGACGATCGTATAAGGCTTTTTATCCGGATTGACCTCGGCATGGAAAAAGCCGGAGTCATTCCAGAAGCTGTACAGCTTGTCCTCGACCGCTTTGGGGTCGTAGGTCTTTGGCAGTTCGCTCATTGGTCTATCTCCTTTTGATTTGAATGACAAAAAATAAGAGCACGCCGTCCGCATAGGACGAAGCGTGCTCCGTGGTACCACCTAATTTCGCGGCCAGACAGCCGCGCACTCATTTGCCCGTAACGCAGGGTGGCGGGACGGCCTACTGCATTCAGCCCTCCTGCTCCAAAGCGACCTTCTCCCCCTCCGCCGCAGGGCTTGCACCGAACCGCCCGTTCTCTGAAGCGCGCAAAGCAGGGATACTCCTCTTTTTCATCGCATTTTGCATATTAACTTTATCAGTATATCCACAAAACCGGGGTTTGTCAAGGTGTTCCGCCGTTGTTTTGCTCGCTCAGATCAATTTTTCCATGCTCTTTCTCAAAACGGCGGATGTCCTCGCGCGCAAGGTACATCAGGTGGCCGTTGATAGAACGCCCCTCATACGACGCAACATAGCGGAGCTTTTCCAATGTTTCCTCATCCACACGAAAACCGATGTGTTTGGGCTTGTCCATAATACACCTCAAAATATTTGAACTTATTATAAGTTCACTTTAAGACTTTTATGTGGTATGATGTTGGTAGTCTACTAAAAATGTACTAACAATATACTAAGAATTTGGAGGTGTATCACATGGACGAACTCAACTACAGGCCCGCCTATCTCTATCTGGTCGGTGCGGTGGACGACGTGATCCGCTATCTGGAGCTTTCCGGCGACGCCGCCGACCGCCGCGCCGTGCTCGCCGCGCTGCGGCAGGCGCTCGCGGACGCGGAGGACCGCGCGATCGGGTAAATCACACGGGATTGTAACTTCTCCCCTGCTATTTTCGTGCTATACTGGGCTTATCAGGGAGGGGGATCATGATGCAGAAAAAGAAGTTTCGGCTGTTTTGCCTGATTGCCGTGCTGTTATGTGTCCTGCCGGTGCCGGCCGGGGCGGATGTCGGCCCCAAGGATCAGGCGACCATCTGTCTGGTCAATCCGCCCGCAGGAGATTATTATATCGACCTGCTCTACATCAACGACTATCAAAGCAGCCTGTACAGCGACAATACATACCAATATACCGCAGGGACAGAGGGGGCGCTGCTCCGTCCGGCCGACGAAACCGCGCTCCGCGCCGCTGCGCCCGCAGGCTGGACGTTCGTCATGCTGGACGGCACGCCCGCACCAACCTGGGCGAATATTGACAACAGCGCCCACACCATTGAATACGGGTATTTCGGCCTGCCGGATGCGTTCCGCGTGATATACGCGGATGAAAACGGCGTGCAGGTCAGCGAGCTGGTCGAACGCACCATGTTTCACCAGTTTTTCTATTACGACTGTGCCACCAATACCCTGACGCCCACCGGCTGGATTGTGCGCTCATACGCCAAGCAGATTTTGTCCACCCTGCTTCCAACGCTTGTGATCGAGGGACTGCTGCTGATTCCGTTCGGGTTTTCGCTCCGGCGCAACTGGAAGGTATTCCTGCTGGCCAACCTCTGCACCCAGGTGCTGATGACCGCTGTGCTGGGCGTCGCGGCTATGCAGGGACAGCTTTGGTCAGTAAATTTGCTTTTTGTGCCGGTCGAGCTGGTGATCTTCGTGATCGAATCGCTGGTCTACCGCCGCTGGCTGCAAACCGACCGGTCGCAGCCGCACCCTGTCCTTTATGCGCTGGTCGCCAATATCGCCAGCGGCGCGTGCAGCGTGTTCAGCCTGTACCTGCTGTTCGACTGGGTGATGTTCTGAGCAGCGGCTTTCATCCGGCCATTTCGCTTTTCGTGCAATACTGGGCTTATCAGGGAGGGGATCTGCATGAAACAAACCGGTAAAATCGTGCTGGCCGTCGGCGCCATGGCGCTTCTGGTTTTCGGCTCGGGGCTTGCGTGGCAGACCGTCGGGCAATATCAGGCTGTGCACGCCGAAGTACGCACCGCACATATGTCACAGATGGAAAACACCGCGCCGGACGGCATCCTGTCCGCGCAGGAGCTGCTTGCACAGCCCGCGGAACAGGACGGCGTGACCCTGCACCGCGCGGTCTACTATCCGCAGGCCCAGGCGCTCGTGTGCTTTTTTGAGCAGGGGGACCCCCATCGGGATATTTATCTGGCAGCTCTGCCGGAAGCCGCCTCCACCGCCCTGCCGGAGGAATACGGCATCACGGCCGAAATTTTCGAGGACGTGCCGCCCGAGGCGCTCGCCGGCGGCATTGTCGTTGACATGACCGACTGGCAATTTGAATCCAGCCATCCGGTTCTTTTCGCGTTTGACGGCTGATTTTTACGCAAAATACACAAATCCCCCTTGCATTTCCGGCCGGAATGTGTTTTAATAATCCTGTTATGGAATAACGACACCTGCGATGAACAGGGAAAGTAACGCCATCCCCCTCTTTTCAGAGAAGGCGGCCTTCTGGCTGCGAGCCGCCCAAAGAGGCATGACGCGAAGTTCCCCTGCGAGCACCGGCGCTGAACGGCTTTTTCCAGTAGGCGCGGGCGGGGTGACGCCCCGTTACCGGCGTTCAATGAGTGCCCGGCCTTGTCCGGGAATCAGGGTGGTACCACGGAAGATGTATATGACGCCTTTCGTCCCTATTTTGTGGGACGAAAGGCTTTTTTATTGCGTCCCTGAACGATTTTTCATAAAGGAGAGTCACCATGAAAGAAAAACTGCAAGGCATTCTGCAGGCCGCAAAAGAGCAGCTGGCCGCCGCTGCGGATGCGCGCGCACTGGATGAGGCGCGCGTCAAGTTCCTCGGCAAAAAGGGCGAGTTGACCGCGTTGCTCAAGGGCATGAAGGACGTTGCGCCCGAGGACCGTCCGGTGGTCGGCCAGATGGTCAACGATGTGCGCGCCGAAATCGAGTCCATCATCGAAACGCGCCGCGCTGAGATCGAGCAGGCCGCGCTCGCGCACAAGCTCGAGGCCGAGTCCATCGACGTCACCCTGCCGGGCGAGGAAGTCGTCATCGGCAAGGAACACCCGCTCAATATCGTGCTCGACGAGCTCAAGGAGATCTTTGTCGGCCTGGGCTTCTCGATCGCTGAAGGCCCGGAAGTCGAGCTCGACCACTACAACTTTGAAGCGCTCAACATCCCCAAGGACCACCCCGCGCGCGATACGCAGGACACCTTCTACATCTCGGACAACGTCGTGCTGCGCACCCAGACCTCGGGCATGCAGGTGCGCGTGATGGAGAAGAAAAAGCCGCCGATCCGCATCATTGCGCCCGGCCGTGTGTACCGCTCAGACGCGGTCGACGCGACCCATTCGCCGCTGTTCCACCAGATCGAGGGCCTGGTTGTCGATAAGGGCATCCGCATGTCCGACCTCAAGGGCATCCTCGAGCTGTTCGCCAAAAAGCTGTACGGCGAGGACACGGTCGTCCGCTTCCGCCCGCACCACTTCCCGTTCACCGAGCCTTCCGCGGAAATGGATATCCAGTGCTACCGCTGCCACGGCGCGGGCTGCCCGCTCTGCAAGGGAGAGGGCTGGATCGAGATCCTCGGCTGCGGCATGGTGCACCCCAAGGTGCTCGAAACCAGCGGCATCGACCCGGAGGAGTATTCCGGCTATGCGTTCGGCATCGGCCTGGAGCGCACGGTCATGGGCCGCTTCAAGATCGACGACATCCGTCTGTTCTACGAGAACGACGTAAGATTCCTGCACCAGTTTTAAACAGGCTCGATCGAAACTGCCGTTTCGATCGAAGCGGCCGCACCGCGCATCGCGCGGATGCGTCCAGGCGCTGCGAAAAGTTCCGGCTTTGCCGAAACTTTTCTCCGCTGCTGTTAAAAAACCGTGATACATGCTCCCGGTTTTTTGTCGACCGCACAGCGGTCTCCATGAAAATGCGCGCCTGACGGCGCGGACGCGCTGTATGGCGCGGTATCCTGATTTTTGAAATAAAGGAGCGCGAATCCCTTATGAAACTGCCGCTTTCCTGGCTTTCGGATTACACCGATATTTCCGGCGTCACCCCCAAGGAATATGACGCGAAGCTCACGATGTCCGGCTCCAAGGTTGAAGAGGTTTACAATCTGGGCGCGGAGATCGACAACGTCGTGGTCGGCCGCATCAACGAGATGGTCCGCCACCCGAACTCCGACCACATGTGGATCTGTCAGATCGACGTGGGGGACGAAGTCACCCAGATCTGCACCGGCGCGTGGAACATCCACGAGGGCGACCTGATCCCGGTTGCAAAGCACAAGTCCTCCCTGCCCGGCGGGGTCAAAATCACCAAGGGCAAGCTGCGCGGCGAGGTGTCCAACGGCATGCTGTGCTCGCTGAAAGAATTGCAGCTCGACACGCACAACGTGCCCTACGCGGTCATCAAGCCCGCGGCGATCCTGAACGACTACCACTGCCTGAAGGGCGAAAAGCCCTCCCTGCCCGAAGAGCTGACCGCGGGATACAAAATCTTCGGCAAGACGGTCGCCGCCAAGGTGCTGTCCGTCCAGCCCGCCGGCTATTCGCAGTATGACCTGACCGTGGACTGCGGCGCGGGCGAAACCCGGCTGTCCACCGACTGCGCAAACATCCACGCGGACGACTTTATCGCGGTCGACACCGCCGCCATGACCGTGTGCACGCCCGACGATCTGCATGCCCAGCCGGCTGAGTTCCCGCACTGCATCACGGACGGCATCCTAATCCTGAACGAGGACTGCAAGCCGGGCGACGACATCAAAAAGGTGCTCGGCCTGGACGAATGGGTCGCGGATTTTGAAATTACCTCCAACCGGCCGGACTGCCTGAGCGTCATCGGCCTGGCGCGCGAGACCGCCGCCACCTTTGACCGCCCGTTCCACGTCAATACCCCGTCGGTCAAGGGCGTGGGCGACGATATCAACAAGTATATGTCGGTCGAGGTGCGCGACCCCGACCTGTGCCCGCGCTACACCGCGCGCCTGGTGCGCAATATCAAGATCGAGCCCTCGCCCGCGTGGATGCGCGCGCGCCTGCACGCCTGCGGCGTGCGTCCGATCAACAACATCGTCGACATCACCAACTACGTTATGCTCGAGTACGGCCAGCCCATGCACGCGTTTGACTATGCCTGCCTGTCGGACGGCAAAATCGTCGTGCGCCGCGCGCGGGACGGCGAGTCCATCCAGACGCTCGACGGCCAGGACCACGATCTGACCGACAAGATGCTCGCCATCTGCGACAACGATAAGCCGGTTGCTGTTGCGGGCGTCATGGGCGGCGCCAACTCCGAGATCGAGGATGACACCACAACCGTGGTCTTTGAGTCCGCCTGCTTCCACGGCGCAACCGTCCGCGTGACCGCCAAGGCGCTCGGCATGCGCACCGAGGCATCCGGCCGCTTTGAAAAGGGCCTTGATCCCCGCATGACGCTCGAGGCGGTCGACCGCGCCTGCGAGCTGGTTGAACTGCTCGACGCGGGCGAGGTGATCGACGGCATCATCGACGTGGACAACTCCGACCCCAATCCCAAGCGCCTGCCGTTCGAGCCGGACAAGATGAACGGCCTGCTCGGCCTGGCCCTTTCGGCAGACGAGCAGCAGGCTTATCTGGAAAAGCTGGGCTTTAAAGTGGAGAACGGCGAGGTCATCGTGCCGAGCTTCCGCACGGACATTGCGCGCATGTGCGACCTGGCTGAGGAAGTTGCGCGCATGTACGGCTATGACAAAATCCCGACCACGCTGTATGCGGGCGAGATGGTGCAGGGCGAATACACCCCGCGCCAGCAGGCTGAACGCGCCGCTTCGCTCGTCTGCCGCGAGGCGGGCTTTGACGAGGCCATGAGCCACTCGTTCATCTCCCCGAAATTCTACGATATGATCGGCTGGGCTGCGGACGATCCGCGCCGCATCTCGACCACCATCCTCAACCCGCTCGGCGAGGACTTCAGCATCATGCGCACGACCGTGCTGCCCTCCATGCTGCAATCGCTCGCGCACAACCATGCGCACCGCAACGCGACCGCGTCGCTTTATGAGATGGGCACGGTCTATCTGCCGGTGGTCAAGGATGGCAAGGCGGATGCGGATGTGCTGCCGCACGAGGAAAAGGTGCTCACACTCGGCAGCTATGGCCGCCTGACCTTCTTCCAGTTCAAGGGCGTGATTGAGGCGCTGCTGCGCGAGCTCAACATCAAGGGCGCGCAGTTCGTGACCGAGAAGAACAACCCGTCCTATCACCCGGGCCGCTGCGCGAACGTGCTGATCGACGGCAAGCAGATCGGCGTGCTCGGCACCATCCACCCGACGGTGGCCGACCGCTACGGCCTGTCCGGCGAGGTGCTCGCGGCCGAGCTCCGCATGGATGCGCTGTTTGATGCGATCGAGCCCGAGAAGCTGTACCACCCGCTGCCCAAGTTCCCGGCTTCCACCCGCGACATTGCGGTGCTGGTGGATGACGCCGTGCCGGCAGCGTCCATGCAGGCTGCCATCGAGCAGGCTGCAGGCGCGATTCTTGAGTCGGTCCGCCTGTTTGACGTCTACAAGGGCAAGGGCATCCCGGAAGGCAAAAAGTCGGTTGCCTACTCGCTGTCCCTGCGCGCACCCGACCGCACGCTGACCGATGAGGAGTGCGACAAGGCGATGAAAAACGCGCTTGCCGCGCTCGAAAAGGATTTCGACGCTGCGCTGCGCAGCTGATTTTACTGATAAACACGAAAACGGGGAGAAACCGATCGGTTTCTCCCCGTTTTTATTGCATCATTGCATATTTCACGCCGGAATAGGCGGGCTCGAATCAGTCCTCGTCCTCGTCGAACACGATGCGCCACAGCAGATAGAGCCAGCTTGCCGCAAACAGCATGAACAGCACGCCGCGGAACTTTTTGAACAGCTTGGAGAAGCAGGTCCCCAGCCACAGGCCGAGCGAGAGCAGGCATGCCTCGAAAATGGCAAAGTCGAACAGCGAAAAACCGCGCGCCTTAGAAACCGCATAGTCCGTCCAGCGGCTCGCCTGGGTGCGGGCGTCGTTTGCATAACCCAGCATCTGCTCTGCGCGGGCGCGCAGGGCGTCACGATCAATGTTTTCCAGATAGTTTTTCATAGCTTGCTCTCTCCTTTTGTTTTCATTCATTTAGAGGGATGAACGGACGCTTTTGCGCCCCTTGCTTCCTTTGCGATGCTGCACGGCACGGTGCCCATGGGCGAAATACGGCCCAGCCGCATACCGATCTTATCCGCCAGCTCGTCCACATCCGCGCTGCCGGTCTCGCGCAGGGCGGCCTGCAAGATGAGTCCCGCAGCGCGTGCATCCGAGCCTGCCTCGTGGTGATCAAGCGCAATGCCGAGCGCCTCGGAAACCGTGTCCAGCTTGTGGTTTTGCAGATCCGGCCACACGCGGCGCGACACCTTAACCGTGCACACATACCGGCAAGCGGGTACTGGCAGGTGATAATGCGCCAGACAGGCGCTCAGCACCCCTACGTCAAACATCGCGTTGTGGCACACGATCACGCTGCCCTCAGCCTCGTCCGCCAGTGTGCGCCAGACCGCGTCGAACGGCGGCGCATCCGCGACCATCTTCTCGGTGATATGGTTGACGCGCACGTTGCCCCAGTGGAATTTGCGCGCGCCTGCCGGCGGCAGGATAAGCGAAACCTGTTCGCGGATCAGCGTGCTGTCCTCAAAGATACTCGCGCCAAGCGCGCACGCGCTGAGCGGCGACGCGTTGCCGGTTTCGAAGTCCAGTGCAAGATATCTCACTGCAGCGCCTCCCTCCGGCCGGCGTCCGCGCGCTCCTTAGCGGCGAGCAGGAACCGGTAAAACGGCGCTAGGCGCTGCATATTTTCCAGCATGGGCTGGACGAACGAGCCGTCCAGAATTGGCGTAAAATCGTCATACGCGCGGAAATCCATGCCGATCTCCTTGCGGTCGAGCCAGCTGCGGTAGGCGGGATTTGCGTCCGGAAATTTGGGACGCTTATACATCTCGCCCGCAAGCCACATCTGTGGACAGTCGTTCACCGCGCGGTATGCGTCAAGAAACAGCTTGTCTTCGTGTAGGATCATCTCCCGCAGAGCTTCCATCTCGCCCCGGCCCCACGCGCCCCAGCAGCCGTAGGCCCAGTATTCCGGGTGCACCTCAAAATAATAACACGGAACGGACTCCCGCTCGCGCCGCGGCCTGCGGAAAAACATCCACAGATTGGCGCGGTACAGGGTTTTGTCCTTGGTATAGCGTGTATCGCGGCGCACGCGCGACACCATGCGCGAGGGCACGGTCACGAACTGCGCGTCGATCTCGAGCATCGCGGGGGTCATCTCAGCGATCAGATCATAAAAAGGCTGGATTGCCAGCCGCTTGATTTCTTCTTTATGGGCCTCGTAGAATTCTTTACTGTTTTGCAGGCGATTGAGCTGCAGCAGGTCGATGCCCGCGGCGTTGAAGCCTGTGAATGCCATGGGATGGGGCACCACCTTTCTTCTTAACATTGTACCGCGTTTTCCCGGTTTCCGCAACAGGATTTTGCTGTTTCCCGCGATGAAAGCGCAAAATATTGTGTTATGGCGTTCTCTGTGGTATAATAGCTGCAATGCAGCTATTATACATTCTTTTCATCATGCTATCCCAGCGGCGCCTGCCCGCTGCTGCAGCTGAACAAAGCCAGGCCGCTGTGATATCATACCTGTATATGCGCCTCCCCCGGCGCAGTATGGACATCAATTCGACAAGGAGGTCGTTACCATGGAAAATCCGGAAAAGCTGCTCGACCTGCTCAGCCAGGATGCACGCCTGACCCCTGCCCAGCTCGCCGCCATGACCGGCGCCAGCGAGGAAGAGGTCTGCCAGGCACTCCGCATTTTTGAAAAAAACGGCACGATCCTCGGCTATAAAACCGTGATCGACTGGGATAAAACCGCACGCGAAAGCGTCACTGCGCTGATCGAGGTCAAAATCACCCCGCAGAAGGGCATGGGGTTTGATGAGATCGCCCGCCAGATCTATTCGCACCATCAGGTGGAGAGCGTTTACCTGATGTCGGGCGGTTTTGACCTGACCGTAATCATCAAGGACCGCACGATGCGCGAGGTCGCGCGCTTTGTCGCTGAACAGCTCGCGCCGATGGAAAACGTGCTTTCGACCGGCACGCATTTCATCCTCAAAAAGTACAAGGACTATGGCGTGGAGTTCGACCCCTCTGAACACGATAAAAGAGAGGTTACAATGGCATGGTAGATTATGAACAGCTGCTCTCCGACCGCGTCAAGCAGGTCAAACCCTCGGGCATCCGCAAATTCTTTGATGTGGTTGCCACCATGCCCGAGGCGATCTCGCTCGGTGTCGGTGAGCCCGACTTTGAAACCCCCTGGCAGATCCGCCGCGCAGGCATCCAGTCGCTGGAGAAAGGCCAGACCTTCTATACCTCCAACTGGGGCCTGGCTGAGCTGCGCCGCCAGATCGCCGGACTGACCCGCCGCAAGTATCAGCTGTGCTACGATGCGGATAAAGAGATCCTGGTCACGGTCGGCGGTTCGGAGGCAATCGACAACGCTATCCGCGCGCTGGTCAATCCAGGCGAGGAAGTGCTCATCCCCGAGCCCAGCTTTGTGTGCTACACCCCGCTGACCCAGATGGCGGGCGGCGTCCCGGTCCCCCTGCCCACCCGGGTGGAGGACGAGTTCAAACTCACCGCGGACGCGCTGCGCGCCGCCATCACGCCGCGCACCAAGCTGCTCATCCTGCCCTATCCGAACAATCCCACGGGCGCGGTGATGTCGCGTGCGGATCTGGAGGCCATTGCCGCCGTGTTGCGCGACACCAATGTCCTTGTCCTGTCGGACGAGATCTATTGCAGCCTGACCTACGGCAAGGAGCGCCACACCTGCTTTGCCGAGCTGCCCGGCATGCAGGAGCGCACGATCGTGGTGGACGGCTTCTCCAAGTCCTACGCCATGACCGGCTGGCGCCTCGGCTGGGCAATGGGGCCCAAGGAGCTTATGAAGCACATCTGCAAGGTGCATCAGTTCGGCATCATGTCCGCGCCGACCACGGCGCAGTTTGCGGGCATCGAGGCCATCCGCACCGGCGAGGATGACATCGAGCGCATGCGCTCGCAGTACGACATCCGCCGCCGCTTTTTGCTGGGCGAGCTGCGCTCGATGGGCCTTCAGTGCTTCGAGCCGCAGGGCGCGTTCTATATGTTCCCATCCATCGAATCGACCGGCCTGTCGTCCGAGGAATTCTGCGAGCGCCTGCTGCGCGACGAGCAGGTTGCCGTCGTGCCGGGCAACGCCTTCGGCCAGAGCGGCGAGGGGCATGTGCGCATTTCGTATTCCTATTCGATGAATCATTTGCGCGAGGCGTGCTTCCGTATGCGCAAGTTTTTGCAAACCCTGTAAAACCAAAAGGCCCTGTCCGGTTGGACAGGGCCTTTTTTATGCTGTTTTCCGCAGATATGTGCATCAGAACACGCAGTATTGCTCCATATAAGCATCCATCAGCGGCAGCAGGTTCGCATACTCCGCCTTGTCCGCCAGATATTCGCGGATGTCCTGCACAGTGACCAGCGCGTGCACCCGGATGCCGAACTCCTCGCCGACCTCCATAACTGCGGTCTTGCCCGGTGTGGTGCCGACCTCGCAGCGGTTGACCGAGATGAACATATCGGTTACCTTGACGTCCGCGCAGCCGAGCAGCACGGGCATGGTTTCGCGAATCGCAGTGCCTGCGGTGATGACGTCCTCAATGATGATGATGCGGTCGCCGTCCACCGGCTTATAGCCCACGATGCTGCCGCCTTCGCCGTGGTCCTTGGCTTCCTTGCGGTTGAAGAAAAACGGCTTGTCGATGCCGTAGTTGCGCGCCAGCGCACCCGAAACCGAGGTCGCCAGCGGGATGCCCTTATAGGCCGGGCCGAACATCGCGTCAAAATCGTCGCCAATGGTCTCCTCTATCATCGAGGCATAGAACTCGCCCAGGCGGGAATTCTGCAGGCCGGTCTTGTAGTTGCCGGTGTTGACGAAATACGGGGTCTTGCGGCCGGATTTAGTCGTGAAATCGCCGAAGCGGAGCACATCCGCGCTCATCATGAATTCGATAAATTCCTTTTTGGATGCTGTCAGCATATCTGTTCCACCTTTTTCACTCATTTGTTACCAGTATACCAGATTATCTGTGGCAGAACAAGCGGTTTGATCGTTTTCGCACCCGCACGCACCACGCAGCAAAAAAAGACCCGGAAGCCTCCGGGTCTTTTTTTTTATCGAAGCACTGCGCCCTGGTCAGCCGAGGTGACCATGCGCGAATAGCGGTACAGCCAGCCCGACTTGATGTTGGGCTCGCGCGGTACAAACTTCGCACGGCGTGCTTCCATCTCCTCGTCCGAGATCAGCACGTTGACCTTGCTGTTCGGGATGTCGATCGCGATGCGGTCGCCTTCCTGAATCAGCGCGATCTCGCCGCCCGCCGCCGCTTCCGGCGATACATGGCCGATGGATGCGCCGCGGGACGCGCCGGAGAAGCGGCCGTCCGTGATCAGCGCGCAGTCCTTGTCGAGCTGCATGCCGGCCAGTGCGGAGGTCGGATTAAGCATTTCCCGCATGCCGGGGCCGCCCTTCGGGCCCTCGTAGCGGATGACAACCACGTCGCCTTTGTGGATCTCGCCCGCGTAGATGGCCTGAATCGCGTCATCCTCAGAATCAAACACGCGCGCCGGGCCCTCGTGCACCATCATCTCCGGCGCAACCGCCGAGCGCTTGACCACGCAGCCGTTTTTTGCAATATTGCCCCACAGCACCGCGATGCCGCCGGTCTCGGAATACGGATGCTCGAGCGGACGGACGACCTCGGGGTTCTTGTTGACGACACCCTCGAGGTTCTCGCCAACCGTCTTGCCCGTGACCGTGAGCAGCGACAGATCAAGCAGGTCGCGTTTGGTCAGTTCCTTCATGATGGCCGGCACGCCGCCTGCCATGTACAGTTCCTCGATGTGATGCGGGCCTGCCGGTGCCAGGTGACAGATGTTCGGCACCTTGGCGGACAGCTCGTTGAGCATCTTGAGGTCGAGCGGCACGCCCGCCTCGTTGGCCAGCGCCAGCAGATGCAGCACCGAATTGGTCGAGCAGCCGATCGCCATCTCGCAGGTCAGCGCGTTGCGGAAGGCCGCCGGGGTCAGGATGTCGCGCGGCTTGATGTCGCGCTCAATCAGCTGCATGATCTGCATGCCTGCGTGCTTGGCCAGGTGGATGCGCGCCGCATGCACGGCCGGAATCGTGCCGTTGCCGGGCAGCGCCATGCCGATTGCCTCGGACAGGCAGTTCATCGAGTTGGCCGTGTACATACCCGAGCACGAGCCGCAGCCCGGGCACGAGCCGCACTCGCACTCCATGAGCTTTTCGTCGTCAATCAGGCCGGCCTTATAGGCGCCGACCGTCTCAAAGGTCTTGGAGAGCGAGATCTCCTGCCCGTCATAGTGGCCGGCGAGCATCGGGCCGCCCGAGATGATGATGGACGGGATATTGAGGCGCGCCGCAGCCATCAGCATGCCGGGCACGATCTTATCGCAGTTCGGAATGAGCACCAGGCCGTCGAACTGGTGCGCCTGTGCGAGCGTTTCGACGCTGTCCGCGATCAGCTCGCGGCTGGGCAGCGAATACTTCATGCCGATGTGGCCCATGGCGATGCCGTCGCACACGCCGATGGCGGGCACCATGACCGGCGTGCCACCGGCGATGCGCACGCCTGCCTTGGCGGCGTCCGCAATCTTGTCCAGATTGATGTGGCCCGGGATGATCTCACTGTATGCGGAGACGACGCCGATGATCGGCTTTTTCATCTCCTCTTCGGTCAGGCCGCAGGCACGCAGCAGCGAGCGGTTTGGCATGCGCTCGGCGCCCGCGGTGATGTTGTCGCTTCTCTTGGACACGGGGTTTTCCTCCTTTTGCAAAACAGGCGGGCGGAAAACCGCCCGCCTGTGCGCATCTTCTCTTTGCGCCCAAAGGCGCTATGCAATCGAAAATCCGGTACACCGGATTTTTCGTAAAAAGTCAGGACATGCGCCTGACTTTTTACACAAAGAGCGGAGAAAAGTTTCGCTTGTCGGAACTTTTCGCAGCCCCGGACGTGTCCGCGCACCGCGCGGCACGTCCTCTCGTTTGAAACGGTACGTTTCAAACGAATTACTTATTTCTTCAGCCAGCTCATCATGCCGCGCAGCTTCTTGCCGGTCTCCTCGAGCAGGGTGTTGGCCTCGAGCTCGCGGGTTGCCAGGAACTTCGCACGGCCGCCGGCCTTGTTCTCCTGGATCCACTCGGAAGCGAAGGTGCCGTCCTGGATCTCGCGCAGGATCTTCTTCATCTCCTTGCGGGTCTCCTCGGTGATGATGCGCTTGCCGGTGCGGTAATCGCCGTACTCTGCGGTATCGGAGATCGAGTAACGCATCTTGGCAAAGCCGCCCTCGTTGATCAGGTCAACGATCAGCTTCATCTCATGGACGCACTCGAAGTAAGCGTTCTCCGGCGCGTAGCCAGCCTCGACCAGGGTCTCAAAGCCAGCCTTCATCAGCTCGCAAACGCCGCCGCACAGGACAGCCTGCTCGCCGAACAGGTCGGTCTCGGTCTCGGTCTTGAAGGTGGACTCGAGGATGCCCGCACGGCCGCCGCCGATGCCGCAGGCGTAAGCCAGCGCGATATCCATCGCCTTGCCGGTCGCATCCTGGTATACGCAAGCCAGATCCGGAACACCCTGGCCCTCGGTGTAGGTGCGGCGGACGATGTGGCCCGGGCCCTTCGGCGCAACCATGATCACGTCAACATCCTTCGGCGGGATGATCTGCTTGAAGTGGATATTGAAGCCGTGTGCAAATGCGAGGCAGTTGCCCGGCTTGAGGTGTGCTTCGATGGACTCCTTGTAGATGTCCGCCTGCTTCTCATCCGGCACCAGCATCATCACGATGTCGCCCGCCTCGGCAGCCTCGGCCGGGGTCATAACGGTCAGGCCGTAATCCTTGGCCTTTGCCTCATGCTTGGAACCCGGACGCAGGCCGACAACCACGTTGACACCCGAATCCTTCAGGTTCATCGCGTGTGCATGGCCCTGCGAGCCAAAGCCGATGATCGCAACAGTCTTACCGTCCAGCAGGGACAGGTTGCAGTCCGAATCGTAGTACATCTTTACCATTTTGAATTCCTCCTAAGTGTATATAAAGTGAATTAGGAAAACAGGTTTAGTGGCGCCGCGCTCACTTGCGGATCGCGGTGACGCCCGAACGGCTCATCTCGACGATCTGGAAATTGGAGATCACGTCCAAAAACGCGTCGATGCGGCTGGGCACGTCGCTCAGCTCGACGATCATCGCGTCTTCCAGCGTTTCGACGATATGCGCGTCGTACAGGCTGCACAGCTGGCGAATGTCGTCGCGCGTGCTGCCGGAATCGGCGTGCAGCTTGACGAACACGAGCTCGCTGCAGCAGGAGTCCTCCTCCTGCAGGTGGTCCACACGCATGACCTCTTCGAGCTTGAGCAGCTGCTTGATGATCTGCTCAAGGATGGGCTCGTCGCCCTGCACGATGATCGACATACGCGAGACTTTGGGGTCAGTGGTCGCTGAAACGGTCAGCGAATCGATGTTATAGCCGCGGCGGCCGAACAGGCTGGACACACGCGCCAAAACGCCTGCGTTGTTCTGCACGGTCACGGAAAGGATATATTTCTGCATACTCTCTCTCCTTTCTCAGTCCGCCACGAGGTCGTCGATCGTACCGCCTGCCGGGATCATCGGCAGCACGCGCTCGTCCTTGTCGATCTTGCATTCGATCAGCACAGGGCCGCTGCGGTGCGCCAGCGCTTCTTTGAGCGCCGCGCGCAGCTCGGCGATGTTGGTCGCGCGGTAGCCGCGGCCGCCAAAGGCCTCGGCGAGCTTGACGTAATCGGTCTTGCGGTACAGGTCGGTCTGGGAATAGCGTTTCTCATAGAACATGGTCTGCCACTGGCGCACATTGCCCAGCACGTTGTTGTTCATGATAATCGTGATGATCGGCAGGCCGTAGGTCACCGAAGTGCACAGCTCGTTGAGGTTCATATGGAACGAGCCGTCGCCCGTGATGTGGACAACCGTCTTATCCGGGAACGCAAACTGCGCGCCCATGGCTGCGCCGTAGCCAAAGCCCATGGTGCCCAAGCCGCCCGAGGTCAGGAAGTGGCGCACCTTGGTGCAGCGGTTGTACTGCGCCGACCACAGCTGGTGCTGGCCGACATCGGTCGCGACGATCGCGTCGTCCCCGATCATATCGTAAAGCGTGCGCAGCAGCTGGTGCGGATGGATGACGCTCTCGTCATCCTTGGGCACATAGTCGAGCGTTCTCTGCCACTCGGCGATCTGTGCGCGCCATTCGGTGTGCTTGGCCGGATGCACATAGGGCAGCAGCTTTTCGAGGAAGTTTTCCGCGTCGCTGACCACGGCGTAATCCACGCCGATGTTTTTGTTGATCTCAGCCGCGTCAATGTCGATGTGGACGAGCTTGGCCCGCGGCGCAAAGCGCGAGGTATTGGTCGCCACGCGGTCGGAGAAGCGCGCGCCGATGCACAGCAGCAGGTCGCTGCGCTCTACCGCCCAGTCGGCCGAAACCGTGCCGTGCATGCCGACCAGCCCCAGGCTGAGCGGCTCGGCATCCGGGATACAGCCGATTGCCATCATGGTGTGCGCGGACGGGATATCCGCCTTGCGCATCAGCTCGAGCAGCGCAGCGCCCGCGTTTGCGGTCTCGATGCCGCCGCCGTAGTAGATCATCGGGCGCTCAGCCTGCGCGATCATGCCGGCGACTGTCTTAAGCTGTTCCTCGGTCACATCATAGGTCTCGTGCACCTCGACCTTTTCGCCCGGGATATACTCACACACCGCTGCGGTGACATCCTTCGGGATATCGACCAGCACCGGGCCGGGGCGGCCGGACGAGGCAATGCGGAACGCGCTGCGGATGGTGTCCGCCAGCTCCTCCACATGGCGCACGACGAAATTGTGCTTGGTGATCGGCATGGTGATACCGGCGATGTATACCTCCTGAAACGAGTCACGCCCGATCAGGCTGGTGCCGACGTTGCCGGTGATGGCGACCATCGGGATGGAATCCATATAAGCGGTAGCAATGCCCGTGACCAGGTTGGTCGCGCCCGGGCCCGAAGTGGCCAGGCATACGCCGACCCGGCCGGTCGCACGGGCGTAACCGTCCGCCGCGTGGGCTGCGCCCTGCTCGTGGGCTGTCAATATATGTCGAATGCGGTCGCTGTTCTTGTAAAGTGCGTCATAGATATTGAGCACTGCGCCGCCCGGGTAACCGAAAATTGTATCCACGCCCTGTTCGACCAGTACTTCCACCAAAATCTCTGAACCGTTCTTTACCATGCGGATCCGCCTCCTTTCTCTCACAAAACAAAAATAAAAAAAGTCCTTGCCTCACAAAGAGACAAAGACGATCAAAACTCTGCGGTACCACTCTTTTTGCCGCGCACAGCAAACCTGCGGCGCGACCACTCACCCGATCCTTTAACGCAGATCATGCGGAACACCTTACACAAGGCCCTGTTTCATCCTATTTCAGATGTTCGGCTCACGGAGGACTTTCGCTCTTTCCTTCCTCCGCCGTCTCTCACCAACCGACGGCTCTCTCACTGGATTCCAGACGCTACTTTTCCGGTCATCGCTTTATTGCCATATTCAAAATGTAATTCATATTATAAAACTGCGCGCGGCGATTGTCAACAGCTTTTCGCATTTTACTTTGTTAAATTCCTGTATTGGGAATAATTCGCCTTATTTGGTGCATACTAGACTGCATTCCACCACTATTCTATCACTGAAACGAGGTGTTAGCGGCTATGGCAGTTCCCCTGCTGCGCACGCTGCTGCTGTATTGCGCTGTGATTGCCGCCGTCCGGCTGATGGGCAAACGGCAAATCGGCGAGCTCGATCCCTCCGAGCTGGTCGTGACCATTCTGGTCTCCGATCTGGCTGCGGTCCCCATGCAGGACCTCGGCATCCCGATGGTATCCGGTCTGGTGCCGATCGCCACGCTGATTGTACTCGAGATCCTTTTGAGCTTTCTGGCGCTCAAAAGCCGCCCGTTCCGGCGGCTGCTCAACGGCCAGCCCGCCATCATCATACGCAGCGGGCAGCTGGACATCCAGAAACTGCGCCAGATGCGCCTGACAACCGACGAGGTGGTCGAAACCCTGCGCAAACAGAATGTCGCCTCGGTCGCGGATGTCAAGTATGGGGTGATCGAGCCGGACGGTACGCTGACCGTCATCCCCCGTCAGGCCAAACAGCCGGTCACCGCAGATATGCTCGGTCTGACGCCGAACGACGCTGGCCTGCCGCTCGTTGTGATTTCGGACGGCAAACTGGTCGAGCGCTCTCTGCGGCTGCTGCACCTCGACCCGCGGGATATTCTCAACCGCCTGGACAACCAGAGCATCGCCCTGTCCGACGTATTTTTGATGACCCTGGACGACTGCGGCAACACCTTTTTGCAGCGGAAGGAGGGCAGATAATGCGGCGTGTTGTGGTTTCGCTCGTGCTGTGTGTGCTGCTCGTCTGGGGCAGCGTGTGGAGCCTGCACACGGTCGAGCGCGCGGCCGGCGCGGTGGCGGACGAGATCGAAGCCGGCCGGCTGACCCAGGCGCACCAAATCTGGGAGGACTGCCAGACCCTGCTCGGTTCGCTGCTGCTGCATGAGGAGATCGACCAGGCCGACCGCCTGTTTGACCGCGTGCTCGCCGAAGCCGCTGCCGGACAGACTGACGCGCTCGCCGCCGACTGCGCCGAGCTGCTCGCCCAGCTGCGCCATCTGCCCGAATTGCAGCGCCCAACCCTCAAAAACCTGTTGTGAAGCACAAAAAATCAATGCAAATTTTGGTGATTTTCATGTAGCTTTCCGGCCGGAAATATGTTAGTATTAACTTGTTAATAGTAATAAATTCTATTAAGTTTTTGACAAGAAAGGTCGGGTATTCATGAATAACGCTGCATACAAAAAACTGGATTACAGCCTGTCGCTGATCTCCACCGCGCAGGGCGGCAAAAACTACGGCTGCATCATCAATTCCCTGCATCAGGTCACGTCTTCGCGCCCGCCGAAGTTCACCCTGTCGCTGAATAACGATTCCGCGACCTGCGGCGCGCTCAAGCAGAGCGGCATCGCCGCGGTCACGCTGCTGGCCAAGGAAGCTGAGGACAAAATCGTCAACGAGTTCGGCTATAAATCCTGCCGCGCGGTGGATAAATTCGCCGCTTTCCCGTTCGAGACCGACAGCCAGGGCTGCCCCTATCTCAAGGAGGGCATGGTTTCGCGCTTGAGCCTCAAGGTGACCGAAACGGTCGCCATTGGCTCCTATACCCTGTTTATCTGTGAGCTGCTCGACGCCGAGGTGCTCGGCAGCGGCGACTGCCTGACGGTCAAGGAATTTGAAAAACGCGGCGAGGACGTGCCGCCGGTCGCACCGGTCTACCACGAGCTGTCCGCGGACGCGGGCTGGAAGTGCACGGTGTGCGGCTATGTCCGCCTGGCCGAGGACATTCCGGACGACTTCATCTGCCCGATCTGCCGCGCCCCGCGCAGCAAATTTGTTAAGCGCAGCGAGGCATAATATATTCCATATATTCCGCAATCCAGACGCACAAGCGCGCCCGTTCACGGGCGCGCTTTGTCTTGCCTTTCGCGGGATGCTGTGCTATCATGTGAAAAAAGGCAGGTGGAGATTATGAGAAGCATCAAGCCCGGCCGCGGCCCCTCCATGATGGGCGGCTTCGGCGCCGTATTCAGCGTGGTTTTCGGCATCTTCTGGACGGTTCTTGCCGCCTCCATGACCCGGGGCGCCGGAATGATCGGCGTGATCTTCCCGCTGTTCGGCGTGCTGTTTATCATCATCGGCATTTGCAACGCGGTTTACCACTTCAAAAACGCCGCCGGCAAAAACCGCTATTCCGCCTTTGATATCACGGATGAGACCGAGGAACCCGACCCGCTGAACGAGCGGTTCGGCGACGCTTCCACCCGTGCAGACACCCCCGCCGCGGACACACAGTTCTGCCCCTACTGCGGCGCGCCGGTGCGATCTGATTATGCCTTCTGCCGCAAGTGCGGCAGGGAGCTGCCAAAGGAGTAAACGAGATATGAAAAAAGTTCTGTTTGTCAACGGCTGCATCCGCGGCGCACAGTCGCGCACACTGCGGCTTGCACAGCGTCTGATCCGCCAGATCCCGGACGCGGAGATCGAAGTGCTCGCGCTACCCGCCCTGCACCTGCGGCCCTACGAAGCCAAGGACATCGCCGAGCGCGACGCGCTCTCGGCCACAGGCGCGTTCAGCCTGCCCTTTTTCGCGCTGGCGAACCAGTTCAAAAGCGCGGATGCGATCGTGCTCGCCTGCCCGTACTGGGATCTGAGCGTGCCTTCCATGGTGCGCAACTACCTCGAGCGCATATGCGTCACCGGCCTGACCTTCCACTACAACAACCAGGGCTACCCGGTGGGCGACTGCCGCGCGACCCGCTTTGTCTATGTCACCACGCGCGGCGGTCTGGTCAACAACGACGACCCCGTGCTCGCCGACCACGGCTCGGCTTATCTGCATTCCATCTGCAAGCTGCTCACGCCTGCGCAGTTCGATGTGCTCGCGGCAGAAGGGCTGGACATCCAGGGGAACGACGCCGAGGCGCTGCTCCAGCAGGCCGAGGCCAAAGCCGACGAGATGGCCGCTGCATTCTGGAACTGAACTTTCCCGCCGCATGACAAAACCGCCGTCGCCCAATGGGCGACAGCGGTTTTTTCGTTATAACAGCACTTCGTCCGTGCCAAAGGTCTCGCGCAGCGCGTCCAGCCCCTGTTTGAGGTTCTGGTAACCCGTCTCGCCAATGACCGACCGGTCGCCGTTTTCATAGTCCCGCATGGTCTTTTTGATGTCCAGCAGGCGGTAGCAGCCCTCATTCGACGCATCCGGGTGCAGCATATACAGCGGGATGTATTCGCAGCCCGAAACGGTCACCGCGCCGGTTTCCGCATCCCGGGTCAGCTCGAGATTGACTGCTGCGGTCAGATTGGTATAGGGGTCATGCTGGTTGGAAATGAAATTGCCAAGGCAGTAGCACAGAAAGCCTGTGCGCCCGTCGGGCAGCGCGCGCAGCTCCATCGGCTGCGGCACATGGACGTGGCCGCCCAGCACAATCGTCGCACCGTTTTCAAACAGGAAGTCGGCCAGCAGCTTTTGCTGCTCGCTCGGCGTGCGGCTGTATTCCTGCCCCCAGTGCATATAGACCGCAATCGCGTCCGCATCCGCTTGCCTGGCCTGCGCCAGATCAGCCGCGATCCTGTCATAATCGACCTGGCTGCAATCGGTCAGGTAATCGGTCGTGTAGACGTTCACACTGTACGGATAGTCCCCCAGCGGCATACCGTTGGTGCCATAGGTATAGGCAAGCAGCGCCAGCCGGATACCGCCCACATCGATCACCTTGACCGTGTCCCGCTCGGCCTGTGTGCGGTAGGTGCCCACATGGTCCATCCCCGCGGCGTCAAGCACGTCAAGCGTGCGCACCAGCCCGCTGTGCCACTTGTCCAGGCTGTGGTTGCCCGATGTGCTGAGCAGATCCAAGCCGACCGTTTTCAAATCGGCTGCCAGCTTGTCCGGCGCACAGAACATCGGGAACCCCGAATAGGGCGGGCCGTTAAAAGTTGTCTCCAGGCAGGCGACCGCATAGTCCGCCTGCTCGAAATACGGCTGCACCTGTTCAAACAGATAGGTAAAATCGTGCGTATCTGCTGCACTGTCGTATGCCTCGTTGATGATCGGCATATGCATCACCAGATCGCCTGCAACGCACAGCGTTGCGACCGTATCCGGCTCGGGTACCTTCTCTGCAGGCATGGCTGTATCATATTCCACCGGCGGCGCGCCGGCCGTCGCGCGCCCCTGCTGCCATCCGCCATAGAACAGCGCGCCCGCCGCGCCCAGAAACACCAATAGCGCCAGCCAGCTGATCACCCGGCTTACCTGCTTCACCGGTCATCCCCCATCTCTCTTTACTTCGGCAGCTTGCGCGAGGCCTCGAACGAGTCCGCGTGCACCCAGAACACCTCGGCGACCGACAGCGCCGCATCCGTATACGACCAGCCGCCGCGTCCGGTCTGGTGCTGCATGATCACGTCAAACCCGCGGCGCTTTTCCTCGTTGTTCTGCGCGAATGCCACGCTGCCATAGCCCACGATGGAGGAAAACGCAAAGCTGTACCGGCAGGCGAGATCGCCCTCGCCGGTCAGTCCCTGCTCGGTGTCCATCTCAAAGCACACGCGCGGGTCCGCGCGCAGCGCGGCGATCTTTTTGCCCTTGAGCCCGCTGTGGAAATACAGCGTCAGCCCGCTTTCATCCCAGATATAGCCGAAGTTGAGCGGAATGACATAGGGCATGCCGTCCGCAATCATCGCCAGGCGGCAGGTTTTGCACGCCTGCAAAATCGGCTCGATATTCTCCCGTCCGGAGATCTCCCTGTCTTTTCTGCGCATAATCTTGTCTCCTCTCGGGGACAGCATAGCATATTTTTCCGTCTGCTGCAAGTGGCTCCTTCCCCCATAATGCCGGTCACGTCGCCGCGCACGCCCATAACGCTGCAATCTGGCCGGACAGCCGGTCATACGTCCACGTCTTTTCGCTGCGCGCGATGCTGTTCGGGTCGCGCACAAGGTAGCCGTCCGCCGTGCGGCCATACAGCACGATAAAATGCCCTTCGGTCGTGAAATCGCCCGGCAGCATCGAGCAGATCACCGGCTGTCCCGCGTCGAGCGCGGCGTCGATCTGTGCCTTGTCCAGCGAAAGCTGACGGCAGGTGATGCCAAACGCAGGCGCGGCATCGGAGAAAATCGACCAGCTCGTCCCCTGTCCGGGCACATAACAGCCCGCGTTCGCCGCGTATTGCGCCACGCGATACGGAGTGATGGTCGCGTCCCCGGTCAGATAACTTGCCGCCATCGCCAGGCAGGCCGGCGCGCAGCCGCTGACCGCGATCGTGCTGCTGCCATAGGGCTGATAGCCCCAGCGCATATCCCATTGCAGCAGCAGCGGTACGGTGTTGAGCGATTCGGTCAGGCTCTGCACCGGCGCATCGTCGTGGTGCGCGGGATAGCCCAGCACGAAATCCAGCGTTTCGCTGTTGCGGGCGAGCATCTCCAGATAATCCTCCGGATAGGCTTCCGGGTCGTCCAGAATGGCCTGTGCGCGGCTGTCCTCATGGGCCAGTCTGGCGATAGCGGATGCCGTCCCGTCTGCAACGTCGATGCCGCGCGCGGCCCAGTCGGCCTCCGCGCGCACGCCGTCCAGCAGCCGCAGGCCGCCCCACACGGCCGCGGCGAGCAGTGCCAGCAGGAACAGGGTGCGCATGGGATGGCGGCGCTTTTTCACCCGCCTGCGGCGGCGCGCGGCAGCAGGCCTGGGCGCGGTTTTCGGCGGCGCGGCAGTGACCGCGCGGACAGAGCTGCTGTTTTGTGTTTTCATATCCGTTCCCTCCCCGGCAGGCGGCAGGCGCCTGCCTCGCTCTTTATTGCAGTATAGCAGGGCTTTCTTAAGACTTTCGCCAGAGAATTCTTAAGAAAGCATGAAGCCCTCTGTCTGTAAGAGGTAAAAATCCCCCGAAAAGTTGCAGCTGCGCTGCAATTTTTCGAGGGATCTTTTTCCTCCTGCAAACCATACGTCTGGCCGCCCGGTTTTCTGACAGGCAGCGCGCGTTTCCCTTTTGGAAATCACACGGTGCAGGGAAGAATATTGTTCTGTGTTTTTCAGGTGTTATGGTCGGAAACGTGGAACTTTTTCAGGTTGCCGATCTTCTGTGCGCGCACATCCATCTCCGCGCACACATCTTCGAGCGTCACGCCGCACTCGTTCATCATCACCATGATGTGATAGAACACGTCGTTGATCTCGCCGACCAGCTCGGCCTTATCGCCGTTTTTCGCCGCGATGATGGTCTCCGCGCACTCCTCGCCCACCTTTTTCAGAATTTTGTCCAGCCCCTTGTCAAACAGGTAGCAGGTATAGGAATTTTCCTGCGGCTCCGCGCGCCGCTGCGCGATGACCGCCTCCATCTGTTCAAAGGAATTCATTGGTTGGTCCCCTCCCAGTTTTTGTTTTTTCCCAATTGTTTGAGCGCCCAGGCCACGGCAAAGGCCGTTGTCCCGGCGGCCGCGGCCGCCCGCAGCGGGCCCCAGCCGCGCGCTTTGGCAAACAGTCCCGCGCCCAGCGCGGTCAGCCCTGCGCACACGCCCTCGATCACACTTTGCATACCGGCTTTTTCCACGGGTCAGTCCCCCCGCTCCCACAGCGTGGTGTAAAAGCAGGTGCGGTTGCCCGTATGGCAGACCGGTCCTCTGGGGATGCCGGAATAGATCAGCGTATCATCGTCGCAGTCGGACAGGATCTTGCTGACATAGATGAAATTGCCCGAGGTTTCG
The DNA here is from genome assembly GCF_944384765.1 of uncultured Agathobaculum sp. Classification (GTDB taxonomy): domain Bacteria; phylum Bacillota; class Clostridia; order Oscillospirales; family Butyricicoccaceae; genus Agathobaculum. The sequence continues at coordinate 29,883 of NZ_CALWUM010000010.1, read as the reverse complement.
CCCTTATTCCACAGCTTCCCGCGCGAACGCGAGAAAAACCATGCGGTTCCGGTCTCCATGGTCAGGCGCAGCGCCTCCTCATTGGCATAGCCCAGCATGAGCACCTCGCCATTGCGCTCATCCTGGCAGATGACCGGAATGAGCGGGGCCTTGACAAAAAACTTTGATAATTCCATTGTGCTTCCCCCTCCGCGCGGCCGGGCCGCGCCCCTTGTAAATGGCCGTTCTCCCCGGCTGTTACAGCCGCACCGGGATGCCTTTTTCGCGCAGATGCGCCTTGACCTGTCCCACGGTCAGCTCGCCGTAGTGGAACAGGCTCGCAGCGAGCGCCGCATCGCACCCGGTCTGTTCGAACACCTCGGAAAAGTGCTCGAGTGAGCCGCAGCCGCCCGATGCGATCACCGGGATGCCGACCGCGTCCACGACCGCGCGCGTCAGCTCAAGGTCAAAGCCGGACTTGGTGCCGTCCTTGTCCATCGAGGTGAGCAGGATTTCGCCCGCCCCGCGCTCGTAAACCTCTTTTGCCCAGGCGACTGCGTCCACGCCGGTCGGCGTGCGGCCGCCTGCCACATAGACCTCGAACCCCGAGGGCGTTTTGCCGGTGCGGCGGCCGTCAATCGCGACGACCACGCACTGGCTGCCGTATTTTTCGGCTGCCGCGTCCACCAGGCCGGGATTTTTAACCGCCGCGGAGTTGACCGAGATCTTATCCGCGCCCGCGCGCAGGATGTCCCGAAAGTCGTCCACCGTGCGGATGCCGCCGCCCACCGTGACCGGCACGAACACCGCGCGGCAGGTGCGGCGCACCACGTCCGCTATGGTATCCCGGTTATCGCTCGTCGCGGTGATATCGAGGAACACGATCTCATCCGCGCCCGCCTGCGAGTAGAACTTGGCCAGCTCCACCGGGTCGCCTGCGTCGCGCAGGCCAACGAAGTTGACGCCCTTGACCACGCGGCCGTCCTTTACATCCAAACAGGGGATGATGCGTTTGGCTAACATGGAAAAACGCACCCCTTTCTTTACAGATTGCTTGTTACAGCGCCGCTTCTCGGATCGCTGCGGCGAGATCGAGCGTGCCGGTATACACCGCACGGCCCGCGATCGCGCCCTCGATGCCGAGCTTTTTCAGCCGGCGGATATCGTCCAGCGTGGATACGCCGCCCGACGCGATCAGGCTGCATGCAACCGACGCGCGCAGCGCCGCCAGCTGGTCAAAGTTCGGGCCGGCGAGCATGCCGTCCTTGTCAATATCGGTGAAAATGATGTTTTTCACCCCGTAGGACTCCATGCTCTCGGCGAACGAGATGTAGTTCTCGCCGCTGTCGCCCAGCCAGCCGTCCGTGCGCACGGTCTTGGACTTGGCGTCCACGCCGATGACGATCTTGTCGCCATACTGCTTGACGGCCTCCACCACAAACTTGGGATTGCGCACCGCCGCCGAACCGATGATCACACGCCACACGCCCAGATCGAGCACGTTTTTGATGTCCTCCATCGAGCGGATGCCGCCGCCGAGTTCGACGGTTGCGCCGGTCTCGCGGATGACGCGCGCGACCACATCGTAATTGGCATGCGTGCCGTCCTTGGCCGCATCCAGGTCTACCATATGAATGAGCGTTGCGCCCGCGTCGATAAAGCGGCGTGCGGTCTCGACCGCGTCCTCCGCCACCTTGTGCACGGTGTTGTAGTCGCCCTTTTGCAGGCGCACGCACTGTCCGCCTTTGAGATCAATTGCCGGGATAACCCTCACATCTCCACCTCCGTTAATTTTGCAAAGTTTTTCAGCATTGTCAGCCCCACTTCTCCGCTTTTTTCCGGGTGGAACTGGCATCCAAACAGGTTTCCGCGCGCCACCATCGCGGGCACGCGCGCGCCGTAATCGGTCACCGCGGCGAGGTCGTCCTCCGCCGCGGGCACTGCCATAAAGCTGTGCACGAAGTACACATAATCGCCCTGCTGCACGCCCGCCGTCATGGCGTTCGGGCGCAGGATTTGAAGCGCGTTCCAGCCGATCTGCGGCAGCTTCAGCCCGGTCCGGATGCGCTCGATGCGGCCGGGCAGCAGGCCCAGCCCCGCGCAGGGGCGCACCTCGTCCGACGCCTCAAACAGCATCTGCATCCCCAGGCAAATGCCGAGGAACGGCCGTTTTTTTGCCGCGGCCAGCACCGCGTCGGTCAGGCCGGAGGCGTGCAACGCGTCCATCGCGTCCGGAAACGCGCCCACGCCGGGCAGGATCACGCCTGCCGCCCCCTCGATCACCGCGGGGGTGTCCGCGATTTTGTTCTCATAGCCCAGGAAATCGAGCGAGTTGTGCACGCTCATCAGATTGCCCGCGCCGTAGTCTACGATTGCGATATAACTCATGAAAACATCCTTTTGTCTATCCGTTGGGTCAGCCGCCGCGCCGCAGCAGTGCACGGCCGAGCAGCTCGCCCGCATACACGCCCGCGACACACAGCACAACGCTTGCGCCCGCATACAGCAGGCCGGACGTCGTCTGTCCACCCTCGAAAAGGCGCAGGGTCTCGAGCGAAAAGGTCGAAAACGTGGTAAAGCCACCGCACACGCCAGTTTTCCAGAACAGCACGGTGTTGGGCGAATCTGTGCCCTCCGCTGTGACACCTACGACAAACCCGATTACCAGTGCGCCCAACACGTTGGTCAGCAGCGTCAGCCAGGGAAACGCGCTTTTCAGCGGAAGCAGGCTGATACCGTAACGCCCGACCGCGCCCAGCGCACCGCCCAGGCCGACGGCAAGCACACCGCTCATGTGGTTCCTCCTTCATCGTGCCTGGGGTTACCGGCTGTTTTTCTTCGGCAGGTATTTCCGGTTGCAGATCACGGAACCGAGCACCAGCACGGCCACCGCGCCCAGCATGCCGAACAGGTATACTTTGCCGTCCGCAAACAGGTTTACCGCGCAGGCAAGCACGCCCGCCGCAATATATACCACGCCGATCAGGGTCTGGTACCGGTCCGCCTGCTCCTTCTCCAGCGTCTGGCGGAAGTCCTGCCGGATGACCAATGTGCTCTCGGTATGGCGCAGGTTCATCACACCCGCAATCACGATTGCGACAATGCAGATCCAGGTCAGCAGCTCCATATCTCCCATTTACAGCACTCCCTTCGCGCTCAGCACGCCGCCGCCCGTCTGCGCGACCGCCTGTTTCAGTGCCCGTGCGAGCGCCTTGAACAGCGCCTCGGTGATGTGGTGGGCGTTGTCGCCGTATTCGCACTTGAGGTGCAGGGTCAGCCCGGCGTTTACCGCCAGCGCGCGCATGAACTCGACGGTCAGGCAAGTATCGTAGCCTCCGCACATGGGCTGGGGCATGGGTGCGTCGAACACCAGGTAGGGCCGGCCAGAAATATCGAGCGCGCAAAAGCCGAGCGCCTCATCCATAGGTACAAAGGCTTGTCCGAACCGCGCAATGCCCGCCTTATCGCCCAAACACTGGCTGAGCGCCTGCCCGAGCGCGATGCCGCAGTCCTCGACCGTGTGATGGCCGTCCACCTCCAGGTCGCCCTTACAGGTGAGCGTCAGGCCAAATCCGCTGTGCACGGCAAAGCTGCCCAGCATATGGTCAAAAAAGCCGATACCCGTGTCAATGCTGCGTTCTCCGCCCGCAAGATCGAGCGTAAGCGCGATATCGGTCTCTTTAGTTGTGCGTTTGATTTCCGCTTTCCGCATATCACTTGCCCTCCGCAAAGCGCACCGCAATCGAGTTCGCGTGCGCGTTCAGATGCTCGCATTCCGCGAGCGCGATGATGTCCTGCGCATAGCCTTCCAGGGCGTCGCGCGTGTATTCGATCACGCTGGTCTTTTTCAGGAAGGTGTCCGTGGACAGCGGTGAGAAAAACCGCGCTGTGCCCGAGGTCGGCAGAACATGGCAGGGGCCTGCCATATAGTCGCCCAGCGGTTCGGGCGCATACTGTCCGAGGAAGATCGCGCCCGCATTGTGCAGATAGGGCAACAGCGCGCGCGGGTTCTCGGTCACGACCTCGAGATGCTCGGGCGCAACCACGTCCGCCATGCCGCAAGCGTCTTTCAAATCCTCAAATACGATCGCGCAGCCGTAGTTTGCAACGCTCTCGCGGATGATCTCCCAGCGCGGCAGCGCCTTGGCCTGGCGCTCCATCTCCGCGCTGATCGCCTGCGCCTGCGCCATCGAGTCGGTCAGCAGGACGGCTGAGGCGAGCTTGTCGTGCTCCGCCTGGCTGAGCAGGTCGGCCGCGACCCAAACCGGGTTTGCCGTGTGGTCGGCGATGACCAGCACCTCGGACGGACCGGCGATCATGTCAATGTCCACCGTGCCGAACGCGAGCTTTTTCGCCGCGGCGACAAACGCGTTGCCCGGGCCGACGATCTTGTCAACCTGCGGAATGATCCCTGCACCGTAGGTCAGCGCAGCAATGGCCTGCACGCCGCCAACCGCGATCACCTTGTCCACGCCCGCGATCCTGGCCGCCGCGAGCACCTCACGCGACATATTCTCGGTCGGCGGGGTGACCATGATGATCTCGCCCACACCCGCTACCTTGGCGGGGATGGCGTTCATCAACACGCTCGACGGATAGGCTGCCGTGCCGCCCGGCACATAAATGCCCACGCGCGCCAGACCGCGCACGGTCTGTCCCAGCGTTTCACCCGCTGAGCGTTTCCACTCCCAAGTCTTGGCAAGCATCTGCTCGTGGTAGTCGCGGATATTGGCCGCAGCTTTTTCCAGCGCCGCGATCAGCTTCGGGTCACACGCGGCGCAGGCCTCGTCCAGCACGGACGGCTGCACCACATAGGGCGCCTTCTTGTCAAACTGCTCCGCGTAGGCGCAGACCGCGTCCCAGCCGCGGGCCTTGACGTCATCCATGATCGCGCGGACGGTTTTCTCAATATCCCCGCGCGCGCCCTCGGCGCGGGCCTTCATCTCGCGGATGACCGCCTGTTCGGCCTGTCCGTCCGCGAGGACGGTCTTCAGAAACATGGCTTAACTCCTCACTTATTTCTTGGAGAATCAGGAACGGGCAGCCGCACAGTGCCGGTTGCCCTTCCCCATGGTCCAGAATCTATTATATCATGCTTTGAGTCCGCTTTCCAGCTCGGCAATTACCTGCTGAATCGCAGCTTTTTTGAGCTTGGCGCTCGCGAGGTTGACGATCACGCGCGCGGAGATCGGCGCGACGTCCTCGATCACCTCGAGGCCGTTCTCCTTGAGCGTCGTGCCGGTCTCGACGATATCGACAATCGCGTCCGCCAGCTCGAGCAGCGGCGCGAGCTCGACCGAGCCTTCGATCTTGATGGTCTCGACATCCATATTCTTGCGGTTGAAAAATGCCTTGGTGACCGCTGGGTACTTGGTTGCAATGACCGGCGTCTTGTAGCCGCCGTAAAAATCCTTGCCCTTTTTGGTCGCCAGCGCAAAGCGGCACTTGCCAAAGCCCAGGTCGACCATCTCATAAAAGCTGCCGCCCTTTTCCATGATCGTATCCTTGCCGACCACGCCCATGTCGCACACGCCATGCTCGACATAGGTGATCACGTCCGCCGCCTTGGCGAGCACGATCTCGACGCCGGAGTCCGGCAGCGAGAAAATCAGCTTGCGCGAGCCGGCTTCCAGCTCGGAAATATCGTATCCCGCTGTTTTGAGCAGCGCGAGCGTTTTCTTTTCCAGGCGGCCCTTGGTCAGCGCAATGCGCACGGTATCGCGGCGGGTGGCGGCCTCCGGCCGTCCCGCGCCCTGCAGGCTGTCCGCAATGCTCTCCACATCAATGCCGAAACCGCCTGCGGGCAGGTCGCGGCCAAACTTGGCGCACAGCGAATTATACCGCCCGCCGGACAAAATCGCCGCGCCCGCGCCGCCGATATAGCCGCGGAACATAACGCCTGTGTAATAGTCCATCTCGTGCACCAGACCGAGGTCGATCATGATGCGGCTGCCATACCCCGCGCTGTCCAGCGCCTGATACAGCCGGCGTAGATAGGCCACCGCGCCGAGCACGCGCACGTTGCCGGTCAGCGCCTCGACCTGGTCGAGCACTTCGACGCCGCCGAACAGCTGCGGCATGGCGCCGAGCGCCTTGGCTGCCGGCCGCACGCCGTAAGGTGCAAGCGCATCGCCCAGCGCAGCAAACGACTTGTTTTCGATCAGACGGCGGATGCCCTCGGCCGCGGCCTCGTCCGCGCCCAGTTCCTCCATAAGCGCCTTGTAAATCTCCGCGTGGCCCAGCTCAATGCGGAAATTGTCCGCGCCGGTCGCGCTGAGCGCGCCGAACGCTGCGGACAGGATGTCCTTATCCGCTTCCAGCCCGTCTGCGCCGATCAGCTCCGCGCCGACCTGCAAAAACTCGCCCTTGTGCCCGTGGCCGCCCGCGACCGAGCGGAACACCTTCTGGCTGTAATACAGCCGCACGGGCAGCGCCGCATCGTCCAGCCGGGTCGCCGCGATGCGCGCGATCGGGGTGGTATTATCCGGACGGGCAACGCAGATGCGGCCCGACCGGTCGATGATCTTGAGCATATTCTGCTGGTCAAGCTCGGGGTTGGCCTGCGCGAATACATCATAATATTCGACCGCGGGCGTGATAACCTCGCTGTATCCGCAGTCTTCGAGTGCGCCGCGCACCGCGCGTTCGGTCTGCCGCAGGGCGCGGCAGGAGGCGAACAGCAGATCGCGCGTGCCCTCGGGGGTGGAAATACGAAAACGGTTCATGGCCGGTATGCTCCTTTATTACTTTATCGCGTTAAAATAATACCATAGCCCCGCTGCTGCTGTCAAGTACTGCATTTGTAAATTGTCAGGTCGCGGTAGTTCGTCGCATCGTGCACAATCACGATTTGGCCCGCCTGTGCCAGCGCGCGGATGCGGGAGAAAATCAGCATATCGCCCACGCGGTTGCCTGTCTCGTCCAGTTTGGCAATCGCACGACCTACTGTCAAAGCGGCACTGCTCTCCTCCGCAGGCACACAGGACAGGATGGCTGCATCATAAAAATCCGCCGGAACCGACTGCAGCTTGCCGTCCACCATCGCCCGCAGCGGGGTGTTCTCCTCCTGCAGGCGCCTCCAGTCGGACAGCAGCTGCGCCTGCTCGGTTTCGGTCAGCTGGCGGCGGTGCTGATAAAAATACGGCATGAGATTGGGCGCCGCTTCGCCCACCGTCGAGAAATACGCCATGCCCGTGCGCGGCGACTGTTCGACCCGGCTTTGCAGGCTGCGCCGCTCGATTCGCGCCGCATAGCGGCGTAGCGCAAACTGTGGCATAAGACGCAGTAAGGTATTCATCACACGGCTGCCCGTAATGACGCCGACCGCACATGCGCCGCGCACCTGATCGTTTGCCTGTACGATCTCCGACACAGGAATCCAGCTGATTTCGCAGACCCACACTGGAATATGCCGCTGCTGCAGGCAGCTGACCACATACCGCAGGCCGCACTGCTCCAAGGCATTGCCGCCCGCATACCAGATGAGCGCCTCGTCGATCTCGTCCAGCCGGTCAAGCGTGCGCCAGTGCTGCGCCTGGTATTCCGCCTGCCACGCGCCATCCAGTTCGGGATCACCGCGCCACGGCATCAAGATATCCGCGCGCGCGACGCGATCGGTCACGTCGCGGATATCGCCCTCAGAATAATTGTCCAGCAGCGCAAGGATATGGTCATACGCCACCTCGGGCGCGAAATCATGCCGCGCCTGTCGGAGCGTCCCCTTTGCGCTGTCGCCAAAGCAGATCCAGTACATAGCGCTACCTCCCCGCGTAATGCTCCGCCAGCTCGGCCACGCAGTCGAGAAAGCTCTCCTCCCCGATTGTGTTCATCTTCCAGAACATCGCCTGGCTGCCGCCCGATGTAATGGCGGACAAAAACAGCTCGTCCCCGCTGCCGACCAGCGTCAGGTTCATGCTCACGCGGTTGCCGCCCGTCCAGCTGTACCGCTCGAACACGCGCACCGCGCAGCGCACACCACTCGCCTCCCAGTCGCTGCCATCCTCGAAGCTCGCGGACGCGCTGCCGTTCAGCACACCGTCAACCAGGTAATCGAGGAACGCCTGAAAATCCCCTCTCAGACGCTTTTCGTATTTTGCCATGTCTATCCTGTCCTTTCCACCAGCCGGTTACGCAAACAGGCTGATCTGTGTGGTTTTGGGCATCGAGCCGAGCGCGCCGATCTGGTCGAGCAGCTCGACGACCGCCTTGGACGCCTTGGGGCAGCGCACCGCCAGCTCCTCCGCTGAGAGGAACTTGCCGTTTTTGCGCTCCTCGACGATGTTCTGCGCCGCCTGCTCGCCGATGCCGGGCATCGAGGTGAACGGCGGGATCAGCCCGTTCTCGGTCACGATGAAATTGACCGCATCCGAGGTGTAAATATCCATCGGCTCGAAGGTGAAGCCGCGGCGGTAAAACTCGTGGCACACCTCGAGCGTGGTCATCATTTCCTTTTCCGCCGCGGTGATGGTCTTTTCGCGGTCTTTCATCTGGAGCTCTTTGATCTTGTCAATGCAGACCTTGTCGCCTTTGATCATGCAGGATGCGTCAAAGCCCTTGGCGCGCACCGAGAAGTAGGCAGAGTAGAATGCGAGCGGCCGGTGTACCTTAAACCACGCAATGCGGAACGCCATCATGACGTAGGCCACCGCGTGCGCCTTGGGGAACATATATTTGATCTTTTTGCACGAGTCGATGTACCAATCCGGCACGTTCTGCTCGCGCATCGCCGCCTCCATCTCCTCGGTCAGGCCCTTGCCCTTACGCACGCTCTCCATGGTCTTGAACGACAGTTTGGGCTGCACGCCCTGCAAAATCAGATAGTTCATGATATCATCGCGGCAGCAGATGCAGCCGGACAGCGGGATGCCTTTTCGCACCAGCTCCTGCGCGTTGCCCAGCCACACGTCCGTGCCGTGCGACAGGCCGGAAATCGAAACCAGCTCGGCAAAGGTCGAGGGCTTGGTCTCCTTGACCATGCCGCGCACAAACTTGGTGCCGAACTCGGGCACCGCAAGGCAGCCGAGGTCGCCCAGAATGGGGTCGGTATCCGGGTTTTCGCCCGTGTAGTGCAGCGCCTTGCACGAGTGAAACAGGCTCATGGTGTCCGGATCGTCGAGCGGGATCTCCTGCGCGTTGACGCCGGTCAGGTTTTCCAGGTGCTTGATCATGGTCGGGTCATCGTGTCCGAGCTCGTCGAGCTTTAACAGGTTCGCGTCGATCGAGTGATACTCAAAATGGGTGGTGATGATGTCCGAATCCGGGTCATCCGCCGGGTGCTGCACCGGGCAGACGTCGTAAATCTCGATTTCTTTTGGCACGACGACCACGCCGCCCGGGTGCTGGCCGGACGTGCGGCGCACGCCCGTGCAGCCCGCGGCGAGGCGGTTTTCCTCCGCGCGCGAGCACTCGATGCCGCGCTCATCCATGTATTTTTTCACATAGCCGTAGGCGGTCTTTTCCGCCACCGTGCCGATCGTGCCCGCGCGGAACACATGGTCGTGGCCGAAGATCTCGCCCGTATACCAGTGGATGCGCGACTGATATTCGCCCGCAAAGTTCAGGTCGATATCCGGCACCTTGTCGCCCTCAAAACCGAGGAAGGTCTCGAACGGGATGTTGAAGCCCTGCTTGGTCAGCGGTTTGCCGCACCGGGGACAGATCTTGTCCGGCAGGTCGACGCCGCAGGAGTATTCCTCGTGCCACTCGATGTATTTGTCATCCGGGCACAGATAGTGCGGCGCGAGCGAATTTACCTCGGTGATATCCGACATAAATGCCGCGAGCGACGAGCCTACCGACCCACGCGAGCCGACCAGATATCCGTCCTGCAGGCTCTTGGTCACGAGCTTCTGCGCGATGATGTACATAACCGCATAGCCGTTGCCGATGATCGAATTCAGCTCGCGCTCGAGCCGTGCCTGCACGATCTCGGGCAGCGGATCGCCGTAGATGCGCTTCGCCTTTTCATAACACATATTGCGCAGGTCGTCCTCGCAGCCGTCGATATGCGGCGGATAGTTTTCACGCGGCACCGGGCGGATCACATCGCACAGATCCGCGATCATGTTGGTATTCTTGACAACCACCTCATATGCGCGGTCCTCGCCGAGGTAAGAAAATTCGCGGAGCATCTCGTCCGTGGACTTGAAGTACAGCGGCGCCTGGTTATCCGCGTCGCCAAAGCCCTGGCCCGCCATCAGAATGCGGCGGAACGCCTCGTCCTCGGGCTCGAGGAAGTGCACGTCGCCGGTCGCACAGCAGGGCTTGCCGAGTTCATCCGCCAGGCGCAGGATATCACGGTTCCAGTCGCGCAGCTGTTCTTCATCCTTTGCCATCCCCTTGTCAATCATGAACCGGTTGTTGCCGATGGGCTGGATCTCCAGATAGTCATAGAACGAAGCCAGCCGCTTGAGCTCGTCCCACTCCGCGCCGCTGGTCAGCGCGCGGAACACCTCGCCCGCCTCGCAGGCTGAGCCGAAAATCAGCCCTTCGCGGTGGCGGATCAGTTCGCTGCGTGGCATGATCGGCCGCTTGTTGTAGTATTCCAGAAAGCTCTTGGAGATCAGCTGATACAGGTTGCGCAGCCCCGCCTGATTTTTCACCAGAATGATGAAGTGGTAGCGCGGCAGGTTTTTCAGCTTATTCTTGCGGTCGGTGGTCGCGGCGAGCACGGGATTGATGTCCGCCGTGGTGACCGCGTGCATCTCGTCTTTGAGCCGCGCAAGCAGCTTTACAAAAATGCGCGCGAGCACGGCTGCATCCTCGCTGGCGCGGTGATGCTCAAACGGGCCGACCGCGAGCTCCTTGGCCAAGATGTTCAGCTTGAACTTGTGCAGGTGCGGCAGCATCAGGCGGGACATTTCCAGCGTGTCAATCGCGGTAAATTCCCGCTCGATGGCAAGGCGTTTGCACGCCGTGCGCAAAAAGCCCATATCAAAGCCCGCATTGTGCGCAACGAGCGGATACTGACCCTCCCCCGCCCACGCGAGGAATTTGGGCACCGCCTCGTCGAGATCGGGCGCGTCCGCAACTGTTTCGTTCGAGATGCCGGTCAGCTTGGTGATCTCCTCCGGGATGGGCTTGTGCGGGTTGACATAGGTCTGGAAGCTGTCCTGAATCGCGCCGTCCACCACGCGGCAGGCCGCGATCTCGGTGATCTCCTCGCTCGCGGGGTTGAGGCCGGTGGTCTCCAGGTCGAACACGATGAACGTGCCATCGAGCGGCTCGGCGGACTTGCCGCGCACGACCGACAGGCTGTCCGCATCGTTGACGTAATACGCTTCGATGCCGTAAATGATCTTCATATCCCCGATGATATCCTTTTGCTTGCCCTCCTGCGCGTGCAGCGCCTCGGGGAAGGCCTGCGCGACGCCGTGGTCGGTGATCGCCATGGCGCGGTGGCCCCACTGAGCCGCGCGGCACAGCAGTGATGCGGTCGAGGACATACCGTCCATCGCGCTCATATTGGTGTGCAGGTGCAGCTCGACACGCTTCATTCCCTCGGCCTTGTCCTGCCGCACGGGCTTTTTCGCCTTGACAATGCCGGTCGGCTCCAGAACCATCTCCTTGGCGTAGGAATCATACACCATCTTGCCCTGCACCGTGCAGTACAGGCCGTTTTTGATCTTGGAAGCCGTGTCGCCCGCCTTGTCCGCAGCGAGGAACTTGGATACACGCACGGAATTCGTGCGGTCGGTCATATCGAACGCAATTTTGACATAGTCCTTGCCGGTCTTTTTGCTGTGTATCTCCTTGTTGTCGGTGAAAAACACCTCGCCCTGAATGGTAATCATATCATAGGCCGCGATCGCCTCGTTGACCGATATGATCGGATCCTGCATCAGCTTGCCGAAAATCAGGTCGTCCTCGCGCACCTTTTCCGCGCGCGGGCGCTGATAGCCGCTGTGCTCGGGCTTGGGCGCGGGACGCGGCTTTTTTGGCTTGGGCTCTGCCGGCGCGGCGGCCGCAGCCTCCGCGACCGCCTGCTGCAAAATCTCCTCTCGGCCGGGCAGGTCAGCGGGCGGCGCATAGTCGTCCACCGCCGCGCGCACCGCGTGCACCGGGCAGGGACGCCCGGTCTCGCGCAGGATACGCGCTTCCAGATGGCGCAGCGCGTGGGCGAAATGCTTTTCGCTCACCTCGTCCATCGGGATGTACAGCGCACCCGCCTCATACCACCATTTGGCACAGTCGAGCAGGCCACGGGCGGACGGCATGCGGTAGGCCATGTCATCATACAGCGAGCGGATGTACGCCTCCGGCAGGCCGTCCGGCATATCATAGCGCGGCTCGATGCACACACGGTCCAGGCCGTACTGCTTTGCGATCTGCTTTTCCGCCTTAGCGATCACTTTGCGGCGCACCACTTGATGCAGCCCCAGTTCAATCACCATCACGGTATTGTTATCCCCAAAAGCGAGAGAACGCACCTCGCCCCCGGCGAGGTGCGGTTCCTCCGCAACATATTTACAGTTTCCGAAAATATCAATGAGCTTGCCAGCCATTGTTACTCTCCTTCAAAATGCTCGATTTCATCCATCAGCGCGTCCACCAGCTGCTCCTGCGGCACCTTCCTGATGATCTCCCCCTTGCGGAAGATCAGGCCGACGCCGTCGCCGCCCGCGATGCCGAGGTCGGCCTCACGCGCCTCGCCCGGCCCGTTTACCGCACAGCCCATGACCGCTACCTTGAGTTTTTTGCCGCGGATGGCCATGCAGCGCTGCTCGACCTCTTTGGCAATGCCGATCAGGTCGATGCGTGTGCGCCCGCAGGTCGGGCAGGAGACGACGTTGATGCCGTCCTCCGCGCGGCCGACCGCCTTAAGGATCGCCTTGGCGGCGTAAACCTCTTTGACCGGGTCGTCGGTCAGCGAAACGCGGATGGTATCGCCCACGCCGAGTGCGAGCAGGCCGCCGATGCCGGCAGCGGATTTGATCGTGCCCATATATTCGGTGCCCGCCTCGGTCACGCCGAGATGGAGCGGATAGTCGGTCTTTTCGCTCGCCAGCAGGTAAGCCCGCATGGTGTCCGGCACGGAGGAGGACTTGATCGAGATGCAGATGTCATCAAACCCGCAGTCATTCAGCAGGCCGACGTGATAGAGCGCGGATTCCACCATTGCTTCGGGCGTCGGACCGCCGAATTTCTCCAGAATGTGTTTTTCCACCGATCCCGAGTTGACGCCGATGCGGATCGGAATGTGCCGCGCGCTAGCCGCCTGCACGACCGCCTGCACGCGATCCGCCCCGCCGATGTTGCCCGGGTTGAGGCGGATTTTGTCCACGCCCGCCTCGATGGAGGCAAGCGCGAGCCGGTAGTCAAAATGGATGTCCGCCACAACCGGGATGGGCGATCCGGCGCAGATTTCGCGCAGCGCCTCAGCCGCCTGCGCATCCGGCACGGCGCAGCGCACAATATCACACCCCGCGTCTGCCAGCGCGCGAATCTGCGCGAGCGTCGCCTGCGCGTCCCGCGTATCCGTGTTGGTCATGGACTGTATCGCAATGGGCGCGCCGCCGCCGACCGGCACATCACGCACCAGGATCTGTTTGGTCTGTTTCATATTCCTGTCCCTTCCTTTGTCCATCTGCTGCCCGGCTTACACGCCTGCGATGATGCGCACAATGTCCTGCCCGGTGACATATACCATCAGCGCGAGCAGCAGCATCAGCCCGGCGGCATGGATATAACCCTCATACTTTGCGGGCACAGGCTTGCGGCGGATGCCCTCCAGAATGAGGAACACCAGCCGTCCGCCGTCCAGCGCGGGCAGCGGCAGCAGGTTCATCACGCCGAGGTTGATCGAAATAAACGCGACCAGCTGCAAAAATGCGAGGATGGAATAACTCGCCGTGGTCGCCATCACGCTTGCCACGCCGACCGGGCCAGAAAGCTGATCCACGCCGACCTGGCCGCTCACGAGCATGCCAAGGCTGACCCACACGAGCCGCGCATAATTGAGCGAAGTGCGCGCGGCCATGTTGAGATGCATGCCGATGCTGTCCGGCTGCTCGGCAAAGGTCAGGCCGATCAGCTTACGGCCGTCCTCGCCCTCGATTGAGGCTTCCAGCACGACCGCGGGCAGGGTGATCTTCTCCCCGTCCCGGCGCACAACGACCTCATAGGTCGTGTCCGCCCCGCGGGCGAGCGCGGTCTCAAAATCGCTGCGCACCAGGATGTTGTAGCCGTCCACCTCGAGGATCTCGTCCCCGGCCTGGATGCCGCCCGGCGCGGCCGCCGTGCTCGCCGGGTCGACACTGTCGACCGTCGAAATGATATAGCCGCCGTTCGGCCCGTTGGGCTGGGTGACCGCAAGCACGATCAGGAAACCGATGAGAAAATTCATCAGCGCACCCGCCGCCACAATCAGCATGCGCCGCGGCAGGCTGGCCTTGCCGAAGGCATGGGCGTTGTCGCTCTCGCTGTCCTCGCCCTCCATCACGCACGCGCCGCCAAAAGGCAGCAATTTCAGGCAATAAAGCGTGCCGTTATGCTGTTTTTTGAGCAGCGTGGGCCCCATACCGATCCAGAATTCGTTGACCTGTACCCCGCCGCGCTTGGCTGTGATAAAATGTCCGAACTCGTGCACGATGACCAGCACGCCAAACGCAAAGATCGCCAGAATGATTTGCAGCAATGCAGTTCTCCTTTCAAAAGGGGATTACGCCAGCACCAGCCTGCGCGCTTCGGCATCCGCCGCAAGGACGTCCTCCAGCGTGACCGCCGGCTGATACGGGATGGCATCCATCGCCTGCGCCACGCGCGCGGCGATGTCGGTAAAGCCGATCTGACCCGCAAGGAACAGGCCGACCGCCGCCTCGTTCGCGCCGTTGAGCACCGCGCCGCGGTCGCCCTTTTGCGCCGCCGCGCGCCGCGCCAGCCCGAGCGCCGGGAAGGCCGCTTCATCCGGCGCATAGAAGGTCAGCTTTGCCGCCTCTGTAAGACTGAGCCGCGGCACCTTACAGGGGACGCGCGCCGGCCAAGTCAGCGCATACTGAATAGGCAGGCGCATATCCGGCAGGCCGAGCTGCGCGATCACCGCGCCGTCGTCAAACTCAACCGCGGAATGCACAATGCTCTCGCGGTGAATGACAATTTCAATATCCGCGGGGTCTATGTCGTACAGCCACATGGCCTCGATCAGCTCGAGCCCCTTGTTCATCATGGTCGCGGAGTCGATTGTGATCTTGGCGCCCATGGTCCAGTTGGGGTGCGCCAGCGCCTGCTCGCGCGTCACGCCGCGCATCTCCTCGGCCGTCCAGCCAAAAAACGGGCCGCCCGAGGCGGTCAGAATGATCTTTGCCAGCCGGTTGCCCTGCGCGGCCTGCGCACACTGGAAGATCGCCGAGTGCTCGGAGTCCACCGGCAGAATTTTGACGCCCTTCTCACGCGCCGCGCGCATGACCAGCTCGCCCGCACACACGAGCGTTTCCTTGTTCGCCAGCGCGATATCCTTGCCCGCGTCGATCGCCGCGAGCGTGGGCAGCAGGCCAACCATGCCGACCACCGCGGTCACGACGATATCCGCGCCGCTCTCCGCGGCGCAGGCGGTCAAACCGTCCATGCCCGTGAGCACGCGGATATCCGTGTCCGCCAGCTTCACTTTCAGGTCGCGCGCCGCGTCCGCGTCGAACGCGCACACCATCTTCGGGTGCAGCCGCCGCGCCTGCTCTTCGAGTAAGTTTATGCGTTTATTCGTCGTCAATGCAACGACTTCGGCATCAACTGCGGGCAAAATATCGACGGTCTGCGTGCCGATCGACCCGGTTGAGCCTAAAATCGCAATTTTCTTCATAACAAATCTCCCTATGTCGCAGCGCGGGCCTTTCTGACCGGAAACGGCCGCGCCGTTTTCACCCAAACACCCGGCTGCGTCTTTCACACGACGACTGCCTCGTATATTTCTATCGAAGTCCAGCTTTGCCGGACTTCGATTCCGCTTCCCGCGCCGCTGCGGCGCGGTCTCATCCGCGGTGCGGATGAGCGGGGATTATCGCAAAAAGTTTTTTCCGGAACTTTTTGCGTATCTAAGGGGGACGTGTCCCCCTTGGCGTTTTTACCAAATGATCCGAAACAAAATCTCGGCAAACGGCGCGACGAACAGCACACTGTCAAACCGGTCGAGCACGCCGCCGTGGCCGGGGAAGATATGGCCGTAGTCCTTGATGCTGGTCTGACGCTTGATGATCGAAAACGACAGGTCACCGACCTCGCCCAGCACCGCGCCCGCAGCGCCGAGCACCAGCGCCGCCCATACCGGCATCTCGAGTCCCATCAGTGCGTTCATAATCAGCGCTGCAATCAGCACGAGCACTGCGCCGCCGACTACACCGCCGACCGCGCCCTCGATTGTCTTTTTCGGGCTGACGACCGGCGCCAGCTTGTGCTTGCCGAACAGCATGCCCGCAAACAGCGCGCAGGTGTCCGCGCCCCAGGCCGCGAGCAGCGGCAGCAGCACGATGAACTGCCCCACATGGAAGTTTGTCTCACCGACCGGCTGGAAATCCATCTGGAAGATGCGCACCAGGCTGAGCATGAGATACGGCACGATCAGCGCGCCGAAAAAGCCCCACGACACCTGCGCCACACGCATGCTGTCGTGAAATTTTAGCTCGATCGCAAACGAGCCCACCAGCAGCACAAAGATCAGTCCCTGCACCACAGCCGACAGGCTGACGGGCAGCACGGTGAAATGCCCGATGGCAAGCCCGAGCGACACGAGCATACACAGCAGCAGCTCCAGCCGGTTGGTCACCAGCCGGGTTGCGCCCAGCACCTCATAGGTCGCCAGCACGCACAGCGCCGCCACGGCCAGTTCAAGCACAATGGCCGGGAACACATACAGCGCCAGCAGCACAAATGCAAAACCGACCACACCGAACAAAACTCTTGTTTTCATAGCTTTACACCCCGATTTGCCGGATCACACCCCGCCGAAGCGGCGATTCCTCTTGTTGTATGCGTCGATCGCCGCATCCATGTCAGCGGTTTTGAAATCCGGCCACAAAACATCTGTAAAATAATACTCCGCATAGGCGGACTGCCACAGCAGGAAATTGGACGTGCGGATCTCGCCCGAAGGCCGGATGATCAGATCCGGGTCGGGCATGTGCGCGGTGTACAGGTGCGATGCAACCGTGTCCTCGGTGATGTCCTCGGGCGCCAGCTCCCCGCGCTGCACCTCGCGCGCAATCGCACGAACCGCGTTTTTGATCTCATCCCGTCCGCCGTAGTTGATACACAGCGAAGCGGTCGCAGCCTCCGGCCCGAGTCGGTCGGCGATCTCATCCACCTCGCGGATCTGCGCGCGGATATCCGCAGGCAGGGGCGACAAATCGCCCAGTACACGCACGGCCACCCCGCGTTGGAACATGGTCTCCGCCGCCTCCTTAAGGTAGCTGCGGAACAGGTTCATCAGCGCGTCCACTTCTTCCTGTGGACGCTTCCAGTTTTCCGTGGAAAACGCATAGACCGTGAAATACTGCACGCCAATGTCCTTGCAGTAGGTCGCGATCGTGCGGAAGGTTTCCGCGCCGACCTTGTGCCCCGCCTGACGCGGCAGGCCGCGCTTTTTCGCCCAACGGCCGTTGCCGTCCATAATGACCGCGATATGCCGCGGCACCGGGCGGTCCGCCGCCGGCAGAGCAGTTTTCTTCTTTCTTGTGAATAAACCCAAAATCTTTCCCCCAAGCAAAGAGGCGGCGATCCCGCCGCCCCCCAATTCTTATGCTTCGCTGAAAAACCAATGTTTTTCAGGGCAAAGGGATCTGCTGGGCAAAGCCCGAAACTTGTCCCCAAAAGCGCAAACATTCCGATGCACGGAACCCTGCTCCACTCCTGCACCAAAACCGGGAACAACTGCCCGGTTTGGGCTCATCCATACGCGCCCACAGCGCGATGATCCTGTCCGAAAATCTCCATAAAAGCCCAGCTCTGCCAGGCTTTTATTCCGCTGCCCACGCCGCGGCGGCGTGGCCTCGTCCGCCGTGCGGACGAGAGCGGGTTATCGAAAAAAGTTTCTTCGGAACTTCTTTCGTATCCAAGGGGGACAGTGTCCCCCTTGGATTTTTTTAGACTTCCGCCAGCTCCTTGGACTTCTTGGCAACCATCGCGTCAATCTCCTTGACGTATTTATCGGTCAGCTTCTGCATCTTTTCTTCGCCGTCATGCAGCTCGTCCTCGGTCATCTCGCTCTTTTTCTGCGCGGCCTTGAACTTGTCGATCGCATCGCGGCGGATGTTGCGGATGGCGACCTTGGATTCCTCGCCGGTTTTGGACACGCCCTTGATCAGCTCCTTACGGCGCTCCTCGGTCAGCGGCGGGAAGTTCAGACGGATCAACTTGCCGTCATTCTGCGGGTTAATGCCCAGATCGGACACCTGGATCGCCTTTTCGATCGCCTTGAGCAGCGAGGCGTCCCACGGCTGGATGGCCAGCGAGCGCGGATCGGGCGACGAGATCGCCGCCACCTGATTGAGCGGGGTCGGCGCGCCGTAATACTCGACCGTGATCTTATCGAGCACAGCGGGATTGGCGCGGCCTGCGCGCACCGCCGCAAGCTCCTTGGCGAGCACGTCGAGCGTCTTTTTCATTTTGTCCTCATAAGCGTTGAGCTGAGCCTTCATTTATTTTTCCTCCTCTACAATCGTGCCGATCTTTTCACCGTTGACCGCACGATAAATATTCTCCGGATCGGAGAGCGCAAATACCAGGATCGGGATGTGGTTGTCCATCGACAGCGAGGTCGCGGTCGTGTCCATCACGCCAAGGCCCTGGTTGAGCACATCCATATACGTCAGATGATCGTATTTTTTGGCATCCGGATTTTTCGCCGGGTCGGAGTCATACACGCCGTCCACATTCTTGGCCAGCAGGATGACTTCCGCGCCGATCTCGGCCGCGCGCAGCACAGCCGCGGTATCGGTCGAAAAGAAGGGGTTGCCCGTGCCGCAGCCAAAAATGACCACGCGACCCTTTTCCAGATGGCGCGTGGCGCGCTGCCGGATGTACGGCTCGGCGATACGGTTCATTTCGATCGCGGTCTGCACGCGCACCGGCACGCCGCGCTGCTCGAGCGCGTCCGCCAGCGCCAGCGCGTTGATCGTGGTTGCCAGCATGCCCATGTGGTCCGCGCGGGTGCGCTCCATCTTGCCGCCGCCGTCCTTGACGCCGCGCCAGAAGTTGCCGCCGCCTACGACGACGCCGATCTCACAGCCCTCTTCATTACATTTCTTGATCACATCACAAACCGGCCCGATTACATCGAAATTCAGGCCAAAGTGCTTATCCCCCGCAAGCGCCTCGCCGCTGATTTTGATCAGCACGCGCTTATATTTCGGTGTTGCCATGTTCTTCACTCCTTACTGCATATTCCCGCCTTCTATTCTACCCTATCCCCGCCTGTTTTGCAAAGGGTTTTCAAGATATTTCGGCGGAAACTGCGCCCAATTTGGATTTGTACACACATTGTTTACAATTTTTCGCTTGACAGTCGCAGACGCCAAATGTATTATTGTATTGTTCACTTAATACATTAATGCAAGGAGGCATTGTTATGCTGTTGTCCGTCGAGGGTTTGACAAAGGAATACAGCACCCGCTTCGGTGCGCGCCGCGTACCCGCGCTGCGCGGGGTAAGTTTTGGGGTGGCAAAGGGGGAATTCGTTTCGATCATGGGCGAGAGCGGCAGCGGCAAGACCACGCTGCTCACCCTGCTCGCAGCGCTCGACCGGCCGACCGACGGCCGCATCCTGCTCGAGGGCGAGGATCTCGCCGCAATCCCCAACCGCGCGCTGTCCGCGTTCCGCCGCGACCGGCTGGGTTTTATCTTTCAGGACTGCAACCTGCTCGACACGCTGTCGCTGCGTGAGAACATCCTGTTCCCGCTTGTGCTGGCCGGACGGCCGCGCGAGGAGATGGAAAACCGCCTGCTGCCGCTGACCGGCCGGCTGGGTATCACGCCGCTGCTCGAAAAATATCCCTATGAGGTATCGGGCGGCGAGCGGCAGCGGGCCGCTGCCGCCCGCGCGCTGATCACCGTGCCCGCACTGCTGCTGGCAGACGAGCCGACCGGCGCGCTCGATTCGGGCTCGGCCGCGCAGCTGCTCGGCATGCTGGATGAGTGCAACGCGGACGGGCAGACCATCGTCATGGTCACGCACAGCCTGGACGCGGCCAGCCATGCCGCCCGCGTGCTGTTTTTACGCGACGGCTTGATCGCGGACGAGGTGGTGCGCGGCAGCCAGTCCCGCACGGACTTTTATCCGTGTCTTGCCGCCCGCATGACCGCTTTGCAGCAGGGAGGTGCCCGCCTTGCGTAGCCGTCTGCTGCCCCGTCTTGCGCTGCGCGGACTGTACGGCAGCCGGCGGCTGTATCTACCCTTTGTGCTCGCATCTGGTTTTCTGGTGCTGGTGTATTTCCTGATCGCCGCGTTTGTGTACAACGATTCCTTTGCGCAGGCCATCCCGAACGGCGGCAACATCCAGCTGGTGATGAGCGTGGGGTATTATCTGATGCCGGTCGTGCTCGTGCCGCTTCTCGTGTATATTTACAGCTATCTGCTCAAAAACCGCAGTCGCGAGCTGGCGCTGTATGCCATCCTTGGACTCGAACGGCGGCATATTGCGCTCATCCTGCTGATTGAAAACGCGCTCTGCTTTGCGGTCTGCCTGCTGCTCGGCATCGGCGCGGGGCTGGTTGTCTGCCCGTTCGCCATGGATGCGCTGCTCGCGGCGCTCGGCCATCCCGCGGGGCTGCACTGGATGCTTGCCCCCGGCGCGGTGCTCGGTGTGGTCAAGGTGTTCGCCGCGTGCTTTGCCGTGCTGACCGCCATGGGCGTGTGGCGCGCCGCACGCACCCAGCCCGCCTCCCTGCTGCGCGAACAGATGCAGGGCGAAAAGCCCATGCGCGGCCGCCTGCCGCTTGCCGTGCTCGGCGCAGGCTGCCTGATCGCAGCCTATACCCTCTCCGCTATGAGCAGCACCAGCGCGACCCTGAGCAGCTTCATGCTGGCGCTGCTGCTGGTCATCCTCGGCACTTACGGGGTGTTCACCGGCGTGAGCGCCGAGGTACTGCGCCGCCTGCGGCGCGGCCGGCGGTTTTACACGGACCCTTCTGAATTTGTTGTGGTATCCGGCCTGCAGCACCGCCTGCGCAAAAACGCTGCCGGCCTGACCAATATCTGCCTGTTCAGCTGTGCGGCCCTGTTCACGCTGTGCTGCTCGTTCAGTGTGCTGTTCGGCCAGGGCGCAGTGATCGAACGGGTCGGACAGGCGCTCGCGGAAGGACAGGTCGGGCTGAACACCGCGGGTGCCTCGGCTGCGGACATCACCATGATGTTCACCACGCTCGCTTTCCTGGGTGTGTTCTTCGTGCTGGTGTTTCTCGCCTGCACCGCGCTCATCCTGTATTACAAGCAGCTGGCCGAGGGCGCGGAGGATGCCGGGCGCTTCCGCATCCTGCGTGCAGTCGGCCTGTCGGATGTGCTCGCCGCGCGCACCGCGCGGCGGCAGCTCAGCGTGATGTTCCTGATGCCGCTCGCGGGCACGCTGCTGCACATCGGCTTTGCCTTCCCGTTTTTCGCCACGTTCATGGGCCTGATCTCGATCGACACCCCAGCCGTACTGCTCGGCAGCGTGGCGGCGGCCATGCTGGTGTTCTGCGCCTTCTATCTGTTCTGCTACAAGGTCACCGCGCGCGCCTATCTGCGGCGGCTGGCGTAAAAAAACACCCCGTTTCTATTGAAACGGGGTGTTTTTCGTCTTGGTTTTTACGATCGCTTACTTGAGAACGACCTCGCCGCCCAGACCGGTGTGCGCGGTGATGTACTCGCGGCCCATCTTGGCGTACTCGAACGGATTGGCCTTTGCCGGGTCCTGCTCAGCCTCGACCATGATCCAGCCGGTGTAGCCGGCCTTGTCCAGCAGGTCGAATACCTTGTCGAACTCAACGCAGCCGTCCGGATCGCCCGGAACGGTGAACGCGCCCGCGCGAACAGCGTCCAGGAAGGACCAGTGCTCCTGGCGAGCCTTCTCAACCAGCGGCATACGCATGTTCTTCAGATGAACATGGCCAACGCGGTCAGCGAACTTCTCGAGCATCTTGACCGGGTCCTCGCCTGCGAAGGTGAAGTGGCCGGTATCGAAGCACAGGAATACGTACTTGGGATCGGTGTTCTCCATCAGGCGGGTGGTCTCCTCAACCGTCTGGCAAACCGTGCCCATGTGATGATGGAAGCAGGTGCGGATGCCGTACTTCTCCATCGAGAGCTTGCCCAGCTTGTTCAGGCCGGTGGTGAAGCGGTCCCACTCCTCATCGGTCAGCACGCGCTTGTTCTCCATATCGAGAACCGCGGTGTCGAGCTTGCCCTGGATCGAGCCGGACTGCTCGGAAACGTTGATCGCGGTCGCGCCAACATAGGACAGGTAATCCAGTTCCTTGATAAACTCGGCCTCAACCTCTTCATACGGCTTGTCAACCAGGAAAGAGGAGAACCACTTGGACGCGATGGTCAGGTTGCGCACATCGAGCATGTGCTTGAGGACTTCCTTATCCTCCGGGTACTTGTGGCCGACTTCGCAGCCGTCAAAGCCCGCGAGCTTCATCTCGGAAATGCACTGCTGGAACGTATTCTCGTCGCCGAGGTCCCACATATCGTCGTTGGACCAGCCGATCGGGCAGATGCCGAGTTTTACTTTCTTCGGATCTAACATGTTATTCCCTCCATTACTTTCTCTCATGCTAAACGCATTTTTTCACATGCATCACTGCTACCTTTATTGTACTCAAGTACACCCCAAAAGTCAAACGGATTTTTGCACAAATGCCCGCTGTGCAAAAACTTTTTTGGAGATTTTGCACAATTTTACGCAAAGGCACCGCAGCGGCCGCCGTCCTTGCACTTTGCCGAAAGTTCTGTTATACTGGAATTTACAGGGATTTCTTATCGTTCAGGAGGGGATATGTCATGAAAAAGCTGCTGATTGATCCCGGCGTGTGCGGGTTTCGCACGTTGGTGACCGCGACCTACAACGAGGACGACGACGAGGTGACGCTGCGCGTCGACACGGGCTGCAAGCATGTGCGCGAGATGATGGATACGCTCGGCGACACCTTTGACAGCTTCGCCCTGTGCCTTTCCCGGCCGGGGCAGAACGAGCTTTATCAGTTTGCCGCCGCGCATTTTCCGCCGCACGCCGCCTGCCCGGTGATTGCCGGCATCGTCAAATGCGCCGAGGCGGAAAGCAGCCTTGCGCTGCCACGCGACGTCTCCTTTTCTTTTCAAGATGAATAACACCATAAAACCTCTCATATAGACGCAAAACCCGCTCAATGAGCGGGTTTTGTGTCTTTTCAGCCTCGGCGCAGCAGCGCGCGCTTTTCATAATCCCGCGCCGCGCAGGAGGTGATACGCCGGTAAACCGGCACGTTCTGCAAACCGCCCGCGATGCCTACGAGCGGCAGACCCTGCACGAATTTGGCCGCGAGCATGCTGTCCGCCAGCTGCGCCGCTGCCGCGTCGATGCATTCGTCCATCGTAACCGGAAGCACCCCGCCGTGGTCCAGCGCCTGCGCAGTCTGTTCGGCCAGCGCGGTATAGCGCCCACGCGCCTCACCCCGGCTAAGTGAAACCGCGATGAGCAACAGCAAATAGCACCGCTCGCCGTCGCGCGCGGGATCGAAGCCAAAGCTCAGCGCAATGCGATACAACCCGCGCAGCAGCCCCGCGAGAAACAGCGGGATATCCGGCAGGCCGATGCCAAGCACGCCGAGCGCCGCACCTTCGGCCAGCGCGATGCCGGTGCCGCCCTGCACCGCGACGCGCGAACGCGCGCGCAGGCGGCGCAGCCGTCCGCCGGTCACGCGTTCGGACAGCGCCCGCTCGCGCGCTTCGTATTCCTGCCGCAGGCCATCCGCATCATAGGTTTTGCCAATCAGGCTGCTGCCTTTTTCCAGCACCAACCGGAACCCTTTGGCGAACGCCGCCTCCAGCTTGCCGCGCAAACCTTCTGGTATCTTGTCCTGCACCGCGGCAAAGACAGACGGTTTTGCCCTTTCATATTTGGCAGCCACGCGCGCCTCCTGCTTTTGCAGGCGCGCGAGCCGTTTGCGGCTTACCCGGTCCATGCTCAGATGCGCGCCACGCCCGAATCGCGCGCCGCCTGCGCGACCGCGTCCGCCACCGCGCGGATGACCGCCTTGTCAAACGCCATAGGCATGATGTATTCCGGCGAAAGCTGCTCGTCCGGCACGCAATAGGCGATTGCCTTGGCCGCGGCGAGCTTCATCTCCTCGTTGATGTCGCTGGCGCGCACATCGAGCGCGCCGCGGAAGATGCCCGGGAACGCAAGCACATTGTTGATCTGGTTGGGATAATCCGACCGGCCGGTGCCGACCACGGCTGCGCCGCCCTTTTTGGCGTCCTCCGGCCAGATTTCAGGCACCGGGTTGGCCATGGCGAACACCATCGGGTCCTTTGCCATGGTGGAAACCATTTCGCTTGTCAGCACCTGCGGGGCCGACATGCCGAAGAACACGTCCGCACCCTTGACCGCGTCCGCAAGCGTGCCGGTCATGTGGCTGCGGTTGGTGACCTTTGCCATCTCCGCCTGGGCGGGGTTGAGGCGCTCGTCGCCCTCGCACACGATGCCGAAACGCTCGACCATCGTGATATCCTGCACTCCCAGGAACATCAGGAACTTGGTCACCGCGATCGCCGCCGCGCCGCAGCCGTTGACCACCATCTTGATGTCCTCCACCTTGCGGCCGGTCAGGCGGCAGGCGTTAATCAGCGCCGCGCCGCAGCACACTGCGGTGCCGTGCTGGTCATCGTGGAACACCGGGATGTCGCAGACTTCCTTGAGGCGGCGCTCGATCTCAAAGCAGCGGGGCGCGGCGATGTCCTCCAGATTGATACCGCCGAACGAGCCGGAAATCAGCTGGATCGTGCGCACGATCTCGTCCACATCCTTGGATGCCACGCACAGCGGGAACGCGTCCACATCCGCGAACGCCTTGAACAGCGCGCACTTGCCCTCCATGACCGGCATGCCCGCGATCGGGCCGATGTCGCCCAGGCCGAGCACGGCCGTGCCGTCCGTGATGACCGCAACCAGATTGTGGCGGCGGGTATAGGTGTAGCTCAGGGACGGGTCGTCCTTAATCTTGAGGCAGGGCTCAGCCACGCCGGGCGTATAGGCGATCGACAGATCTTCCTTGCTGTTTACCTCGCACCGCGCGACGACCTCGATCTTGCCGCCCCACGCCTCATGCGCCTTGAGCGCGCGTTCCTTCAAATCCATTTGCTTTCCTCCGTTGCATCTGCGCGCCGACCGCCGGATCGCGTGCGGCGCGGTATTTTGTTCATTTCTCTATTATACCGGCCGCCGGACGTTTCGTAAAGTACCGTTTGACCGCCCGGCGCAAAATCAGCCGAAAAAAGCGGACCGGATGGCCAAAACCGCCGGTCCGCGCCGCCGCCACGGCATTGTTACTGCGCGTTGCTTGCGGAAACCGGCCTTTTCCGCTACACTGATTTTGACAACCACACAAAGGAGGTTACCCACGATGCTGCAAGAAAACATCAAAGCGTTCCGGCAGGCCAAAGGGCTGTCGCAGGAGGAGCTTGCCGTCCGGCTGCATGTGGTGCGGCAGACCATCTCGAAATGGGAGAATGGTTTATCCGTCCCGGATTCTGACCTGCTGATCGCCCTGTCGCAGGCGCTCGAAACGCCGGTGAGCACCCTGCTCGGCGAAACGGCCGATGTGCCCGCAGCCGACGACGTCAATGCCCTTGCGGAAAAGCTCGAAACCATCAATTTGCATCTTGCGCGCGCCAAGACGGCCCGCCGCAAAGCACTGCACCTGTTTCTGCTCGCCTGCTGCGCGTCCCTCGCCGCGATAGCTGCGGTCCTATTTGCGCTGCACAGCCCCTATTTGAACTGGGATTTCGACGACCCGGAAATCGCAGTTGCCGGCACGATCCTGCACGCGTTTGAATGGCTGTTTATCCGCTGCGCACCGTTTCTATTTACCGGCGCCGCCGTCGGGGCGTTCCTGACACGCAAGAAGTCCTAACCCGCCTGCCCCGCGGCGGCTTGCGGCAAGCGGCGGCAGGTTCGCAAAGCGCTTTTAGTGGAGGTTTTCGTCCGGCGGTTCCGCCGGGCGGAAGTGTGCGCACGCGGGTGTTTCGCCGTAGCGCAGCTTGAGCCGCGGATAGACGCAGTGCCCGCCGCGCGTACGGCGGAAAATGCCCCCAGGGCCTTTGATATAATGCACGCGGAAATGCTTGCAGTTTTGGCAAATCATCTTGTTCATGTCTATCACCGCATATATTATAACCTGTTTCAGGTTATAATTCAATACTCTGAAACAGGTTATCCTATAATTTGTTTGAGGTGATTACCATGTACCCCCGACTGCGTGATTTGCGAAATGACAAGCAATGGACACAGGCTGCGGTTGCCAAAATGCTCGGTATGTCGCAGACTGGCTATTCCAAGTATGAAACCGGCGAAAACGATATTCCCACCGCGGTATTGCTACAACTGGCCGACATTTACCACACGAGCACGGACTATCTGCTTGGCCGCACCAACAACCCCGCGCCGCCCGCCTTGTAATGGGCGGCGGGCACGGCAGCACGAAAGCATAGCTTTCTGTCGAGACGAAAAAAAGCGACAGCTTCGGCTGTCGCTTTTTTGATGCAGTTAAAACGCTTACTTGCGGGAAATAGCCTTCTTGGCAGCCTCTACGATGTGGGCAGCGGTCAGGCCGTACTCCTCGCGCAGGAAGCTCTCCGCGCCAACCTGGCCGAAGCGGTCCTCTACGCCGACCATCTCCATCGGAACCGGGTTGTTCTTGATGACAACGTTCGCAATCGCGGAACCCAGGCCGCACTTGACCTGATGGTTCTCGGCGGTAACGATCGCGCCGCACTCCTTGGCGGAGTCGAGGATGAGCTGCTCGTCGAGCGGCTTCCAGGTAAACATATCGATTACCTTTGCGGAAATGCCCTCGCTGGCCAGCTGCTCCTGCGCCTTGAGCGCTTCGTCAACCATGATGCCGGAAGCGATGATCGCAACGTCCTTGCCTTCCTTGAGGGTGACGCCCTTGCCGATCTCGAAATCAGAGCCGTCCGCATAAACCGTGGTGAACGCCTTGCGGATCATGCGCATGTAGGAGAACTTGCCGGAAGCGGCCAGCTTCTTGGTCAGGCAGTTGATCTGTGCATAGTCGACCGGATCGATTACGATCGCGTCCGGAACAGACAGATACAGCGCGCAGTCCTCGAACGGCATGTGGGTGCCGCCGTTGTAAGCTGCACATACGCCGGGGTCAGAGCCGATCACGTGTACCGGCAGCTTGGCGTAAGCCGCGGACATGAACGCCTGGTCAAACGCACGGCGGGAAGCAAAGCAGCCGAAAGAGTGCATGAACACGGTCTTGCCGGTTGCACACAGGCCGGCCGCAACGCCCATGGCGTTTGCTTCCGCAATACCTGCGTTGATGGTGCGCTCCGGATAAGCCTTTGCCAGCTTGCCGGTGTTGATGCAGTTCTCCAGGTCGCAGTCAATGTGCATGACCGTGGGGTCCTTCTCCATCATCTCGAGCATCGCGGAAACGTAGCCGTCGCGGTTTGCACGAGAATCCTTTTCATGTTTGCCAATCAAAGTAAAGCTCATGTTCATACCCTCCCTTACTGTGCCTTGATCTCAGCGAGCTTGCTCTCAGCGTAAGCAATGGCTTCATCCCACTGCTCCTTGGTCGGCTGAGAGGAGTGCGCGCCCGTACCTTCGGCAAAGGTAGCGCCCTTGCCCTTGACGGTATGGAGCACAATGCAGGTGGGTACGTCCTTGGTCGCGTAAGCGGACTGGACCGCGTCGTAGATCTGCTCTACGTCGTTGCCGTCCTCGCACTCGATGACGTTCCAGCCAAACGCGTCAAACTTCGCGCCGATGCCCTTGGCATGCTTCATGACCTTATCGCAAGCGCCGTCGAGCTGGTACTTGTTGTCGTCCACAAAGCAAATCAGGTGGTCCAGTTTATAATGTACAGCAAACTGAGCGGCCTCCCAAACCTGGCCCTCGTCTGCCTCGCCGTCGCCGACAAACACGAAAACATGGTTGTCGCGGCCATCGATCTTGTTGCCGAGCGCAGCGCCGGTCGCGGTGGACATGCCCTGGCCGAGCGAGCCGGTCGTCAGGTCAACACCGGGGGTCTTGGTGCGGTCGGTATGGGACGGGAAATTGGTGTGCGGCTGGTTGAGCGTGTAAGCCTGCTCGATCGGGTAGAAGCCCTTCAGGCCGAGGGTGGCATACATTGCCGGACCCGCATGGCCCTTGGACAGTACGCACCAGTCACGATCCTCCCAACGGGGATTCTTCGGATCGACCTTCATCACTTCGCCGTACAGCACGGCCAGCGCGTCAATGATAGACATCGAACCGGGGACATGGCCAAAGCCGAGCGAGCCGATCGTCTTCAGGGTCTCCAGACGGATTTCCTGTGCAAATACGCGCAGCTCCTGCATCTTTTCTGCTTTCTGCATTGCATACACCTGCCTAATTCAAAAATATTTTCTCTCCGCGGAACAGGTTCCGACGCACAGCGGCATGACCGCTGCTATACGTTATAAGTGTATCACCATACCGCCCGGATTTCAACCGGATTTCACAACTTGGCTCACAAAATTTGACCTTCCATTTTGTGGCCACCGGAAATTTTCATAAAATTTTTCGGTGAATTATATGAAATTTGTTGGTTATGTCTTGGTGGAATCTTTATGATTTTTTGCTGAACAATGGGTATGCGCCCGGTTTGCGGCCAGTCTCAGGCGCACTCCGTGCAGCCGCTGAATCATGCCGCCGCGGTAGGAAATATTTTTTTATTTATTCCCGGTATAACGCAGGTTTTTTATCACGGATTTTTCTCATTCCGCCCGGGAAAACGCAACCTTTTCTTTGCAAGCCAATGTTTTTTCCATGCAGGAAAACAGTGGACAATCTGTCTGGAATTTGATAAACTTAAGACAAACATATAAAGGTTATATTCCGCTCAGGATTGGAGATAGAAAGATGAAGGTCAGCCGTCTCAACTCGATCGAACAATACGTCATCTCGCACGAGACCGTCAGCATTGACGAACTGTGCGAGGTTTTCGGCGTTTCCAAGAATACCATCCGCCGCGACCTCAACGAGCTTGAGATGCGCGGCCACATCACCAAGGTTTATGGCGGCGTGACCGCCACCGTCCCCGCCGGCGCGGTGCCGGCGCCCATCCGCTCGGGCCTCAACCAGATCGACAAATCGCTGATCGGCCGTCTGGCGGCTGAGGAAGTGATGGACGGGGACACCATTTTTATCGACTCCGGCACAACCACCCTGTGCCTGCTGCGCTTTCTTGTGGCGAAAAAGCGCATCACCATCATCACGCACTCGCTCGGCGCGCTGAGCGAAGCGGCGAAGTACGATAATCTGAACATCATCTCGCTCGGCGGCATTTACAGCCCGACGACCGACTCCTTTGTCGGCCTGTCCACGATCGAGGCACTGTCCTCCATGCGCATCAACAAGGCGTTCATGGGCGCGACCGGCGTGTCGCTCACCGCGGGCATGACCAACACCACCTTCCTCGAAGCCGAGATCAAGCGCGCGGTTGTGCAGCGCGCGGACAACATCTACTGCATGGCGGACTCGTCCAAGATCGGTAAGGAGGCCATTGTGACCTTCTGCCACCTCAAGGACCTGACCGCGTTCATCACCGACCGCAAACCGCCGCAGGAATACGTTGACCTGTGCCTGCAGGAAGGCGTCAAGCTGCGCTACGAATGATAATCGAGTAGGAGGCCACCCATTAATTGAGTAGCCGTCCTCTCACACCACCGTGCGTACCGTTCGGTACACGGCG